>BQJD01000011.1 GCA_021604525.1 marine bacterium B5-7 | reverse complement strand
TTGCTGGAGATGTCGTAGGTGACTCTGCTGACACCGAGTACTTCGTTGATGATTCGGTTGGATATTCGCGCAAGGATCTCGAAGGGGATGGCTTTGAAGTTGGCGGTCATGAAGTCCACGGTTTCCACCGCGCGTAGCGCTATGACGTATTCATAGGCGCGGTTGTCGCCGACGACGCCAACCGACTTGACCGGCAGGAACACCGCGAACGCCTGACTGGTTTCATCATACAGGTGGTGGCGATGCAATTCGTCGAGGAAAATTGCATCGGCTTTGCGAAGAATATCGGCATACTCCTTCCTAACCTCGCCAAGAATGCGAACCCCGAGCCCTGGTCCCGGGAACGGATGACGATTGATCATCACCGCCGGCAGTCCTAATTCAGCACCGATCTTCCGGACTTCGTCCTTGAACAATTCGGTCAACGGTTCAAGTAGCTTGAGATGCAGTCGTTCCGGCAGCCCGCCCACATTGTGATGGGATTTAATCACTTTGGCCTTGCCGGTTTTGGAACCAGCGGACTCGATGACATCAGGGTAAATTGTTCCTTGCGCCAGCCAGGTCGCATCTTCGATCAGTGCAGCCTGTTCCTGGAAGACATCAACGAAGACACCACCAATTATCTTGCGTTTTTGTTCCGGGTCACTGACGTTAGCGAGGGCGTCGAGAAAGCGGTTTTCGGCGTCGACACGAATAACCGTGACGCCCAGATGCTCGGCAAATGTGGCCATGACCTGGTCGCCCTCGTCTTGCCGGAGCAGACCGTTGTCGACGAATATACAGGTGAGCTGGTCGCCGATTGCGCGGTGTAACAGCGCTGCGACTACAGACGAGTCCACTCCGCCGGACAGACCGAGAATGACTTTATCCCGACCAACCTGCTGACGGATGCGCTGGATTTGATCCTCGATGATATTTCCCGGCAGCCAGTCCGATGCGCACACGCAAATTTCATGGACGAAGCGTGACAGAATATCTCGACCGAGGCGCGTATGGGTTACCTCGGGATGGAACTGCAGCCCGTAAAATCCGCGATTAATATCGGCGATTGCCGCCAGTGGCGCGTTGTCGCTCGAACCGATCACCTCGAAACCATCAGGCAAGCGGGTGACCCGGTCACCGTGGCTCATCCACACATCCAGCATTCCCTGACCATGGTCGTCGTGACGATCGGCGAGATCACCAAGAATATGCGCACCGTGACGGACCTTTACCTCGGCATGACCGAATTCACGTTCTGCTGCGGTATCCACAAGGCCGCCGAGATCGGCTGCCATCACCTGCATGCCGTAGCAGATGCCAAGTACCGGCACAGCCATTTCATAGACTATTGGATCAGGCCTTAAGCGGGCTTCGTCGCGGGCAGATTCCGGCCCTCCGGAAAGAATAATGCCATTGGGTGAAAACGCGCGAATCGCTTCGCCACTCACATCGCAGGAATAGATTTCGCAATAAACGCCCAAACTTCGAACGGTACGCGCAATCAGTTGGGTGTACTGGGCACCAAAATCGAGGATGAGAATGCGATCCTGATGCGGATCGGGAACCGTTTGGGTTTGCATGTTTGTTTGCATATTTAAGAAGGCAACCGAATGATCCTAGCGCTCGCCCTGATAGTTCGGCGATTCCTTGGTTATAACGACATCGTGCACATGACTTTCACGCATGCCGGCATTGGTAATCCTCACAAATTTGCAGTTGCCGCGCATATCGTCGAGGGTCGCGCAGCCGGTGTAGCCCATGCTGGCGCGCAGACCACCCATCAGTTGATGAATTATCTTGACCATTGAGCCCTTGTACGACACCCGGCCTTCAATACCTTCTGGCACCAGCTTTTCGGGATCGCTTTCACCATCCTGAAAATAGCGGTCCTTGGAGCCAAGGCGCATGGCGCCAAGCGAACCCATGCCCCGATAGGACTTGTAGGAACGCCCTTGATACAACTCGATTTCACCCGGTGATTCATCGGTACCCGCGAACAGGCTGCCCATCATGATGGTATGCGCACCGGCTGCAATCGCCTTGGCAACATCGCCAGAGTACCGAACCCCACCGTCGGCAATCAACGGTACGTCGGTGCCTTTCAAGGCACGTGCGACTGCGAAAATTGCCGAGATTTGCGGGACACCGACGCCGGCGACAATCCGCGTAGTACAGATCGAACCCGGCCCGATGCCAACCTTGACGGCATCAGCGCCTGCATCCATGAGTGCACGTGCCGCATCTTCGGTGGCGATATTTCCGCCTATGACCTGGATATCGCTGTATTGTTTCTTGATATCGGCGACCTTGCTGATCACCCCGCGGGAATGACCGTGAGCGGTATCGACGACCAGTGCATCGACACCTGCTTCGATCAACCGATCGACTCGTTCCGTTGAATCCGCGCCAACACCAACTGCCGCCGCCACCAGCAGACGACCGTTGCTGTCGCGGCAGGCAAACGGGTGTTCCGTGGACTTCTGAATATCCTTGACTGTGATGAGACCTTTGAGATTGAAATCGTCGTCCACCACCAGTACTTTTTCGATGCGATGGGTGTGCAGCAAGCCGCGGACCTCTTCCCGGCTCGCGCCTTCCAGTACCGTAACCAGACGTTCCTTCGGTGTCATGATGGTGCTGATGGGCGCGTCGAGCTTGAGCTCGAACCTCAGATCCCGACTGGTAACAATACCCACCAGCTTGTCATCATCGAGTACCGGTACGCCGGAGATCTGATTACGTCGGGTGAGATCGAGCACTTCCTGAACGGTTGTCGATCGATTAACCGTGATCGGGTCGGTAATTACACCGGACTCGAATTTCTTCACGGTCGCCACTTCCCGTGCCTGACGACCGGGCGGCAGGTTGCGATGGATCACGCCGATACCGCCTTCCTGTGCCATGCAAATGGCTGAGCGGGACTCCGTTACGGTATCCATCGCTGCAGATAACAGGGGAATATTGAGCTTGATCCGCCGGGTTAACGGTGCTTTAAGGGCGGCTTCCCGGGGTAGCGTTGTCGAGTATGCGGGGACGAGCAGAACGTCGTCGAATGTCAGAGCTTCTTCTATCTTTTCCATCGACGAATTATACTCGTGTGCTTAAGTCCGGTAAACCAATTTGCCCCCATTGAAGTGTCAGTCACACAGACTGATCCAAACGCCGTCCAATCCGATCAAGGTCTCTTGCAAAACATCCACAAATTTTATTCCGGCGTCTATCCGACTAGCCGATGCCGGGCATTTGCCCATGTCCCAATAAACCGATGACGTTAACGGGGGCCTTCGAAGGGCGGCGTATTTACACGGTCTCCGCATTCACTGGCGAAGTTCGTCACCTGCTCGAAGACAGCTACCCTGAGTTGTGGATCGAAGGTGAAATATCCAATCTGTCGACGCCGGCCTCCGGTCACGCCTACTTTAGTCTCAAGGATGAAAAAGCGCAGATTCGCTGCGCGCTGTTTCGTCAAAAGCGACTAGACTCGGCCGTGAGACCAGCGAATGGTTTAAAAGTGTTGTTACGTGCGCGAGTATCGCTGTACGAAGCCCGCGGCGATTTTCAGCTCATAGTCGACTACATGGAAAATGCTGGAGAAGGCGACTTGAGGCGTGCCATGGAGGCATTGAAACAGCAACTTAAGGCCGAAGGATTATTCGAGTCACATCACAAGCGACCACTGCCGGAATTCCCGCGTCAACTCGGTCTTATCACCTCGCCTGGCGGCGCAGCTTTACGCGATATTCTCATCACCCTGAAACACCGGGCGGCGTGGCTACCGGTCATCATCTACCCGGTCTCTGTGCAGGGCGAGGCGGCCGCATCGGCCATTGTTCATGCGTTGAAACGCACCGAGCAACGGGCCGAATGCGATGTGCTGATAATCGCCCGGGGCGGTGGCTCACTCGAGGACTTGGCCGCATTCAACGACGAATCGGTGGTCAGGGCGGTATTTGATTGCAGTATTCCGATCATCGCCGGTATTGGCCACGAAACTGATATCACCCTGGTGGATTTCGTGGCCGACCATCGTGCCGCTACCCCAACTGCTGCAGCACAGCACGTTGCCACCGCCGGCGAAGTCCTCATGGCGCGAACCACCCAACTGACCACACGTCTGGAACGTGCCATCGATCGACGAATTACTACCCATATGCAAGCCATCGACCGTCTGGCGGGGCGCATCCGCCATCCGCTGGAGAAAATACGTCACCATGTCCACCGGGTTGAGCAGGCCCGCGATGCCATCGTGCGATTATTGCAGCAGCGAGTCGCACACCTTTGTGGAACCCTTGACCAATGTTTTCGATCCCTTGATCATGCGTCACCCTTGAAGACGATAGTTATTCGACGACAGCGACTGGATGAACTCGAACGCAGGCTGGCCGGAGTGATCAACCAGCGCCTGTCATCTTCACATCAACGAATCGACGTGACTGCCAGACAGTTGGCCCATCTCGATCCAAACAATACCCTGGCGCGGGGCTACGCGATTTTAACCGACAATGAATCCCGCAATGTGGTGTCAAGC
The DNA here is from genome assembly GCA_021604525.1 of marine bacterium B5-7. Lineage (GTDB taxonomy): Bacteria > Pseudomonadota > Gammaproteobacteria > Arenicellales > CAJQKF01 > BQJD01. The sequence goes on along the minus strand of BQJD01000011.1, from coordinate 117,313 downwards.
GTTGCCAAAGCACGCAAGGGCCAATCAATTAATGCCCGTGTTGCCGACGGTTCATTGGATGTGGATGTTGTCGGGATAAAGGATCAATGAACTCGACTTTTTTGGTCGTCATGTTAGCCGTCTGTGCGGCATGGGCAGAGCCTCTCGCCGCCTTCGAGAATTTTGAGTCGGTTCCAGGGGGCATCTCCGGTGTACTGTTGCGTCATAGTGAGACGGAACCACCGATGGCATTCTTTGGCAATCATCCTGTGCTGGTGCAACGCCACCCCGAGGGCTGGGTCGCAGTGGTTGGCCTGGATCGCGATCTGGCGCCTGGGTTCTACGTCGTCAACACCATCGACTCCGAGGAACGAAATGAAAGCTACACATTCACGGTCCGCCCCGGACAACGTCCGATTTATGAAGTTCTGGCACCGCCTGATTCAGATCTTGAAGCCGTTGCAAAACGGCATATGGAGAATCTGGATCAGATGCCGAAATTTCCGCTTGAAGAGTCTGAAAGCCCACCTGACCTCGACTTCGTATTACCGGTAGATCAGGATATTCGTCTGCAATACGGTTATCTGAATTTCAGGGGAACCGGACTTCTGTTGGCATTTCCGGGTCTGGGTTTCGACCCGGCACCGCAATCAGAGGTCGTCAACCCGTCCTTCGGGCAGGTTATCTCGGTTGACGAGACCTATGGCGGTAGCCGGGTAGTGATTTATCATGGCGCAGGCGTTGTCAGTGTATTCAATAATCTTGAACGTGTTTCGGTATCCAGCGAAGACTGGGTTTTCAAGGATGCTGAGATCGGCATATTGAAACAACGCGAGACCGTCGCCCTGCTGCCCGACTGGAGCGTATATCTGAACGGTGCCGCAATCGATCCCCTCTTGCTTGTGAGCCAGAAAATCAATCTGGAGCCGATAACCGAAGAACCACTTGCGCCGCCATTGAAAATTGATTAAAAGGCGGCCTACAGTAACCAGGGTAATAAGTAAATGTTAGAGTTTTTCAAAGATTTGTGGGCGTTCATGCGCGAACGTAAAAAGTTCTGGCTGGCGCCGATTATTCTGGTCCTGCTACTGCTCGGCGTACTGATCGTCTTTGCCCAGGGATCGGCGGTTGCACCGTTTATCTACACCTTGTTCTGATATTTCATGAGTCGGTGTGTGACTGGCGAGGTCACGTTATACCGGGTCATGTTGTTCACGGCGCGCCTGCCTGGCGACACTCAGGTAGGCCGCAACCAGATCACGACGTGAAACCATTCCCTGAAATATGCCGTTGCCATCGACCACCGGGAAGTGATCGATGGTACTCCTGTCAGCGAAGTCCATTGCCTGCCATATGGGTGTGGATTCAACCAGTGGCATGACATCAAGCTTACCAAGCTGTTTTACCGGGGTATCGGCGTTGGTTGCCACCGCGTCACCAAGACGCAGTAATCCGAGGTACTGACCGGCATTATCAAGCACGGCAATCTCGTCAACGGATGCCTTGATCATGTCTTTTACTGCATCACCGATCTGGGAAGATTCACTCACCGTCGGGACATTGGAATCAACCAGATTACCGACGGTGCGAACTGACAACATTAACTTCACACGGCCAAGTGAAATGTCATACCCGCCTTGCAGTAACTGGTAGTCATAATAGGAACGACCAAACATCCGGTATGAGATCAGGTTGGACAAAGCCGCGCTGAGCATCGCCGCAGTCGTAATGTCATAGTTTCGAGTGAGTTCGAACACAATCAGGATCGCGGTAATCGGCGCGCCAATCACCGGACTGACCACTGCGACCATCCCACAGGCGGCATAGATCACTACATCGCTATGCACTCCAACGAATAACAGGTTGGAGCTCGCTCCGCATAGCGCGCCGAACAGAACCCCGAGCAACAACGCGGGGGAGAACACACCACCGACGAAGCCGAATCCCAGACACAATGCTGTGGCAAGCAGTTTTGCCACCAGGAAGATTCCGAGATCATAGGGTGATGTCCCACCTTCGAGTATGACCCTTAAGGCCGATTGACCTACACCGAGTACTCCCGGTGTCCAGATGGCGATTACCGCCAGCATGGCGCCTGCCACCGCTGGCTGTAACCATTCCGGCAGACGCGACAATCTGGCCAATTGCTCGGCGAGACAGATGGATCGCATCATCAATACCGCAACCAATCCACCGGCAATACCAATCAGCACGAACAGTGCAATCTCCGGTGCAAAGATGAAAACCGGATCGGCGAGTTCAAAAATCGGGTCATGATGGATAACAAAATGTATCAGGACGTAGGCAATACTCGATGCGACGGTTACCGGAGCGAAGGCGCGCAGGGAAAAATGCCGAAGAATCACTTCGTGGGCGAAAATAATGCCCGCTATAGGCGCGTCGAATGCAGCGGAAATGGCTGCCGCCGCGCCACAGGCAATACCGATACTGCGATTCTCGACGCTAACGCGACCTAAACGCGCACCCAGTGATCCAATAAGCGCGCCGAGATGTGCGAGTGGACCATATTGACCAACTGAAGCACCGCAACCAATGGATACCAGGGTCGCAAGCAAGGTACGTAATCCAGGCACAAGCGGCAATATTCGAGGCAATCCGTGAGCGGCTCCGATTGCATTGGCCGGTCCCTGCATTGAAGACGGTCGATTCCAGCGGCGAATGCCACCGACAATGAGACCACCAGTGATCAATAACGCGGCCAGCTTCCAGTTATCACGGGGATTGTCGGACAATGCCAACGGCATGACGAGGCTGCCTTCGGTTCGCAATACAAACGCGACAAACGCGGTTGCAGCAAGGGTGGCAACAACGCCAACTACACCGCCCAATAGAGCCGCGGTGAATATGCGAACGAGTATTTGCTGTATTGCCGGTCGCAGCCACCGACGTGTTGGCACCGCTGTGCCGGATCGATTGGTGGACTCTGACAATCCTCCTTTCGACTCGCTGTTTTTCGGTGGGGGCATGAGAATCAGATTCGATCGAGGAGCTTGAACCAGGTCAGCATAATAGCCAACGCCGGGCGCCGCAGGACCCTGGGTAGCCAGCGAGCCGGATTCGGAATGGCTTCAAAGAGATCCATGTTGGCAACACTTCCGTCCACAGCCTCGGCAAGAATGCGACCGGCGAGATGACTTAACACCATGCCATGGCCACTGTAGCCTTGAGCAAAAAAGATATTCTGGGCCAACCGACCCAGGTGCGGTGCGTGGGTGCGGGTGATGGCAACATGTCCACCCCAGGCATAATCGATTCGAACCCCTTTAATATCAGGAAACACCCTGCTGATACGATGCGACATGACTTTGACAAGTTGAGCCCGATCAGGCTCAAGCAACCCGACCCGTCCGCCAAATAATAATCGATTATCGGCACTCAGCCGGTAGTAGTCGAGTACACGACGCGTATCTGCAACCGCCATGCGTTCGGCAATCAAACCATCAGCCACATTCAAATCGAGCGTTTCAGTGGCTACGATATGTGAACCCACCGGAACAACATGTCGACCAAGATCCGCTTCCAGTGGCTCGAGATAAGCATTGGCGCATACCAATACATGATCACATTTGATATCACCACTGTCGAACTTCAGGACAACCGGTTTGCCACGAATGATCTGCCTCACTGCAGATTTCTCAAACAACTTCACGCCGCCTGCGTGCGCTGCCGCGGCCACACCTAACGTGTAATTGAGTGGATGCAGGTGGCCGCTCAAGGGATCGAGCAGTGCGCCGTGATAACGACTGGATGCGATTCTGTCAGTCAGTGCAGCACGATCAAGATAGCTTGCCGGATATTCATAAACCTGTGTGAGGCGGTCAACATAATCAGACAATTCATGTGCCACTTTCAAGTTATGTGCGACCGTCATGTGCCCGGCGGCCAGGTCGCAATGGATGTCGTATCGCGCCACTTGCTGCTTCAGATCGTCAAGCGCATGGACCGATAACTGCCACAGGGTTTTAGCCCGTGACAATCCGAGGTGGCGTTCGAGCGTCGTGATATCACAGCCAAACCCACTGATGATCTGTCCGCCACTTCGACCGGATGCGCCCCAGCCGATGCGATGAGCTTCGAAAATACCCACCCGATACCCACGTGCGGATAATTCGAGTGCCGCATTTAATCCACTAAGACCACCACCGATGATACCGACATCGAAGTGCTGACCACTTTCAAACCGGTCACCAGACAACTCGCGGTTACGTGTCGCCTGGTAATAGCTATCGATGTCCGCAGGTTCAGGCGAACGCGCCATTGTTGACGCGCTCATAAACAATCATTGTCATCGACTTCAAGTCGACTCAATATGAGATAAGGCATAGCTATGAATTACATAGAAAAAGCGCGGCGGGCGCAAATCTATTGATATGCCTTATCGGTGCTCGTTAAGATATTTGAACATGAATTTGATGATGACGAATCAATCACACCGCGACTGACTTGCCTGATTCAAGATCTCTTCTCAACCGCATCCATAGCGCTCGTCTGAGTGATTCTTCAGGCAGCCTTGAGCGCCTCCTTCGGATGACGAACTTCCTCGATCAATTGATCCCGCATGATTCGTGCATTAACCGCGTTGTCATGTTTGATCGGGCCATAGCCACGAATCGCCCGTGACCAGTCGAGGGCAGCCACGGCGGCATCATGATTATCGTCTGCCAACAATTCGAGTACGGTATCAACCGAATGCTCATACTCCTTGATCAGGTGTCGCTCCTCGCGTCGATCCGACGAATAGCCGAAGGGGTCAAACCAGGTACCGCGAAGTACGCGCAGGGGTTTCAGTATTTTGAATACCTGAAACATCCACGATCCAAACGAGCGCTTGACAGGTCGTCCACTGACTTCATCCGTTGAGGACAAAAGCGGTGGCGCCATACGGAACTCGATCCGATAACCGGGTTCGAACTGATCTTTCAGGGATTTAGCAAATTCAGGTTTGGTGAACAACCGCGCAACTTCATATTCGTCCTTGTAGGCAAGCAGCGTGAAGTATCGCCTGGCGACGGTCACGGCAAGTTCAACCCGACCAGGATAGCGGGCTTCTTCCGCCTGCTGGACACGATTGACGAGCGCACGATAACGTTTCGCATAAGCGCCGTTCTGATACTCGATCAAAATGTTTGCCCGATAGTCGACAATCTCGTCGAGCGATTCGATATGCGACTCATTGCTGGCCGGACTCTCGGCGGCAGTGCGCTTTAACAGTGCATTGACTGCCTGGGGATCATGCGCCATGCGACGTCCAAGCGTGAAGGCTTTGAGATTGAATTCCACTGCTACGCCGTTCAATTCGATAGCCCGTTCCATCGCCTCGAGGCTGATAGGCAAATAGCCCTTTTGCCATGCGAAACCAACCACCATGAGGTTACCGCCGATGCTGTTGCCAAGAATCTCAGCCGATAGATTCGTTGCGTCAAAGTAATCGCAGGCATCGGCGCCGGCCGCTTCATTCAGCAGTTCACGGATTTCACTGGTTGGGAATGCAAGATCAGGATTGGCAATAAATTGTGCAGTCGCCGAGGCATGATCATTGACTACCACACGGGTTTGACCGGCATCGATCTTGCTCAATGCATCAAACGATGCGGCAACCACCGAATCGCATCCCAGCAGAACATCGGCACCACCGGCCGCCACGCGCACGGCATTTATGTCACCGACATTCGCGGATATTTGAACGTGTGATGTGACCGCACCATACTTCTGCGCAAGTCCGGTCATGTCGAGAACACTGGCACCACTATCATCCAGATGAGCAGCCATTCCAAGCAGTGCACTCACCGTTACCACGCCGGTACCACCGACACCGGTAATGACGATTCCATAGGGCGTATTGAGGGTTGGCAATGAAGGAAGTGGCAAAGCCGGTTCAGATGTCGCGGCATTCGTTTGTGAAGATCCGGCACTAAATTCGACAACCTGCGATGAGCGTTTTTTCAACTCGGCGCCATGCACAACCACAAAGCTCGGGCAAAAACCATTCAGGCAACTGTAATCTTTGTTGCAGGCAGACTGATCGATGGTTCGCTTGCGACCCAACGGCGTTTCCAGCGGTATTACCGACAGGCAGTTGGACTGTACGCCACAATCGCCGCATCCCTCGCAAACATCCGGATTGATGATGACCCGTTTTTTCGGATCTTCAAGCAGACCACGCTTGCGGCGGCGGCGCTTTTCAGCGGCACACACCTGGTCGTAAATCAGTACCGTGGTGCCTTGTTCCTCTCGAAACTCGAGTTGGAGACGTGGAAATTCCTCGCGACCATGAACTTTAACGCCTGCGGGCATATCGTCGATATCGGCATATTTTTCGGGTTGCTCAGCAACCACAGCGATTCGCCGAACACCTTCAGCAAGCAGTTGACTGGCCATCTGCATGACAGTGAGGGATCCTTCAACAGGTTGTCCACCGGTCATGGCTACGGCATCGTTGACCAGTAATTTATAGGTAATATTGACGCCAGCAGCTATCGAGGCGCGTATCGCCAGTAACCCGGAATGATAATAAGTGCCATCACCCAAGTTGGCGAACACATGTCGGGTTTCAGTAAACGGCGACTGACCAATCCACGGAACGCCTTCACCACCCATCTGGGTGAAGGTTTCGGTTCTGCGATCCATCCAGTTGGCCATGTAGTGGCAACCAATACCGGCCATGGCGCGGCTGCCCTCGGGTACTTTGGTTGAGGTGTTATGCGGACATCCGGAACAGAAATGCGGCGTTCGTTGCACCGATAAAGTTGTTCGCTCAAGCGCCTGTTCCTTACGCGCCAGAAACTCAAGCCGTTTATCTATTTTCTCGCTCTTGTAAAACGGTGCTATTCGCGCGGCGATAACCCGGGCGATGCGTGCCGGGGTTAACTCTCCGGCCGACGGCAGGATCCAGTTGCGTTCCTCGTCAAATTTACCCACCACTCGAGGTCGCACATCTTCGCGCCAGTTATACAATTGTTCCTTTAACTGGTTTTCGATAATTGCACGCTTTTCTTCGACCACCAGTACTTCGTCGAGCCCTTCGGCGAAGTGCCTGACGCCCTCGCGTTCCAGCGGCCAGGGCATGCCGACCTTGTACAACCTGATACCAATTTCGCGAGCAAGATTGTCGTCGATACCGAGATCGTCAAACGCCTGTTGAACATCAAGATAGGATTTGCCGGTAGCGACAATTCCAAGACGCGGCCGGGACGAGTCGAGCACGATACGATTCAGCGAATTCACCCTGGCAAAGGCCAGCGCCGCATAAATCTTGTAGGCGTGTAGTCGATATTCCTGTTCTAGCGGTGGATCCGGCCAGCGAATATGTACGCCGCCGTCGGGCAGAGTGAAATCGTCGGGAGTCACGATCCTTGGCCGCTCTGGATCAATTTCCACAGTGGCCGAGGAATCCACGGTTTCGGCGATGGTTTTCATGGCGATCCAGCAGCCACTGTATCGGGACATCTCGAACCCGAGTAATCCGAAATCGAGGATTTCCTGAATACCGGCAGGATTCAGCACCGGAATGCCGGCATCTATGAAAGCAAATTCACTCTGGTGAGGCAGCGTTGACGATTTGCAGGTGTGATCGTCCCCTGCCAGCGCCAGTACGCCGCCGTATTGGGAGGTGCCGGCAGCATTGGCATGCTTGAACGCATCGCCGCTGCGGTCCACTCCTGGACCCTTGCCATACCAGATACCGAAAACCCCGTCCGTTGTCGCGCCGTCAAACAGATTTACTTGCTGGGTGCCCCACAGAGCGGTAGCCCCCAGGTCTTCGTTGATGGCCGGCGAAAACACGATATTGTTTTCACCAAGATGCTTTGCGGCTTTCCACAAGGCCTGATCATAGCCGCCGAGCGGCGAGCCCCGATAACCTGTAATAAAGCCTGAAGTGTTGAGACCTCGGGCTGCATCGCGCTGGCGTTGCAGCATGGGCAGGCGCACTAACGCCTGAACACCGGTCATGAAGACGATTCCGCGTTCGCGGGTATATTTATCGTCGAGAGTAATTGTGGGTAGCTGGGTCATTGATGATCCTCCGAATAAACGGTTGCGGGCGTCCGAGGTAGGCAAGCAGACGCCTTAAACAGGCGGTTTCCGCTCTGGCGGCGACCATCGACAGCTAAAACAGGTTTTCCAGTACACTTGGTTCCTCTCCCAACAACAGGATCGCTGCTTTTCGTACAATACGAAACATTGGGTGGCGGATAGACCATTTTGTGGGTCCGCCGGTTTATCTATATGTCGTCACAACTGCAAGCGTGGCGAGCGGTATTTTCAAAACACTTTTATATCACATTCATTCCCGTGGCTGCTTCACTTTACCAATTGACTCGCGCGCTTCGTAACGGTTCCATCGATGCCCAATCACTCGCCAACACCTGCTTCGACAACATTGCGTCCACCGCTCGTAATCTCAATGCGTATAGGGTGGTCACGAATGAGATCGGCTTGCGCGCAGCGCACGCGGCCGATGCGACACTGGCAGCGACTGCCGATCCTGGGGCACTTTGCGGCATACCCATATCGATCAAGGATCTGTACGGGGTCAATGGCCTTGACGTCTTTGCCGGCAGCCCGCGAGCGGTGCCGGAACGCTGGCAGCGCCAGGGACCACTGATTGATCTGGCGCGAAACCAGTTGGCGGTGATCACGGGTAAAACCCACACCGTGGAATTCGCCTTCGGCGGTCTTGGGGTCAACAGTCACTGGGAAACGCCGGTCAACCCCTGGGACAACGCACATCATCGCGTGCCGGGTGGTTCAAGCTCCGGCGCCGGCGTCAGTATCATCAGTGGCTGCGCATTGATCGCATTCGGCACCGACACGGCCGGTTCGGTGCGGCTACCGGCCAGCATGACCGGGACGGTGGGACTTAAAACAACCTTCGGACGCTGGTCGACAGATGGCATCTTTCCCTTGAGCCCCAGCCTCGATAGCGCCGGTATCCTGACACGCACCGTCGAGGATGCCGCGTTCGCCTTTGCCGCGATTGATCCATGGGTCGAACAATCACCGTGGCAATTCATCGACGAGTTGCGCAGCCGATACACGCATCCACCAGCGATCGGCACAAATGAACCGGCATTATATGAAAACTGCGAGGCATCCATTGTTCGCGTCATCGAAGATGTAGTCAGTAGAATGGAAGCACACGGTGCCACGCGCATTTCCGCGCCATTACCGGAAGCTGCCATGGCACAGGAGTTGTTGCACAAGGGTAATGTGGTGTCTGCGGAGCTTTCTGAATTCCTCGCATCGGAAATGCCCGATTGGCTCAATACACTTGATCCACTTGTTGGTTCACGAATCGCCGATGGCGGCGAGATCAGTGCATCTGATTGGTTGGCACGCAAGCGGCTCTTAAACCATCTGGCGAGTAATGCCGCGACACGTTTTGATGAATGTGATGTCATGGCGTCGGCCACCTGCGCAATCAGCCCGCCACGGCTTGACGAGGTCAGCGTGGTCGAAGATTATCGCCGCGCCAACTTGGCGGCACTCGATAATACCTGCGTCGCCAACTCGTTGGGGTTGTGCGCCATCACCCTGCCCGTGGGTCTTGATCACAACGGCATGCCTGTGGGTCTGCAACTGATGGCGCCGGGTGGCTTTGAAGAAACCCTGTTGGCGACGGCTCTGTGGATCGAGGATCGTATCGGTTCGGCCGTGGAAAGAATCGGCGAACCACCGGCTGTAAGTAAAAACGCGAAGGAATAAGCAGAAATAATGCCCGATACATTTATCGATGTCCCCGCATTCACTCGCGACGATGTTCATGTTGAATCCCGCGACGTTGCCTATAAAGGTTACTTTCGCATCGACCGCTTTACCCTCACCCATCCATTATTCGATGGCGGTCGTAGCGAGAGCTTGTGTCGTGAGGTATTCGAACGAGGCGCGGTTGGCGCAGTTCTGCCCTACGATCCCGTGTGTGACCGCGTCGTCTTGATAGAGCAATTTCGACCAGGGCCGTTCGCCAAGGGCGATGACTGCTGGCTGCTTGAGAGCGTTGCCGGGGTGCTTGAAGAGGGTGAATCGCCGGAAGAGTTGGCCAGGCGTGAGGCTCATGAAGAAGCCGGTTGCGAGATCACGGAACTGGTGCCTGTTTATCGCTTTTATACGTCACCCGGTGCATGCACGGAAACAGTTGACATGTTTTGTGGTCGGGTCGACAGCAGCGGCATTGGCGGCACCCATGGTCTGGCTGATGAAGGTGAAGACATCCGCGTGCATGTCATGATGCGCGAGGCGGCAATGAATTTGCTTGCAAGCGGTCGCATCGTCAATGCCAAGACGATCATCGCACTACAGTGGCTGGCATTGAATCACATGACATTACGTCAACGCTGGAGTTAGCTTCTGGTTAAAATACGTAAGCGGCATCCCTGCCGTTTACAACCTGTTCCACTGGTACGCTCCTGCTAGCTGTTGAGCAGGCGAATCAGGCTGGATGTATCCCAGCGACCGCCGCCGCGTTGCTGGATTTTCGCATAGAACTGATCGACCAGCGCAGTCACCGGCAGCAGCGCGCCGTTGCCACCCGCCTCGTCAAGACACAGCCCCAGATCCTTGCGCATCCAGTCGACGGCAAATCCAAAATCGAACTCATCGCGCGCCATGGTCTTGCCACGATTATCCATCTGCCAGGACTGAGCGGCGCCCTTACCAATGACATCGAGAACCTGGTCAACATCAAGGCCGGCCTTCTGGGCAAAATTCACCGCTTCCGATAATCCCTGGACCAGCCCGGCAATACAAATTTGATTCACCATCTTGGTCAATTGGCCAGCACCAACGGGCCCCATTAATCCGACCGATCGGGCATAGCTGTCTATCACCGGCTTGACCTGATCGAAGACGGTGGCATCGCCACCGCACATTACTGTCAACACACCATTTTCAGCGCCAGCCTGACCACCAGACACAGGAGCGTCGATAAAACCAAGCCCGGCAGTACCGGCTTCAGTATAGAGTTCACGCGCGACCTGCGCCGACGCCGTGGTGTGATCGACAAACACGCTGCCCGCTTTCATGGCTGAAAATGCGCCTTTCTCGCCAATCGTGATCTGACGCAGATCATCGTCGTTGCCGACGCAGCAAAATACGATCTCGGCGCCGGAGGCCGCTGCTTCGGGTGTGTTGGCCGACGCGCCGCCGTAGTCGCCCACCCAGCGTTCCGCCTTGGCCTCAGTGCGGTTGTAAACCGTGACTTCGAACCCCTTGCTGGCGAGATGTCCGGCCATGGGATATCCCATGGTTCCAAGCCCTAAAAAGGCAACTTTTTGTATGGATGAATTTTTATCTGTCATGGCTCTTGGTGAAATAATTTTTATATGAATCGGAATGAATGGTTCTCAATTAACGAACAATTCGGACAGCATCCGGGCATTTTATTACAATCACGACACAACACCCGTCACAACGACAAGAATTCCTATCATGCCAGACAAGACAACCATTAGAAATATCGATTCCGTTGAGATACTCGAAGCGAGAATCGAGCACACTGATACCATCGCCGCGTTCAATGTGGCCATGGCGCTTGAAACCGAATCGATCACGCTTGATTCCAACCGGGTGCGAGCTGGTGTTCGGGCTGTCTTCGAAAAACCGGCGCGTGGTTTTTACCTTGTAGCTCGAATTGACGAGAAGATAATCGGCTGCTTGATGATCACCCATGAATGGAGCGATTGGAGAAATGGTCTTTTCTGGTGGATTCAAAGCGTATATGTAACGCCAGAACATCGTGGCATGGGCGTGTACCGACGCCTGTATCGAGACGTTCTGGCACGCGCCATGAATATGGGCGAGGTATGCGGAATACGACTTTATGTCGAAAAAGACAACCTGAACGCGCGTAAAGCCTACGAAGCACTCGGCATGAGCAACAGCGGTTATCTGGTGTTCGAGGAAACATTGCCTTCGTCATAAATTAATTGTTTGCAAGTATCCAGGTAAATGCGCACTCGACATGATCTATCAAACCCGGCAAAGCGAAACTTTGCCAAAGGCCAGCTGTCCCATGTGTTATGCCTGATTCCCATACTTCAATGAATTGGTATTTCAATGAATTAGTCAATGAATTGGTATTTGATACTCAAACAATATGAGCAAAACACATGATTATTAGACGAAAGCCGGAACTGACGGATAACGACGTAACCGACTACAACCTGTATCGTCAACGTCGCAAGTTTATCCAATCGGGTTTTGCGCTCGCCGCGGGTGCCATGTTGCCACTCGGTTTCGATTCTGCGGTAGCCGCCGGTGTCAAGTTCAACGACTTAAAAGAAAGCCCGTTCTCAACCGATGAAGAACTCACTTCCCTGGAGGCGATTACTTCATACAACAATTTCTATGAATTCGGATTGGACAAGGAAAGTCCAGCGAAACTGTCCAGGGACTTCAAGACCCGACCGTGGGAGATTTCTGTTAACGGTGAATGTCATTCGCCGATGACCATTGGCATTGAAGATATCCTCAGCGAATTTCCAATGGAAGAAAGAATCTATCGGCTTCGCTGCGTCGAGGCCTGGTCCATGGTGATTCCCTGGGTTGGCTTTCCATTGGCCGCTCTCTTGAAGAAAGTCGAACCCACCATGGACGCGAAGTACGTGGAATTCACAACACTTGTTGATCCTGAACAAATGCCCGGCCAGCGTCGCGGCCTGTTCGGATATGTGCTTGACTGGCCTTATCGTGAAGGCCTTCGCCTGGATGAAGCCATGAATCCCCTGACACTGCTTTCCACCGGTCTTTATGGAGAACAACTGCCCAATCAAAACGGCGCGCCGATCCGCCTGGTGGTGCCCTGGAAATATGGTTTCAAAAGTATCAAGTCCATTGTTTCCATTACCCTGAAACGCGAACAACCATTGAATACCTGGCAGGCGCAGGCATCAAACGAGTACGGTTTTTATGCCAATGTGAATCCTGAAGTCGACCACCCCCGCTGGAGTCAGGCACGTGAACGACGCGTAGGCGAATTTCTCAAGCGTCCGACTTTGCCGTTCAATGGCTATGCGGAACAGGTCGCCTCGCTTTACAATGGTATGGATCCGAAGAAACTCTACTAGAACCCGGCTGAATATGGCTACAAACCACCAATACGGTGTTAAACGCTCGCTCAAATGCCCATTTACCCCTGTAAACTGCGCGTTTTCCCTGCCATCTGCCTTGTCCTGGCGGCCTTCACTCACTTTGAGACAGGTTCTGGTTCATTAAAGAAGAATTCATGGTTTTACCCGGCACCCGCATAGACCTGTTTGGCGAAAATCGCCTGCGTACATTAAAAACTTTCCTGTTCATCGCTCTGTGTATGCCAGCGGCTACACTGGTGTTCGATCTGGTTAGCGGCGCACTGATAGAACCGGTCGAGGAGCTCACCAAAACCACAGGTATCTGGGCATTGCGCCTGTTGCTGGTTACGCTGGCCATTACACCTATCCGGAAGCTAACCGGTTGGCATAAGCTGATTCGCTTTCGGCGCATGTTAGGGGTGTTCAGCTTCACTTACATGACCCTGCATTTTTCCATCTATCTGTTTCTCGACCGGCTGTTAAGCGGTGAAGAAATCTTTACCGATCTCACTGAACGTCCCTATATTATTGCCGGATTTACCTGCTTCATGCTGTGCGTTCCGCTGGCATTAACTTCAACCGATCGTATGATGCGTCGTCTCGGTGGCAGGCATTGGCAGCGTCTGCATCGACTGGTCTATCCGGCAGCCATTGCCGCCGCGCTTCACTTTATCTGGCTGGTCAAGGCAGACATCACCGAACCGATCATCTATGCCTCGATACTCGCTCTTTTGCTCGGCTGGCGACTGCGTGTATTCATGATCAAGAGCGATAGACGATCAGGCACGAAACGGTCAAATAATGGTTCCGGCCAGGGTTCCACACCGGTGATGGGACAAAGCAGTTGAACCAGACCGAGGAGTTACGTTACAGCCGGCAAATCAAGCTGCCACAAATTGGCGAAGCCGGGCAGCAGGCAATTCTCGACTCCCGGGTATTGATTATCGGTATGGGTGGCCTTGGTTCGCCCGCATCGATGTATCTTGCCGCTGCCGGTGTTGGACATCTTGTCATAAGCGACTTTGATCGTGTCGACGAGAGTAATCTGCAGCGCCAGATCGTTCATGGAGAATCGAGCATCGGCGAATCCAAAGCGTCTTCGGCCAAGCATCGTTTGAGATCAATTAACGGGCATACCCGAATCGATGCACTGGATTATGAGCTGGATAGTGATGATCTTGATCGTGAGATTTCCCTGGCCGACGTAGTTGTCGATTGCACCGATAACTTTACCAGTCGATTTGCACTGAATCGTACCTGCCTTGCCAAGCGCACTCCATTGGTATCGGCGGCAGCGATTCGCTTCGAAGCACAGCTATCGACATTCGACCCCAGGCGGCAAGACAGTCCCTGCTATCGTTGCCTATATCCCGACACCTCGGTTGAAGGCGCAACATGCGCAGCAGAGGGCGTGATGGCGCCGCTGGTCGGTATTGTCGGTAGCATCCAGGCAATGGAAACACTCAAACTGATCGCTGACGTGGGAACAACCCTGTGCGGCAGATTACTACTGATCGACGCCCAGTCAATGGAGTTTCAGAGTCTTGCGTTGAATCGGAACCCACAATGCGTAGACTGCCGTGATAGACACGCAAATGATGGGTGATGTCTATTTCTCCTTACTGCAACTGCTTGTTATAGCTGCACCCTCTCGATTGCTCCTGCATTCATTTCATTGATAAAAGATTCTTTCCAGTCAGTGCCGATCAGTTCATTGGCCAGAACCTCCACAATATACTCAGCATCGAGTCCGGTGGTATCACGATAACGCGATAATCCCTGTTTGCACGATGGGCATGACGTTAACAATCTCACTTTGGAATTATCGCCGTCACCGCCTGCCCGTGCCGTTTCAATATTGGCTTCGAGCTCACGCTGTTTGCTGAAACGAACCTGGGTTGCAATATCGGGACGCGATACCGCAAAGGTTCCGGCCTCGCCACAGCAGCGATCCGATGGGGTCATCTCGGCGCCTAACAGCTTGGCGCCAACTGCCAGTGGATCGTGGGTCTTCATGGGTGAATGGCACGGATCATGATAGACGAAGCGGGCGCCGTCGCTACGGTTTATCGATACACCTTGTTCCATCAGGTATTCATGAATATCGAGCAACCTGCAACCTGGAAAAATTTTATCAAATCGATAATCCAGTACCTGGTCCATGCAGGTTCCACAGGATACGACCACGGTATTGATATCAAGGTAGCTCAAGGTGTTGGCGACACGATGGAAGAGTACCCGGTTATCGGTGGTGATCTGGCGTCCTTTTTGTTCATCCCCCGCCGAACGCTGCGGGTAGCCGCAACAAAGGTAACCGGGTGGTAGCACGGTACGTGCATTGACATGGCGAAGCAATGCGAGGGTCGCCAGTGAAATTTCACTGAACAATCGTTCCGAACCGCACCCGGGGAAATAAAATACCGCGTCGTTGGATTTACTTGAACCAGACGGTTTGATCAGTGGGATATATTCACGGTCTTCGATACTCAAGAGCTCACGCATGGCATGACGCACTTCGAGTTTCGGCAGAGGCCGGTTTACGAAATGAACCACCACCGAAGCACCTGAACTTTTCCCGGTGGTTGTGCGCGATGACACAGACGCCGTCTTTTTAATCAATGGTCGCGCCAGTTTGGACGCCAACGATTGCAACGGATAACCAAGGCCTATCATCGTTCGACGAAGGGCCGATATCACCCAGGGTGACGTGGTGTTCAGGAACGCCATGGCGGTGTATGCGCCGGGATTGAATTTTCGCTGACCCCGATCCTTTAATATCTTGCGCATGCGCATGGTGACATCACCGAAGTCGATGTTAACAGGGCATGGCGCCTCGCAGCGATGACAAATAGTGCAATGATCGGCGATGTCATTTAACTCTTCGAAGTGGCGAGTCGACAGACCCCTGCGGGTTTGATCCTCGTATAGAAACGCCTCGATTACGAGTCCCGTGGCAAGTATCTTGTCACGCGGTGAATACAGCAGATTTGCGCCCGGCACGTGGGTGGTACACACCGGCTTGCACTTGCCGCAACGAAGACAGTTTCTGATGTCATCATTCAGTGCACCCAGCTCGCTTGCTTCGAGTATCAGGGCTTCTTGCTGTAATAGTCGCAGCGATGGAGTATAGGCGCGTGTCAGTCCAAATCCACGCCTGAGTTTGCCACGGTTAAAAACATCGCCAGGGTCGACTTGTGCCTTGTATCTTGCAAAGGCATCCATGCTGTCATCGTCAAGGTATGCGATCTTGGTCAGGCCAATACCATGCTCACCCGATATCACGCCATTCAATGATGTGGCAAGCTTCATCACCCGATCAACGATTCGCTCGGCCTCGTGAAGCATGACGTAATCGTTGGAGTTAACCGGAATATTGGTATGCACATTCCCATCGCCGGCATGCATATGCAGAGCAACGAACAGCCGTTGCCGTAGAACTTTGCCATGAATCTTTTCGATTTGCTGGCGAACCCCTGTAAACAGTTCGCCATCGAAAAGTTCCTTCAATGGAAGAAGGACCGACTTCGTTATCGAAACAATAAATCGGCGTTGAAGAAACAAATCGAGAATCGTTGAACTGTCGGTTGGGTCGATACCATCATCTGGTTCAAAAAATGATGCATGGTTGTCCACCCGATCATCAAGATGATTCACCAATCCTTCAATACGCTGCATGAAGATTGTAATGACTGGCAGCGCCTTGAGTCGTTTTTGCTGCAGAATATCAAACTCTTCATCGCCTTCCAGTGGAGATGCATCAGCGTCGGCGTCGCGGCCATAAGATTGCAAGTACTCGCCAATGGCACTGGCCATGGATATCTTGTTACGCAGTGAATACTCAATGTTTATCCGTTCGATTTCCTTGCTGTATTCAGCCAGCCGCTCCAATGGAATAACAACATCTTCATTGATCTTGAAGGCGTTGGTATGAGCGGCAATTGCCGCGGTACGTTTACGCGGTGCCCAAAAACGTTCGCGCGCCTCATTGGTGCGGGCGACAAAACCTTCTGCACCACGTCGTTTGGCAATATCCATTACCTGATGTACTACAGTATCCAATGCGTTGACATCATCCGAGGCGATATCGGCAAGCAACAACATCCGTACCCGGTTGTTTTGCGACGCCTTGGTTGTATATCCAACTGCTTTAATATACCGGTCGTCGAGATGTTCCAGACCCGCCAACAATACATCCGTGCGTGCTTCGAGCATGTCGCGAATCTCCACCACGGCCGGCACTGCCCTGCCAAGATCAGGGTCGAAAAACTCGAGACTCAAAGTATAGGTATGTTGGGGCATGCGATGCAGCACAAATACCGCTGAGGTCACAATCCCGTCGCAGCCTTCTTTCTGTACGCCTGGAATACCGCCAAGAAACTTGTCGGTGACATCCTTGCCGAGGCCAGTCCGGCGAAGGCTCCTACCGTTCACTTCGATTATTTGCGCATCTCCTGACGGCTTGCCGGAATCGCTCAGATGATTTATTCGAAAACGAACCCGATCAACAACATGTATCTTGCCGAGATTGTGATCGAGACGTACGACTTCGAGCCATCTGCCCTGGGCATCCACCATTCGCCATGAGACCAGGCTATCAAGAGTGGTTCCCCATAAGACGGCCTTTTTGCCACCGGCATTCATGGCGATATTGCCACCGATAGTCGATGAGTCCTGTGACGTGGGATCCACTGCAAAAGCGAGCCCATGACGTGCGGCAAGATCTGAGATACGCCGGGTGACAACGCCGCATTCCGCATGTACCACGGGAACATCGCAGGGTCCTTCGGCAAGATTCATGCGTATCACCGCGGACATGTTCTCAAGCTTTTCTGTATTGATCACGGCGGTATTGGCAACCAGCGGGATTGCCCCACCGGTATAACCGGTGCCGCCACCACGCGGCACGATAACCAGGTCGAGTTCAATACAGGCGCGCACCAGTTCGGCCACTTCGTCTTCAGTGTCTGGCGTGATCACGACGAACGGATATTCCACCCGCCAATCGGTCGCATCAGTAACGTGACTCACCCTGGACAATCCGTCGAACAGAATATTGTCCTTACGAGTCGCCTGTTCGAGCCGTTGTTTAATCTCACGCCGCCGCCGCGGCACCCGTTCGAATTCACTGGAGAAATCAGCTACTGCACGAACCGCCTCGGCATGCAGAGCCATCACCGTCGGTTGCCCATTAGCGCGACGTAGAATTTCTTCAAGACGCCCGTTAAGGGTATCGATCAGTGAGCGTCGACGACGTGGATTTTCGACGAGGTCGTCAAATATAAATGGATTCCTGAACACCACCCACATGTCGCCCAACACTTCGAACAACAACTTCGCCGAGCGCCCGGTTACACGCTGATCCCGTAGTTCGGAAATAATCTCCCACGTGGATTCACCAAGAAAATGGCAGACAATCTCGCGATCAGAGTGCGATGTATAGTTATACGGAATTTCCCGAATACGGTGCACGGGAGTGGCCGGAGAATGGTTCAACATATATAAGGGGTGGTGGTGTCTGTAGACCCAGACAGCCAGCGTTAATTCCGTTTTAAATGGAAGTCCTGAAAGAAAGCTTGCGTATAGAACATTCGCAAAACCAATGAGAGCTTATTCTTTCAAATCTGACACGTACTATGCAAGGTACATGCTAGCATCTGCCTGGCGGATCATATCGAAATTCCCAATTAGATTAGAACCTGTCTCAGCTAACCACCGATATGCGACATTTCCACCTTATGAGGTACATCAATACGATTTCGCAACTCGGAATAGCGATCTTCACGACGACGCCATAATCCGGCAACAGACTCGCGAAAATCATCATCGTCACAACCGGAGCGAAGCAGTGCGCGCAAATCAAAGCCATCCTCGGCAAACAGACAAGTATAAAGCTTGCCTACCGCAGACAGACGGGCGCGGGAACAGTTCCGACAAAATGGTTGGGTGACCGATGAAATAATACCGATCTCGCCGCCGCCATCGACATAGCGCCAACGACGAGCCACTTCGCCGGTGTAGTTAGGATCGAGGGGTTCAAGGGGCATCTCAGTGTTGATGGTCTCAACTATGTCCTTCGCCGAGTAAACATCGCTGAGTTGCCACTGGTTGGTAGTGCCGACGTCCATGTACTCGATGAATCGCAGGATCACGCCACTACCATGAAAATGGCGCGCCATGGGCAGGATACTGGTTTCATTGAGACCACGGCGAACCACCATATTGACTTTGATCGGATCGAATCCACTGGCAACCAACACATCGATACCGTCGAGAACTCGTTTAACGGTACAGCCGACATCGTTGATGCGAATAAAATCGTCGTCGTTCAGAGAGTCAAGGCTGACATTGACACGGGTGAGACCGGCGTCACGTAGCGCCCTGGCGCGCTCCGGCTTGATCAGCGAAGCGTTGGTGGTCATGCTCAGATCGTCGATGCCGGGTATGTTGGCGAGTCGCGCAACCAGATCATGCATATCCGTTCGCAGCAATGGCTCACCACCGGTGATGCGCAGCTTTTTCACGCCAATATCAGCAAATGCGCGGCAGACTCTCTCGATCTCCTCGAAGCTCAATAATTCCTTCCGACTTAAAAACGAATAGTCGCGGCCGAATTTTTCTTTTGGCATGCAATACACGCAGCGAAAGTTGCAGCGGTCGGTAATCGAGATGCGAAGGTCGTGTATCGGTCGATTCAATCGATCGGTGACCGGCTCTGGACGCACAACAGGTGATGTCATGATTAAACAGACCGACTCGCGCCCATTAAAATAACCCGGTACATCACTTAGCCTCCACCTTTTTGAAAGGATCGCTGGAATTGCGTGTAAAACGCACGTCTTTGTATAGAATCGAGTTGACCGAATGAAAAATCAACCTCAATGAAAGGCATACTCAGCGAAGCTATGCGCCTGTTGCGATCGATGCCTAATTTAATTGTGACGACATCGTCTTCAAACGGTATGACATAGGTATCGTTGTCCATCTGGCGATAATCGATATGGCGAAACGCCCGCTTGAGATTGGCATCGAACTCGCATCTTGAATACCCCATCTCACGAACGAACTGCGGTTCAACCGTACCGCTAAACACTCTCAGCCCCCCGCCACGGGCGGCCAGATGGCCACCGCATCGCCGTCGTTCAATAGTGCTGAGTCACGATCCTCGGGCGGCTGATAGATGCCATTGACCAACACCAGGTGCGCCATCTCCCGCGGGACCTGGTACTGATCCATGAGCCGATTCAGGCTGATGCCCGAGTCAACCTTGATACGAACGGTATTCTCGCGCGCGCCAGCCGGCAGATAGTCGCCAAGACTGGCGTACAGCTTGAACGTGATCTGCATTACATCGATGACGTAGTGCCCTGGGTTGCCTTCAGGTAAGCCTCGGTAATGTTCAGGGGATTCGCCATCAACGCGCGTTTGCCGCTCGCACCCAGACGAACCCGCGTCTGGATCAGTCCCCGCAATATGCCGATGTGCTGGGTCATCCCCAGGGTATTGGCGCCCACCAGCACGTCATCCTCGAACTGCAGGTTGATATAGCGATAGCGATCACCATCGAACAGCTCGGCACAATCACCACCATCGACCCCCTCCCAGTCGCCGAACGACGAGGAGACCAATCCCATGGTATCGAGCACATTCATGTTGAGACAGCCCTGATGCACAATCTCAAGTCCATTGACCATGTTGGTGGCCGCTACCCGGCCATGTTCCACCGCGGTCGGCTGGATCGCCTGAACGGTGAACGACCGGGTCGAGAAGTCCTTGCCACGGGCCACATCGCCGGCCGCATACACATCCGGGGCACTGGTGCGCAGACGATGATCAACCACCACACCGCCATCCACCTCGATGCCGCTGCCGGATAGAAAGCTGGTATTCGGCTTGACCCCGGTAGCGGCGATGACCAGATCCGCCGGGCGAGTATCGCCCATGCCGAGATTGACACCGAGTCGACCGTGGCCATCTTCGCTGATCCCATTGACCCGGGTCGAGGTCAGGACCTCGACGCCCTTGGCTTCGCACCACTTCTTGATCAACCCGCCAGAGCGATCGTTCATCATCCGCGGCACCATCCGGTCTTCCATCTCGATCACCGTCAGCTTGACCCCGCGTGAGGCCAGCGCTTCGAGAATGATGCAGCCGATAAAGCCCGCGCCCATGAGTATCACGCTGGAATCCGGCTGGGCCCGCTCGATAATGTGACGGGCGTCTTCAAGGGTCCAGCAATTGTGAACCCCGGGCAGATTGACCCCTTCGATCGGCGGCTTGATGGCGGACGAGCCGGTGGCGATCAGCAGCCGGTCATATCCCCGGCTGTGACCGGATGAAAGCCCCAGACTATGGCCGTGCGCATCGATCGATGCCACCCGGTCATTGACCAGTTCAATACGCTGATCGGCATACCAGTGATCACGCTTGCGCAGATAGGTGCCCACTTCGGCAATGTGATCCACCAGATAATAGGGAATCGCCATCCGCGAATACGGCGGCTCCGGTTCATCGCTGATCAGGGCAATATCCGAACGCGGCGCGAGCTTTCTTAACGTTTCGGCAGCGATGACCCCCGCCGGGCCCGCACCAATAATCACATGTTGCATAGCTTGATACCTCACGCGGCCGACGGATCAGCGTCGGCCGCGCGCTTGTTCAGATGAAACCGCTTAGCCCGGCAGATTAAAGCGCGATCGAAGCTCGCTGGTAACTTTACCGTCGTTGGTCCAACCTCTAAGGTTGTAATACTCCGGCAACATCTCCGGCAACCCGGATACCTTGCCCTCGGCCGGACCGGTATTGGCCGGTTCTTCAAGCAAACGCCTGGGCAAGTTGTCATCAGCGGCCGTGAGGCCGGCATTCATGTTGAAATCACGCTCCAGATTCCAGATCCGCTCGCCCGCTTCCAGCAGTCGCTCAGGTGTCCAGTCGCCCTCGCAGGCCGCATCGATCTGCGGCGCAATATTCTCAAGCGACCAGGCAAAGGTAGTGAAGATGCACAGGCCGCTGGAATCCACCGCCGCCGTCGCATCCTGAAACGCCTTCACCAGGCCCGCCTTGCCCTCGGTCACCAGCGGATCAGTCTTCTCCGGTATCCCCAGCACTTCGGAGGATACGGTGTAGCTCCGCAGATGACAGGCGCCGCGATTCGAGGTCGCATAGGTCAGTCCCATACCTTGAATGCCGCGGGGATCGTAGGCCGGAAATTCCTGACCCTTGACCGTCATCGATAATTCCGGACGGCCATATTTCTCACACATACGCTTTGAACCCAAGCCTAAAATCTTGCCAAATCCCTCGCCTTTACACGTCACCTCAGCGGCCCATACCAGCGCCTTGGCGCTACCGAACTCGAGTTCCACACCACCGGTGTCTTGTTTGGTAATGGCGCCGTCCTTGTACAACTCCATGGCCGCGGCAACAGTCGCACCGAAGGTGATCGGATCAATACCGTCCTCATTACACAGGAAGTTCACATAGGTCACTGCATCCAGGTCATCGACCCCGGTATCGGTGCCCATGGCCCAGGCCGCCTCATATTCGAGCCCGCCGGAATTACCCCAGTACTCGGGCTTGTTCTCCACCGAGAAATGACCCCGATCAACGGTCGATATGCGCCCGCAGGCAATAGTGCAGGCAAAGCAGCCGGCATTGGTGGTCAGATTCGCCTTGCCGTCCGACTTGCGCGGTTCGTGCATGGCTTCGCCGGAGATCTTGTGGGCGCCTTCAAACTGCACCTCGCGCATGTTACGTGTCGGCAGTGCACCCAGTTCGTTGATGACGTTCATCAACACCTGGGTGCCGTAAGTGGGCAGCCCCTGGCCGGTCACGGCATTGTCCGCCAGAACTTTCTTCTGCTCCGTAGTGGCCTGCATGAAGCGCGCCGGATCCTTGATGTTGCCAACCCCCCGGGTACCGCGGACCGCGACCGCCTTGAGGTTCTTCGAGGCCATCACCGTGCCCACCCCGGAGCGACCGGCGGCACGATGCAGATCGTTGATGATCGCCGCATACAGACAGCCGGATTCGGCCGATCGGCCGACCGCAGCAATGCGTATCTGCGGATCCTGATGCTTCTTGTGAATCATCTCGTCCGCTTCCCATACCGACTTGCCCCACAGATCGCCTGCCGGCAGCAACTCGGCCCGCTCATTTTCAATAAACAGATAGACGGGTTCCGCCGATTTGCCTTCGAATATGATCATATCCCAACCGGCATTCTTCAATTCCGCACCGATAAATCCGCCCGAGTTGGAGCAGGCGACCGCTCCGGTCAGCGGACTCTTGGTAATCACCGAGTAACGTCCACCGGTGGACGCCATGGTGCCAGTCAGGGGACCGGTCGCCATGATCATCTTGTTCTCCGGCGATAACGCATCGCAACGCGGATCCACTTCCTCTACCAGATAACGGGTCGCCAGTCCTCGTTGACCGAGATACTCGGCTGCCCATTGCATGTTCAACGGTTCCGGCACACAGGTGCCATCGGTCAGATTGACGCGCAGTATTTTTTTAGTCCAGGCCATGATGTTCTCCAGATGTCTTAATGAGGGGCGGCTGCATTGTCGGTCTTGGCGGCCCAGTCACGCATGCGTGACAGACCGGTGGCATCCGCATCGACGTAGGTGATCGCCGCCGTCGGACAGGCCGCCACACATTGAGGGTCGCCGCCGCACAGATCACACTTGATGACCTTGCCGCTATCCTGGTTGTAGTTCACCGTGCCAAACGGACAGGCGATGGTGCACACCTTGCATCCAACACAAATATCTTCAAGCACATCCTTCGATCCGGTCTGGGCATTGATGACAATCGCATCCACCGGGCACGCCTGCATGCACCACGCATCTTCGCACTGGGTACAGGTGTAAGGCACAAATCGCCCTTCGCTGTGAAAGGTGAATACCTTGATTCGCGAGCGCGCCGGATTGAAAACACCTTCATTCTCATAGGAACAGGCCATCTCGCATTGCAGACAACCCGTACATTTGCTTGCTTCGATAAGCAGGGATTTCATCATCGGTCGTAACCTCCTTTTGTGATCATTAACACGAACCCGATGAATGGGGGATTCGTGGAGATACTTATTCGACGAGTACTGCACCAGGCGATACAGGCTCTGTTGTACGGTCGTAATACTGCTACATTTTAGGGGACAGGACAATGGTGTATCGGCGAACAGTGTCGCTTCCCGGTCAAAGTCTCGAATCAACCGCGTACAAGTCCCGCGAGTGCCCGCATCGCCTCGACAATACGTTCTACTTGTTCTGCAGTTGCGATATATGGGGGCATGGTATAGATAAGATTGCCGAAAGGTCGTAGCCAGACACCCATATCCAGCAAAACATCAGTTACCCTGGCCATATCCACCGGCGCTTCCATCTCGATCACGCCAATGGCGCCCAGTACCCTGATGTCATTTACGCCGGGCGCGTTACGCGCCGGTTCAAGCAGCGTGGTCAAACTGCTTTCGATACGTCTGATCTGTCCTTGCCAGTCGCCCGAACGTAAAAGGTCAATACTCGCTGAGGCAACCGCCGCCGCCAAAGGGTTCGCCATGAATGTCGGACCGTGCATGAATACACCCGGTTCGGCAGACGAGATAGCCCCGGCCACTTGGTCGGTGGCAAGCGTCGCGGCCAAGGTCATCATGCCGCCGGTCAACGCTTTGCCCACACACATGATATCAGGCGTAATTCCAGCAGCATCACAGGCAAAGAGATGCCCGGTTCTGCCGAATCCGGTGGCAATTTCATCAGCGATCAATAACAGACCATACCGGTCGGCAATATCTTTCAACCCGGCGACGTATTCGGGATGATAAAAACGCATGCCACCGGCACCCTGCACAACCGGCTCGAATATGATGGCCGCAAGACTGTCGGCAGCCTCGGCGATAAGTGTTTCAGTGTGGTCAAGCTGACTGCTTTGAAATGGACCGAGCGAGCGCATCGGCGGTGCCGGCAGATGAAGTTGATGCGCCAACAGACCGGTAAACAGGGAATGCATGCCGTTGTGAGGATCGCTGACAGACATCGCGCCGATGGTATCGCCGTGATAGCCACGACTCAGACTCGCAAAGCGGGTACGCCCCTCCTGCCCTTTCGCTGCCTGGTATTGGCAGGCCATCTTCAATGCCACCTCAACTGACACCGAACCTGAATCACACAGGAAGACCCGATCGAGGCTTGGCGGAGTGATATCCACCAGGCGCCGTATCAACTCCGCAGCCGGTTGGTGTGTCAGGCCACCGAACATGACATGAGACATGCGATCAAGCTGCCGTTTTGCTGCGCGATTCAGCACTGGATGACAATAACCGTGAATCGCCGCCCACCATGACGACATGCCGTCGATCAGCTCGGTACCGTCGGTGAGTCGAATCACTGCACCTTGTGCTGAGGCAACCGGCAGCGGTGCGACCTGTGCCGGCACCGGGGCATAGGGATGCCAGGCATGCTCGCGCTCAAAGTCGAGCCATGGGTCGGTAAAACGGTGGGGCATGTGCGTTTTCACGCGTAATCTATGAATCGGGTTTTAATCTGCTGCGCGCAGCACTCGGCATTCCCGCCATGTTATTGCAGAGCAATCTGGTCGCCATTTTCCGAGAGCCATTTGCGTCGATCAGCAGACCGTTTTTTTGCGAGCAGCATATCCATCATGCCATGAGTTGCGGCGACATCGCCAATCTCAAGTCGTACCAGTCGACGAGTATCCGGCGCCATAGTGGTTTCGCGTAATTGCAGCGGATTCATCTCGCCAAGGCCCTTGAAGCGCTGCACGTTGACCTTGCCCTTGACGCCGTCAGCAGCTAATTTATCCAGCACGCCCTTCTTCTCGTTTTCATCAAGGGCATAGTAAACATTCTTGCCGACATCAATCCGGTACAGTGGCGGCATGGCGATACAAACCCGCCCTGCCTCCACCAAAGGTCTGAAGTGACGGATAAACAGCGCGCACAATAAAGTGGCGATATGCGCACCGTCTGAATCGGCGTCGGCCAACACGCAGACTTTACCGTAACGCAGTTTGGAAAAATCGCTCGAACCACCAGGATCAACACCGAGCGCAACAGCAATATCGTGAACTTCCTGTGATCCCAATACCTCGTTCGATTCTACTTCCCAGGTGTTCAATATCTTGCCGCGCAAGGGCATGATCGCCTGAAACTCCTTATCGCGTGCCTGCTTGGCAGAACCACCGGCCGAATCACCTTCCACCAGAAAGAGCTCGGTACGCTCAAGATCCTGGCTGCTGCAGTCCGCCAGCTTGCCGGGTAACGCCGGGCCGGTAGTAATCTTCTTGCGCTTGACCTGACGACCGGCACGCATTCGTCGCTGGGCGTAGTCGATGGCGATGCGCGCGATCTGCTCGGCTTGTTCGACGTGTTGATTTAACCACAGGCTGAAGCTGTCCTTGACCACTCCGGATACAAACGTGGCGGCTTCACGGGATGATAGCCGCTCCTTGGTTTGACCGTTGAACTGCGGTTCTTTCAAACGTACCGACAGCAGGTAGGTGGCGCGGTTCCAGACATCCTCGGGGGTAATTCTGACTCCTTTGGGAGTCAGATCACGAAAGTCGCAAAACTCGCGTATCGCCTCGGTCAGACCGCTTCGAAAACCGCTGACATGGGTGCCGCCCTGGGCAGTTGGAATCAGGTTTACATAGCTTTCCGCGAATATTTCGTCACCATCACCCAGCCAGGTGACCACCCAGTCGACCTCTTCGTCATTCCCTTTGACGTGACCATCAAATGGCGGGTCCGGTACACGCTCGGCATTGTCGATAGCACCGACAAGGTAATCACACATGCCATTTTCAAAACACCAGGATTCGTCATTTCCGGAGTCCGTCTCATCAGTGAAATTAATGGTTAATCCGGAGCACAAAACCGCCTTGGCGCGTAGCAGGCGCTTAAAACGCGACACCTGAAATTTCACTGTGTCGAAATACTGGGGATCGGGCCAGAAGCGGATGGCCGTGCCGGTATTGCGAGCACCAACGGTACCGGTTTCTTTAAGTTCGGTCTGTGGTTCACCACCTGCAAATGTCATCGAATATTCTTTGCCGCCGCGACGAACGGTGACTTCGAGTTTTAATGACAGCGCATTGACAACTGACACGCCGACGCCGTGAAGGCCACCTGAGAATGTGTAGTTTTTGCCGGAGAATTTACCGCCGGCATGGAGCCGGGTCAGAATGACCTCGACTCCGGAGACATTTTCGCCTTTGTGACGATCCACCGGCATACCGCGGCCATTGTCGCGGACCGACATCGAACCGTCTGCGTGGAGAATAACATCGATGCGGTCGCCGAAGCCGGCCAGGGTTTCGTCAACGCTATTATCGATGACCTCCTGGGCAAGGTGATTCGGACGCTCAGTCTGAGTGAACATACCGGGACGTTTCCGCACCGGTTCAAGGCCCGCTAATACCTCGATGGACGATGAGTCATACGAACTCGACATGTTTAAGCTTCCCGCTCAAATTTGATATGTGTCGCAGGTTAATGTATCCATACGACACCAGATTAGATGCCGGCCGAATGATACATCAGGAGATGTATTTATGTGCGATTGTGGTTTTGCAGATGAAACTTCAGGCTGACTCACCGCTGTATGTTGAACCCGGTTCACATCCTGAACAGACTTAACCAAGATCGGCTGCAAGCGACGCGCGGGTGACTTCATCAACCGGCTCCACCGCATAGCGATATTCATCGTGATCAACGCCGATATTGATTGCTGCGCCCGCCCTGGCCGCGGCGCTCGCCTCAACTCCGAGCTCGAATCTGAGGAAATGCACAGCGGACGTTTTCGAATCATTACTGCGTCCAAGATCTTCATCGGCAATTGCATACACCTTGTCGAATCCTTCAACCTTGATCCAGATACGACCTTCAATACCAATGAGCCTGCCAAGCGCCACCCGCCGTGCGTCGATATCGTCATACTCGATCATCATGGTGGCTTTCAGATTGTTGCCATCCGGGATGAGCGGATTATAGGTATCCAGTTCTTCATCAATCGCTTCGGCTTCAAAGATACGCTCGATCCTCAGCATCTCCTGGACCTGGTATTGCATCGTCAGGCGATCTTCGAAATACACATTCAGGTTCGGTCCGAGTGACACCCGACGCGGCTTCTTGTGTTCGATTACACGGGATCGGAATTCATTGCGAACCTTTGAGTATTGCTCAAGGGAATACAAATCTTCTCGGGTCAGTTTTTCCATGATGAAACAATGGACAGTACGGTTTGTCGTTAATCTGTGCCACTGTGGTGATCTAAAGTGGCGGAGTGATAACGGGGCCACACGGCCCCGTTATCTTTGCACGTCTGTAAGCCTTAAGCCTGACGTTTACGTTGCAGACTAAAGTGGCCTGGGCGATGTTTTAGTCTGCCATCAATCAGCCGTCGAGATTGTCCAACGCCTTGGTGAAACGGTTGGCGTGTGAACGTTCGGCTTTGGCAAGCGTTTCAAACCAGTCTGCAATCTCGTCAAAACCTTCATCGCGCGCGGCCTTGGCCATGCCCGGATACATATCGGTGTACTCGTGGGTCTCACCAGCGATGGCAGCTTTCAGATTATCTGAAGTACCGCCGATCGGCAGGCCGGTAGCCGGATCGCCCGACTCTTCAAGATACTCCAGATGCCCGTGTGCGTGGCCGGTCTCGCCCTCGGCTGTTGAACGAAATACCGCCGATACATCGTTGTAGCCTTGTACGTCAGCTTTTTGTGCAAAGTACAGGTAACGACGGTTGGCCTGGGATTCACCAGCGAATGCATCTTTCAAATTCTGCTCGGTTTTACTGCCTTTAAGTTCCATCGATTTTCTCCTATTTGAGTGAGTATGGTTGTTGCCAGTCAAGTAAGCTATTATTCGCGGCCGCTTCACGCCAAGCGAATAATGGCTTAGAATTTAGACTGAGTCTAAAACGCTGCCAAACGGCTGTCAACTATCAAACCGGTAAGCAAGTTTAAGCGCTTCGCGACCCTTAATTCTGAACATGACCGGACGAAAAACAAAATCTCCCATTGCCGATTTCGAGAAGCGTTTTGCCGAGCTCGAAAAAATTGTAAATCGAATGGAGTCAGGTGAACAGTCTCTTGATGGCTCGCTGGCCGACTTCGAAAAAGGCATGGCCTTGTGTCAGGTTTTGCGGCAAGCGCTTGGCGAGGCCGAAGAGAAAATCAGGATACTGATTGATCAGGATGACGACGCCCGGCCACGTGTATTCGAGCCGCCCTCGGACGACGATTAACTCAGATCCGAATGACGACAACCAATGTTTTGTCAGCCTGGGCGGATCGTGCGGAGATTGCGCTCCAGGCACGTCTGCCGGAAGCAACAGAGCACGGTAACTCGCTTGCCGACGCGATGCGTTATGCCAGTCTGGGTGGCGGTAAACGTCTGCGGGCAGCACTGGTTTACGCCACCGGGGAGATGCTTGGCGCATCACCTGACAGGCTCGACATCCCTGCTGCAGCGGTTGAGATGATCCATGCCTATTCGCTCGTCCATGACGATCTGCCGGCGATGGACGACGACGATCTTCGTCGCGGCAAACCAACCTGCCACAAGGTGTTTGGCGACGCGATGGCGATACTTGCCGGCGATGCACTACAGTGTCTTGCCTTTGAAGTGTTATCGACAGACACCCGGGATATTGAGGTTGATGTGAAAATCGAAATGATAAAGACACTGGCATCAAGTAGTGGTTTTGCGGGTATGGCAGGCGGACAGGCGCTGGATCTTGCTGCCGTCGGCAGTCAACTCGATGTCGATGCGCTGTCAAAGATGCATGGCATGAAAACCGGTGCATTGATTCGCGCCTCGGTTCGTTTGGGCGCCCTGGCTGGCGACGCGGATAGCGATACGTTAGCGCGACTCGACAACTTTGCCGGCAACATCGGTCTCGCCTTCCAGATTGTCGACGACATTCTGGATGAAATGACCGATAGCGACACACTGGGCAAAACGATTGGCAGCGACCGTGCGAACTGTAAGCCGACCTACACCACCATGCTCGGTATTGCAGCCGCGCGCGACATGGCGAACCGCCTTGAACAGACTGCGCTCGAAAGCCTTGCTGCAATTGGTCATAATACTGAAGTCTTGAGCCAGATCACCACATTCATTACCCGGCGCAGCCACTAATCAAGAGTCCCGAATATCCAATGGTCTCCACATCCAGATATCCTCTCCTTGACCGGATTGACTCGCCCGGGGATTTGCGACGACTGGATGTTGACCAGCTACCCGAAGTGGTCGCGGAGGTACGCCGGTTTCTCATCGAAACGGTATCGGAAACGGGTGGTCATCTGGCGCCAGGTCTTGGCACGGTTGAACTGACCGTCGCGCTACATTACCTGTTCAATACACCTGACGATCGTATCGTCTGGGATATCGGCCATCAGGCTTATCCGCACAAGATATTGACCGGTCGACGCGATCGTCTCTCAAGCATTCGCCAACGCGGTGGTCTGTCGGGCTTTCTAAAGCGTTCTGAAAGCGTATATGACACGTTTGGAGCCGGTCATTCGAGCACTTCCATCAGTGCAGCGCTGGGCATGGCGGTAGCCGCTTCGCGACTCGGAATCGAACGGGAAGTGGTCGCGGTAATCGGCGATGGCGCATTGACCGCAGGCATGGCATTCGAAGCGCTTAATAACGCTGACCATGTCGATGCCAATTTACTGGTCGTCCTCAACGACAACGAGATGTCTATCTCGCGCAACGTCGGCGCCTTATCCAACTATCTGGCAAGAATCCTCTCCGGCAAAACCTACACCACGGTTCGCGAAGGCAGCAAGACTGTCCTTGGAACCGTTCAGCCGATGAAGAATCTGGCGCGTCGCTGGGAAGAGCATCTCAAGGGCATGGTGATGCCGAGTACATTGTTTGAAGAACTCGGTTTTTACTATATCGGTCCGATCAATGGTCATGACATGCCGACACTGCTCTCGACATTGAAAAATCTTAAATCGATGAGCGGCCCCAGATTTCTGCATATCGTCACCCAAAAGGGTAAGGGATTCGAGCCCGCCGAGGGCGATCCTTGCGTCTATCACGGTGTATCACCGTTCGACCCCAACACGGGCAAAATCGAGAAAAAGCCCGCCGGAAAAACCTACACCAGCGTATTCGGTGACTGGCTATGCGACATGGCGGCTAAAGATCCGAAATTGATCGGCATCACACCGGCCATGCGCGAAGGATCTGGCCTGGTAAAGTTTTCCGAGCAGTATCCCGAGCGTTACTTCGACGTCGGCATCGCCGAACAACATGCCGTAACCTTCGCTGCCGGCCTCGCCTGTGAAGGCCTCAAACCCGTGGTCGCCATTTATTCGACCTTTTTGCAACGCGCCTACGATCAACTGATTCATGATGTCTGCATCCAGAATCTCGATGTGACCTTTGCTATAGACCGTGCAGGGCTGGTTGGCGCGGATGGGCCGACCCATGCGGGTGCTTTTGATCATACCTACCTGCGCTGCATACCCAATATGGTCGTCATGGCCGCTTCTGACGAAGTTGAATGCCGCGACATGCTTTACACTGCGTATCTTCACAGCGGTCCGTCAGCAGTTCGTTACCCACGCGGCAGTGGCCCGGGCATGCAGGTCGGGCAGACCATGACGCAAATTCCGATTGGTACCGCCAAAGTAATTCGCGAAGGTGAGCGTGTCGCGATTCTGGCCTTCGGCAAGTGCGTTGCCGCTGCCCTCGAAGCTGCTGATGCGTTAAACGCCACAGCCGTAAACATGCGTTTCGTCAAACCCATCGACACAGACCTTGTGGAACGCTTGTCCAGATCCCATGATGTGTTTATTACCGTTGAAGATAACGTCGTTGCCGGCGGCGCCGGCGCGGCAATTAATGAATACCTCGCTGCAACCGGTATGGACACCCGGGTAATCAACCTGGGTTTACCGGATCGATTTGTAGATCATGGTAGTCAACCCGAATTAATTGCCGAATGCGGGCTGGATCGTGAAGGGATCGTTAATGCAGCCCGATCTGTGTTGCCGGTTAAATTTGCTCGAATATTCTAATATGCTTATACTTTCACCCCCCCTCCAGTCTGCTCCAGGATCTTGAGTCATGGCGAATCCGCTCGATAATTCAACTGCCGTCAAGCCGTCCATAGCAGACGTTCAGGCAAGTCTGGACACACGAAATATTGCCATCAACAAGGTGGGCATCAAGGAGATCCGGCATCCGGTTCGAGTGAGTGACCGCAGTGGCCATGAACAGCACACAATCGCGACCTTCAGCATGTACGTTGAGCTGCCGCATAATTTCAAGGGCACCCACATGTCGCGGTTTGTGGAAATTTTGAATGGCCAGGAGCAGGAAATCTCTGTGCGCACATTTAAAGTGATGTTGCAGGAAATCAGTGAACGCCTTGATGCGGGAACCGGTCACATAGAAATGCATTTCCCGTTTTTCATGACCAAGAGGGCACCGGTTACCGGCGTGCCGAGCCTGATGGATTATGAAGTTTCCTTACACGGTAAAATCGAGGACGGTAAATGTGCTACCGAGGTGACTGTCCAGGTACCCGTTACCAGCTTGTGCCCATGTTCCAAGAAAATCTCCGAGCACGGCGCACATAATCAACGTTCCCATGTCACGGTAAAAGTTGAGCCCAACGCCTTCGTATGGATCGAGGAGTTGGTCGAACTCATCGAAAGTGAAGCGAGCAGCGAGTTGTATGGGCTGCTGAAACGACCCGACGAAAAATACGTCACTGAACGTGCCTACGAAAATCCGAAATTTGTTGAAGACATGGTGCGTGATGTCGCCCGTCGACTGATCGAGGACGAACGAATTGAATCATTCACGGTGGAGGCGGAGAATTTTGAGTCGATTCATAATCACTCGGCCTACGCCAGCATCAGTCGCGATAAGAGAACTAACGAAGTCACTGAATAGATTCGCCTCTGAGTACAGGCTAGTCTTGCGCCCTTTTGTGTCGACAACAACACATCAAATCCTGCGCTAGCGTCTGATCAACTCCATTCGCGATCCCTGGCGACGCATCTCCAGATGCTCGAGAAAACTCGCGCCGAGCAACGGTTGTGACGGACTGTTGCCATCGATTACGCCAGCAGACACATTAAAGAGTGTGATGGGTCCAATCGATACCTCATCCAGAGTCACCCCGACAATTCGCGCCATCCCACTGGCAGTGCTGGCTATACCCTGCTTGCCTGACGCCAGATCGAGGCCTATTTCTCGAGCAGTAACCGAACTCATGGCAATGGTATTGGCGCCGGTATCAACCAGAAATTTCACCGAATGACCATTTATGTGGCCATCCACATGAAAAAAGCCCCGATTATCAGCCCATAGAACAACCCGCCCCGGTTGACCAGACCCATTGGACAATCCGATCGGCGCGGTGACCGTCGACGGCGCCAGTTCAATTTTCTCACCGTTGTATTCGACAATCGCCAAGCTGCTGCTCGATTGAAGAAGGCGTACCCCTTCTGGACTTACATCACCCACTTTCAAAACCCGGCGCTCACCGTCGATATTGATAATCGCGCGATCACGAGTCAAAGCCAATGCGACGAGAGTATCCACTGCACCGGCTAAACCTGGGACACCGGCGAGAAACAAAATCACAAAGATAACCTCCACCCGTTGCCATCTGGATGACAACACCGCATTCGTAGCGGCTGATACACTTATGTGGGAATACTTCATCGCTTTATCGCTGGTCGTCAATGCGGCCTAAAGTGAATGCCGTTAAAAACAGATACGGGCCAGATGCCCGGTGACAGGAGTTTCCAGTATACAGAACCATGCGTATAGGAATCGATCTCGGCGGCACCAAGACCGAAGGTATCCTGATGGATGATGCAGGCCGTATCGTCAATACAATTCGGCGGCCAACACCAGCTCATGCAGGTTATCAAGCGATAATGGAGGTTATCGTCGACATTGTCGCGCAATTGGACAAAATTGCGGGAACGCGCTGTCGGGTCGGCATCGGCACCCCCGGTTCGCTGTCTGCAGTCAGCGGTCATCTGATTAATTCGAATACCACCTGTCTCAATGGCCAGGCGATTTCACGCGACCTCGCCGAACGCCTTGATCGGATAATCAGAATTGAGAATGACGCCAACTGTTTTACTTTGTCGGAAGCCATCGACGGTGCCGGACGTGACGGCGAAATTGTATTTGGCATCATCATGGGTACTGGCGTCGGTGGCGGCATCGTCATTCGTCGACAACTGATTAAGGGTGCGCACCATATCGCCGGCGAATGGGGCCACAATACCTTGCTGGAAGATGGACCGGCGTGTTATTGCGGCCGCAGAGGCTGTGTGGAAACCTTATTGTCCGGGCCCGCCGTTGCGAACGCCATGATGCATAAATCCGGCATAAAGCCGGCCAGCACCAAGGCGGTATTCGATGCCGCAAATTATGGCGACCACATAGCGCAAATATGCGTCGATGAATTTTTGGACTACTTCGGACGCGCCGTGGCCGGCGTCGTCAACATCATCGACCCCCATGTAATCGTTATTGGCGGCGGCCTTTCCAACGTTGATTTACTGTATTCCAGAGGCCCTGACGCGGTCAGCCGCTACGCATTCACCGACCGGTTTCAAACACCCATCGTAAGAAACCGCCATGGTGATAGTTCTGGTGTGCGCGGCGCCGCGTGGTTGTGGGCACCGGGCGAGTAGCCTTTTTCAATTAGCTTTCAATTAGCCGGCACGCCCAGATGACCTTACGTATTGTCATGCATCGACACGTTCAATGAGAGCGGCAATTCCCTGACCGCCACCGATACACATCGTGATCAAGGCATAGCGACCGCCAGTACGCTTGAGCTCGTAAGCTGCCTTGACCGTCAGGATGCAGCCGGTGGCACCGATGGGATGGCCGAGCGAAACGCCGCTACCGTTAGGGTTGGTTTTATCCATGGGCAACTCCAGATCTCGCGCTACCGCAAGAGCCTGCGCCGCAAATGCTTCATTCACCTCAAACAGGTCGATATCGGATATCGAAACCCCGGTTTTTTCCAGCAATGAACGAACGGCCGGAACCGGGCCGATACCCATGTACCTGGGATCCACACCCGCAAAGGCATAGCCGACTATACGTGCCATCGGCACCAGCCCACGGGATTTGGCTGCCGTGGCTTCCATCAATACCACCGCAGCGGCAGCGTCGTTGATTCCGGATGCATTACCGGCAGTTACACTACCCTCCTTATCGAACACCGGGCGTAATTTCGCCAGCGATTCGGCGGTGACATCAGCCCGCACGTGTTCATCGGATGTGAAGGAAATCGTCTCACGACGGGATTTAACATCGATCGGCAAAATCTGTTCATTGAAGTAACCCGCCTGGATAGCTCGCGCTGCCCTATGATGACTCTCAACGGCAAGAGCATCCTGATCCTCACGGCTGATTGACCATTTTTTGGCAATGTTTTCAGCCGTAACGCCCATGTGACAGGAATCGAACGGATCCGCCAGCGCACCGACCATCGCGTCAATCAGCATGGCATCACCCATGCGTTGGCCGAATCGTGTGGATGACGACCAGTAAGGTACCCGGCTCATGGATTCCGCCCCACCGGCAACTGCTGATTCACAGGTTCCGGTTTCGATCAACTGGGTGGCTGAGACAATCGCCTGCAAGCCGCTGCCACATAGCCGATTGAGGGTAAGCGCAGGTGTTTCCATGGGCAGCCCTCCTTCAATAGCAGCCACTCGCGACAAGTACATGTCTTTCGGTTCCGTATGAACCACATTGCCGAACACACAGTGACCAATATCAGTCGGTTCTACGCCGGAACGCTTGACCGATTCGGCAACCACTTCGGCAGCCAATCGGGTCGGGGGCACATCTTTCAGACCACCACCGAAATCTCCGATGGCAGTTCGCACTGCGCTCAATATGACAACTTCTTTACTGTGACTCATCGGACACCTCCGGCATTACCGTGTTTGATCTGATACGAAAATAAATACAGGCGGGAAAGTATAACGAAGCTGTTACGGCAATGCTTGATCCGCATCACGACAAGTGATTCAGCGAGCCAGTGTATTGCCGCTATGAGAACCTTTGACGGCCTAAAGCTTGTCCGATATGTCAGCGGATGCGCGTCACACCGTCGGCAATCATGCTCACCGCGCTTTCCGGCACTTCGCCGATAACGGTCACCAGGTAGCCTTCGATCTGTTTGACGTATGCTGACACGGCACCCATTCGGCTGAGACCGGTTGCTCCACCGTTATCGGGTGATGTCTTGACGAATAATGAGACACTCGACAAGCCGTCGCTGTAGACATGATGCTCCACCGCCTTGTCAGCCATGGGTTCACGCCGGTTAATGCTGTAGGCAAGTTTAAATCCGGGCGGTAGCGCGTTTGAATCCCAGTGCATGACTGATTTTGCTTTTGGCGTTGTTGCCGAACCTGATTCAGAACCGTTTGCGTCTGCCTTCCCCGGTTTCGGCTCGATACCAAACCAGGCCAGACTGTCGCGAGGGGTTCGAGGCTCGAGCAGCGAATCGGCAATATCGACACCAATTTCTATATCAACGAACATGTATCTTTCGATGATCTCGCCATCGCCATCGACCAGATCGGTTCGCAGCAATAAGCCCGTTTTCTTATCCGCCCACAGCACGTAGCCGTAGCGATAACGATCCTTGGGTCTGAGATTTAAAATTGTTGCGGAGCGATCTGCTATGCGGCCTTCACCCACAAGCTTCAGATCATAGTAAAGATCGAGTGCATGAATTTGTTCGCCGCGTATTTGCAGAAAGTTGTTTCGGGATGATTGTTGATATTCATGTACGCCGATTTTTTTATCGGGAAGGTAGCACCACACACCCTCGTTATCGCGGATAATCTCGCGGGCTGAACCGGTCATGGAAAATAACCGCTGGCGAAATCCGTCCTTCTCCATGCGGTGCGCAACCCGCATGGTCTCCATCTCACCGTCATGTTCGTAGATAAACGAACCGATATAACTGTATTGCTCCGGGGCAGTTTCGATACGCATCAACCAATCGCTAACTGACGTGTTCGTTCCAGTGGCTGAAGCCACTGGAACGAATGTCGCGATTGTCATGAAGGCAATCAGAATGATGCGATTCGCTAAACTTAAGGCGGACAACATGAGAATCTTTGCAAGTCCTAACGGCTATCGTCGTGGCTAACAAACTTGGCGTAGGCTAATAATCCATTTAATCCGGCCGAGCCGGTAAATTCGCCATGTTCCACCAGACGTGCACTTAGCTCGGCAACATTCATCGGGTTCAATGATGTAGATGTTGACGAATCCGCTATGACCGTCCTGGTATCAGACTTGCCTGTACTATCCAGGCTGTTTGGCAGAAATACGAACACCGCCAGCGCACTGATCGCAGCAGCAACGGCAAAACCACCAAAGAATGCACTGCGCCGTTCAATGTTTCGACCATGTCGGCGCCTGATATTGCGTCGTGCGCCAGCGGGCAAGGCAGCCGGTTGATCGGCCGGCAGTTGCCAGTCTTTTTCAGCAGAGATTGTTGCAGAGATACGCCCCGATAAATCATTGGTATAGGCGTTGATTGCTGCATCCGGACGGTCATTACGCAATAACGCACCGATAAGCTGATATCGCTCAATCGTCTTGAGTGCGGCCTCGTCGCAATCAGGTATTGCGCGCTCATCTCCGCTACTACGGAATTCTCCGTCAACTATCAAAGATAACTTTTCACTCATTCGAATCCCCCGAAAACTCGCGCCTGTATGTTCCCAACGCGTGCCTGAAACCCAGGAAATGTTGCAGGCTGATTTTTAAAATTCACGTTAATAGACAACCCGATGGTCGGGAAATTCCGGTAATGACGAACTTTTTAGATGCATGGCGTTTATTCCAGCATTGGCTTCAGCTGTTTATCGATTGCCTCGCGGGCACGAAATATGCGTGAACGCACAGTTCCTATGGGACAGCTCATCACATCCGCGATCTCTTCATAGGTCATGCCCTCTATCTCACGCAGCACGATCGCTTCCCGTAAATCGTCTGGCAATGCCCGTAATGTTGCATCAAGCATTTCAGCAATTTCGCGGGTCATGATGGAACGTTCCGGTGTCGCCGACTCGTGCAGCCTCACCCCGGCATCCGTATTAATCGCATCAGTTACCTCGACATCATGAGACGGTGGTCGCCGCCCGGTTGCAACCAAATGATTCTTGGCGGTATTGACGGCTATTCGGTACAGCCATGTATAGAACGCACTCTCCTCGCGGAAACGGTCGATAGCTCGATAAGCCTTCAGGAATACCTCCTGAACGACATCCTCGACCTCGGTGCGATCATAAACGTACCGTGCGACCAGCCCGGAAACCTTTCCCTGGTATTTTCTCACCAGCACGTCGAAGGCGCCCTTGTCGCCTGACTTTACACGCGCTACGAGTTCATGATCCGTTATGTCCGTCACGTATGACCTATATACTTGCGATATTTGAAGGGCAGCCTGGCTTTTCGTACAGTACGTTGGCCGATCACGTTACATACCCCCAACTGTCATCCGTCAAGCATGCCAGATTATCAATGGCAAGCGCGTTTAAATTGCGATGCCATTGACAACAATTGTTGTTGTTCCTGAGTTTATTCAATAGCACACAACGCCCAGATCCATGATGCAGCCTGATTTGCCGGCATTATAATCACTGTAGCGGTAAATTGCTGCCGTGAGGACGACCGGCCATCCATGAGCCCGCAATCACCACAGCCATAGCGTATCAGTCTCGGTATTGCTATTGTTTATCACCTTTAGCTTTCAACTCTTTCGCGCAGTGAAAACAACACATCAAATCACAACCCGGGTACTGATCATTGGTGGCGGTGCCGCCGGTCTGAGTCTTGCCCTTCGTCTCGCCGAGTCCGGCCGCTCCTGCACCTTGCTGGCAAAAGAAGCATTAACTGAAAGCGCCAGCCTGTATGCTCAAGGAGGCATCGCCGCAGTTCTTGATGCCAGTGACAGCTTTGAGGCACACATCAAGGATACCCTTAAGGCCGGCGCCGGATTGTGTCACGAAGATACTGTGCGACGAGTAGTCAACAATGCCCCCGGTAATATCGAATGGCTGAGAAATCACGGCGTACATTTCAGTGAAGACAGGCTCTCAAGTACAGGCTTTCATCTGACTCGTGAAGGCGGCCATAGCGAAAGACGTGTCATTCATGCGGCCGATACCACCGGTCGTGAAGTGGAAACCACACTGGAACAATTGGTCC
Organism: marine bacterium B5-7; assembly: GCA_021604525.1. Classification (GTDB taxonomy): domain Bacteria; phylum Pseudomonadota; class Gammaproteobacteria; order Arenicellales; family CAJQKF01; genus BQJD01. Next base: position 77,974 of record BQJD01000011.1, on the reverse strand, counting down.
GCAACCATCCGCTGATCGACATACTGGAGCATTTTGTCGCCATCGACCTGATCACCACCGGGAAACTCGGCATATCAGGCAATAATCGCTGCATTGGCGTGTATGCCTTTGACAAACGTCGCCGACGGGTAGTAACTATCGCCTCGCGCACCGTGGCACTTGCTACCGGGGGCGCTGCCAAGGTGTACTTGTACACCAGCAATCCCGATACTTCGACCGGCGATGGAATCGCCATGGCATGGCGTGCCGGTTGTCGCGTCGCCAACATGGAATTTGTGCAGTTTCATCCCACCTGCCTGTATCACCCTCAGGCCAAGTCGTTCCTGATTTCCGAAGCGTTGCGTGGCGAGGGTGCACATCTTGTTCATGCCGACGGCGATCGTTTCATGGAACGTCATGACGAGCGACTGGAACTCGCGCCTCGCGATGTCGTCGCCCGTGCGATCGATTTCGAGATGAAGAAAAAAGGTGTCGATAATGTTTTTCTGGATATATCGCACCGCGATCCGGCCACCGTACGGGAACATTTCCCGAATATTTACGAACGTTGCCTGAAATTCGGGATCGATATTACTGTCTCACCCATTCCTGTGGTTCCTGCCGCTCACTACACTTGCGGCGGCATAGTCATCGATGCTTATGGACATACCGATATTGACAATCTTTATGCCCTTGGAGAGTGCTCTTTTACAGGTTTGCATGGCGCCAATCGGTTGGCGAGCAACTCTCTACTCGAATGTCTGGTGTATTCAGAACAGGCGGCTCTCGATATTTGCTCTCGAGATGATTCATCGAAAGACGATTCCCTTAATCGGCCGGGATGGGATGAAAGCCGGGTGACAGATCCGGACGAGATGGTTGTGATTTCCCACAACTGGGACGAATTACGGCGATTCATGTGGGACTACGTTGGCATTGTGCGCACCACAAAACGATTGCAGCGAGCCGCCCACCGACTGCATCTACTGGAGGAGGAGATTCGCGAGTTCTACAGCAATTTCACCATCAGCATCGACCTGGTTGAACTGCGCAATCTGGTAGTCGTTGCCGATTTAATTGTTCGCTCGGCATTGCAGCGTGAGGAAAGCCGGGGACTGCATTACATCAAAAACTATCCCGATCTGTTACCGACACCGCGTGACACGATTATCGAGCCATAAAACCATTTCACTAACGTAATGCGGGTTTTATCAAGCAAATAGTCGCATTGGCAAGAACATTGAGTTAGTTGGATGTAATCAGCAACCGTACCACCTGGGTGCATTCACTCGGGTAGTCATCACGGCGCTGCATCAGCCAGTCGAGAATATCCGGATCCTGACATTCGAGCAGTGCTGCAAAACCGGCCTGACCGTCACTATCCAGTTGCGGGTAGCACTCGTTCAAAAATCGGGTCAAAAGGAAATCCAGCTCTCGCATTCCGCGGCGACAGTTCCATCGCAAGCGCTTCGATAGCACGTCGCTTTCGCGATCAGAATTCACCAGTTACTGACCGCGTGTGTACAACAGCTTCTTGATCTCGGTGATTGCCTTGGCCGGATTGAGCCCTTTGGGACAGGTATTGGTGCAGTTCATTATGGTGTGACATCGATACAGCTTGAAGGGATCCTCAAGTGCATCGAGTCGTTCGCCGGTTGCCTCGTCACGGCTATCGGCAATCCATCGATAAGCCTGTAATAACACGGCCGGACCCAGATAACGGTCGCTATTCCACCAATAGCTTGGGCAACTGGTGGAGCAGCAGGCACACAAAATACATTCGTACAGTCCATCGAGTTCTTCACGATCCTCAATAGACTGGAGTCGTTCTCGATCCGGTGGCGCCGAATCGGTTTTCATCCACGGTTCGACCGAGGTGTACTGGGCATAAAAATGGGTCAGATCAGGTATGAGGTCTTTTATCACCGGCATGTGCGGCAACGGATAGACCTTGACCGGTCCATTGATTTCATCAATTGCCTTGATGCAGGCGAGGGTATTGGTACCATCAATATTCATCGAGCAGGAACCGCAGATTCCTTCACGACAGGAACGCCGCAAAGTCACTGTTGAATCGATTTCGTTCTTGATCTTTAACAGTGCGTCCAACACCATGGGGCCACAGTCATTCAGGTCAATCTCGTAGATATCGATACGCGGATTCTTGCCATCATCCGGATCAAAGCGATAAACATGGAACTCTTTCAAGTTGCCATCGCGCTTTTCTGCCCGAAACGTCTTGCCTGCGGTTATACGGGAATTTTCAGGTAATCTGAACTCAGCCATGTGGGATCCTTATTAGTAAACGCGCGCCTTCGGTGGCACTACATCGACGTCATCCGTCAACGTGTAATAGTGCACCGGGCGATAGTCGATCTTCGGCTCTCCGGATTCGTCCACCCAGATCAGAGTGTGCTTCATCCAGTTTTCATCATCACGATCGGGATAATCCTCGCGCGCATGGGCACCGCGACTTTCGGTTCGGTTATGAGCCGAGGAGGCGGTGGCAATCGCTTGAGAGGCAAGATTCTGCAACTCCAGGGTTTCAACCAGGTCGGTATTCCATATCATGGAGCGATCACTCACGCGAACCGACTTTAAGCCATCGAATACCGGCTTCAATTTATTGACGCCTTCCTCAAGTACTTCCTCGGTTCGAAATACTGCACAATGACTTTGCATTATCTGCTGCATTTCATTGCGAAGTTCGGCAGTCGGTGTATCGCCATTCGCATGACGAGCGCGATCGAATCGATCGACTATTTCATCACCCGCCGACGAATCGAGCCGGATACGACGACCCCGATTGGGTGCCACCACCTCAGCCGCGCGTATTGCCGCCGATCTTCCGAATACCACCAGATCAAGGAGAGAATTGGAGCCGAGGCGGTTGCCGCCGTGTACTGATACGCAGGCCGCTTCACCAATTGCCATGAGCCCAGGAACCACACGATCCGGATTATCACCTTCCAATGTGACCACTTCGCCCATGTAGTTGGTTGGAATGCCGCCCATGTTGTAGTGCACAGTCGGCAACACCGGAATAGGATCGCGTGTCACATCGACACCGGCAAAAATCTTGGCGGTTTCAGAGATACCCGGCAATCGTTCCTGTAACACCTCAGCACCGAGATGCTCAAGGTGCAGATGAATATGATCGCCCTTGTCACCAACACCCTTGCCGGCTCGAATCTCCATGGTCATGGAGCGGCTTACCACGTCGCGCGAGGCCAGATCCTTGGCATTGGGAGCGTAGCGTTCCATGAATCGCTCGCCATCGCTATTGGTGAGGTAACCACCTTCCCCGCGAGCGCCTTCGGTGATCAGGCAACCTGATCCATAGACGCCTGTTGGATGAAACTGGACGAACTCCATATCCTGCAACGGCAGACCGGCACGCAGTACCATGGCATTACCGTCACCGGTACAGGTATGCGCCGAAGTACAGGAAAAATAGGCACGCCCGTAACCGCCCGTTGCCAGTACGGTCGTGTGAGCGGCAAATCGATGCAGCGTGCCATCGTCGAGACACCAGGCCATCACGCCCTTGCATTCGCCATTTTCCATGATGAGATCGAGGGCGAAATACTCGATAAAAAACTCTGCTTGCTGCTTTAAAGACTGCTGGTACAGGGTATGCAGAATCGCATGACCAGTACGATCGGCGGCCGCGCACGTTCGCCGCGCCTGTCCGTCACCGAAGTGCGTTGTCATGCCACCGAAGGCACGTTGATAAATTCGGCCTTCCTCGGTTCTTGAAAATGGCACACCGTAATGTTCAAGTTCGATCACCGCGTCCGGCGCTACCTTGCACATGTATTCGATGGCGTCCTGATCACCAAGCCAGTCGGACCCTTTGACGGTATCGTACATGTGCCAACGCCAATCGTCCTCGCCCATGTTGCCAAGCGCCGCACTCATGCCGCCCTGGGCAGCAACAGTATGTGAACGAGTAGGGAATACCTTGGTGATGCAAGCTGTTTTAAGACCCGATTCGGCGAGACCCAGCACGGCTCGCAAACCCGCGCCACCAGCCCCCACGACGAGTACGTCGTAGCTGTGATCCACGATCTTGTAAGATTCTGTCGACAAAGCGTTGACTCCTTCTTTAGTCGTTGGTCCTGTCACGCCCATCTGCGATTCTGTGCACAGAGGGGTGGGCCATGATTTTATCCCGCGCCTTGGCCGGGTATAGATTCAAATTCTGCAGTTAAAGGGCTACCCGCAAGATTGAGATAATGGTCGATACAGCCATTAATGCCGCTAGCAGCTTAACGCCTATCAACAGCGTATTGCGCACGAGTTCGCCGTGAACATAATCCTCGATAACCACCTGCAGACCAAGCATTGCGTGGTAGTAAGCGGTCGCGAAAAACAGACTCAACAGCGCCGGCACCCAGGGTTTCGACAACCATGCGGTAACGACATCAAAATCGAGACTGTCGAGTGATCCCAGCGACAATGCAAACCACAGGCTTAATGGCAACAAGGCAATGGCGCTTATGCGTTGTATGCGCCAATGGTGTGCACCCTCCCCCGCGGAACCGAGGCCTCGAGCCCTGGCAAGTGGTGTTCGATAATTCATGGGAGTCTCCGAGTCGTACCGTTGTAATCGTCTACACGATGAGAATTAAAAGCGTGAGGATCACTGCACTGATCAAAACCACCACGGCGCTTTTACGAACGCTGTCCATGGTCAGGCCTCGTCCAGTATCCCAGATGAGATGGCGGATACCGTTACATAAGTGATAAGACAGCGAGAGTGCGAACAGCGACAACACCACCAGTCCCGGCCATGAGGTGAGAATATTCGACACCCGCATGAAGTACACTTCGCCATACGGAGCGGCAATGAACAGCAACGACAACAGCACCAACCCGGCGACATTGGCGATGCCACTCAAGCGATGCAGGATGGACATCACTGATGTAATCTGGGGTTTGTAGACTTGCAGATGGGGGGAAATCGGGCGCGTCACGAACGGCTCCTCACGACAAAGCGGGTAATCGAGGTTATAGGGGCGAGATTATACTGCCTATGTACGTTGACTGGTGAATCTGATCCGGATAAGCGAACAAATAACAGGCACAAAACGGGTACATTAAAAATCGACACAACGCCCCTTCCGTTCCCAGTCGCCATAGCGGGTCGGTTCGAGTCCCTTTGGCCCTCCGATTTCTTTACCCCTGTTTTCATTGTCGACATCCACTGCTCGACCACTGACATCACCGGATTGTCCGTCATCAGTCGGTGCAGTACGGGCTTCATTCATCTCTGGGTCCTGATCTACCTGACTCGTAGCGACAATATCGTCCGGCGTATATCCAACGGAGTTGTTCTTGTTTTTATCGATTGAGGACATCACGTTATCCGTTGAAATGGATGGCTTTGACCATCTGAACACCAAGATGGATCGTGCTGAATTGTTGCGGTGCAAAACACGATTCTGCCCTTCTCACCCAGGCTTTGCAAGTGTCGAAGATTACTCGTCTTCCTGATGAGAAGATTAACCGTATCAACCAGAAGCAAGAGACAAAACAGCCGTGAATAACTTTTCCAATGCCGATCCTGCCGATGTATCAGTCTGCCAATTGGACCATCTCGGCATACTTGTCTTCGACGGCCCTGATTCGGCAAATTTCCTGCATGGCCAACTCAGCAACGATATTGAAAATTTACAATCACACAGCGTAATCCTGGCCGCTTATTGTAATCCGAAGGGCCGCGTGATCACGATAATGCGAATCCTGAAAATCACGCCACAAAGATTTTTAATTCTGATGCCAAAGGATCTGATCGAAACAGTGGCCAAACGACTCAGAATGTTTGTGCTGCGTGCCAAGGTTCAGGTTGAGATTCTCGATCAAGCAGTCATACTGGGTTTGACAGATGCAACTTTGGCAAGCCGAATAAACCCGAACCTGCCAGGGGATAATCAGCTCCTCGAATTGTCTGATTCGGCCTGGCTCATCGCTGTGAGGCCCGGTGAAACGCCGGTGCGTTATCTTTATATTGCAATGGATCAGAATACGGCGGACAAGCATACGACTGGAATCGACTGCGATGGCGATAGCGAACACTGGCTGTCGATTCAGGCAGCCGACGGCGTGCCTGAGGTATTTCATTCAACGAGCGAAGCATTTCTTCCCCAAGGCATCAATCTCGACCTTATTGATGGGGTCAATTTTCGCAAGGGCTGTTATCCGGGACAGGAAATCGTTGCCCGTTTACGTTATCTCGGCAAACTCAAACAGAGAATGTTACGCGTCAGATATAACGGATCGTCACATACCGCTGGTGAGAATATTTATAGTAGCGGCAAAAAGATTGGGCAACTGGTGTTTGGCAGTCCCATTGATAGCCGTGAGTCGGACACCAGAGGCAATGCAGGTCTTGTCAGCGTCAATTTCGCAAATCTGGATAGGGACGCCGTTACCTTCGAAGATGAAACCGCTATCGAGGTATTCAATCTACCTTATGAAGTGCCTGAATTAACCGAATCGACGTAACGAATCAGTTCGGTGAGATCAATCGGCCAATACTGATTGCTTCAGGGCCGCTCGACAATTTGATAGAACTGCTCACCTTTACGAATCATTCCAAGGCGGGTGCGGGCCAGTTCTTCGACAGCCTCGTCGCGGCTTTTAATATCCACCACATCTTCGAGTAGCGTTTGGTTACGTTCGCTGAGGCGTTCATTACGCGCTACAGCATCATCGACATCCCCTTTCAGGTTGATGTACTCAAGCACGCCGTTTTGCCCTGTCCATAGAACGACCTGTACGAACACCAGTACCGCAGTCAGTAACGCCGGCCAAAAACGGCTCACCCGACGACCACTTGCAGTGTCGAGGTTAGTCGTGGAGAACATGGGATATTTGGTAAATTATCAAAATTTCCAATCAATTATCTGAGCAATGTCATAGGGTTGGAATATGTTTCTCGCGTCAAGTGTACGAATAACGCCCGCTTTATACAAGGCGCTGGCTAACTGCGATACCTGACGGCAAGCCATCCATGCCCGCATATCTTGCCGAATCGCCCAGTTCTTCCTCGATTCGCAGCAGTTGGTTGTACTTGGCGACCCGTTCGGAGCGACACAATGAACCAGTCTTGATTTGGCCCGCACCGGTGGCAACCGCCAGATCGGCGATGGTGGTGTCTTCGGTTTCACCCGAGCGATGCGAGATAGTCACGCCATAGCCCGCATTTTGAGCCATTCGTATGGTTTCAAATGTTTCAGTCAACGTGCCGATCTGATTGACCTTCACCAGTACCGAGTTGCCGACGTGGCTATCGATACCTTTTTGCAGTATTCGGCTATTGGTCACGAACAGATCGTCACCAGTCAACTGAACCAGTTTGCCCAGTGTCGAGGTCAATTGAGCCCAACCCTGCCAGTCATCTTCAGCCATGCCATCTTCGATCGATATGATCGGATAGCGCGAAACCCAGTCCTTGAGGAAGTTGACAAATTCAGCCGAGCCAAATTCTCGTCCACCTTCACCTGCCAGCTGATAAACACCATCGCGATAAATTTCACTACTGGCGACATCCAGTCCCAGCCAGATATCTTTCCCGCATGCATATCCGGCCCGCGACACAGCCTCTTCAACCAGTGAGATGCCCGCTTCGTTGGAATCCGCCTGGGGCGCGAAACCACCCTCATCCCCCACACCGGTGCCAAGTCCCCTGTCGAGCAATACCTTACGCAGCGCATGAAATACCTCGGTACCGGTGCGCAGCGCCTCGGAAAAGCTCGGCGCGCCCAGGGGCACGATCATGAATTCCTGGAAATCGATGGAATTATCCGCGTGCGCACCCCCGTTGATGATATTCATCTGTGGAACCGGCAGGCGATCCGGTGAGTCATTGCCAAACAGTTCAGCCAGATAACGAAACAGGCTGAGCTGACGACTCGCAGCCCCGGCATGGGCCGCGGCAAGGGACACGGCCAGCACCGCATTGGCGCCGAGATTGCGCTTATTGTCGGTTCCATCGAGTTCAATCATTGTTTCATCGAGACGACTTTGATCGAGACCATCCAGACCATGGAGACGGGGCGCTATGATATCGACGACATTGGCCACGGCATTGCGTACACCCTTGCCGCCATAGCGGGATCCGCCGTCACGCAGTTCCAGCGCTTCCAACGCCCCTGTCGAGGCGCCACTCGGTACTGCGGCGCGGCCGATGGATCCATCCTGCAGACGGATGTCAGCTTCGATGGTCGGGTTGCCGCGTGAATCGAGAATTTCACGCGCGCTGATATGGGCAATCTGGCTCATGTTCTAAACCTGAAACGAGATAGTGAATCTTAAAGATCGGTAAAACTGATAATGGCGTCGCGCTTGGCGAGCTTATCCAGCGCTACCAGCGCAGTAAGTAATTCCTTCATATGTTTGAGAGGCCATGCATTTGGGCCATCGGACAGTGCCTCTTCCGGTCGGGGATGGGTTTCCATAAAAAGACCGTCGATACCCACCGCCACTGCCGCCCGTGCCAGCAACGGGATGTATTGCCGCTGACCGGATGATCGATCACCGCCAGCACCGGGAAGCTGAACCGAGTGGGTGCTGTCGAATACGACAGCACAACCGGTTTGACGCATGATCTCGAGCGAGCGCATATCGACCACCAGATTGTGGTAACCAAAGCTCACGCCGCGCTCGCACACGGTTATCACCGCATCGGGCTGGGCGGCATGCGCCTTGTTTACTACCTGGGTCATCTCTTCGGGTGAGAGAAACTGTCCCTTCTTTATATTGACCGGCAGCCCGCTGCTGGCCGCCGCCTGTACCAGATCGGTCTGCCGGCAAAGGAATGCCGGGATTTGCAGATAATCAACGACATTTTTAGCTGCATCAACATCTGCCAGAGAATGCACGTCCGTCAACACCGGTACTTTTAATGATTCTCGAATCTCACTCAGTATTTCAAGACCTTGCGTCCTGCCAAGGCCACGGAATGAGACGCCCGAAGTCCGGTTGGCCTTATCAAACGACGCCTTGAATACAAACGGAATATCGAGATCGGCCGTAATCGACTTGAGTGTTGTGGCGACTTCGAACGCCAGTTCGCGACTTTCAATAACGCATGGGCCGGAAATCAAGTAAAACGGGCTTCGGGTGAGCCCGGGACGTAAATCCGGCAGTGTCATCCCGCGCGTCCATCAACAGATACGACGACGCTGGCATCATCCATAGCAACCGGCTTTACGCTACGGGGTCGGGATATCTGATGGCTTTCGCGAGCCGCACGAATAAAACTTGAAAACAGCGGGTGGCCATCGCGCGGTGTCGAGGTGAACTCGGGATGAAACTGGCAGGCAATAAACCACGGATGATCATCTAACTCGACAACCTCCACCAGATCATCAGTCGACACCCCTGCGATAATCAGACCGGATTCCTCAAGTCGCGGTCGCAAGGTGTTATTTACCTCCCAACGATGCCGATGACGTTCGCGGATGGTTCGCGAACCATAAATTTTATTGACCTTGGAATTCTCACGCAGCAACACTTTCTGTGCACCGAGGCGCATGGTGCCGCCCAGCTCGGTCTTGTCGGTTCGTCGATTGAGGTCGCCTGTCTCGTCAACCCACTCTGTGATCAGGGCGATGACCGGATTCGCTGAATCAGGGTCAAACTCGGTACTGTGAGCACCTTTCATGTTGGCAACATGACGGGCAAACTCGATCACGGCAATCTGCATACCAAGACAAATTCCGAGATAGGGCAGTTTGTGTTCACGGGCGAAACGCACGGCGTTAACCATGCCCTCGGTGCCGCGTTCGCCAAACCCGCCGGGGACAAGAATCGCATCGACCGACTCAAGACAATCAAGATCGCCGCCTTCAAGGCTTTCGGAATCGATGTACTTGATATTGACCCGGGTACGGGTGTTGATGCCAGCGTGGATCAAAGCCTCACTCAACGACTTGTAAGACTCCACCAGACTAACGTATTTGCCGACCAAGGCGATGGTTACTTCCATATCGGGGTTTTCAAAGCCATCGACCACGTCATCCCATTCGGTCAAATCCGCTGGCGGGGTTTCAAGGTCGAGCGCGCGTACCACGATCCGGTCGAGATTTTGCTCCCAATAAAGGCGTGGGATCTTGTATATATTGTCAACATCAATCCCGGATATGACCGCCTGCTCCTCGACGTTGGTGAACAGGGCAATTTTGCGGCGAGCCTCATCAGGCAATGGTTGCCGTACCCGGCACAGCACCACGTCCGGCTGAATACCGATACTCCGCAACTCTTTCACCGAGTGCTGGGTTGGCTTGGTCTTGATTTCACCGGCAACACTGATCTCGGGCACCAGGGTGAGATGAATAAACAGTGTATTGGCGCGCCCCAGTTCCACACGCATCTGGCGAATCGCTTCAAGAAACGGCAGCGATTCGATGTCGCCGACCGTACCACCAATCTCCACCAGGGCGACATCTACATTACCCGCCGCGGCCTTGATACACGCTTTGATTTCGTTGGTGATGTGTGGAATGACCTGAACCGTACCGCCAAGATAGTCGCCCCGTCGTTCCTTGCGTATAACCTGTTCGTATATCTGCCCGGTCGTATAGTTATTATCGCGCGTCATCACGGTGCGAACGAAACGCTCATAATGACCGAGGTCAAGATCGGTTTCCGCGCCATCATCCGTCACGAACACTTCGCCATGCTGGAACGGACTCATGGTTCCCGGATCCACATTTATATATGGGTCGAGTTTTAACAGAGTGACATCGAGCCGACGCGACTCCAGCAACGCCGCCAGAGAGGCTGCGGATATGCCTTTTCCAAGCGAGGAAACTACACCGCCGGTGATAAATACAAATTTGGTCATGACGTACCTGATGCCGCCCGCACACGACGGTGGGGTAAAACGTGATAAGAAAGCAGTAAACGAATACCCTTATCCGGCGATTTCGTACGGCGTTCCCACAGGATCAAGCACCGATAAATTACTGCCAGCGGACGGGCCTGTAGATTACCAGAGCGTCGCCCCGCTCTCAATCCGGATCGAGTCCATCAGGCGTCGATTCACACGCCCCCATGGATGGATTCCTGGCAAGCTCGAAGCGGATTCCATCCTCCCCATTGTTAGCTGCAAACTCTGCATTTTCAGCCACAAACGGCACACTTACCAGCGTGTCGCCAATACTGATCCGCGGTATGTACGGGCGCAACCACGGCGGAACGGCCCGTTCCTGAAACAACTTACGGAGCGACTTGTGCGGCGACCCAGGAGTGGTTCTGACCACTCGATCGGCGGTTTTGAAGTCAACAGTTACTAATTGATCCACCAAGTGACGCCGAGCAATCCCCTCACCCGATAGCGGACGGGCCTTAACGTACAATGTCCCGCCAAACAACTTGAGCTCGCCTTGTGCAGTCCATGATATTGAATCCTGATGAAGTGAGGGCAATGACTCCATGAGGTAGAGATGATCACGATAACGGCGGATGGATCCATTAGATAAATCGAAGCGCATGAAAGGCGAACTGGCGGTGGCCAGGTCTTCATACAGGCGTAACAGGCGCTGTCGGGATGGCAGTATGAAACCTGCATCGCGAATCCATTGCCGCAAAGTATTCAGGCACACCTCTAGCGGATCAATGATGAGACGATCCACACTGACAACTGGCGCCTGAAAAAGCCTGTCAACCTCGGTTGAAACCGTTGCCTGGACGATTCGCTCTCGGCCAAGACGCTCGATGATCGCTAGTGTATCGGCGCTGTTCGCAGCAGAGCGTCGAATATTGTCAGCCACACGAGGCCAGCGTGACGCAATCACCGGCAGTACATCATGGCGAATATAATTGCGGTCGAGGCGGGAGTCCTGGTTACTTGGGTCGTTCAGGTACGACAATTCGTGGGTTTCTGCGTAGCCGATAAGTGTTGCCTGCGGCAGTTCCAGCAAAGGACGATGCAGGAAACCGCCAGCGAAAGGACGAATGGCAGGCATCCCCGATAGACCTTGCAGGCCGGCGCCGCGAAACAGGTTGAATAACACGGTTTCGACCTGATCTTCACGATGATGCGCCGTGACCAGGGCATCGCCCGGTTTCATCATCTCTGCAAGGAAGCGATATCGCCCCCGACGCGCGCGATCTTCAGGGCCACCGCCAGCAGGCAGCGCTGATAATCGTGTGCTTGCAAATTCCACACCAAGATCGGCTGTCACCTCGCCACAGTGACGCGCCCAATCGGCGGAAAACGGATCAAGCCCATGGTCAACATGCAGTGCAACCAACTCCGTGGCTATACCTGCCAGTCGTCGGTTGGCAACGAGCCGGGCTAACGCGTGCAGTAAAACATGCGAATCGCAACCACCGCTATAGGCGATGAGAATCCGATTGGTGGTCAGGCTGTCAAGCCAGAACGTCAGCGCGTCAGTGACGCTCACATCGTTGTGGACAAATGCCAATTACGGGCCCAGGAAACGTTCGACGTTAATCGACGCTCAGGTTTCGGTGTATCGTCCATAACTATTGAGTTTTTGGCGACGGTTGTCCAACAGGGTATCGATATCAAGGGACATTAATTCATCCAGTTGGGATTGAATCTCCTGTCTTAATGCACGTGCGGTTCCTTCAGGGTCACGGTGGGCACCGCCTTTCGGTTCTTCGACAATGCGATCGACAAACCCCTGTTCCTTGAGTTGCGCGGATGTCATTTTCATGGCATCGGCGGCCTCCGGCGCCTTGTCGGAACTTTTCCACAGGATGGATGCGCAGCCTTCCGGCGAGATAACCGAATAGGTCGAATAACTGAGCATCAGCAGACGGTCGCAAACGCCAATAGCCAGTGCACCGCCCGATCCGCCTTCGCCAATCACCACCGAGATGACGGGCACCTTCAAAGACGACATCTGATAGATACTGCGTGCAATCGCTTCGCTTTGACCCCGCTCTTCGGCATCGACGCCGGGATAAGCACCCGGGGTATCGATGAAGGTAATGACTGGCAGGCTGAATCTGTCGGCTAACTGCATCAACCGCTGCGCCTTGCGATACCCTTCGGGTTTGGGCATGCCAAAATTACGATAAACCTTCTCGCGGGTGTCGCGTCCCTTTTGATGGCCGATGATCACCACGCCCAGATCGCCCAAATGGGCCAGGCCACCGACAATAGCGTGATCGTCGGCATTCATGCGATCGCCATGCAGTTCAATGAAATCGCTGAAGATGCTATTGATATAGTCAAGGGTATAGGGCCGCTTGGGATGCCGCGCAAGCTGAGTAATCTGCCAGGCGGACAACGACGAGAATATTTCGCGGGTCAGCTTTTCGCTTTTTTGCTCAAGCTGCTTGATCTGGTCCGACAGATTGAGGTCGCTCTCGGCGCTGACTCGCTTGAGTTCTTCAATCTTGATCTCAAGGTCGGCAAGGGGCTGTTCAAAATCGAGGTAGTTGGGATTCATTAAAAAGAGAAATCGCCAATCGGGTTATATAAGATCCAGCAAGCGGCTGGGCAAACGCCATTTTAACTTAATCAGGTGGTCATACGAAGTGCGCCATCGATGACAATGTTATCAATGGATACTTGTGACATTCGGTGTATCGACAATCGAGTAATCAGGCAGCCCATGGTCCAGGACTTACGCATGATGCGTAATGGATACGGCATTAGCTGAAACCTGACCCGCAACTCAGCCTTAGCCACGTTGTGACGCTGCCTGACCCTGTGCGTCCTGCTCGTCCCCCTGCCAAAGCAGGATACCCGCTCGGTCATACTGAAATTTCAATCGATCACCGAAACACCGTTTAAGTTCCCGGCAAAATTCTTCATCGATACCAAGCCGCCATTTGGCGCCAAGTGGTACATACCCGGAATGGCCTCCTGACGTTTCCACGCATAGTTTAACGTGTGTGGCGCCAATGCCTTGACGAAGCTTTGAACTCAGCCAGCGTAACGATTGTCGTGAACCGTCATCGGCGCCGATGGCGATATCCACCGACTGGAGCCAACGCAGCCGTACGTCGGATAACTCGAAGATCTGATTGGCGCGCATCTGGACGTTACCGCTGAAGTCATCAAGTTCGGTCGAGCCTCGCACTACCAAAATGCTGTCATTTCGGAGCAGGTGACGGCAGTTGGGATACAACCGTGAGAATACGCTGACTTCAATTCGGGCCGTATTGTCGTCTAGGGTCACAAAAGCGATGGTGTCGCCGCGTTTGGTTTTCATGGTGCGCACCTGGGAAACCAGTCCCGCCACCACCACATCGCGATCCTTTTCCGGTTTCAGCGCCACCAGATCGCCATCTACCAGTGTTTCAACCTCGCTTCGCATCGGCTCGAACGGATGACCGGTAAGATATAAACCGAGAACTTCTTTCTCGGCGGTCAGTCGCTCATGATCAGACCACTCATCGATTCGCCGCAGTTTCGCAGGCATGGTGTTTGCAGCACCGAGGCCAAACATATCATCCTGACCACTATCGGCATCACGGGCCTCTTTGTCTGCAAGATTCAATGCATCCGGTAAGCTGTTCATCAATGTTGCTCGGCAGCTATCCAGACAGTCCAGCGCACCGCCGCGGATCAATGCTTCCATCACCCGCTTGTTGATCCGTTGACCGCTGACCCGTCGGCAGAAATCGAACAAATCCTTGTAAGGCCCATTAGCCTCACGTTCTTCAACAATGCTGTCGACGGCCTTACCGCCGACGCCTTTCAATGCACCCAGACCGTAATACACTGCCTGTCCCGATATTGGGCGAAAGCGCGTGTAACACTGATTCACGTCCGGCGGATAGACATCAAGTCCCAGTGAACGGGCTTCGGATATCAATATCACCACCTTGTCGGTATGCTCCATATCGGCGCTTAAAGCTGCCGCCATGAACTCCGCCGGATAATGGGTTTTCAACCAGGCCGTTTGGTAGGTGAGCATCGCATACGCTGCCGAATGCGATTTATTGAATCCGTAACCGGCGAATTTCTCAACCAGATCGAAGATGTAACCGGCGACCTTTGCCGGCACCTGATTATTTTCAGCGCCAGCGATGAAAATGGCACGTTGACTGGCCATCTCCTCAGGTTTTTTCTTGCCCATGGCGCGGCGCAGAAGGTCTGCCGAACCCAAGGTATAGCCAGACAATTCCTGGGCAATCTGCATCACCTGTTCCTGGTACAGAATGACACCGTAGGTGGGTTCAAGGACTTCCTCAAGCGATGCATGGGGATACTCGTTTTTCTCCCGGCCGTGCTTGCGGTTGATAAAGTCTTCAACCATGCCGGACTGCAGCGGTCCCGGCCTGAATAGCGCAACAAGCGCCACCAGATCCGCGAATCTATCGGGTAAAAGACGGGTGATGATATCTTTCATTCCGCGCGATTCGAGCTGAAACACCCCTGTGGTTCGACCGCTTTTAATGAATTCGTATGTCGCGCTGTCATCAAGGGCGAGCATGCTGATATCAAGCGGCGTATCGCGCGCTTCGTTAATCATGTTCACCGCATTATGAATAACGGTGAGGGTTCGAAGGCCAAGAAAATCGAACTTGACGAGACCGATTGCCTCGAGATCGTCCTTGTCGAACTGGGTTACCGGCTGCGACATCCCGGGTTCGACATACAACGGCACGTAACGGGAAATATCGTCCGGAGAGATAACGACACCGCCGGCATGTTTACCCACATTTCTCGGCAACCCTTCAAGGGTAATCGCTGTATTGATCAGTTCACTGACTTCTTCCTCATCATCGTAGCGTTGCTTGAGTGCCGGTTCATCTTCAAGGGCTTTTTCAAGGGTAATTCCGATTTCGAACGGCACCAGCTTAGCTAAAGTATCGACAAATCCGTAGGGATGCCCCATGACACGGCCGACATCGCGCACCACCGCCCGCGCCGCCATGGTTCCATAGGTGATGATCTGACTCACCCGATCAGCGCCATAACGCTGCGAGACGTAGTCGATGACCTCGTCTCGGCGATCCATACAGAAATCGATATCAAAGTCCGGTAATGACACGCGTTCCGGATTCAAAAAACGTTCAAATAACAATCCGTATTCAAGCGGATCCAGATCGGTAATACCAAGCGACCAGGCGACCAGAGATCCGGCACCGGAACCGCGTCCGGGGCCGACCGGAATATCGTTTTCCCGAGCCCAGCGAATGAAGTCCGCAACGATCAGAAAATAACCCGGGAAACCCATGCCGTTAATAACATTGAGTTCGCGTTCGAGACGCGCCAGATAATCCTCTCGAGTGAGCCCTGGTTCAGCATTTGCAAAAGACTTGTCAGCAATTCGCGCCGCCAGACCGGATTCGGAATCCTGCCTTAAACATTCTTCCTCTGAAAGCTCGTCGATACTGGGATAGGCCGGCATATGCGACGTATTAAAATCAAAAAATACATTGCACTGGCGCGCAATCTCGACGGTATTGTCAAGAAGTGTGTGATGATCGGGGAAAAGTGCCGCCATCTCCTCGGGTGTTCGCAGATATTGATCATTGGTGAATCGCTGCACCCGTCGCGGATCGTTGAGAACTCGGCCTTCATGGATACAAACCCTGACGTCATGAGCGTCGAACTCATCCGGTTTTACAAACTGAACAGGGTTGGTTGCCACTGCTGCGATACCGTGACGATCGGCGAGATCGAGTGCCGCGGCGATATGAGCCTCTTCCCGTGGTTTACCAATGCGTGAGACATCGATGACAAAGCGCTCACCGAAAACCCCCCGGTAGCGATCCAGTACCCGTGTTGCCTCACCCTCGGTTCCCGATAGCAACGCCCTCGCCAGATCGCCGTCCTGACCTGCGGCAATGGCAATCAGGTCGTCCGCGCAATCTCGAAACCAATCGAGTTCGGCAACCACCTTGATACCCTGCCTGGGAGCCATATGCGCCTTGGTCAATATCGAACTCAAGGATTCGAAGCCACGATTATTGCGACACAAAAGCACCAATCGTCCAGCATCGGCAGCACCATCCGCAATCTGTGCTTCGAGTCCCATGATGGGCTTGATTCCGGCATCGACCGATGCCCGATAAAATTTTATCGCGGCGTAAAAGTTCATCAGATCAGTGACAGCAACCGCTGGCATGTTGCCCCTGCGTACCGCCTCGGGCAATGTTTTTACCCTGACGATGCTATCGGCAAGCGAGTACTCGGAGTGGACCCGAAGATGAACAAATGCCGGTGTCGTGCTCATGGATTGGACCGCGCCTGGTTATCAAGGCAGGCACGCACCGGCGCATAGGATCGTCGATGATGTGGACATGCTCCGTAGCGAATGAGCGCCTCGCGATGACGAGCGGTGGGGTAACCTTTGTGGCCATCGAATCCATACTGTGGAAACTGTTCATGCAGATGGGTCATCACCCGGTCGCGAGCCTGCTTGGCAAGTATTGATGCGGCTGCAATGACCGCAATACGCGCATCGCCGCCGATCTCGGCCTGCGCCCTCATGGACAGCCGAGGCAGAAACTTGCCATCGACATACACGCTGTTTGGCTGGTGAGACAGGGACAGTACTGCTCTGCGCATAGCAAGTAGTGTGGCGTGATGAATATTGAGACTGTCGATTTCTTCTACAGTTGCCATGGCAATGGACCAACTGATTGCCTGGCTGCGTATCAATTCGTCAAGCGACGAACGTTGCGCATGATTCAGCTTCTTGGAATCATCAAGACCAGGAAAATGCGGTCCAACGGGAAGGATAACCGCGGCCGCGACCACCGGACCGGCAAGGGGTCCCCGTCCTGCCTCGTCAACACCGCCAATGCCTTGCTCGGTCTGAACCAGCATCGCCTTCACAGCCGCCCTTCAGCGATGTTAATCACCACCTCGGCGGCTCGCGCATCTGCGCCAAGTGCGAGTGCCCCGCGAATTTTGGATAACTCGGCTCGCATATCGGCATTGGCTTTTTCGTTAACGAGATATTCGTTCACTGCCGCCGACAGGTTTTCCGGGGTAACGCGTTGCTGAATGAATTCCGGCACGATTGGTTGTTCCAGCAGATGATTCGGCATGCTGTAGTGTTCAACACGAGTTGAGAATTTAACCATCAGGTAACTGGTCAACGACACACGGTAAGCAACCACCATAGGCGTACAAAGTAACGCTGCTTCAAGTGCTGCAGTTCCGGAAGCCAGCAATGCAACGTCTGCGGACTGTAGCGCCAATTGTGCATTACCGTGTATCAAGGTGAAACGATCTACCAGGGGCTGTCGTTCGACAAGCTTTTTCATGGTATCGAATATTCGCGGCGTCGCACAGGGAATCACGAAACGAATATCATGATGTGTCGAACACAGCAGACAAGCGGCGTCTATAAATGGTTGGCCCAATCGGGAAATCTCACTGCCACGACTTCCTGGAAGCAAAGCCACCCAGCGACCGTCAACAGGCAGGCCGAGGGATTGCCGCGCCGCCTGTTTTGATAGCGGTGTGATGCGATCCGCCAACGGGTGACCAGTGAGTGTTACTGGTATGTCGTGGGCTTGATAAAACTGTTCTTCAAATGGAAACAGCGTCAACATATGACTGACCGCCTTTCGAATCTTATGGATCCGGTAACGGCGCCAGGCCCATACGGTCGGACTGACATAATGAACTGTGGGAATACCGCTCTTGCGTAGTCGATGTTCGAGGGTCAGATTGAAATCCGGCACGTCGATTCCGACAAAGACATCCGGTTTAAAGCGCGTAAATTTATCGAACAGATCGGTCCGGATCGCCAGTATGGAACGTAAATTCTGGACGAGTCCGTCAAGTCCCATAATGGAAATGGAATCCATTGGATAGAGGCTTTCGGTACCTTCACCACTCATCCTCGGACCAGCAATACCAAGGAATTCTGCGTCGGGTCGCAATGCGCGAATGCGCTCGAGCAGTCCGGCACCTAGAATATCGCCGGAAGTTTCTCCGGCCACCAGAGCGATTTTCATCGGCAATACAGATAGTCAGTCGGCGAATGAGTGGAGCAATGTGAAAAAGAGTCGGTCAATACGCAGCGATACAACCGGGCAACATAATGTCGATCAGTCAAGCGGCTAACGAATAATGCCTCGTTGTGATGAGGTGAGAAAGTCAATGAATATCTGAATGTCAGTACACTCATCAAGGCGTTCCTCAAGCCGACTCACAACCGATCGTATATCCAGCCCCGAACGAAAAATCTGCCGGTATGCCCATTTCAAATGTTGAATCTGTTCACTTGAAAAATTGCGTCGCCGTAACCCTTTAACGTTGATCCCGAAAGGCGATGCGGTATTGCCGGCAGCAACCACGAACGGCGGCACATCCTTCAAACACACTGAACCAATGCCGGTAATGGAATGCGCGCCCACACGGCAAAATTGATGTACCAGGGTAAATCCACCCAGAATTACGTAATCGCCAATCTCGACATGACCGGCCAATGATGCACAATTGGCGAACACCACGTGATCGCCAAGAATGCAGTCATGGGCGATGTGCACATAGGCCATGAGAAAATTGTCATTCCCGATACGGGTAACGCCCCCGCCAACAGGTGTACCGCGATTTAAAGTACTGTATTCGCGAATAATATTGCGGTCGCCAATCTCAAGTGTCGTAACCGCTTCGTTCAAGCCTACGTATTGGGGCTCCTCACCGATAGAGCAAAACTGGAAGATACGGTTATCCTCTCCAATCCTGGTGTTTTCGCGAATTACCACATGGGGGCCAACACGGGTATTAGCCCCGATTCGTACACCCTTTTCGATAATACTGAACGGCCCGACTTCAACTCCCTCGGCAATCTCCGCCCCAGGATCAACGATGGCACTTGCATGGATCATGCATACACTCCTTTGCCAGAACCATATACGAGAGACTTGATCAAATCGACTGATACCGTCTGTTGACCTGATGGCATCTCTTGCGCAGCATTAGAATCAGCAGAGTATTTACTAACAGACACTTCCCTTGGGATGTTCGACATTCCGTTCAAATCTTCTGATATGTGAACATGAGTTCCATCGAACTGCAAAGCTTTCCATCCACCGTCGCCTGGCCCGCGCACCGCCAGATTGAGCGGAGTCTGCGGACCATTTGAACATTAATGATCATTTGGTCGCCCGGCTCAACCGGCCGTTTGAATCGTGCCTTGTCAATACCGGCAAACAGATAGACTTTATCGATACCGGCTTCTTCCGCACCCATTGAAACACTGGTTAATACAGCAGCCGCCTGGGCAATGGCTTCAAGCGTAAGCACACCGGGGAATACCGGATGATGCGGGAAGTGACCCTGGAAACATGGTTCGTTTGCAGTCACATTCTTGAGTGCCCGTATCCATTTACCTTCCTCATAGTCTTCGACTCGATCGAGTAATAAAAACGGATAGCGATGCGGGAGTACTTTGCGAATCTGGTGTATGTCTAGGGTAGTCAATGTTTTATCCGTTTTGTTTTAACGTAATCTATGTCCGAGCCAAGTCACCAAAAATACCGTGATTGTATATGGGCATTTCAGTACTTCATGATAGCAGCACATGACACTGATGATGCCCTGTCACCAATACCTTTATTAGAACCTGTCTCAAGATGGCTGCAACCCACCAATACGGTGTTAAATGCTTGCTCAAATGCACATTTACTCATGTAAACCGCGCGTTTTCCCTCCCGTTTGCCTTTTCATGACGGCCTTCGCTCAGTTTCAGATCGGTTCTTGTCATTCCGCGCCTGTTTACCGGTAATCGCATGTATTCATACTTGACAAGATTGCTCAAAAACATTGCTAGTGGCGGTATGCGAAACCAGTTTATTCACTAGTGTCTTCGGATCCGATCTTCTTTTCCAGAGATCGGACACGCCTGAAAAGGTCGTCGATATTTGTCAGCCGCGCGACAATTCTACGCCATCGGCCGGCCGGTTGAACGGGTAAGTGAGATCCGTATACGCCCTTGGTCAGCAATGAGCCGGTTACAAGAGAAGTTGCCAAAACGACCACTTCGTCCGCAATTTCTATATGCCCGTTGATTGATGCCCGGCCCCCTATCTTGCACCCACTACCAACACGAGTACTGCCGGCGATGCCGGCAAATCCCGCGATCGCAGTATTCTCACCTATGGTCACGTTGTGGGCGATCTGAATCAGATTGTCAAGCTTGCATCCGTTACCGATCACGGTATCGTCCAGAGAACCACGATCAATCATGGTGCCTGCACCGATATCGACATCATCACCGATAATCACCGAACCAATCTGTGGTATCGCCTTCCAGCCCGATGCCGTTTCAAGATAACCGAAACCGGGAGATCCGATCACAGTGTTTGAAGCAATATTACAACGGTCACCAATCTGACAGCGATCGTAAATACTGACGCCGGCAGCAATTCGACTATTGGCACCGATAACAGTGTAATCGCCGATATAAGAGTTCGCACCAATCTGCGCATCCTGGCCGATTCTAACGCCTCGACCGATGACAGCTCCTGCATCAACACTGACCCCGGAACCAAGGACTGCTTCTACATGGACATGGGCTCCAGGATGGACTCCTCGATTGGATAATCCCTGGTTGATGAGTAGTTCACAACATTCAACGAATGAAAGATACGGTTCGTCAGTAATCAGGCAGGCGCCGGAGAAAAGATGACGATCAGCCGGTGACAGAATCACTGCACCGGCTGCTGTGGAAACAAGCGCATTTTTGAGTCGGTGATCTGTGAAAAAACTGATATCGAGTGGTCCGGCACGACTAAGACTCGCTGGACGCTCGATGGGTATATCACTTCGCCCATCGACATCACCACCAATGGATGCAGCGATATCGGCGAGTGTTAGTGGTTCACGTTGCTCGGCCACAGGCGCAATTTCTCCTAATGAACACGGCGCGTGGGCACTACTTGGCGAGCTTCTGTAATACCCGCTCGGTCAGATTGATATTTTTGCTGGCAAAAACCGCCTGTTGAACTATCAGATCGTAACCTTCACTTTCAGCAATCTCGATAATTGCCTCGGTGACGATTTGTTGCAGCTTGGCAAGCTCTTCATTGCGACGCAGGTTGTAGTCGTCCTTGAACTCTTGCTGAAGTCGTTTGATTTTCCGACGCAAGGCAGCGATCTCAAGCTGCATCTTGTCGATATCCGGTTGTTTCATAACCGGCGCGTTCTTATCGAGATCTGCTTCGGCGTCGCGAAGTTCGGCACGAAGCTGTCGAATTTCGCGGTCTCTCGGACTGAACTCTTCTTCCAGTTGCTTCAGTGATTCCTCCCCTTGAGGTGCGGATTCAATCAGCTTTACAGCATCCACAAAGCCGATTTTGGGTTCGGCAGCGTAGCTACTGACATAAGTCAGTGAAAGTAATAAGAAAACGACTAAACGAAGCTTCATACCTTAGTTACCCATCCGGTCATCTGAAGAGCGCTCCGAGTGAAAGCTGGAAGTTCTCGATATCGTCGCCATCCTCGTCGTTCAACGGGACACCGTAGCTGATCGACAATGGACCGATTGGAGAGAACCAGTTAAACGACAGACCGGCTGAGACTCTGACTTCACCGATATCAATGCTCTGTTCCTCACTGAACACCTGACCGGCATCCACGAAAAGACCAAATCTCTTGTCATCTGAATCACCCGCGCCGGGCACAGGGAAGAGTAACTCGACCGTCGCCGTGACTCGTTTATTACCACCTACCGCTTCAGGAGTAGGTCCGGTGTCTCGCGGACCCAGAGATCTGGAATCGAAACCACGCACCGATGATGGACCACCGGCATAATAGTTCTTGAAGAACGGCAATGTATCAAGATCGCCATAACCGTCACCGTAACCGAGCTCTCCGGCAACTTTCAACACAGTACGTTTACCGCCTGTCAACGCCTTGTACCATGAACCGCGAACCTCGGTCTTGTAGTACTCAAGATCACTACCTGGAACCGAGAATTCGAGTGAAGCGCGTGTCAGATAGCCTTCACTCGGGAAGAAGATACTGTCGCGAGTATCTCGACCAACTCCAGCAACCACCTTCAGGTCATCACTTGTCGGATGCTGATCGATAAATGAGGTGAACTCTGGCGGTGTCTCATCGGTTGCCTCAAGATCAATTTCTTCAAGATCTAATGACAGATTTAGGGAATTGTATTCTGACAGCGGTATCCTGTATTCCACGCCACCAGACAGGGTATTTACAATGTACTCGGCGGTATTGGCCTCTTTGGAATCGATTTTTCGTCGAGACAGATTAAAGCTACGACTGATACCGCTAATCGTATGATACGGATCGGTGTATTCAATTTCATATAACTGGGTAACACTGGAATTATCGATGCGAAAATCAATTTCCTTGCCGGTTCCGAAGAGATTCTGACGATTGACACTGGCTTGCACCAATACACCGTCAGCATCTGAATAACCGACACCAAACAGGAAGCTACCGGTTGCTTTCTCAGTAACACTCACCACAAGATCAAGCTGGTCGACGGTGCCGGGTACCGGCTCGGTATCAATTCGGACGTTATCAAAGAAACCCAACCGCTGGATTCGAACACGTGAACGCTGAACCTGCTCTGAAGAAAAAACCGACCCTTCAAGCTGACGCATCTCACGGCGAATGACCTCATCGCGAGTACTGGTGTTGCCGGTGATTTCAATCCGACGCACATACACCTTGGCTCCGGGATCGACGGCGAATGTAAAACCAACTGCGTTATTTTCCTGGTCGATGTCAGATAGCGCACTTACTTGCGCGAAGGCAAAGCCGCGATCAGCCAAAGTGCGGGCAATGGCAGAGCGGCTTTCTGCTACGGCACGTCTTGAGAATACGTCACCCGGCTTGACCGTAACCAGGGCTTCCAATTCTTCAGCCGGAATGCCTTCCACACTTTCCACCTGAACATCACTGACAACGAAACGTTCGCCTTCGGTAATGGCGATGGTGATAAAAATGTCCTGTTTATTCTGAGATATGGACACATCGGTCGAGTCAATCTCAAAATTGAGATAACCGTTGTCCTGATAGAAACTTCTGAGGCTTTCTGTATCGGCAAGCAGTTTTTCACGGGAATATTTATCGCGACGGCTTAGAAAACCAAATACGCTGCTGTCCGAGAGTGTGAATTGATCAAGCAGTTCTTTCTCTTCAAATGAGCTATTTCCAACTACCCGTATTTGCTTGATTCGGGCTACCTGCCCCTCATCGATATCAATCTTTATACCGACACGATTCCGGGGTCGGGGCGACACGGTAGCGTCAACCGTGGCTGAGTAGCGGCCGCGGGCAAAGTACTGATTGCGAATTTCCTGAAGGACACGATCAAGCAGAGCCTGATTAAAAATACGACCTTCAGTAAATCCGGCGTTATCGAGACCTTCCTCGATCGCTTCATCGCGCAAGTCTTTATTACCGCGAATATCGATACTTGCAATCGATGGTCGTTCTTTAACAGAAACAATAAGTACGCTGTCTTCCTGACGAAGTTCAACATCCGTAAAGAAACCTGTATCGAAAAGTGCTTTGACTGCATTGGTGCTGAGTTCGGTATCGACCTCATCACCCACTTTTATCGGTAAGTAATTGAAGACAGTACCCGGTGAGATCCTCTGGAGCCCCTCAACACGGATATCAGAGACTATGAATTCACCAGCGGCAAACACACCCTGGCTGATCATGAATACTGCCATCAGGCTTAATACTAGCTTTCTCATGCTATTGTTCTCGCTTCGATACGTCCTGTGATTCGCCCGGCTAACTCAACAGTCGTAATACATCATTATAAAAAGCGAGTCCCATAAGACACGCCAGCATGACGATACCGACCTGCTGCCCCCAGTACATCACTCGCTCCGGCACTGGGCCGCCACGAATGAGTTCAATGAGATAATATAACAGATGACCGCCATCCAAAACCGGAATCGGCAGCAGATTAAGCACACCCAGACTGACACTGATTATCGCCAGGAATGTCAGAAAAGGAATCAGACCGATTTGCACACTTTGCCCGGCATAGTGTGCAATGGTAATGGGTCCGCTCAGATTCTCCGTTGATATCTCAAGCTTAAGCATGCGATAGAGCATTTTCAGCGTCAGCGAACTCATCAACCAGGTTTGCTCAACCGCTCGCTTAAGGGATTCGGCGAAACCAAGATCTACCGTTGTAAAGTAGTCCGCTGCATCAGCGACCGGTGCAGGACTTATGCCGATTCGACCAATTGTATCATCGCCCACGACAACGGCTTCAGGGGTGATATTCTGAACTATCCGCTGGCCCTTCCGGTCGATCTCCACATTTAACGTCTGTCCGGGATTAGGCATGACCCGTTCAACAAGTTCACGCCAGCTTGACAGCTCACGACCATCGATAGCGACAATGCGATCACCTGTTTGTAGCCCTGCAGCAGCGGCGGGTGACTTGTCAGCAACGCTACCGACCACCGATTCGAGTTCGGGTAATGCCGGCCGCATGCCGAGCATTTGCTCAATTCCGGCCGGCGACAGAGCATCGGATGCGTCACCCTGAGGGCGAAGTGAAGCTTCAGTCAGGCTCGTTCCATCTCGCGAGACAATAATATCAAGACCCTTGCCATCGACCAGACGACTCATAATATAAAGTCGATGCTCGCCCCAGGTCTGGGTTTTCCGACCATCGATTTCAACGATCGTATCACCCACTTGCAGACCAGCTTCAGACGCCACCGAACCTGGAATAATCTCACCAATAACCGGTTTCACACCATCGATACCAACGGTGTTGATCAGCCAGTAGGCTGCAATTGCGAACAGAAAATTAAATGCCGGACCCGCCAGTACGACGGCACTTCGGACACCCAGCGATTTGCGGTTGAAGGCACGTGGTATATCCTCATCCGCTACATCACCCTCGTGCTCATCAAGCATCTTCACATAACCGCCCAAGGGAATCATGGCAACGACATACTCGGTATCGTCACGCCGGCCACGCCAGGTAAATAGCGGTCGACCAAAGCCAATCGAAAATCGCAACACTTTGACACCAAGTGTTCGTGCTACCCAGAAATGGCCATACTCGTGAACGGTAACCAGTATACCGATGGCGAGAACGAATCCAAAAATGCTGAACAAAAAATCCACTGATTGATGAGCCTTGGTTGTCGGAATGTCAGGTTATAAGAGTGTCAACGATCTGGCGTGACCTACGCCGCGATATATCGTCAATATTTAATACATCTTCAATACAATCATACTGCCCACCGCGTACCGTATCGAGGGTTCTTTCGATCGTCGTGGC
Organism: marine bacterium B5-7; assembly: GCA_021604525.1. Classification (GTDB taxonomy): domain Bacteria; phylum Pseudomonadota; class Gammaproteobacteria; order Arenicellales; family CAJQKF01; genus BQJD01. Next base: position 51,791 of record BQJD01000011.1, on the reverse strand, counting down.
AATATCCAGGAATCCTATACGACCCTCTAGAAACGCATCAACTGCAATCTCGTTGGCGGCATTGAGAACGATCGGCGAAATACCGGCTACCTCTGCCGCCCGACGTGCCAGCGCGAGACATGGGAAACGGGTCTCATCGGGTCGCTCGAAATCGAGCCGGGCCAAATCGAAAAAGTCCAGGGATTCGGCACCGGACTCGATGCGATCAGGCCAACCCAGGCCATGTGCAATCGGGATGCGCATATCGGCTGACCCCATCTGGGCAACGACCGATCCATCCAGATATTCTACCATCGAATGGATGACGCTCTGGGGATGTATGACCACCTCGACATGATCCGGTGAAACGCCGAACAGCACGCACGCTTCGATCAGTTCAAGCCCCTTATTCATCATGGTAGCTGAATCGACTGAAATCTTTCGACCCATCGACCAGTTAGGATGCCTGACAGCCTCGGCCGGGGTTATCCTGGGGAAGTCTTCGATGGGCAAGGTTCTGAACGGACCACCGGAAGCGGTCAATAAAATTCTTCGTACCGAATTCAGATCCGCACCGCTTGTTGATCCGGCACCCACCTCAAATGTATCCGGCAGGCATTGATATATCGCATTGTGTTCACTGTCCAGGGGAATGATGACTGCGCCACTGCGTCGTGCTTCAGCGACGATTGTATGCCCCATCATCACCAAAGGTTCCTTGTTGGCAATCAATATCTGGTGACCGGCCCGCACTGCTGCCAGGGTCGACTTCAAACCGGCAGCACCTACGATGCCAGTTACAATGACATCGACCTCGTCATGGCAGGCGACCCATTCAAGCGCTTCGGTACCGACTAGTACATTTGTTTGCGTGCCGTTGGCATCAAGCTGTTTGCGGACCTCATGCGCCGCCTGGTCATCACTGACTACAGCATACTTGGGTTCGAACCGCAGGCATTCCGTCACCAGCTTGTCAATGCGGCGATGTCCACTTAAAGCAAAAACAGAAAATCGCTCAGGGTGGCGACCGATCACATCAAGCGTACTGTCGCCGATCGATCCTGTTGATCCGAGTACACAAATCCTTTTTTTGCGGTGTATTTCAGTTTCGATTGTCATGAATCAAAAACATGCGCGGTCAATGTTGCCAACTAACATTTTCTTACCGGTCAGCGTTATAAAAAGCCTGTCAGCAAGAGCATCGATGTGAATACCGGGGCAGCAGCCAGAACGCCGTCAATGCGATCCAGTATACCGCCGTGGCCTGGCAACAATGTACCGCTATCCTTCACGCCCGCCATCCTTTTGAAAAGGCTTTCGGTGAGGTCGCCAAAAATCGAAAATACAGCCGTTACGATGCATATGCCCAACCAGATGAATAATCCGGGCTTGATCTCAAAGGGCGACAGGGAAAGGGCAATCGAGCCAACCACGGCTGCGGACAGCATACCGCCGATGGCTCCTTCGATGGTTTTACCTGGGCTGATAGCCGGGGCGAGCTTGTGACGACCGAAGGCACGACCGAAGAAATAAGCACCGATATCGGCAAATGAAACGATCAACAGAAGGATCCACAAGTAGATAATCTGCTGATTCACGGATTGCCGTAATAGCAGGATGGCAGCAACGGAGGGAATAATAATCACGACGCCGAATAATGCGCTTAACCGTGGAGGCGATTTGCGACCTTTCAATGCAACCAGCAGTAGCGGCGAAAGACACCAGGCAAGCGCGCCACTATAAATAACAAATGGCAACAAGGTGCTGGCTCGGGGATTATTGAACAACACTAACAGCGCTGCCGTGATGGCAATCGCAAATAAGAGAGATGGCACCATACGTCCGCTGAAACAGAGTTTCGCCCACTCAAATGACGCCAGCGCACCAACCATAATCATCGCAATTGCAAATTGGCGGGCATCGAGCATGATGAAAACGCCAGCGAATAACGCCAACAGAACAACAGCAGTCAGTATTCGGGTGCGTAACACAGATCACCAATCCCTTGGCATGAACCGCGTAACCGCAGGTCCGATACTAACGACCAACACTCACCTGTTCGCCAGTCTGACCAAAGCGTCTCTGTCTGCCCGCAAAAGCAAGCAAGGCACGATCGAGTTCGTGTTCGTTGAAGTCTGGCCACAGAACTTCAGTGAAGTACAACTCGGTGTAGGCAAGTTGCCACAGCAGAAAGTTGCTTACCCGGGTTTCACCACCCGTCCGTATAAATAAATCCGGCTCCGGTATCCCGGCGGTACTCAGGTAACGATCGACCAGTGATTCGTCGATTTGCTCGACATTTATTTCCTTATCGGCAACTTTTTGGGCGATTTGCTGCATTGCCTGAAGAAGATCCCAGCGACCGCCATAATTCATGGCAATCGTGAGAGTAAGAGAGTTATTTGCCGAGGTCAGTTGCTCAGCATTTTTTATCAGCAGTTTGATGCGAGACCCGAAGCGTTCGACATCGCCAATGATCTTCAAGTTGACACCATTTTCGTGCAACTTGCGAATCTCGTTTTCAAGCGTGCTAACCAGAAGATCAATCAGAAGATCGACCTCTGTACGTGGTCGCCGCCAGTTCTCGCTGCTAAACGCAAACAGGGTTAAATGGGAGATGCCACGATCGCCGCACGCCTTGACCATCTCACGGACAGTATCGACACCACGTCGATGTCCGGCAATTCTTGGCAAACCGCGCTTTTTCGCCCAACGACCGTTGCCATCCATTATCACCGCGATGTGATCGGGTTTTGGAATCTCAGGGTTTTTCGGTTGCACTAGAACCTATCTCAAACTGAGCGAAGGCCGCCAAGACAAGGCAAATGGGAGTGAAAACGCGCAGTTTACATAAGTAAATGAGCATTTGAGCAAGCATTTAACACCGTATTGGGGGGTTACAGCCATTTTGAGATAAGTTCTAGTTTAAAACCGCCGTATCTACCCTTTGATCTGCAACTGACTTCGCGTTGCTGCCCATCAACCAGACCCGGGACCCTATCAAACTGATCGTTTAACGACACTAATGTTTGCCGATACTTGATGGAAACAGACACAGCGACTCAGACCTCCATGACTTCCTTTTCTTTTTCCTGAGTCAGTGCATCGATTTCTGCCACGAACTGATCTGTGATTTCCTGTATCTGATCGTGTGCGCGCTTATCCTCATCCTCGGAAATTTCTTTTTCCTTGAGCAATTCCTTGACATGATTCAAGGCGTCCCGACGGATGTTGCGAATTGCCACTTTTCCGTTTTCCCCCTCCTGCCGAACAATCCTTGTCATCTCGCGACGACGTTCTTCAGTCAGCACAGGCAACGGTATCCGAATGATCTCACCCGCAGTCACTGGATTAAGACCCAGATCAGATTCCAAAATAGCCTTCTCGATTACCGGTACCATGTTTTTTTCCCACGGATTCACGGAAATCGTGCGCGCGTCGGCAACGCTCACGGTCGCCACCTGATCCAGTGGACTTGGATTACCGTAGTAGTCAACTCGCAGGTGGTCGAGCAAGGCGGTAGAAGCTCGCCCGGTACGCAACCTGGCCAAATCCTGTCGTGTCGATTGAACCGACTTTTTCATCCGCGAACGCGCATCTTTATAAATATCGTCTAGCATATTCGCTCTCACCTGCCATCAATAGGCGCAGTAGGGTCAAAAATTATTCGAAACGCACAGTCATGATAATCGCGCTCATGGCTAGCAGAAAGCCTAGCTGATCAGGGTGCCTTCGTCCATTCCGGCAATCGCATTGGCGAGCGCTGCCTCTCGAGCGATATCTATGACACAAATCGGTAGATCAGCATCGCGACAAACGCTGAATGCGCTGGTATCCATCACGGCAAGGCGTTTTTCAATTACTTCGTTAAAGGTTAACGCAGCAAAACGACGTGCCGATGGGTTAGTTTCCGGATCACTGTCAAAGACACCATCGACCCGCGTTGCCTTGATCAGCAAATCACAGCGACACTCAACCGCGCGCAGGCTAGCAGCAGTATCTGTAGTAAAAAGTGGATTTCCCGTGCCACCGCCGAAAACGGCGATGTCGCCACGGTCGAGACAACGATTGGCGGCATCAACGGAAAAGGGTTCGGCAATGCCAGCTACTGCGAAGGCCGAAAACACCTGAATCTGGCGACCTTGATCGGTTAAGGCGTGACCCAAGGCAAGTGCATTCATCACGGTCGCCAACATACCGATATGGTCGGCGGAAATGCGATCACAGCCCGGCAGCCCGGATGACAACCCCCTGAAGAAATTCCCACCGCCAACAACGATGCCGATCTGAACCCCGCCAGCTACAATTTCTGAAATCTCGCCGGCGACTTTTCGCAACGTATCGGAATCAAATCCTTCACCACGCGAACCACCGAGTGATTCGCCACTCAATTTAAGTAAAACCCGACGGCTTGGTCTATTGCGAGTCACAGTCAGTTGCGGCAAGCGTATGTGATGAGTTCCTGAAGCGTCTGTTGCGGTTAACTGCCTTGTGCCTGGGCCATAACCTCGGCGACAAAATCATCAGCGCGTTTCTCGATCCCCTCACCCACCTCGAATCGCTCAAATGCAAGCGTACTGGCACCTGCCGACCCAAGCAGTTTGCCAACGGTTTGGTCAGGATCCTTAACAAAAGGCTGGCCGGTCAAGGTTACCTCAGCAAGGTATTTACGAACACGACCGTCGACCATTTTCTCCATGATTGCTTCAGGCTTGCCGCTGGCGCGAGCCTGATCGAGATAAATTTCCCGCTCCTTTGCTAGCAGGTCCGCGGGCACACCGGATTCATCGATGCTGACTGGCCGTGATGCTGCTACATGCATTGCAATATCCCGCGCCAAAGATTCGTCGCCGCCCTTGTTCTGCACCAGAACGCCAATCTTCACGCCGTGCAGATAACTGCCGATCACCTCGTTGGCAGCCGCTTCAATAACCACAAAACGACGCACGCTGATATTCTCACCAATCTTGCCACCGACCAGTTCCTTGCGAACGTCTTCCACGCTGGCGCCACCGTCTTCAAGCGGCATGGACATCAATTCATCGACACTGGCCGGCTTACTGATGAGGATTCGTTCAGCCACTGCAGCACCAAAATCGTTGAACGGATCACCCTTGGCCACGAAATCGGTCTCACAGTTAACCTCGACCATGACGGCAAGCCGCCCATCATCAGATACTTTCTGGATAATGGCGCCTTCGGCCGCGATTCGCGATGATTTCTTGTCCGCGCTTGCGGCCCCTTTTTTGCGCAACATTTCGACCGCAGCTTCCTGATCGCCGTCGGTCTCGGTCAATGCTTTCTTGCACTCCATCATACCGGCACCGGTACGTTCGCGGAGTTCCTTAACCATGCTCGCTGTAACAGCCATCGTTGCTAACCTCTCAATGAATTCTTAATCTGTATCGCTCGTTCGCACTCATCCTGGCCGAGACGGAATCGATCTGGCGTGAAGGATGAGTGAAATGCGATTCGATCTACAGGTCTCAAAAGACAGGACAGCGACATTTGCTGTCCCGTCTTCCACTGCCAAATATTACCGTCACGCCCAAGGAGCATTCCTTGAAAACCGAGTGACAGTTGGCAATAACTCCGGCGGTTACGGGTCGCCGATTTCTTACTGCCTTGCGTGATGCGATAAACCTATTCGGCCTGCTTCGGTGCTTCTTCGCCAGCTTCTGCAACATCGGCCGATACGTCTTCGACAGATTCCACACTGGCAGGCTCAACAATTGCTGCGCTCTCCTCAACGGCGACCGCCGGTTCGTTGGCATGGTCTTCAGCCGTCTTGGCATCGACAGAAATGTCTGCTACCACATTCGCCTCCGCAACCCGGGCAGCCGTTACTTCAGCTTCCGCGACCTCATCCTCTTCATAAATCTCGACAAGATCGTCAGCATCACCTTCAACGATCGTCCTGGCAGCCATACGACCCTCGGTTATCGCAGTGGCGGCACCGCCAAGGTATAAACGAATAGCTCGAATGGCGTCGTCATTACCCGGGATGACATATTCAACACCGGCTGGTGAACTATTGGAATCGACTACCGCAACCACCGGAATACCGAGCTTGTTGGCCTCTTTGACGGCAATATATTCGTGATCCACATCGATCAGGAACAGTGCATCAGGCAGGTTGTTCATCTCACGGATACCGGCAAGAGACCGATCCAGCTTGATACGTTCGCGCTCGAGTTGCAAAGCTTCCTTCTTGGCGACACGATTATAGCCGCCAGATTCCTTTAATTCGTCAAGTTCCTTGAGGCGGGATACGGATTTGCGTACCGTCTTGAAGTTGGTCAACATGCCGCCGAGCCAACGATGATTAACATAGGGCATGTTGCACTGTTCGGCGTACTCACGAACCAGTTTGCTGGCCTGACGCTTGGTGCTGACGAACAGAACCTTGCCACGATTGGCGGCCACATGACCAAGATAGTTCATCGCCTCGTTGTATAACGGCAAGGTTTGCTCAAGATTGATGATATGAATCTTGTTGCGGCTACCGAAAATGTACGGTTTCATTTTCGGGCACCAGTAACGAGTCTGATGACCGAAGTGGACGCCCGCTTCGAGGAGGGTGCGCATAGACAGATCTGACATATTTTTTGCTCCGTTCGGGTTGTTTACCTGGTGCAACGCAATATGCCGACCTTTAAAAGGCACCCGGGCAAATCGACTGTTTGTTGCACGCGAATTTAGGGGGGCGCGATTCTATCAAAACACGCGCCATTGCTCCAATCCCTTTTTCTGCTGATATTGGTTGGCCGTTTCAAGGCCGAAATCCGGGGAATGCAAAAGGTGTCCTGAATACGACGGGACAGGCAGTTGTTGGCTTTAACTTGGTTGAACAGACAAGGTAAACTCCGCATTCCCGTGGACTGCAGACCGCACAGCATCCGAATCCGCTCTTGGAATTATCCCGGGCGGATACGACATAATGGCGAATAAATCCGGAAATCAGGACAGTGTGCACCTGTACACAAACGTATTGTGTCGGCTTCAATCACCCGTATCTCGCGTAACAACAGTGTTTATTAACGCCCCTAACCAAGCAGGTTTAACGAGTGGCTCTTCCCATGACCATAAAAACCCCTGAGGATATCGAAAAAATGCGTGTCGCCGGACGCCTGGCGGCAAGCGTACTCGATATGATCGAACCCCACGTTACTGCCGGTACAACCACCGGCGAACTCGACCGCCTGTGTCACGAATTTATCGTAAATGATCTTGACGCCATCCCTGCGCCTCTCAACTACAAGGGATTTCCAAAATCAATCTGCACATCAGTCAACCATGTTATTTGTCATGGAATACCCGGCGACAAAAAGCTCAAAAATGGTGACATCATTAATATTGATATCACTGTGATCAAAGATGGATTCCATGGTGATACCAGTCGCATGTTTTCGGTCGGCAAGGTGCCAATCCGGGCAACCCGCCTGATCGACACCTGCTACGAGGCGATGAAAATTGGTATCGAACAAGTGCGTCCGGGCGCGCGACTTGGCGATATCGGCCACGCAATCCAGACACTTGCCGAGAAAGCGGGATTTTCGGTGGTTCGGGAATACTGCGGTCATGGAATCGGCCGGGGTTTTCATGAAGATCCTCAAGTACTTCACTACGGCCATCCTGGCACCGGACTTGAACTGCGTGAAGGCATGACGTTTACCATTGAACCGATGCTCAATGCCGGCCGTATGGAAACCCGCCTTCTCGCCGACGACTGGACAGTTGTGACTCGCGACCACAGCTTGAGTGCACAGTGGGAACATACCCTGGTGGTCACTCCCACAGGCTACGAGATTCTGACACTATCAGACGGTGCGAGCCTGTAGGCGATGCCAGCACGAATCAAGTTGCAAACCAGGCGCAGTAAAAGAGGATGAGTGCCCGTCTCGTTCGCAAGGACCTGCTTGATATCGACTCATTCCGCGCGGCGGTAAATGCGTCCGAACAACCACTCAAGGTTTTCAAGGAGGCATTACAAAATGGCCGAAACCTGCTCCACGAATTTCATCTTGAAGGCGGTTCCCCGGCAACTGAGGTTGCACATCACACCTGGCTGATCGACGCGCTACTGGGTGTTGCCTGGGATAGTGCGTCGGCGGAATTTCCCGGTAGTAGCGGCGCTGCCTTGATCGCCGTCGGCGGTTATGGACGTAGCGAACTGCATCCATATTCCGATATCGATTTGCTGATTCTTCTGCCAACCGGTCACGGCACCAAGACCAAAGCATTTGCGGAACACCTGGTGCGCTTTTTATGGGATATTGGTCTTGAAGTCGGACACAGTGTGCGTACCGTCAAGCAGTGCGTCAGCGAGGCACGCAACGATCTGACCATCGTCACCAACCTCATGGAAAGTCGACCGCTTAACGGTGACAAGAATCTTCACGACCAGTTGATGGGGCGCATTGGCCCGAACAGGATCTGGCCGGTAAAGAAATATTTCGGCGAAAAATGGCGTGAACAACAAGCCCGCTACGCGCGATTCGAGGATACCGCCTACAACCTCGAGCCGCATGTCAAGGAGGGACCCGGCGGATTACGCGATATCCAGATGATCCTGTGGGTTACGCAGAGATACTTCGGTGCCAGTGATTTTCACGAGTTGGTTGAACGCGGGTTTTTAACCGAGGACGAGAACCGAAGCCTGATTCGTGGACGAAATTTCCTCTGGCGTCTTCGTGCCAGCCTGCACTGGTTAGCCGGTCGTCGCGAGGACAGGCTGCTGTTTGACTATCAGCGCGAGATTGCCACGGAATTTGGCTACGAGGATAAACCGGGCAATCTTGCAGTCGAGCAATTGATGAAGCGTTACTATCGAAGTATCAAGGATCTGCATCTTCTCAACGAAATGCTATTGCAACATTTTCAAGAAGCTATCCTGAAACGCGGACGCAGTAAAATCACCACAATAAACCGCCGTTTCAGGGCCGTTGACGGATTTCTTGAGGTTTCCTCTGAACGCGTTTTCGAACGCCACCCGTTCGCCTTGCTGGAGCTCTTTCTCATTCTTCAGCAACATGACGAGCTTAAAGGTGCGAGAGCCGAAACCATTCGACTGGTGCGCGCCAATCTGCACCGAATCAACGCCCAGTTTCGCCGGGACATCCGCGCACGCAGTTTGTTCATGGAGATTTTCCGGCACAGCACAGGCCTGACTCATGCATTGCGGAACCTGAATAATTACGGGGTCCTCGGCGCTTATTTGCCGGATTTTGGACGGGTTGTTGGCCAAATGCAGCATGACTTGTTCCACGTCTATACAGTCGATGCCCACCTGTTATTCGTGGTGCGTAACTTAAGGCGTTTTGCCGTCCCCAAGCATCGCGAGGAATTCCCCCTGGCGAGTGACATCATGGCTAACCTGTTCAAACCATACAGGCTATATCTGGCTGGCCTGTTTCATGATATCGCCAAAGGTCGCGGCGGCGATCATTCCGAGCTGGGTGAAAAAGACGCGCTGCATATCTGTCGACAGCATGATTTGTCTGAATCCGACGCCAATTTCGTCGCCTGGCTGGTACGCCAGCATTTGTTAATGTCCTGGACCGCGCAAAAGCAGGATATCACCGACCCGGAAGTCGTGAATCGATTCGCCTCTATCGTGGGCGATCAAGAGCATCTGGATAATCTCTACCTGTTAACTATCGCCGACATTCGCGGAACCAGCCCACATGTCTGGAACACATGGAAGGGGCAACTGCTCTATGACCTGTACAGTGCAACCCGTCGGGCATTACGACTGGGCTTAAGCGAACCGGTCGATCTGAGGGAGAAAATCTGCATCATCAAGGAAGACGTTCTCCGTTCAATGCCCCAGGCGCTGCGTAACCGAAAAGCTGTCGAAGCCCTGTGGAGTCAGCTTGAACAGGAATACTTCGTCCGCAACGATCCTGACACCATCAGTTGGCACACCGAGGCGTTGCTGAATGCCCGTGCGAGTGAAATTCCGGTCGTTGAGGTTCGTCATCTCATACGACTAGAGGCGCTGCAATTCCTGGTGCTCGCGCCATACTCCAACTCGCTGTTCGCTAATGTCGCTGGTGCCTTCGAGCGCTCTCGTTTAAATATCGCCGACGCGCGCGTGCATCGCATGGATTCTGGCATGGTGCTGCTGGCTTTTTTGGTTCTGACCGATAAGGCCACCGAAACACGCAGCTCGGCATTACAGCTATTGGCGCGCAATTTGCGCCAGAAAGTAATCGAGCCCGAGAGCGGCAAAGTCGGCTCATCGCGACGGGTGTCACGCGCCCTGAAGCATTTTCCGACACCCACATCGGTATCGATTTATCCACATCCATCCGGCCAATACTCGACCATGGAACTGGTCACCCGCGATCGCCCGGGCCTCCTGCATCTGGTCGCACGCGGATTGATCGACTGCAAGGTCGATCTGGTCTCCGCACGGGTGAGCACATTTGGTGAACGTGTCGAGGACATCTTCATGATCACCGACCGTGATGGTGAACCGGTCACCGATATTGATCAGCAGAACTGCATCAAGGATCAAATCGCAAGCTTGCTTAATCCGGGCAACGCCGCGCCGGTATAAAACCTTGCGACAACGCGATGATCAGCGGATTCTGGCCGCCCTGTCGCTGATTCACTATACTTGCGCCTTTGCGTGCGCGATCCATCAGATACCCAAATCGTGCACTATTACTTAAAGCTATTTCGTGGAACGATAATCAATGAAGGATTTAAAGGAAGTAATCGACAGCGCGTTCGAGGCCCGTGCCGACATTAATCCGGGCAACGTCTCGGCCGAAGTCCGCGAGGCTGTCAATCAGGCAATCAATCAACTCGACACCGGCGAGGCTCGGGTTGCGGAAAAACAGGGAGATCGCTGGATCGTTAACGAATGGCTGAAAAAGACAGTTCTGCTGTCTTTCCGCATCGCCCCGAATCGGGTCATTCGCGACGGCTATACGAATTACTATGACAAGGTGGATTGCAAGTTCGCCGACTACGGCGCCGGTGATTTCGAACGCAGCGGCTTTCGAGTCGTACCCCCGGCCAACGTACGCCGCGGTGCTTACATCGCATCCGGAGTCGTTTTAATGCCAAGCTATGTAAACATCGGTGCGTTCGTCGATCAGGGCACCATGGTCGATACCTGGGCTACTGTGGGTTCGTGTGCGCAGATAGGCAAGAACGTTCATCTGTCAGGCGGCGTCGGAATTGGCGGCGTACTCGAGCCGCTGCAGGCCGGACCAACCATCATCGAAGATAATTGTTTCATTGGCGCCCGCAGCGAGGTCGTCGAAGGTGTCGTGGTTGGTGAAGGCTCGGTAGTATCGATGGGTGTATTCCTTGGACAGAGCACACGCATACTCGACCGCGAAAGCGGCGACATCAGCTATGGATACGTTCCACCCGGATCGGTGGTGGTATCCGGGTCCTTGCCCGCCAAAGATGGCTCACACAGTTTGTACTGTGCGGTGATCGTCAAGCGGGTCGATGCCAGGACCCGTTCCAAGGTCGGAATCAACGCATTGCTGCGAGACGTCTGAACCGTTCTCAAAAGCAACTTATCGGAGCCGCGGCAACATCATGCAAGCATCCTCGTCCATCACACTCGATATCGCCTGTGGATCGGATACAGGCAAAGTCCGCTCGCGCAATGAGGATCATATACGCATCCTCCCCGAACACGGCCTTGCCGTTCTTTCCGATGGCATGGGCGGACACAAGGCAGGTGATGTGGCCAGCCGAGTTGCCGTCGATGAGATTGCCGAACACTGGGGTAACTTGTGCGCCGATATTGAAAGCGGTGTGCGAATAACCGGCTCCAAGCGCAGTGACGATTTATTGACCGCGGTGTCGTTGGCCAACGAACAGATCCATTCGCTGTCGAAAAGCAATCCCGAATTCCAGGGGATGGGGGCAACGGTGATTGCCGCGCATTTCAACGCAGATGGGCTATGTGCGGTTCATTTGGGTGACTCTCGATTGTATCGGTTCCGTCGCGGCCGACTGCAACAGTTAACCAATGATCATACCCATGCCCAGGAGTCGGTTCGTCTCGGGCTGATGAGTGCTGAAGAAGCAAAAGGCGGTTACGGCTGGAACCTGCTACTCAAGGCGCTAGGGGTGGATACGGTACTCGAACCCGACCTGATCGCCGCCCAGTTGGAGAAAAATGATCTTTTCTTACTGGCATCCGATGGCTTGACCGATGCCTTGGGTGACGATGAGATCCGAACGCGCCTGTCTCTCGGTGACAACCTCGCCGACAGCGTCGAAGACCTGATTGATCTCGCTAACGAAAATGGCGGTCCGGACAATATTTCGGTGATCCTGGTGCGCATCGTTTCAATCGACGATTAATATCGCGATAAAAACGCATCTTGCCACATCCTTGGCAAACGACTCATGGGACGATCTTCCTGGTCAGAACGACAGGTGATCGAGAACTTCAGGAAGACGCTTGGCGGCCAGGGTCTTGATCGAAATATCGCGTGCACCGGAACGATTCGCATGGGGCACCACTGCCTGGGTAAATCCGAGTTTGGCCGCTTCCCGCAGCCTCTCGGCACCGCCCTGTACCGGACGAATCTCACCAGACAACCCGACTTCGCCAAATACAATCAAATCCCGTGACAGCGGCTTATCGCAAAAACTTGAGATCACCGCGAGCAGCACCGCAAGATCGACACCCGGCTCGGTGACTCTTACACCCCCGACCAGATTAACGAACACATCTCGTTCCCCCAGCGCATATCCGCCATGACGGTGCAACACTGCCAGCAACATGCTTAAACGGTTCTGATCCAGCCCCAGACCTAACCGCCGCGGGTGGGCAAGCGAGCTGCTATCTACCAGCGCCTGAACCTCCACCAATAGTGGGCGGGTACCTTCCCACGTGGCGAAGGCGACGGTACCGGAGGCAGGCTCACTCTGACGGTTGAGGAATATTGCCGATGGATTGGCGACATCCTTTAAACCGCCGTCCGTCATGGCAAACACACCAATCTCATTGGCCGCACCGAAGCGGTTCTTGATGGCGCGAATCATTCGGAATCTGCTGGACTTGTCGCCTTCGAAATACAACACGCTGTCGACCATGTGTTCGAGTACCCTGGGACCTGCCAGAGCGCCATCCTTGGTAACGTGTCCAACGAGAATCACCGTACAATCATTTCGCTTGGCAAACATGACAAGCTGCTGGGCACACTCACGTACCTGAGTTACGCTGCCCGGCGCCGAGCCGACCGATTCCGAGTATATGGTTTGAATGGAATCGACCACCAATACACGCGGTTTATGGGTGCGAGCGGTCTCCAGCACAGTTTCCACATTATTTTCTGCCAACAGGGATAAGCTACTGTCGCGACACCCCAGGCGTTCCCCGCGAAGCGCGACCTGTTGCAGGGATTCTTCACCCGTTACATACAGCGCATTTTCTGTAGTGGATAAATGATGCAGTATTTGAAGTAGCAGGGTCGATTTGCCAATGCCCGGATCACCGCCGATCAACACCGCGGATCCAGGAACAACACCGCCACCAAGTACCCGGTCGAGTTCTCCTGAGCCTGACTTAAGACGCGGTGAATCCTCGGTTGCAATCTCGTTCAGACGTATGGTCGTGACACCTCGTCGGGATTTTCCAGCCGCGCCGGTACGCCCCTTGCGCGGCGTCGTAACCGGTGCCTCCTCTAACGTGTTCCAGGCGCCGCAGTGCTGACACTGCCCGGTCCATTTGGCATGTTCCCCACCACAATCGCGACAGAAGAATACGGCTTTAGTCGATGCCATCGAAGCACTCCGATGCCGTCACTCGCGATGTCAGTCCGCAGAATAAATCATAAGCAATGGTGTCGCATTGCGCTGCGATTTGTTCCGCAGGTAGTCCGCGTCCCCATAAAACTACCCGCTGACCGATCTCGATACCTCTGAAATTACTAATATTAACGGCTATGGAATCCATTGATACGCGGCCGATGAGCCGACCCAATCCTTGCTTGAAACGTACCTCGGTGCCGCTCGGTGCCTGACGCGGGTAGCCATCGCCATACCCGCAGGCGAGCAAAGCCGCTCGGGTTGGTTGCGAGCAAACGTATGTGCCGCCGTAACCGACCGGCTGTCCAGCATCGAATTCCCGTATCGAAAGCACCCGGGTAGAGAGAGTCATGACCGGTTTGAGGTCAAAATGATCTGCTGATTGCGCCAATATCGGCGATACGCCATACATCATGATCCCTGGGCGTACCCGCTTGTAATGGCTGGTCGGCCAGGCCAGAACACCGGCGGAATTGGCGAGCGAACATTCAAGGTCAAGCTGTTGTGCAAGAGCCTCGAAGCGCTCGATCTGCGTGGTCGTGTATGTATCATCAGTATGATCGGCGTTAGCCAGATGGCTCATTAAACGAATGTTTATCACGCCATGCGCACGCAGGTGGTTAACGATATCAACAACCTTATCCGGGCTGAATCCAAGTCGTCCCATGCCGGTATCCGTCTTGACGATCACCTCGTCCGGCATACGCTCAAGTTGGTTTAGCGCATCGATCTGTGTGGCATCATGTATCACTGGCGACAGTTGCTGATCGATGATCGCACGGTAATTACTCTGGATAGAACAATCTGACAACACCCACACAGGTGATTGGGAATCGCTCCGGCGCAGTGCGATTGCCTCATCGACCGTTGCCACCGCAAAGCCGTCAACTGTGGAATCGCCTGCATTGCCGGACAAGGCCCTGACAGCAAACTCGATGCCATGACCATATGCATCAGCCTTGACGACTGCCAGCACGCGGCAGCCGCGAGCATAACGTTTAACCACATCAATGTTATGACGAAGCGCGTTGGCGTCGAGATGCTTTATAACCCGGCTGTCATTCTCCCCGTCCGTCATTAGTAATCTGCGGTAAATTCGTTCGCGGCGAAATTTTCAAAGCGGGTATATTCCCCGAGGAAAGTCAGCCGCACGGTGCCGGTTGGGCCATTTCTCTGCTTGCCGATAATCACCTCGGCAATCCCCTTATCCTTGGAATCCTCGTTGTACACTTCATCGCGATAGATAAACAGGATGACATCGGCATCCTGCTCAATGGCGCCCGATTCGCGCAGATCAGACATCACCGGCCGCTTGTTGGGGCGTTGCTCCAGTGAACGGTTAAGCTGGGATAACACCACCACCGGTGCCTCGAGCTCCTTGGCCAGAATTTTAAGGCCACGGGTAATATTGGATACCTCGATGGCACGATTTTCGGTATTCGTGGCCGCCTGCATCAACTGTAGATAATCGATAATTATTAATCCAAGTGGACCGTGTTCACGGATTAATCGACGCGCACGGGAACGCAATTCCAGCGGATTCAGTGCTGGTGTGTCATCAATAAATATTCTGGCCTCGTTCAACAGGCCAACCGCAGATGTCAACCGTGGCCAGTCATCCTGGCCAAGTTTGCCTGTGCGCACCTTATGGGCATTAATCCGACCAAGTGAGGACAACATTCTCATGGCGAGTTGTTGACCCGGCATCTCCATGCTAAAAACGGCCACTGGAAGTTTCGAACCCACCGCCACATTTTCCGCCATATTCATCGCAAGCGATGTTTTACCCATGGATGGCCGGCCGGCAACTATGATGAGATCGGAACGTTGCAAGCCCGATGTCATGTTATCCATATCCTTGAAACCGGTTGAAACCCCGGTTAATGCCGAATTGGATTCATATAGTTCCTCGATGCGATCAATCGCCTCGGTTAACAGGCCTTGCAAGGGAATTAATCCGGTGTCCTGGCGTCGATGCCCCTGAGTCAGCTCGAATATCTGGCTTTCAGCGAAATCGAGTATTTCATTGGCAGTGTCACCTTCAGGGTGGTATGCCTTGCCGGCTATGCTGTTCGAGGCTTCTATCAGCTTACGTAACAGGGAACGTTCCTGAACGATACGCGCATAACTAACGAGGTTTGCGGTATTTGGCGTGTTCTTGGCCAGCGACCCCAGATAGGCAAGCCCACCGATTTCTTCAAGCTGGCCTTTCTTTTGCAGCCACTCCGATGCTGTAACGACGTCTACCGGGGAGTTCTGTGTGTGCAGTTCCTGGATTGCGGCGAATATATTGCGATGATGGCGACTGTAGAAGTCATCCGGATTGATAATATCGGTGATATCTTCCCAACGCCGATTATCCAGTAACAGTCCGCCGAGTATCGATTGCTCCGCTTCAAGCGCCTGGGGTGGCAGTTTGACATCGATATCGCGATTGGTTTTGGGCACGGATCTGACGAACCATCTCAAGGGTGTAAAGAATTAATCGCATCGAACAAGCGAAAATCTGGCACTCGATGGCAGTTACCAATCGGATACGCAACAGCGCTTTGAAGCAATATTTACCTGCTGTGATTCTATGCTGCCAGCGCACGACCAACAAGCGATCGACGGCAACGACTATCGCTCAGCCGCAATTCATGGGGAAGAGTATGACGTTATCCTTGCGTTCAGGCACATCAGGCATCCTTGCAGCCACCAGAGCAGTGAGTACTGGGTGGTGATAATGGCGATCAATGAATGATCGCGAAACGGTCAATCAATTCGGTAATAAATCTTCGAGTCAGTCCATGGACCCGCACGATCTGCATCGGGCGGGTCAGAATCGGCTTATTGCAGCTTATTCTTCAGCAAGAACTTCAACCGCAACTGTAAACTGCACTTCCGAATGCAGTATGACCTCAATCTCGTAAGCACCGATTTCCTTGATCGGACCATCTGGCATCGCGACCTCGGAACGTTCGATAGTGACATCTCCAGTTGTCAATAGCTCGGCGATATCCTGGGGTGTAACCGAGCCAAAAAGATGACCCTCTTCATTGGCGACCTTGCGGGTCAGGGTGATAGTACGAGTCGCCAGTTCACTACGGGCACGGGCCGACTTGAGGCGCTCATCGGCCATTTTGGCCAATTCCTTGCGGCGCTCTGCAACCTTGGCTCGTGCTTCATCGGTGGCTGGCACGGCAAGCTTCTGAGGAATCAGGTAGTTTCTCGCATAACCTGGTTTAACGCTGACGAGATCGCCCAGGTCGCCCAGGTTTCTGATGGTATCGAGCAGAATAATATCCATGAGTTTCCCTTAAGCTAGTGCTGGTCGCAGTACGGTAGCAGTGCGAGGTAGCGCGCACGCTTGACTGCGGTGGATAGCTGCCGCTGATAGCGCGCCTTGGTGCCGGTATTGCGACTTGGAATAATTTTGCCGGTCTCGGTCAGAAAGCTCTTCAGAAGATCGATATCCTTGTAATCAACCTCGGTGATACCTTCTGCAGTAAAACGGCAATATTTACGACGTCTTTGGAATCGGGCCATTATTCAACCTCCACATCATCAAGCTCAATGTCGTCGTCATCCGACAACACATCATCATCATCTTCATCGTCGTCGTCATCATCAATTGGGCGACGGCTCTCCGAATCGGAATCCTTGCCCTCTTCAGCAACCAACATCGGCGACGGCTCGGTTATCGCGTTATCCATTCTGACGACCAGATTGCGAATCACGGCATCACTGAACTTGAACATTGTCTTCAGTTCTTCAAGAACTTCCGCACTGCATTCAATGTTGAACAGAAGATAGTGAGCCTTGTGAATTTTCTCGACCGGATAGGCCAACTGGCGTCGACCCCAGTCTTCCCTTCGATGGATGACGCCGCCATTGTCCTCGATGACTGAACGATAGCGTTCGATCATCGCAGGAACCTGTTCGCTTTGATCCGGATGGACCAATAGCACGATTTCATAATGTCGCATTAATCTCTCCTTACGGTTATTAGCCTCCCGGCGCGACCGGTAAGGCAAGGAGTTAAAAGAGGCGCGCGATTGTAGGTGTATAGACGATCAGACGCAAGCCGGCATGTAACGCCGGCTTGCATCATTTTCTGGATCCTGCGGCTAACCGACGCGATTATCGACCAGATCATCCACCACCGCAGGATCTGCCAAGGTGCTGGTGTCACCTAAAGAATCCAGTTCATTAGCAGCGATTTTGCGCAAAATTCGTCGCATAATCTTGCCGGAACGGGTTTTCGGCAGGCCAGGTGCCCACTGGATAACGTCGGGCGAGGCAATCGGCCCGATTTCACTGCGAACCAGTTGCACCAGCTCCTTGCGGAGTTCGTCGCTTGGCGCAACACCCGTCATCAATGTGACGTACGCATAAATCCCCTGCCCCTTGATATTGTGCGGGTAACCCACCACCGCCGCTTCGGCGACCGATTCATGCAGCACCAGGGCGCTTTCAACTTCGGCGGTTCCCATGCGATGGCCGGACACATTGATGACATCGTCTACACGACCGGTAATCCAGTAGTAGCCGTCCTCATCGCGCCGCGCACCATCACCGGTGGTGTAGTAACCCGGATACATCTTGAAATAGGTTTCGATAAAGCGATCGTGATCGCCATATACGGTGCGCATCTGCCCTGGCCACGAGGTCTTGATGACGAGATTGCCGCTGGTAGCACCTTCGAGTTCGTTACCGTCGGCATCGAGTAACGCCGGTTCAATACCGAAAAATGGACGGGTGGCTGAGCCAGGCTTCAAATCGGTTGCACCGGGCAACGGCGTTATCAGGATTCCGCCGGTTTCGGTTTGCCACCAGGTGTCGACAATCGGGCAACGTTCTTCTCCGACCACGTGGTAATACCATTCCCACGCTTCCGGATTGATCGGTTCACCCACGCTACCGAGAATTCGCAGGCTTTTACGACTGGTCTTTTTAACCAGCTCATCGCCCTGACCCATTAACGCACGCAGTGCGGTGGGGGCGGTATAAAAGATGTTTACATTATGCTTGTCGACCACCTGCCAGAAACGTGAGGCATCCGGATAGGTCGGAATACCCTCGAACATCAACGTGGTTGCTCCGTTTGCCAGGGGGCCGTACACAATGTAGGAATGGCCAGTCACCCAGCCGACATCGGCGGTACACCAGTAGATATCACCGTCGTGGTAGTCGAATACGTATTTGTGGGTGATTGCTGCGAACAACTGGTATCCGCCGGTTGTGTGCAACACGCCCTTGGGCATGCCGGTAGAACCCGAGGTATACAAAATGAAAAGTGGATCTTCAGCATCCATTTCTTCCGCAGGACAATCGGTCGACGCCGCATCCATGGCTTCGTGATACCAGACATCGCGTTCTGCATTGAGCGGAATATCGGCACCGGTACGTTTGACGACGATGGTCGTGTGCACGCCAGGGCATTTCTCAAGCGCCTTTTCGACATTAGCTTTGAGCGCCACGCTGCGACCGCCTCGGGGACCTTCATCGGCAGTGATCACCACCTGGCAGTCGGAGTCGAGGATACGATCGCGAAGCGCTTCCGGCGAGAATCCGCCAAAGACGATTGAGTGGACCGCGCCAATTCGGGTACACGCCAGCATGGCGACCGCGGCCTCGGGAATCATCGGCATGTAGATCGATACCCGATCGCCTTTGCCGACGCCACGGGACTTCAGCACATTGGCAAAACGGCACACCAGTTCATGCAATTCGCGATAAGTAATTTTACGATCGGTATTCGGATCGTCACCTTCCCACAAGATAGCAACCTGGTCGCCGCGCGTTGCAAGATGCCGGTCGACACAGTTGTAGGAAACATTAAGCTTGCCGCCACTAAACCACTTGATTTCCGCCTTGTGGAAATCGTATGACACGACTTCATCAAAAGGTTGGGTCCAATCGAGGAAGGACTCGGCCTGTTCCTTCCAGAATCCGGCCGGATCCTCGATGGAACGTTGATACATTTCCTCATACTCAGCGGCGGTTATGTGGGCATGCTTAGCCACACCTTCCGGAACGGGATAGATTTTATCGTCGGACATGCTGCCTCCTGTGGCACTTAATTTAAGGATTTATCGAATTAACAGAAGGGTTGGGCACACCACCTCCGAGTGATCTTGCCCGAAATATTATTTACCTTAACATTTTCCAGTTCAGCGATTCTTTCGTCAATGAATAAACCCAGAATTTCAAGAGTTTACTCGCAATAAAGGGCCTCGTCTCCGGGATATTTCAATACTGATCATTATCACAACTTGAGTCTCGCCTCGAACCACAATGATACTTAAATATTATTCCGGGCTTTATCTGCATATGGGTTGCGTTCCCGGACTTACCGCTTGAGGAGGAGTCAGCGCTATTGCAGTTCACTAACCTCGGTGGAATCAAGCTCATGGTCACCGCGATTCATAGTCACATCATTGCGTGCATCCTCTATTCGATCGAGATACTCACGCGACACGTCGCCTGTGATGTAATGCCCACTGAAACACGACGAGTCGAACGCATCTATCTTCGGATTACCTTCCCGTACGGCATCTTCGAGATCGGTCAGTTCCTGGTAGAACACCCGGTCGGCTCCGATCTCACGACAAATTTCATCTGTATCGCGGCCACTACCGACCAGTTCGTTTGATGTGGGCATGTCGATCCCGTAGACATTGGGAAAGCGCACCGGCGGTGCCGCAGACGCGAAATACACTTTGCGTGCACCAGCGTCGCGAGCCATCTGAATAATTTCTCGCGAAGTGGTGCCGCGGACAATGCTATCGTCTACCAAAAGGACATTTTTACCGCGAAACTCAAGGTCTATGGCGTTCAGTTTCTGGCGAACCGATTTCCGCCGCTCCGCCTGTCCCGGCATGATGAACGTACGCCCGATGTAGCGATTCTTGATGAACCCCTCCCGGTATTTCAGTCCCAGCTCCCATGCCATCTGCAGCGCCGATGTGCGGCTGGTATCCGGCACCGGAATGACTACGTCGATATCGTGCTCGGGCCATTCGCGTTTTAAACGCTGACCCAATTTTTCACCCATTCGCATACGGGTTTTGTAAACGGCCACGTTGTCCATGATGGAATCCGGCCGTGACAGATAAACATATTCGAAAAGACACGGCGCGAGCGTGCTGTGATCAGCCGCCAGTCGCGAATGGATTTTTCCTTCAATATCGAAAAATACCGCCTCACCCGGTTCCACATCACGAACCAGTTTATAACCAAGGACATCCAGGGCGACACTCTCCGAGGCAACCATGTGGGAACGTCGACCGTCTGCTTCCTGACGTTCTCCATACACCATTGGTCGAATACCAAAGGGATCGCGAAAGGCAAGAATCCCATAACCCACTATCAACACGACCACAGCATAGGCACCGCGACAGCGTCGGTTAACCTCGCGTACCGCATTGAATATATCGTCAGGGGTTGCCCGCAGACGCGCCTCACCAATCGATGCATGAAGCTCATGGGCAAATACGTTGAGCAGAATCTCCGAATCGGAGCTGGTATTGATGTGTCTTAAATCGTCGCGGAATAATGCTTCGCTGAGCTCGCGGGTATTGGTGAGATTACCGTTGTGGCCGAGTGCCAGACCGAACGGTGAATTCACGTAGAACGGCTGTGCTTCAGCGCGGGAGTCACAGCCTGCGGTTGGATAACGAACATGGCCAATACCCATATTGCCTTTCAGTTGCAACATGTGGCGCGTGCGAAATACATCGCGCACCAAACCATTATCTTTACGAAGAAATACGCGATGATCATCGCAGGTCAATATTCCGGCTGCGTCCTGGCCGCGATGCTGCAAGACGGTCAGGCCATCATATAGCTCTTGATTGGCGGGATTGGGGCCAATAACACCGAGGATTCCACACATAACCAGCTCCGTTAGGATAAGCCCGGGCTTAACTTGCCCGGCAATGAGTCAAGTGGCTTCAGAAAGTCCTGATTATCGAGATACTCGAACACCGGATCAAAATAAGGAACCAGCACTGAGCCGGTGAACCATGGCTGATGGGTTGCCGGTGTCAGGCGAACCACAAACACCAGTAGCAGACTGATTGCCGCACCACGCAATAGTCCGAAAAGCGCACCCAGGGTTCGGTCTGTTCCTGATATTCCAGCATAGGTGAGCAGCTTGACCAGTAACATGGCGATCAGCGACAGACCTAACAAACTCAGCACGAAAATTAATGCGACGGCCACCAAAAACTGGATTTGCGGTGACTCGAGATACGGCGACAGCCAGATCGCCAGCTCGGAAGCGTAATGTATCGATAGCCAGACTGCCACCACCCATGACAGCAACGACAACAATTCACGAATCAGACCACGAAAACCACCGACCAGAGCAGACACGGCAAATATTGCGATGATTACGTAGTCAATGGATGTCAGCATCATCAGCTCGACCCGTCAAACGAGTTCCACGCCGGAACGCATTTTCGTTATATCGATATGTTCACAAGACACTGACATAGCCCGTCTCGCTGTAAGTGATCGACCCGTAAGTGATCGACAATTTCTTTCCCGCCTGTTGGCTACTCGGCACGAATAACAAAGCCATTCAAGGCAAACTTTTCTGCGATCTCCGTTTTTACACGAATCGCCTCTTTGCGGTCTGAAAAAGGACCCACCCACACCCGGATCAGTGACTGACCATTGTTATCTATTCTAACGCGATGAGGACTATAGCCGCCTTTTTTCAATTGCGCGGCAATTCGACTGGCATTTTCGCTTTTTATAAATGCGCCGACCCGAACCTCCCAGCCACCAGCCTGCGCATTTGATTGCGTGTTTTGTTTGGACGCTTCAACAACCGGTTTGGTGGATTTTATCGTCGGCTCTACCTTGACGGTATTCAACTTCGGAATGGGCGCACCCAAACGAGTTTCCTGTTTCAAGACCGGCGTCAGCTTCAACTCGTTACTATTCCGGGAATTTTTATCAGAGGTGCCAGAAACCGGTTTGGCCGATGAGGCAGCACTACCCGGTTGGTTGGTTGAGCTCTTTTTTACCGGTGTCGCCGTGTCTTGTGATGTATCGATCGACTCGTCTGGCAACGGTGGCGGCGAAACCGGTGCGGGCAGGTTTGAATCATCACTAGCAGTTTCTACTATGCGCGATACGAACGAACCATCCTCGGATTGGTTCGATATATTGGTATTAACGCCGTCTTGCGCGTCATTTAATAGGAAGTACACCAACAGAATCGCCGCAGCGATCAGTATCACCGCGCCGGTGATCCGATTTTTAAAATCAAGAGTGTGGCCTTGAGCCGGAGGCGTCATGAATTTATTGAGTAACGCGCGCTTACAACGGCGGATAGGGGTCGAGATTCAGGTGCGACATTATATCACCGACCACATGAAACGAACCGAATGCTACGATAACGTCATCTGTTGAGCAGGCCGATCGTGCAGCGTCGAGAGCGGCGGTAATACATGCAAATGATTCAACCGGCCGTGATGAAACTGCTGTCACAGCCGAGCGCAGAACATGACAGCTTGCCGCTCTGGAATTATCAATTTCGGCAATGTACCAATGATCGATCATCTCGCCCATGGGAGCTAAAGATGCCTCGATATCCTTGTCTGCCAACATCGAAAAAACGGCAATCAAACGGCTGTCACGCCCTTGACGCGACAGGAATCCGGCGAGTTCCGCAAGGCCATCAATATTATGCGCGACATCGAGAATCATCCGCGACGGATGCTCGATGATTTGCAATCTGCCCGGTATCCGAACCCCGGCAAGTCCGTCGACGATCGCGGACCTGTCTGCCGGTCGTATATCGTCCAGACGCGTCACCACCGCCAGCGCACCGGCGGCATTGGCAACCTGATGCATATCGCCGACCCGCGGCAATCCGGTCAGTGGTTCCGCCATCGCCGGCGTGTCGTTAAGCAACAGAAAATCCCAGGTATCCCGTTTAAGTTCGAAGCCATAATCGATACCAATTGACCACGAGTCGCAGTCTCTGCTGTGGGCAGAATCCAGTAACGATCTCGGGGCATGGGTATCACTGAATACGGCACGTCCACCATGGCGAAGCACACCGGCCTTTTCTTTGGCAATCTGGTCGATTTGCGTACCCAGCCAGCTTTGGTGATCGAGACCGATACGGGTAATCAGGGCAATATCCGAATCGACGATATTAACCGCATCGAGTCGCCCGCCCATGCCCACTTCAAGAATCACGATGTCTGGATTGCTCTGTGCAAAGATCCACAATGCGGCCAGGGTGCCGAATTCAAAATAAGTGAGCGGAATGGTGCCGCGTGCCTTCTCGACCTGATAAAAAGCTTCGACTAACTGATTATCGTCAACCGGCACGCCGTTGATTCGCACACGTTCGTTGTAACGAGTGAGGTGCGGTGATGTATAGGCACCGGTACCATAACCGGCGGCACAATAGATGGCTTCAAGATAAGCGACGCTCGAACCCTTGCCATTGGTTCCGGCAACGACTACATGACAGGCTTTTTTCGGCACGCGCAGTACGTGTGCGACCCGACGTACACGATCAAGCGTGAGGTCAATTGATCGATAATGGACCGTCTCGATGTACTCGAGCCAACCGGCAAGAGAGAGTTTCGCGGTCATGTCGACCGACTTACTTGTCGTCGCCAGATTGATCGACAAATTTGGCGGAACGCCCTCCACCGGGCTTGTCATTCAACTTGCCGACAGACGAGTCCGCAGAGCTTTCGGTATCTATTTCAAATACCCTGCCATGGGACTTATCGTCTGAACGGGTGATTAATTCATCCGCCGGCAGAATATCCTCAAGTTCCGGGACGATCGTACCTTTGAATCCCAAAGTGTCCAGAATCGACGCCAGTGTGTCACGCATTTCAAGACGCCCGACAATACGGTCGATGGCACCGTGATCGAGCAGGAACTCGGCCCGCTGAAATCCATCCGGCAGGGTCTGGCGGACTGTTTGTTCGATGACCCGTTGACCGGCAAAACCCACCAGTGCACCAGGCTCCGCAATAATAATATCGCCGAGCATGGCGAAGCTGGCTGAAACACCGCCCATGGTCGGATCGGTCAACACGGAGATATAGGGCAACCGGTCATCATGGAATCGGCTCAACGCTGCCGATGTCTTGGCCATTTGCATCAAGGATAGCAGTGCTTCCTGCATCCTCGCACCGCCACTGGCATTGAAACAGATAAACGGGCATTTGAGTTGACGCGCGAGTTCAACACCACGGACGAACTTCTCGCCCACCACCGACCCCATGGAACCGCCCATAAATTTGAATTCGAAAGCGGCTACCACGACCTGGGCGCGTTTCAGCGTGCCCTTGGCGACAATCATGGCTTCCTTTTCACCGCTCGACTTCTCGGCATCATTGACGCGATCCCGATATTTCTTGGTGTCCTTGAACTTGAGAACGTCCACCGGTTTCAGCGAAGCCGCTACTTCTTCGAGACTTTCCGGATCGAGGAACGACAACAGGCGGTCTCGGGCACTGATACGCATGTGAAATCCGCATTTCGGACACACCTGCACATTCCGTTCGAGCTCCGCGCCGTAAAGCACCGCATTACACGATTCACATTTACTCCAGACGCCTTCCGGTACGCCACGCTTGCGGCCAACGCCTTTGACGGCGTTGACTTTAGGCGGAAAAATTCGGTCGAACCAGTTCATTGAGCAGTATTTTGAGACGTTGTTTGACAGATCGTTGAGTCAGCGGATTTGACCGCGTTCATGAATTCATGAATTGCGTAATGATCCTTGATACCGGGCTGAGATTCCAGGCTACTACTGACATCGACCGCAAAAGGACGTGCCGCTGCAATTGCCTCAGAAACCGTCGCCGAATCCAGGCCACCAGCCAGGATAACCGGTAGCGTTTTGCACAGACGGGCTCTATGCCAATCGAAAGATTGCCCGGTTCCGCCCACCAGGCCTTCTACGTAGGTTTCCAAATGCAATGCGCGAGCCGAGCGATAACGACTTTCGAACGACGCGATGTCAACGTCATCCCGCATTCTTAGCGCCTTAATATAGGGCAAGCCAAATTGTTCACACAAGGCAGGGGATTCTGACCCTTGAAATTGCAGGACATCCGGGCGAAGGGCATCAATCCACTGATGATGACGTTCAATATCGAGATCCACCGTCACCAGAACCAGTGACACGAATGCCGGAATCTGCTCTCGAATCGCAGCCGCAGCGTCGATATGCGCACAGCGGGGACTTGGCTCGAAAAATATCACCCCGACCGCATCGGCGCCGGCATCAACAGCAGCGGCGGCGTCTTCGGGACGAGTTGTGCCACAAATTTTTACCCGGGTACGCACAAGTTGATGCTCATTTTTCGGTTGAGTATGAATTACGGATCCCTGACCCATAAGTATCTGAACAGGTGTTATCTCGTTTCATTGTCACCAGCCAACCCTGCAGGTTTGATCGTGACATCAACTGGTAACCTGAAGCGCCGGAAGTCTACCAGAAACTGGGGGATTCAGGCGGCGAAGGCAGCTTGTAAACGGAATCGTAATCCACCCCGACCAGGTAGAGACCACTGGCCGACGCAGTGGCAGCGGCCAAACGTCGATCACCACTTGACAGCACTTCCTTTGCCCAGAACACGGATCGTTCTCCCGCGCCAATGTGGAGCAGTGTTCCAGCTATATTTCTGACCATATGATGCAGAAACCCGTCTGCTTCAAGGTCAAGCCAGAGCCATCGGCCGGACCGTTCAAGATCGAGTCGATACAGCGTTTTAACCGGATTTTTCGACTGGCAGGCGGCTGCACGAAAGGCACTGAAGTCGTGTCGGCCAACAAAGTATTCTGCGGCTTCGATCATGGGCTCAAGTTGAAGGGATCGATATTCAAATGAGACGTTATTGCGAAATAAACCGGGATGCACCGATTGATTCAGAATGATGTAACGATAACGTCGGCGCAGAGCCTTGAATCGCGCGTGGAAATCGTGATCAACCTGCAGCACCCAGTGTATACAAACACCCTCTGGCAGTCGGGTATTGACGCCTCGCACCCAGTTAAAGGCACTACGCCTGGCTGTGCTGTCAAAATGAATGATTTGCGCACTGGCGTGAACACCACTATCGGTTCGTCCGGCACACACGACGGCGACCGGGTGATTCGCCACAAACGAAATGGCTTGTTCCACCGCGCCCTGAACGGTGCGTTGACCGTCCTGGCGCTGCCAGCCAAAAAAGAGTGAACCATCATATTCAACGCAGGCAGCATAACGCGTCATGCCATCCGGCAGACCAGGGTTATTGCGAGCATCGGCGTCTATTGCGCTGGCAGTCATCGGTAATGTCTCATGTATAATCGGGCCGGATCGATCCGGTGCATATCTGTCGTATTGCGGTTATCGGGTTAATTTTATTGTGTGCTGTGTGCGTGGAATCGCGCACATTAGTCTCGGCAGACGTGTCGAATATCGGAAACCGGAACGGCGATAATAATTTAATCGTAACGAAACAACGACAGATCGGGCTTGTGGTGCATCATCCCTGAAATTTGCCTGGCACTATTGAATTTATATCGGGTATTCATCAATGGCGCCGCGGATGTTTTGCACCAGTAGCCCGATTCGCCACGGATCTGAACGTAAAGTCATAAATTGCGCAACGCGATATCGCGAAACCTTTTGAATTTGCGCCACATATCTTTTCGAGAAGCTCATGCAACGACCGGAATCTTACAGTAGCGGACCTGACGAGACAGGTCATTTTGGTATTTTCGGCGGGCGCTTCGTCGCCGAAACCCTGATGCCACTCATACTGGCTGTGGAACGCGCCTATAAAGAGGCTCGAAATGACCCGGAATTTCAACGTCAGTTCGATTATTACGCCAAACATTATATCGGCAGACCCAGCCCGCTGTACCACGCACAAAGCCTGTCGAAAGAATTTGGCGGCGCGCGAATCTACTTCAAACGAGATGAGTTGAATCACACCGGCGCCCATAAGATCAACAATACCCTGGGACAGATCCTGCTTGCCAGACGCATGGGAAAGAAGCGGATCATCGCCGAAACCGGTGCTGGTCAGCATGGCGTGGCAACCGCGACGGTTTGTGCCCTGTTCGACTTGCCGTGCGTTGTGTATATGGGAGCAACCGACATTGCCCGCCAGGCACCCAATGTATTCAGGATGAAGCTTCTGGGGGCCGAGGTAGTGCCAGTTCATAGTGGCACCGCGACCTTGAAAGACGCCATGAACGACGCCCTGCGCGACTGGGTTGCCAATGTCGAAGATACTTTCTACATCATTGGCACAGTCGCTGGCCCACATCCCTACCCGGCCATGGTTCGCGATTTCCAGTCGATCATCGGTCGCGAGGTTCGTGAGCAGATAATGGAAGCAGAGGGTCGATTGCCGGATGCGTTGGTCGCTTGTATTGGCGGCGGATCCAATGCCATGGGCTTGTTTCATCCTTTTCTCGACGACGAATCGGTCGCCATGTACGGCGTCGAAGCCGCCGGCGAGGGAATTGAAACCGGCCGTCACGCCGCTTCGCTAACCGGTGGTGAACCCGGCGTGTTACATGGTAATCGAACCTATCTGCTGCAGGATGACGACGGCCAGATCACCGATGCACATTCGATCTCGGCAGGTCTCGACTATCCCGGCATCGGCCCGGAACATAGCTGGTTGCATGAAAGCGGTCGGGCAAAGTACGTTTCCATTACCGATAAGGAAGCCCTCGACGCATTTCAATTGTGCTGTCGAAGCGAAGGCATTATTCCGGCACTGGAACCTGCCCATGCGCTCGCCTTTGTAGAAAAGCTGGCGCCAACGATGTCGACCGACGATCTTCTGGTCATGAATCTTTGCGGGCGTGGAGACAAGGACGTGTTTGCCGTTGCCGACGCGTTGGGAGTAAAACTGTGAATTTTTCTGATCAAGGCAGCCGTCTCGATAGACGCTTTGCCGAGTTACGCTCTAAAGGACGGGCAGGTCTTGTCACGTTCGTGACCGCGGGCGATCCGGATCCCGAGACTGCCTTCGACATTCTCTGCCAACTGGCCGATGCGGGTGCCGATGTAATCGAACTCGGCATGCCATTCTCCGATCCGATGGCTGACGGTCCGGCAATTCAGGCTGCCAGCCAACGCGCCCTCGCTAACGGAATGACGCTCGTAAAAACACTTGACCAGGTACGACGTTACCGTGGGCGTGACGAGGATACCCCGATCATTCTCATGGGATATTACAACCCGATCTACCATTTCGGCGTGGAGGCATTTCTGGATAGCGCAGTCGAAGCGGGAGTAGATGGATTGATTATCGTCGATCTGCCGGTTGAGGAGGACGCTGAACTATGTCACCCGGCCATGGCCCGCGGCATCCATTGGATCCGCCTTGCCACCCCGACCACCGACGACGAACGACTGCCTGCGGTTATGTCTAATACCAGCGGGTTTGTTTACTACGTGTCCATCATGGGAATTACTGGTACCCGTTCCGCCGATAAGGAGGTTGTACGGCAAGCCGTTGTGCGTTTGAAATCTCACACTGATTTACCCATTGCTGTTGGATTCGGCATTCGCACGCCACAACAGGCTCGAGAGATAGGCAGTGTTGCTGATGCAGTGGTAGTTGGCTCGGCTATCGTCAATATTATCGCCAAGAGTGTCGATGATAATGGCAACATCAATGACAACCTTGCAGGGAAAGTCGCAGAATTTGTCAAAGAACTCGCCAGTGGAGTGCGCGAAAGTTAGTTAGAAGTGTAATTCCCACACTGACGCATCGCTGGCAGATGCAGATTCATTCCTCACTTAAGCGAAACACACTCATTGGTTTGTCGACACCACGTACGCTGTGTTCGCCCATCGATACCAATGATTCATCATCGATCAGCGATGCCAGCTCTGCTGACAGAAGTACCGGGTATCCAAGTTCCTTGGTCAGGTCCTCGAGTCGTGCCACCTCGTTAGCGCATGGTCCGATCACTGAAAACTCGATGCGTTCCGGTACACCGATGTTGCCATACAGGAGGTCGCCATAATGCAGTCCGATACCGAAGTTGACATGGATGCCGTCTTCGGCGAGTGACTTGCGCCGTCGTGATGCTTCACGTATCGCTCGAACGGCCCGCTTGCCGGCATCTCGCGCAGTGAAATCATCGCCCAGCGGAAATATGGCCAGCACCGCATCACCAACGAAACGTAAAACCTCGCCACCTTCCGCCAGCACCGCGCCGGCCGTACAGTGAAAATAATTGTTAAGCAGGACGAGGAAATCCGCGTGGGGCAACTCGCCCGCCAACCGAGTCGAGTTCCGCATATCGCTGTACCAGATAACTGCATGTAACAGTTCCCCGTCACCGAGCCTGATTCGACCTTGCAATACCCGACCGCCGGCATCCGCGCCAAGATAGGCTGACAATACGTTATTGGCAATTTCATCCTTGATGCGCACTTTCATGGCAACAGCGAGACGCTTTTGAATACGGATCAGGGATCGCAGATGCGCGTCGGAAAATCCGTTTACGGAATCCGTTGCCCATGAGCCAACCAGACCCTGGGCATCGTCTGCATCTGAATATCCATCGGTAAAGGGCACGGTATAGGCGAGATAGTCGGTGAATCCCTGATCGCGCAGTCCCTCAAGAATCGGAAAATCGAGTAACGCATCGCTGCCACAAAGACGTCGCCTCAACAGCGTGATCCCGTTGTCGATCATGTGTCTCAGTGGACTCGTCTTCCAATCCGTAGTGTTTTGATCGTCGAAGGTACGCGGGATGTTCTCGACATTACCCTGATGGGACCAGTTTAATGTTTTGCTGCGATATAGTGGGTGCAGTGTCGAATAGCCAATCATTGCACGAGTCAGCGGAATACCCGTGGCATGAATTCTTCGGTTACAACCGATGAACAACGTTTCAAGTTCCGGCTCCGACAGCGCCTGATCAATAAGCCACGCACACAGATCGTCGACGAGGACGGTTTTGTCAGGCTGATCCGCCAGCGTTTCTGGTGATGAACCTACTGACGACTTTGAGCCGGTAGGCATCAACAGGCAACCAGCGAGTCGCAGGGTTTCACGATCAGAGATCCGAAGAGATTGTCAGCCTGATGGAAAATGAAGGGTGGTCGTCGGCAATGCATTACGAAGTATCCGGATGCCCTGGCCGAATTCGAGGCAGTTACGACAATCGGGGCTTTCACCCCCTCCCCGAAAAATTCGAGTTCCAGGTTTACGTGCTGCTGGCGAGCTCAGAGGCCTGCTGTCGTTGCGACTCGTTTCCGTCCTTGAGGACTTCTTCGAGAAATCCTCGCGCAGCATCCTTATCGCCCATCTCGAGATATGCTTTAGCGAGATCAAGCTTGGTGGCTATCTCACTCGCCTTGAAGTCATCAATGGTATCGGCACCACCAAACCCTGAATGTGACGAACCACCTGCGGCTGGTGTGCTGAATCCACCGAGAGGCACTGTTACAGAGTCGGTTTCAGAATCCGTAAGTTCAGCTCGGGTACTTGTAAGATCGGTGTCACGAGACCCTCCATGGCCAGCCTCAAATCGGTCTGTCGAACCCGACCGCGGCGTGCCACGGGTAAATGGTGCGCTGACGAAATCGAGACCAGTGCTATCACGGTCAAGAGACAGCCCATCATTTGAACGGCTCCTGCCCGTATGAATAGTGGAGGTTGCACCGCCAACCGTACCGACGAACAGAGAATGTCGTGGCGATACACGTCGACCCATATCAACGACCCGCGTCCACATGGTGGAATCCTTACCGATTACCGGGTAAAGCTCTTCGGCCAGCGATTCAAATGCACGAACGTCTTTACGCTTCTGGTAGACCTCGAGCAGCTTGATCTTGAGTTCGGCACGTCCCGGATCGCGTCGTATGGCGTCTTGAAGCACTTCCATCGCTTGCTGGTCACGACCATAGGCCATATACACTTCAGCCTCGGCAACAGGATCGACTTCATCAGCCTGCATCGCACCCATGCCAGGGGCGCCCATCTCGGTCATGAATGAGTTTTGCATCAGGCTGCCGGTCTGACTATCAGCTCGTGTAGACGGATGCGAATGACCATGATGAGTGGTATCCATGCGCGGCATTTGAGTAAAGCCGGTCGACTGCGAACGCAGGTCGTAGGTACTGCCAGTCATCATGGTTTCCTCGAACTCTGCATACGACTGACGGCGTCGCACATAAACGATGATGCCAATCAGGAGCACGAGAGCAGCCAGTCCCAGTAACAGTTTCCACAGCATATCGCCGCGCAACAGATCGGTGAGTGGTTGCATCAGGCTTGAGGAGCCTGTGGTGGTGACCCGTGTCGAACCATCTGATCTACTGTCGGCATCTGCAGAGCTGCCGGCATTGTCTGCATCCGCCGAATCGCCGGGTGCCACAGCCGATATGCCGGAACCCGCGTCTGCGGCACGCTGCTCAGCCAGCGCCAGACCAGGATTGTTCAGCTTAAGAAGCTTGTTGGTCTCCTTGATTTGTTCTTCGAGTGCCGACAAACGCTGGCGCAAACCCTTATTTTCAAGCTCTGTGGACAGCAATGATTCTTCCATCACCGCGAGCTGTGATTTAAGGGACCCAATTTCGCCACTATCATCGGATAGAGAAGCACCATCAGTGCCCTGCTCCGATTGGATGATACGCAGAACATCTTCCGACAGCCCGCTGGTATCACCTGTTGACGTACCTGTGTCTGCGCTGGCAGTGGTGTTTGTGGTATCGCCAACACTACTTGGAGTTCGACTTATCTCGCCTTCTGTTTGCGGGAGTGGTGAGGATGTTGCGCCGGATGCAAGTCGCGAGTCAGCAACGCGATTGCGATAAGCGAGCCATTCGTTGAGTTGTTTGCTGTACTCAGCACTGGCGACCACGCGAGAAATCGACGCCATCTCGTCCCTGGTGGGCAGTGACAAGGTTGAACCTTCCTTGATGAGATTGATATTGCCACGAATGAAAGCGTCAGGATTACGCTTCAAGAGGGCGATCATCGCCTGGAAGACATCAATATCATCGCCAAGATTCATGCGATTAACGAGTCCCGAGACCGTTTCTCCCCGTTTGATCGGACCGTAGAGTTCACCTGTCTTGACCGGTGAGGCCGGACGCGAAGGACTTGCACTACCGCCGGCGGTCGTTTGACGCGGAACCGTGCCGGTTGTCGCACCGACTCGCCGAGGGCTACTGACCGACGCGGGTCGGCCCTGGGCATACAGGGGTGGATCGAGTAATGCCGTGTATTCTCGAATCAGCTTGCCGCCAGCCCAGTCAAGTGCAACCAGCATGTGCAGGAAGGGATCCGAGACACTTTCCTGGGTAGTGAGGTGAATGACGGACTCACCATTGTCGCGGGCTTCAATCTCGAAGCGAATGAGCGACAGTAATGCACTTCGCTCAATATTTGCACGGGAGTAATCGGATCGTGAAGCAATACCGACCCGCAGGGTATTCAGCTCCGCTTCGGTCGGTGATATGAGTTCTATTTCCGCATTCAACGGCTGGTCGAGCGCAGACAGCACGCGAAGTTTTCCGAGCCCGACCGCATAGGCGTCGAGACTAAGGAACAGACAAGATATCAGGAGAAGTCGGCCAAGGAAATTCAAATGTTTCAAGATCCGTGATTGTTGTTCAGACTCATGATCGGAGTTTGTTGATTCGCGCCACGTCGTGCGATTTATTCGACGCTGCCGGAACATGGAGTTCTACGAATTACGGTTGTATCGCCACTACATATCGACAGTCTGTTCTGTTTATATTCGTCAACCCCAATGAACTCATGCACTAAGCATACCAAGTGTTCCACACACCAATTTTGATGCTCACAAGTCGGCCACGTATCAGACCTCATGGCGCGTATTCAATCGGGTTGTCACTCTTTTGTCAATAAAAACAAAGAATTTATGCACAATTGTAAGCGAGTTTTCAGCATAGTTTGACATACGATAATGGTCTCTCATTCAGCCTGAATTACCATACTACCGTTCACCACCCTTAGCGCCGCCGCTGGTCTGAATTTTCTTGACCAGACGTTGACCCATTTCACGTGTACCTACCGTAATGGTGTCAGCAGAGGCGATGTCTTCAGTGCGAATACCCTCGTCGAGTATAGCCGATACGGCCTGATCAATCCGATCCGCAAGATCGCCACGTTTAAGTGAGTATCTGAACATCATCGACACCGACAGCACGGTAGCCAGGGGATTTGCACGATCCTGACCGGCAATGGTGGGCGCAGAGCCGTGAATCGGTTCGAAAAGACCCCTGGATTCCTCATTCAGCGAGGCTGATGGCAACATGCCGATTGAGCCGGTCAACATGGCCGCAGCATCCGACAAAATGTCTCCAAACAGATTGGTGGTAACCATCACGTCAAACTGTTTGGGTTCCCGAATGAGCTGCATTGCGGCGTTGTCAACATACATGTGGCTCAATGCGATATCGGGATATTCGCGGGCGGTATCTTCCATAACCTCACGCCACAACTCGCTGCACTCAAGGACGTTGGCCTTGTCCACGGATACCACCCGACGATCACGCTGCATGGCGATCTGAAACGCAGAATGGGCAATGCGGCGGATTTCTGATTCGGTGTATTCGAGTGTATTGAAACCACGTCGCTCGCCAGCCTCATTGACCTCAATACCGCGGGGATGACCGAAATAGATACCGCCAGTCAGCTCGCGAACGATCATCAGATCAAGACCCGCTACCAACGGCGCATGCAACGATGAAGCAGCGGCAAGTTGCGGAAAAAGGATGGCTGGACGCAAATTCGAGAATAAATCGAGTTCCTGGCGAATCTTCAACAAGCCGCGTTCGGGCCGAATGGCGCGATCGATGTTTTCCCACTTCGGTCCACCGACGGCACCCAGCAAGATTGCATCTGCATCGCGAGCCAGATCAAGCGTCGCCGGGGGTAACGGATCACCACTTTCATCAATGGCGGAACCACCAATCAATGCTTGTTGAATATCGAGTTCGAGATTATCTGCAGCGACGGCCTTGAGTACATCGCAGGCAACAGCAGTGACTTCCGGGCCAACGCCATCGCCGGGTAATACCAGTATCTTGTGCATGAATTGAGTGATTAACTTAAAGGTTAAATGCTGGAGACCAGCGCGGTTAATGGTACGAGTATCAACTACAGATCGACCTGCCGATCTACCCTACAAATCAGTAAACAGCCACGGTGCCTCTTCACGTCTTCGCGTTTCGTAGGCATGTATTTCGTCGGCATGCGTCAAGGTCATGTCGATATCGTCGAGGCCGTTGATGAGACAGTGTTTGCGAAATGCGTCAATCTCGAAGTTGAATACCTCACCATCGGGGGTAATGACCCGCTGCGACGGCAAGTCGATTGTGAGGATGTAACCTTCGTTTTCCTCAACCGACTTAATCAGTCGGGCAACTGTAGTCTCGTCGAGAACAACAGGTAACAGCCCATTCTTGAGCGCGTTACCATTGAAAATATCGGCGAATGATGGCGCGATAATCACGCGGATTCCATAGTCTCTGAATGCCCAGGCGGCGTGTTCACGGGACGACCCACAACCAAAATTATCACCGGCAAGCAGAATACGGGTATCACGATAGCGGGCCTGATTGAGTACGAAATCCGGGTTGAGCGGACGTTTTGAATGATCCTGACCCGGCTCCCCATGGTCGAGATAGCGCCAGGCATCAAACAGGTTCTCGCCGAAACCGAACTTTCGAATGGATTTCAGATACTGCTTGGGAATGATTGCATCCGTATCGATATTGGACCGGTCCAGTGCAGCGACAATACCGGTGACGTTTTCAAGATGTTCCATTGAGAATGCTCAGATTTCGGTGATGTCGACGAAATGACCGTGCACAGCGGCAGCGGCCGCCATAGCTGGCGATACCAGATGGGTTCGACCACCGTGACCTTGACGACCTTCAAAATTACGATTGGATGTCGAAGCGCAACGTTCCCCTGCTTCGAGTCTATCGGCATTCATGGCAAGACACATGGAGCAACCGGGCTCTCGCCAACTGAATCCGGCGTCGATAAATATTTTATCCAGCCCTTCTTCTTCGGCCTGTTTTTTTACCAGTCCGGAACCTGGAACCACCATGGCAAGACTTATACCGGATGCGACCTTGTGACCGTCGACAATGGCAGCGGCAGCGCGCAAATCTTCAATCCGACTGTTGGTGCATGAACCAATGAAGACCTTGTCCGGAGAGATATCGAATATCGAGGTTCCGGCTTCAAGACCCATGTATTCAAGTGCACGTCGATAACCGTCACGGCGAGCCGGATCGTCGATAGTATCAGCATCGGGTACGTGACCGTCCACAGACACGACCATCTCAGGCGATGTGCCCCAGGTAACCTGCGGTTTGAGATTCGTGGCATCCATTTCGATCTCGACATCGAACTTTGCGTCGTCATCGGAAGTCAACGTGCGCCAGTTTTCAACTGCCCTGTCCCATAGCTCGCCACTTGGCGCGAACGGCCGGCCTTTCAGATAGTCGATGGTGGTATCGTCCGCGGCGATAAGCCCTGAACGGGCACCCGCTTCAATAGCCATATTACAGACTGACATGCGTTCTTCCATCGACAGGGCGCGAATTGCCGGACCTGCAAACTCGATAGCATGACCGGTGCCGCCAGCGGTGCCTATTTGCCCGATAATGGCCAGAATCAGGTCTTTACCGGTCACCCGTTCAGGTAACTTGCCGGTGATGTTAATTCGCATGTTGCGCGCCTTGCGCTGCAATATGCACTGGGTTGCAAGAACGTGTTCAACATCAGAGGTGCCGATACCAAAGGCCAGCGCCGCCAGTGCACCGTGGGTCGAGGTATGTGAATCGCCGCAGACAACCGTCATGCCTGGCAGAGTTGCACCCTGTTCGGGGCCGATTACATGAACGATGCCCTGACGTGGGTCGAGCATGTCAAATTCGGTCACGCCAAATACCGCACAGTTATTGTCCAGCGTATCCACTTGCAGCTTTGATATCGGATCAGAGATTCCGGCAGCACGATCGGTTGTCGGCACGTTATGGTCAGCAACAGCCAGGTTGGTAGCCGTTCGCCACAGCCCACGTCCGTTTTTTTGCAGTCCTTCAAATGCTTGAGGCGATGTCACTTCATGAACGAGATGACGATCGATATACAACAGTGCAGTGCCGTCTTCCTCTTCGCGAACCACATGTGAGTTCCAGAGCTTGTCGTATAAGGTTTCAGCGGACATCGGCTTACTTCTTTGAAGGAATCGTTAAGGTGAAACGTAACGGTTAAAAATCTGGCCACATCATGGCCAATTCGTAACCGAAAAATTTACCACAAATAACTGCATCGAGTCAGGTGGAATAGCGATCCGCCTGATAAATATCTGCCCAGTAGTGACCAGGACAATCTTTACAGCAGTTGCATACCGGTAATGTAAACAACATATACTTCGGACCAATGTAAAACCATCACGGATATCATGCCGTTTTTCCATGCAGTTTATTGAATACATCCAACGATTGTCGGAATCACTTGGCGAGCACCAGCTACCCATTGATCGCAATTTCGTGCGCGCCCGTGAAATCGTTCATCCCGACGCATTGCATTATCCGATAATGAAACAGATGGTTGTCGCCATGTATCGCAACAATCACTGCAGCAATCCAACAGACACCATACGGCTGGAACCCCTGTTTGATATCCTTGGCGAACTCAAATTCGAGCAGCAGCAAATCGATGAGCAGGATATCGATGCCATTGAGTTACTCGAGCATATTGGTGAACTGACTCTCGACCTGTTTGCTACATCGAAGTCAAATCCGTTGCCGGGCGCCGCAGAGCTTTCGACCCGGCAATCCAAACGGATGGCTACTACCGATCCGTCTTAAGATCCGGGTCGCTGGATAATTCAGTCGCGACCTTTATTCTGCGCGCGCTGACGCAGCAGGTGATCCACCAGAACCAACGCCATCATCGCTTCTGCAATGGGTACGGCACGAATCCCCACACATGGATCGTGACGACCGGTCGTAACAACTTCCACCGCTTCGCCATCGATATCCAGTGTGCGAGCAGGCACCTGGATACTGGAGGTGGGTTTAAGCGCGATACGCGCAATGACATTCTGACCGGTTGATATTCCGCCAAGAACACCTCCGGCGTTGTTGCTGAGAAACCCTTGAGGGGTGAGTTCGTCGCGATGTTCAGAACCCTTTTGTGCAACGCTTGCAAAGCCGGCACCAATCTCCACTCCCTTGACCGCATTGATGCTCATCAAGGCATGGGCAAGATCCGCATCGAGTCGATCGAATACTGGTTCGCCAAGTCCTGCGGGCACGCCGCTGGCGACAACCGTGACCTCGGCGCCGATGGAATCGCCGGCACGTCGCGCAGCGGTGATCAATGATTCCAATTCTTCTATGCAGCTTAAGTCAGGGGAGAAGAAGTCATTTTGCTCAATCACATCAAAGTCAATCGATGCCGGTCGCACCAAACCCATGGCGCTCAGATAACCGCGCACACACAGGTTACATTCGCTGGCCAGGTATTTTTTCGCCACCGCGCCGGCTGCCACTCTCACGGCAGTTTCCCGAGCCGAGGATCGACCGCCACCCCGATAGTCGCGAACGCCGTACTTTTTCATGTAGGTAAAGTCGGCGTGACCGGGACGAAAACGGTCGCGTATCTTGCTGTAGTCTCGCGAACGTTGATCGATATTACGAATCAGCAGACCAATTGGCGTACCGGTGGTTTTGCCCTCGAATACACCTGAAAGAATCTCGACCCGATCATCTTCGCGTCGCTGGGTGGTGAATTTCGACTGGCCGGGTTTACGTCGATCAAGATCGGGCTGCAGATCGCCTTCCGATAACTCAAGGCCCGGTGGACAACCATCGATCACGCCGCCGAGAGCGGGTCCATGACTTTCGCCGAAAGTCGTCAGGGTGAACAGTCGACCCAACGTATTACCCGACATCTGGATTCACCGTGTAGACCCGATTGATCAGACCAGATGACATTTCAATGAGTTTCATTGGGTTTTCTGCTTTGATGCCAATTTTAATAATGCACATTATAGAAAGTCTGCGATTTATTCTCGATAAGGCGTCTATAGCCCATTTCGAGAATTCCACAACCAGACAATCCGTCCGGGTGAGGAACCTGAACAGGATAGCCTCAACCAGAATATGGAATCAGGCGCGTGGCAGAGTGACGCCAGTTTGCCCCTGATACTTGCCGTTGCGATCCTTGTAGGATACTTCGCAGACCTCATCGGACTCAAAGAATAGCACCTGGGCTATACCCTCATTCGCATATATCTTGGCTGGCAACGGTGTCGTATTGGAGAATTCCAGGGTCACATAACCCTCCCATTCCGGCTCGAAGGGGGTGACATTGACGATGATGCCGCATCGCGCGTAGGTACTTTTTCCAAGGCAAATCGTCAGCACGTTTCTGGGTATCCGAAAATATTCAACCGTTCTCGCGAGGGCAAACGAGTTAGGAGGGATTATGCAGACATCGCCTTTGAAATCGACAAAGCTGCTTTCATCGAAGCGTTTGGGATCGACGATGGCCGAGTTGATATTGGTGAAAATCTTGAACTCGTCGGAACAGCGAATATCGTAACCGTAACTCGAAGTACCCCAGGATATGGTCCGGTTTCCCTCGCTACCACGCACCTGCCCCGCTTCAAACGGTTCGATCATGGCGTGCTCGGTCGCCATACGACGAATCCATCTATCCGATTTGATACTCATATCGCATTTATTCCTTAGCTGATTTGACCGAAGGATCCTTCCCGGCAGCCGTTTTGGGACAGGTTCTAGTTATTCTGGATAACAATTGAAGGAAACTTGTCGCTGTAATCACGTTTTCTCGACGACAGCCTGCCGGCGATGTTGCGTGCGATCTCGCGATAGTTCATCGCCAGACGCCCATCGGGATCGGCGACCACCGTTGGCCGTCCGCCATCGGTATCTTCACGAATGCTGCGATCCAGTGGTATGTCGCCGAGAAATTCGATATCGTAATCCGAGGCCATCTTCTGACCACCGCCTTCGCCGAAAATGTGCTCTTCGTGGCCGCAGTTTGAGCAGATGTGTGTACTCATGTTTTCAAC
Source organism: marine bacterium B5-7 (assembly GCA_021604525.1). Taxonomy (GTDB): domain Bacteria; phylum Pseudomonadota; class Gammaproteobacteria; order Arenicellales; family CAJQKF01; genus BQJD01. The sequence continues at coordinate 11,921 of BQJD01000011.1, read as the reverse complement.
GACACCCAATATCGGAATCTCAACTTTCTCAAACATCTTGACGGCCTTGCGGGCATCCAGCAACGCAATATCCTGGGGCGTGGTGACGATCACCGCGCCGCTCACTGGCACTTTTTGCGCCAGGGTAAGTTGGGTATCACCAGTACCCGGCGGCAGATCGATGATCAGATAATCAACGTCACGCCAGCGGGTATCTTTCAACAGTTGCTCCAGCGCCTGGGTCACCATCGGGCCGCGCCAGATCATCGGAGTTTCTTCGTCGATCAGGAAACCGATGGACATCGCCTGCAAATGATAGCTGGTTAAAGGTTCAAGACTTTTGCCGTCACTCGATTCAGGCTTGCTGCTAACACCCAGCATGCGCGGCTGGCTCGGACCGTATATATCTGCATCCAGAATACCCACTGTGGCACCTTCGGCAGACAGCGCCAATGCCAGGTTGACCGACACAGTGGATTTACCGACACCGCCCTTGCCGGAGGCAACCGCGATGATATTCTTGACATTGGCAATCGGCTGCACGCCCTTCTGTGCGCTGTGCGATGTCACCTCGGTGGAGATATCCACATTAACCTTGGCCGATCTGTCGATGGCACCTACCGCTGTGACGATTTCAGCCTTCAGTGCATCATGCCAGCCCTTCGCCGGATAAGTGAAAACCAGCTTTATTTTGACCGTATCGTCCTTGACTTCGATTTCACGGACCAGCTTCGATGTGACGATATCCCGACCGGTATGGGGGTCGGTAATGCCCTTCAGGGAGGATTCGACGGCTGCTTGGTTGAGATCACTCATAACGTTATGACTACCCGTTCAGTTCCGATGCATTAGATAAGGAGGCCGAATGGTAATGCCTCGACGGCTGTTTGTCACACGTCCAGTTGGGATATAATTCTTGGGTTTTACTACGGAAATTAAGGCGTTACGCTCCCATGCCCCACACACCGAGAAAAATTCTCGTTACCAGCGCGCTGCCATACGCCAACGGATCGATCCATCTGGGTCACATGCTTGAGCACATCCAGACGGATATCTGGGTGAGATTCCAGCGAATGCGCGGTCACGAGATTTATTATGTGTGTGCGGATGACGCCCATGGCACGCCCATCATGCTCAAAGCCAAGGCGGAGGGCGTTACTCCCGAGGCATTAATTGAACGTTTCAAGGCAGAGCATCAGCGTGACTTCGATGATTTTGCCATCCAGTTCGATAATTACCACACCACCCACTCTGAAGAGAATCGTCTGCTCGCAGAATATATATTCAAACGTCTTGACGACGGCGGTCACATCGTCAAACGCACCATCTCGCAAGCCTTTGACCCCGAGGAAGGTATCTTCCTGCCGGACCGCTTTATCAAGGGCGAATGTCCCCGTTGCGGCGCACCTGACCAATACGGGGACAGTTGTGAGGTTTGTGGCGCGACCTACTCGCCGGCCGATTTGATCAATCCGTATTCAGCGATCTCCGGCGCGACGCCAATCGAGAAAGACACCGAGCATTATTTTGTTTCCCTTGGAAATTTCTCTGAGATGCTGCATCAGTGGACAAGCGGTAATCATATCCAGAACGAGGTTCGCAACAAGCTGAAGGAGTGGTTCGATTCGGGATTGCGCGATTGGGATATCTCGCGTGATGCGCCCTACTTCGGCTTCACGATTCCAGGGGAGACGGAAAAATATTTCTATGTATGGCTGGATGCTCCAATCGGTTATTTCGCGAGTTTTCGGAATCTGTGCGATCGCGAAGGCCTCGACTTTGACGCGTTCTGCCAGGCGGGATCAAACGCCGAGATGTATCACTTCATCGGCAAAGACATCCTCTACTTTCATACGTTGTTCTGGCCGGCGATGCTGCGCGGTGCCGGCTTTCGTGCGCCGAGCGCCGTTTATGCCCATGGTTTTTTGACCGTTAACGGCCAGAAGATGTCGAAGTCCCGCGGTACATTTATCAGCGCACGCGCCTATCTCGACCACCTGGATCCAGATTACCTGCGCTATTACTTCGCCGCCAAACTCAACGAGCATGTCGAGGATCTCGATCTCAATCTCGACGATTTTCAGCAGCGCGTCAATTCCGACCTGGTAGGCAAGGTCGTCAATATCGCCAGCCGTTCTGCCGGCTTCATCAACAAACGTTTCGATAATCGACTGGCATCGAGTCTCGACGATGCTGCGCTGTTCGATGCGTTTGCATCTGCTGCTGAAACCATTGCCAGTTACTATGAAAAACGTCAATACAGCCGCGCCATTCGAGCGATTGCAGAATTGGCTGATCGGGCCAATCAATATGTAAATGATCGTGCGCCGTGGCTCATGGCCAAGGATGAAAATCCTGGCGAGGAATTACATCGTGTCTGCAGTCAGGGCGTGAATTTGTTTCGCACGCTGATGATCTATCTGGCTCCAGTTGTGCCATTGCTGACCGCTCGCGCCGAGGTTTTTCTCAAGTCTCCGATTGCCGAACGTAGTGGTTGGCATGCGGCCGGCACGCCGCTACTCGATCATGAAGTCGGCCCGTTTAAGCATCTGATGAGCCGTATCGATGCGAAGGCGGTCGATGCCGTCATCGAAGCATCGAAGGAAAAACCGGCGGCAACCGATACCAAATCAACTACTGTAAAGAAGTCAGGCAGCACCATGAACGATACATCATCACAAGCGACCCGTCCGGTCACCGTCGTACCGGCTGAAAGCGAGCAGAATCCGACCATCAGCATCGATGATTTTGCCAAAATTGATCTTCGAATCGCGCTGATCAGCGACGCGAATTACATCGAAGGTGCCGACAAGCTGCTTCAACTCACGCTCGATATCGGTGACGAGACGCGTAATGTATTTGCCGGTATTCGATCGGCTTATGAGCCGGAATCCCTGAAAGGACGATTCGTCGTCATGGTGGCAAATCTCGCACCACGCAAAATGCGCTTTGGCGTGTCTGAAGGCATGGTGCTGGCAGCCGGACCCGGTGGTGAGGATATCTGGTTAATTTCGCCTGACAGCGGTGCCAAACCGGGCATGCGAGTCAAGTGACGTCAAAAACGGATATCAAGGCGGGTAATCCGGCAAGTCTCGAACAAAACATCAACGCCTGGCTGCCGCAAACCCAATGCACCCGCTGCGGCTATCCCGACTGTCTCGCCTATGCCCACGCTATTGCTGCACGGGAAACCGGTATCGACCGTTGTCCCCCTGGTGGCGACACCAGTCGACGCCAACTCGCCAGATTACTTGGTATCCCGACTCCGGACCGACTCGCCGATGAAATTGACGCATTCGCCGGATTCAAGCTAGCGGTCATTGACGAAGACGAATGCATTGGTTGCACCAAGTGCATTGATGCCTGCCCGGTGGACGCCATCGTCGGCTCTGGCAAGATGATGCATGATGTCATCGAGGATTCCTGCACCGGCTGTGAGCTGTGCATTCCACCGTGTCCGGTCGATTGCATTTTGTTGATCGAGCCGGAAGCCCGGCAACCGGCCGACTTGAAGTTTCCCGCATTCACCGAAGGTGCGCCGGACCGATTCAGGATTGCACGCCAGCGTCATGTGAATCGAATCTCACAACGTCACCCTCTTAAGTCCAGCAAAATAAAATCAGCGAAGTCGAGCGAAACTGATCAACAGGACAATAGTGCAACAAGCATGCGGTTGGAGATACAGCAAGCAGTCAAGCGTGCTCGCCAGCGACGTCAGACACAATCGATTATGAAAAAGTAATTGTCGTGCAGCAATCCGAGGTTTCGCTCATTTTCCGACGGCTTGCCAAGGCCATTCCGAAGCCTGAAACCGAACTCAATTATGACAATCCGTTTCAGCTACTGGTTGCGGTTACCCTGTCGGCACAATCCACCGATGTATCCGTGAACAAGGCAACTGATTCACTGTTCAGGATCGTCAAGACGCCTGAAGATATCCTCGACCTTGGTGTCGACGGGTTACTTCCCTACATAAAAACCATCGGACTCTTTAATAACAAGGCACGACATATCGTTGCCGCTTGCAGTCAATTGGTGGAAAAACACGGCGGTCACGTACCAGATAATCGTGCCGATCTTGAAGCGCTGCCCGGTGTGGGTCGAAAAACCGCAAATGTCATACTCAATACCGCCTTCGGTCACCCGACCATTGCCGTTGATACGCACATATTCAGAGTTTCCAACCGCACTGGCATTGCGCCTGGAAAGAATGTTCTGAAGGTTGAGAACGGCCTGTTGCAGGTAGTACCAAAACGATATCTCAAAGATGCGCACCATCTTCTCATTCTCCATGGGCGTTACACCTGCAAGGCACAAAAACCGCTTTGCTACGATTGTCCTATTGCTGATCTGTGTGCATTCGAATCTAAAACCACCCTTAAGTCATAACTTTAAGGCTAGCATCGTACAGGCCACTGATGAAACTGAATACAATTGCAGTGGCAGCCCTGCCACCACAAACGGCAATCAGTTCAATATGATGCATTCTCGAATTAACATAAGGAAACTTTTTCATGACAGTGAAGTCATAAGCCACAAGCACGTAAATTTGCTTGATCCTTTCCCAATGGGGAAAACACAAACCCAACTAAATACTTGAGGAATCGTGATGAAAAACTCAAAACTCGCTATATCCGCCGCCATCGGTAGCCTGATTGCATTCGGCGCTACCACTGCAATGCAGGCACAAGCCGCCGGAGACAACGAGAAGTGTTACGGTGTCGCCAAAGCCGGTAAAAACGATTGCCAGACCAGTACGAGTTCATGTGCCGGCACCTCCACGTCAGATAATCAGACCGATGCCTGGGTCTATCTCCCCAAAGGCATTTGTGGAAAACTCGCTGGCGGAAGCTTAGAGCCGACCTCGTAAAGTCATGCCATGAATTTCATGTCCGATGACATGAAGCACTCGAGTGTGTCGATCCCGGCTTCAGCCGGGATCGGCCTTCGTGGCGAGCACTATGTCAGTATGGATGATGAACGACCTGCCGTTGGCTGGCTTGAAGTACATACCGAAAACTACTTCGGTCGTGGCGGACTGCCACACCATTATTTAAAGCGACTGCGAGCGCATTATCCGGTCAGTTTCCACGGCGTTGGTCTGTCACTTGGGTCCACTGATCCAATCCATGAGAATCATCTTGCACGCATAGCAGAACTCATTGATGAATATGCACCGGGGCTTATATCCGAGCATCTTTCATGGTCTTCTGTCGATGGCATATTCATGAATGATCTTCTTCCATTTCCCTACACAAAGGAGAGCCTCGATCATCTTATCGCGCGAGTACAGCATACCCAGGACGTACTGAAGCGATCCATACTCATGGAAAATCCATCGACTTATCTCACCTTTGAAGAGCAGGAGTTTACCGAAACGGATTTTCTCAACACACTCGCCATGCGTAGTGGTTCAGGCATTCTGCTTGACGTTAATAATGTGTATGTTTGTGCTCGCAATCACGGCTTCGACCCATACGCTTATATAGATCGCATCAATGCGGACCATGTTTGCGAGATCCATCTGGCGGGACATGTCGAAAACCGCTTTGACGATGGCAGCCTGTTGATCGACAGTCATAACCAGCCAGTGTCGGATGATGTATGGTCGTTATATCGACATGCGATCAACCGTCTTGGTCCGGTACCGAGTTTAATCGAATGGGATGTCGATCTTCCGGATCTCGAAGTACTGGTTGAACATGCCTGTCGTGCCGATGCCATTATGGATGAAGTCCGTGCAAACGCTGCGTGAGTTTCAACAAAGTTTCCGGCGCGCGTTATTCGATCCGACTTCGACTTCGCCTGCATTGAGAGACCAAATCGTTACTCATGGTCTTCCCGCTGAACGTCGGCTCAATGTCTATCGCAACAACATGATTGCGAGCCTGACCGAATCACTCAAGGCAACGTATCCTGCCGTGGTAAAAATAGTCGGTGATGACTTTTTCAAGATGCTGGCACGCCGGTATATTGAATCATCACCGTCTACATGTGGGGACTTGCATACATTCGGTGATAATTTCGATAAATTGGTTGATTCACTACCTGAAACCCGGTCGCTGCCATATCTTGCAGATATTGCACGACTCGAGTGGGGCTATCACATCGTGTTTCATGCCGTTGAAGATAATCCCATCACGCTCGATGCTTTAGCAGAAGCAGATATAGAACCTGATCAATACGACTCGATCCGATTTCATTTTCATCCAGCGTCGATGGCCATATCATCTCGCTATCCCATCACCAACATATGGCGGTTCGCCATCAACGAGGCTGATGACGACCGTACTCTCGATATCGACACCGGCGGCGAAAATGTATTGGTCGCGCGACGTGATAACGAAATGGAGTTTCAGAACATGGGTGATGCAGAGTATCGTTTTGTGCAATCGATGATCAGCGGTTTGTCGCTGGCAGAATGCTTTGCCGCAGGCTGTGAAGTAAATACAGAATTTGATTTATCCAATGCCTTGTCGCAACAATTTCTGCGCCACAACATAACGGGCTTCAGCCTTTGCGATGCGCCGGACGCACTTTCTTCACAACAACCCACTAACAACTTGTCGCAATAACAATCAGGGAGTCTTGCCAATGATTAAATCCACCATACGAATGCTCGAGTTCCTCGCGCCTGTCTCTGATCTTGCCTTAAGACTCTGGGTTGCCAATGTGTTCTTCAAATCCGGGATGAACAAGTTTGAATCCATGGACATCACCCGCATGCTGTTTGAAAACGAGTATGCGGTTCCATTTCTGCCCCCGGATATTGCCGCCAATCTCGCCACCGGAGTCGAACTCATATTCCCCACATTACTAGCCATTGGGCTGGCAGGGCGATTCTCCGCAGGTGTGCTGTTCGTGTTCAACATTATTGCGGTTGTCTCCTATCCATCACTCAACCCGGCGGGCGTTCAGCAGCACATCATGTGGGGAATCATGTTGCTGGTGCCGTTTCTCCATGGACCCGGCAAGTTGTCTATCGACCATCTGATCCGCAAGCGATACATGGGTACCGATTAATCTCTGACTGACAAGTACATGAGGGGATGCCGTTCGCAAGGCGGCGTCCCCGTTTTTTGAGTCATAAAGCCAATGAATAAAGCAGTCAACACGACAATCAGGATATCAATGCCGCAATCATCCGCGGCGATGTTTCGTCGCCAGTTGACAAGGCACGGAATTACCTCGCTAAAGCGCGCTACGCTTTCGACACTGCAAATAAATACCGGACGATTATGTAATCAGGCCTGCGAGCATTGTCACGTTGATGCCGGTCCAAAGCGCACCGAAATCATGAGCCGGGATACCATGGCACGAATCGTCAATTGGTGTGCGCAGAATAAGATATCGGATATCGACATAACCGGCGGCGCACCGGAGATGAACCCGGGGTTTCGACATTTTGTTGAACAGCTTCTGCAGTTGAACGCACGGGTTATGGTACGTTGTAACCTGACGATACTTGAAGAACCGGGGTTTGAAGATCTGGCCGATTGGTATGTTACCCACAGGATCCCTCTGGTTTGCTCACTACCATGCTATAGCCAGGAAAATGTTGATGGGCAACGCGGTAAGGGTGTGTTCGAAAAAAGTATCACCGCACTCAAGCGATTAAACGCGCGTGGATACGGCAGCGCAGAAGGTCCAACGCTCGACCTCGTCTATAACCCGGCTGGCGCTTTTCTACCGCCTCCCCAAGACACCCTCGAACGACAATACAAACAGGAGCTGGCAAGTCGATACGGCATCGTTTTTAACCGACTGTTTGCGCTGGCCAATTTGCCAATTAACCGGTTCAAGCGATATTTGAATAACAACGATCAGCTAGAGAGTTACAAGAACCTATTGGTAGATGCATTCAACCCCTCCACCATTTCCGGATTGATGTGCCGCCACCTCGTGAGCGTCGACTGGCAGGGCTATTTATATGATTGCGACTTTAACCAGATGCTGGACATGCCGTTACCCCATGGTCACAAACGACCAGCACTTTGGGATATCGATGCGGCATTCCTTGAAAACCGACCCGTAGCAATCGCCGATCATTGTTTCGGTTGTACCGCTGGCACCGGCAGCAGTTGCGGTGGCAGCCTGGCCGAATAATCTGCTGGATCGAACCAGTCGGATTAATTCTTTATTCTACGCTGACGAAGCGCCTCATACATAACCAATGCGGCCGCCACCGATACGTTGAGGCTTTCCACAACGCCACGCATTGGAACACCCACCATGAAGTCGCAATGTCGGCGCGTGAGATCCCTGAGTCCGCCTTCCTCTCCACCCAGCACAATCGCTAACGGCCCCGACAAATCCGATTCCCACAGTGTCGCTGGAGCATCGTCACTGGCGCCGACAATCCACAGTCCGCGCTGCTTTAAATCCTTAAGCGCGCTGGCAATGTTGGTAACCACTACCAGGGGCACCGTGTGTGCCGCACCGGCAGCGACTTTCGATACCACCGGAGTCATGCCACAGGCACGGTTTTCAGGAACAATGAGTGCATCGACACCGGCACCATCGGCACTTCGAAGACATGCGCCCAGGTTATGCGGATCCTTCACGCCATCAAGGACCAGCAACATGGGATCGTGATCGAGACCTGAAAGTATCGTCTCAATACCCTGGCGTTTGTCCCTTGGGGAACCATCAAGCCGCGCAATCACACCTTGATGTTTGACACCCGGCGCTTGCTCATCAAGTTTACGTTTAGCGACTTTACGCAAACTAATGCCACGCTTGGTGGCAAGAGAGATGATTTCGCTGATTCGTTGATCATCACGCCCGGCATCGATCAGGATTTCCAGCATCGGGATCTGCCCGTTTTCAAGGGCAAGACGCACATTGTGCAAACCAGCGACCAGATTAACACTCACGTCTTGTCCCATTTAGCGCTACGACGTTTCGATGAAGTGTTGTCGGCAGGCACAAAATTCACATGGCCTTCGTCGAGATCGACACCGGCAACCTGAATACGCATGGCGTTGCCGAGACGTATCACACGACCGGAACGTTCGCCGGTTAATTCAAGACGAACCGGATCGAATCTGAAATAATCTTTTCCAAGTTCGGAGATATGAATCAGGCCGTCAATAAATAGATCGTCGAGGGTAACAAAGACACCGAACTGGGTAATCGCAGTGACGCGCCCATCGAATGATTCACCGATATGGTCTTGCATAAACTCAGCCTTCAACCAGCCATAAACATCGCGGGTCGCTTCTTCGGCACGACGCTCGGTAACCGAACAATGCTCAGCGACATGTTCCAGCGAATCTGCATCGGGCAGCTTGATTGACGAATTGCCCAGGCGCTTTTTAATCAGCCGATGAACAACCAGGTCCGGGTAACGTCGAATCGGCGAGGTGAAGTGGGTGTAGTGCTCGAAACCTAGCGCAAAATGCACCGATGGCTTGGTGCTGTAAACCGCTTGCCGCATGGCCCTTAGAACCAGCATCTGCAGGGTTTCGACAACATCCGGGCGTTGTTCGCGGGCCGCAGCTACCGCTGCCATCAAGTCCGCAGGACCGAGTTCATCACGATTGCTAACGCGAATACCGAAGCCTTGGTATACCCGCCGTAGATCGTTGATCCGATCTGCATCGGGCTGGTCGTGTATCCGGTACATACCCACACCGCCATCGATGAATTGAGCTGCACACACATTGGCAGCCAACATGCATTCCTCGATTAATCGATGGGCATCCAATCGCCGACGCACACCGACAGATTCAATGCGACGATCGGAACCAAAGTGAAAAACGGGTTCAGGGATATCAAGATCAAGCGATCCGGCGGCGAAACGCTGGTTACGCAACGACCTGAAAACCTTCGCGAGGCAGTTAAGTGATTCATCGACTTCACGATCGGGCGTTAATGGCTCGCCGCCTGCAAGAAACTCCTGGGCAGCCTCATAAGTCAGCCGTGCCCGAGAACGAATCAAGCCGGGATAAAAAGAATAATCCGTCACTGCGCCATCGCGAGCAACCTGCATCTCGCACACCAGGGCGTAGCGAGCGACATTCGGCTTCAATGAGCAAATGCCGTTGGATAATGCCTCCGGTAACATCGGAATTACCCGACCCGGAAAATACACTGAATTTCCTCGCTTGACCGCTTCACTATCGAGTGAATCGCCTGGCATGACGTAATGAGACACATCGGCAATCGCAACCCATAGCGTCCAACCGCCATCTTCAGTAGAGCGCGCCGCAACTGCATCATCAAAATCCTTGGCATCAGCGCCATCGATGGTAACCAGCGGCACATCGGACAAATCCCGCCGACCTTGTTGCGGAATGACGGTTGCATCGCCAAGATCGACATGGGCGATTGCGTCAAGCACATCATCCGGCCATTCCCACGGAATTTCATGTTTGCGTATGGCAATCTCGGTTTCCATACCGGGCGCCAGATGATCACCAATACATTCGACAACCCGACCCGCGAGTCGACGTTTCTCAAACGGATGCGAGGTAATCTCAACCACCACTATCTGACCATCCAGGGCACCTGCCTGGTCATCCGGATGCACTGCGACATCCACGCTGTATCGCGAATCATCCGGCACCACGTAACCCATGCCGCGGTCCTGTACAAATCGCCCTACCAGATGCCGTGGACCCTGCTCGATCAACGCAACCAGCGTGCCCTCGTGGCGCCCACGGCTATCAATTTGCTTGACACGTGCCAGCACCTTGTCGCCGTGAAGTACCCGCTGCATCTCCCGTGGTGTTAAATACAGGTCAGGACCCTCACCTGAGCGTTCCACGAAGCCGAAACCATCACGATGTCCGGACACTCGGCCTGTCACCATGTCCATACGGTCGGACAAGGCGAAGCGGTTACGCCGGTTGCGAATTATCGTGCCGGATTTAATCAGCGCGTTCAGATGCGAGAGAATAAGCTCGGACTGTTTTTTGCCGGAGCTGTCCAGCGCAACGGTAATCTCCGGCAACGACAGGGGAACACCGGCATCGGAGAGTATCTTGAGGATGTTCTTTCTGGAGATGGATAGACTCAATGAAATGGGACTCGGGTTTGGTGGGAATAATGGGGGCGCTGAGCATGTAATCAGAACGACAATGCAACGTCATTGACACGGATTGGGGCGGAATGTACATTTCGCACCCTTGCCGCGACCGGGGTACCTGTCCAGATTGTACCCCGTAGACATCATGCCGAGGTGGCGGAATTGGTAGACGCGCTAGCTTCAGGTGCTAGTGGGGGTAACCCCGTGGAGGTTCAAGTCCTCTCCTCGGTACCAGCTGACTTTAGTTGAAAATCAGTACCTGATATAACGAGCCCCTTGACACTCTTCCACGCCAGGGTTCACCCAGGAGGCTGCTCGTGTCCTTTCGGATGCGCCCTTCCTTAGTATCGTTGTATCTATACTGACGTTTGGTCGCTTTTTACAGCGGCTCCGTCCCCTGATTCAATATATCCAGATAACTGCTGTAGACATACAAACGATCACGCTGTTTGCCTGTGATTTCCCGAACCAACCCAAGGTCCGTTAAATGCCCGATGGATTTGCGCACGGTCGGTACCGTTAGTTTTAACGCAGCAAAGGTTGCAGGTACAGACAAAATTGGCTTTAACTGTAAATATTGATACACACGCGAGGCAGATGCAGCAGGTCTGCCCAAGCCTTCAATCTTTTTCCGGTCATCTTCAAACAACGCCAAAATCTGCTTCGCCGTATCAGCCGCCTGATCGGATGTTTCTCTGACGCCTTCCAAAAAGAATTCAAGCCAAGCTTCCCAATCGCCCTTTTCCCTTACTCTCTGTAGCAACTCGTAGTAGTAGCGACGGTGGGTTTTGAAATACAAACTGAGATAAAGGATCGGCTCCTTGAGCGCGCCTTCCATGCAGACTGGGAGGAATTTAAGAAACCTGTACTCGTCGGGACGCTCCGATCCTCTATCGTTCGCCAGAAAGAG
>BQJD01000010.1 GCA_021604525.1 marine bacterium B5-7 | reverse complement strand
GAAGTGCATTATCTATCCAGGTAGAAGAATTGCTCCAGTTTTGATCTCATCGCAAGTGACCTTGTTGGTTACATAATCCACCACAAAAGTAATACAGAAGGCCCCATGACGGGGCCTTCTGTATTACTGGCGGAGAGGGTGGGATTCGAACCCACGTGGGGCTTACGCCCCCAACGGATTTCGAGTCCGCGCCGTTATGACCACTTCGGTACCTCTCCCGTCGGGCGGCGATTCTAGCATGACATTCACGGGTCTTGGAGTACCGGGTTCAAATTGCCTCATGTGGCGGGATGCATACGGTAGAATCGCATCATGTATATGTGCCCTACCCTTGTGCCTGCAATCTATTTGCTGTGGCTTCCTGCTTAATGTCATGACATCCCGAAATCCATCTGTTTCCCTAAACTTGAAGACTTCACAGGAAGGGCTTGATCCCACCGGCCCGGTGACGGTGCTGGATCACACGGGCGTTCGTCGTGGCGGGCGGGCGGCGGTGGAGCATCCGTTGACGATCCGTATTGATGGCAATGAATTAATCACCTTGATGACCATCGGCACACATCCTGAATGCCTGGTGATCGGCTACTTGCGCAATCAGGGCTTGATCGCTGAGCCTCAAATGATCGAATCGGTGACGGTTGACTGGTTGCACGAAGTTGCTGACGTAATTACCCGAAACGGTTCGGGGATTCAGAATGTTATCGCCGGTGAATTACCCAATGCCGTACCCGTTACGCCCATACGAGTTCGACGAAGCGAGATTTATGCGATTGTCGCAGAGATTCCGAAGTGGAACGCAATATATCGGCTAGCCGGCTCGGTACACGGTTGCGGGTTGTTTGAAAAGGGTGAGTTACGCTACTTTTACGAGGACGTTGGACGCCATAATGCAACTGATGCGCTGGCCGGGCAAATGTGGATCGATGGCTTTGAAGGCGATGGAACAATTCTGTATTCGACCGGACGGTTAACGGCGGAGATCGTTGCCAAGGTGGCTTCGATGCGTATACCGGTTCTGATATCCCGAAACGGGGTCACTTATCGCGCGGTGGAGCTGGCGCGAAAGCTAAACGTAATGCTGGTAGCACGCGCGAGGAACAAAAAATTCGACATCTATTCCTGTCACGATTTTCTTGAAGTTGATTAACGCCGTGAATTTACCCAATACTTAAAGTATTCAACTGAACACACTCGCATCAGGAATTCATTTTACGTTTTCGTTGTGCACTGAACACGTCGCACTAACAGCACGGCAGCAACCAGGCAATTAGTAAAAAACAGAATACTTGATGTGCCGTGAGCAGGACCGAACCAGGCATCCCGTGGGCCGTCGGCCACACGCATGGCATTAATCCACGGATGCAGTACCAACTCGTTTAATGCCGTGTTGATGAACGCGATGGTCAATAGCAACAAATCGATTCTGCGTGAACCCCTTCCCTTTGAAGCACTCACCCGGTAGAGCGAAAACGCGAGGGCGGGCAGAGATAACCAGAACACGGAGGTAAACATCATGCCGGCGATGTTGCCGGCTTGACTCAACGGCAAGATTGAAAACAATTGCGGTGCGATGATGAACCCGGAGAACCATGCCGCGCCTGCCCATGCACTGAGCAGTAGCAGTTCGATCCCGGCAACTATTTTCATACGATTGTATCCAGACAAAAACTTAGCGCTGGATCTGTCGACGTTCGTCGAATGCCTGGTTTAGCGTTCCTGCATCCATGTATTCAAGCTCGCCTCCTACCGGGACACCTCGTGCGAGTCGGCTTATGACAACGTCACTATTTTGAAGCACACTGGCGATATAGTCCGCAGTGGATTCGCCTTCAACCGTCAGGTTGGTTGCTAGTACGACTTCACGAATTCCACGGTCTGCAACGGTACGGGTCAGTCGGTCGACGGAGAGTTGGTCCGGACCGATACCATCAAGCGGTGCGAGGTGGCCCATCAATACAAAATACACACCGCGAAAGGCGCTGGCCTGTTCGATGGATTCGAGGTCCGCGGGAGTTTCCACCACGCACAACAGGGTTTGATCGCGCTTGGTGTTGGCGCAAATAGTACAAATTTCCGTTTCGCTGAAGTTGTTGCAGTGGGTGCAATGGGATACCGATGCGAGCGCGAAATTTAATGCTTCGACAATCATCGTCGCGCCGTCGCGATCACGTTCCAGCAAATGGAATGCCATGCGCTGGGCACTTTTCGGCCCAATTCCCGGCAATCGTTTGAGTGCCTCGCGAAGTGTATCGATTGCGGATTTGGCTGGCATTTAAATGGGGAGATTCAGGCCAGGGATGTTCATTCCACCGGTCATGTCTCCCATTTTTTCCTGCACGGTTTTCTCGACACGTTGCACTGCGTCGTTCATCGCCGCAGCGATCAGGTCTTCCAGAACCTCCTTGTCGTCCTGCAACAATGCAGGGTCGATTGTTACCGAGCGAACATCATGGCGACAGGTCATGACGACATTCACCATTCCGCCACCTGAACGACCTTCTACTTCAAGCGTTGCCAGTTCTTCCTGAACCTGCTTCATGCGCTCCTGCATTTCCTGTGCTTGCTTCATTAAATTTCCGAGTCCGCCACGCATGGTTAGTTGCCTCTATCGGTTGTTGTACTGTTGGGTCGAACGCTGTCTTCTATGATTTCAGCGTCGAATCGTTTGATCAAATCATCAACGTCGGGATCATTCTTAAGACTGTTAAGCGCGTCTGCCTGCGCCTCACGTTGACGTTGTTCTCTCTGAGCCGCCGGCGACGTACCGTTAGCTGCCGCGTGATGTGTTTCTATGATGACTGAATACTGATCGCCATAATGGGACTTGACCTCCCGTGTCAGTATTTTTAATCGACCGCCGTTATTAAGGTGCGCTAACGGCTCGCGCAGCTTTAAATGGAGTGATTGTGTATCGGAGTCAATAGATTCCAATTCAAGATTCATGGCAAGCTCGCGAGTCAGTCCTGCCAGGTTAGAACCTTCCACAAAGGCCGCCCAGGATTGAACATCATCACCAATGACTTGTGATTTACTCGCGTTGGTAGAATCTGCAAATATCTCACTCTTCGCGGAGACGGACGGGTCCGAGTCAGGACCGGATGCGGAATCGATACGCGACACGGAAGCTCGATTGCTGGATGACGATGTTTTTCTGGGTGGTTTGAGTATCGGTACTGGTCGATTTTCAGTCCGACCCTGAGGCCGTTTCACGTCCGTATCGATCGCTGGCGACTCGATCGGGGTATTAGCCATCTTAACCGACCGATTTTGTGTTGCCTGACCATCGGCTTTTTGTGGATGAGCCGTGGTTGATTTACCGCCGGGTAAATCAGTAGACGGTTCAAATGCCAGCATTCTCAACAGCACCATTTCGAAACCGCGTGCCGGGTCCGGCGCAAGGGACAGGTCGCGTTTGCCAATGAGAGCGATCTGGTAGAAGAGTTGTACCATCTGAGGATCCATCCTGTCAGCCAGATCCAATCGATCATTGAAGGGATGATCGCGCTCCGTGGCAAGTGCCGGCGCTTCCTGATACAGCGCGATTTCATGCAACAAAATCAACAAGTCATCAAGGGCACGGGTGAAATTGATACTACGACTTTTTTGCGCATCGATTACTTCAAATAATGCCGTGGTGTCGCCATCAACCAGGTGTTTGAGGATATCCACAATACGGTCACCGTCTATCATTCCCAGCATGCGGCGTACCGAGTCGGCATCGAGTTGTCCGCCGGAAAAGGCGATGGCCTGATCCAGCAGGCTGAGTCCGTCTCGCATGCTGCCGTCAGCAGCGCGGGCAACCAGTTCCAACGCCGATTCCTCGGCCTTCACGCCCTCAAAATCGACAATCTTTCGAAGTTGACCGGTGATCTCGGCAACATCCAGGGCACGTAGATTAAATTGCAGGCAGCGCGAGAGGATCGTTGCGGGCAATTTCTGCGGATCGGTGGTTGCCAGCAGGAATTTGACGTGTGGCGGCGGCTCCTCAAGGGTTTTCAGCAAGGCGTTAAAGCTGTGGGTCGATAACATGTGTACCTCGTCGATAAGGTACACCTTGTAGCGGCCCATGGTGGGAGCATATTGGACGTTGTCGAGTATCTCGCGGGTATCATCTACACGGGTTCTCGATGCCGCATCAATCTCAAGAAGGTCGACAAAACGTCCCTGATCGACACTGATACAGGCGCTACATTCGCCGCACGGTGTGGAACTGATGCCCTTCTCGCAATTCAGCGACTTGGCGAGCAGACGTGCCAACGTGGTTTTACCCACCCCACGGGTACCGGTAAACAGGAAAGCATGGTGTACACGATCGTTGTCGAGCGCGTGCACCAGCGCGGATACCACGTGCGGTTGCCCGACGACGTCCGCGAATTTTCCCGGTCGCCACTTGCGGGCAAGTGCCTGATAGGTCATTGCAGGAAAAATCTATGACAGATCCCGACAATTATCGGAATCTTAGTGAATCTGGTGGCGGATCCGATCGGCCTTGCCCGGACACCCGGCTCGGCTGCTGCGGCTGCTTCCTTCCGGATCTGACCGGGTTCACAACCTGCCGCCGCCCGGGAGGCCGGTCTTCACCGCCGTATTCCCGAAAAATCAAGATTTAAGTCGTCACCGAAGCAACGAATTCTCGATCATCGGGGAGGCCGGACTTTAGCAGTTATTGCTCTGGAAGTTCAACGCGAACCGGTCGATTCCACTATATCAGTTAAGATCACCTGAATCAGGCCGCCTGACAAATACCCCGTGGACAGAGAGCGGTCCCAGCGGCTACGCTTTACCGTCAGCATTAAACGGCCTTTTTTTAGATGAGATTATTCATCCATGCACAATCGACGAACAGATTTCAGGCGTCGCGGTAGTTTGACCATCAAAGCCGGCCGGTAGCCAAGGCAGATTGCGAAGACACTTTCATGGCAAAAATCGATATTAAAAGACAGCACGGTCTCGGCTATGACAAGGCCCACAAGATGGCCTGCAAGCTTGCCGACGAACTCTCGGGAAAATTCGATGCAAAGTGCGAGTGGGACGGACCCGAATTGAGATTTACGCGCCCCGGGGCCAATGGTTGCGTGCGCATCAGTGATAACGATGTTCGCATCGAGGTCAAACTCGGCATGATGTTATCGCCGCTCAAATCAAAAATGGAGTCGATCATCAGTGATGAACTCGACACCCTGCTGCGAAATGCGTGAGTAGAACCTGTCTCAAAATGACTGCAACTCCCCAATACGGTGTTAGCGGATACAGGCATTATGCGATCGATTCTGATCGTTTTTATATGTTGTCATCCAGGTAGTAATTCGTCTCGATGGCAAAAAATATCCTGTTCATTATGTGCGACCAGCTTCGCGCCGACTATCTCGGTTGTTACGGCCATCCACATATAAAAACACCTGTCATTGACGCACTCGCCAAAGAAGGCGTTCGCTTCGATAACGCTTTTTGTAATGCTCCGGTTTGCGGGTCATCACGCGCATCGTTTTATACCGGCCGATATGTCATATCCCACGGCGCCAACTACAATAATTTTCCTCTTCGGATAGACGAACACACCATCGGCGACTATTTGGCACCGCTTGGGGTTCGCACAGCGCTGGTCGGCAAGACCCATATGAAGCCCGATATTTCCACAATGAACAGGATGGGCATCGATTCCGGAAGTGAACTCGGCATTCACCTCACCCAAACCGGCTTTGAGCCATTTGAACGCGACGACGGCCTGCATCCGATGAGTCACTTCGATCCGGATCTTGCCTACAATCGTTATCTCCGCGAGCAGGGTTACCAAAGCGATAATCCCTGGAATGACTTTGCCAATGCATCGGTTGATGACGATGGGGCATTCCATTCCGGATGGTTTTTACGCAATGCGCGACGGCCTGCACGGGTGAGCGCCGAGCACTCGGAATCAGCCTACATGACCGACCGGGCTATGGATTTCATTGATGAAGCCGGTGACGATCCCTGGTGTTTGCATCTGTCGTATATTAAACCGCACTGGCCTTACATGGCTCCATCGCCGTATCACGATTTATACGGCGATGACGATGTGGTTCCCTCCAATCGCAGTGACGCCGAGCTCAACAATCAGAACCCGGTGGTAGCAGCCTTCAGACAGCACCGTGAAAGCCAGTCGTTCTCCAATGATCATTGCCGACACATCGTTATACCAACCTACATGGGTCTGATTCATCAGATTGATGATGAATTGGGACGACTTTTTGCACAACTTCGACAAACCGGACGATGGGACGATACGCTAATCGTTTTAACGTCCGATCATGGTGACTTTCTTGGTGATCACTGGCTTGGCGAGAAAGAACTATTCTATGAGGAGTCTGTCAGGATCCCGATGATCATACGCGACCCAACGCCTGACGCTGACACAACCCGTGGCGCGGTATGTGAGCAACTCGTTGAAGCCATTGACCTGTTACCGACTTTTATTGAATCACTCGGCGGTAGTGTCTGCGCAACCCGGCTTGAAGGTCGGTCGTTAATGCCATTGATCAATTCCACTTTCGAAATGCGGCAATGGCGCGACGCAGTATTCTCGGAGTTTGATTTTTGCCTGCGGCGGGCCCGCAAGATCCTGGATCTCGAACCCGGCGAGGCACGCGGGTTCATGGTAAGAACAACCCGTTACAAGTACGTCCACTATCCCAAGCACCCGCCGCAGTTATTCGATCTTGAACGTGATCCTCAAGAGCTTCTTGATCTTGGTATGGATCCGGGTTATGAGAATGTTCGCGCCGAGATGCGCGAACGTCTGCTTGAATGGTTTGCCCTGCGACATAATCGAACCACAGTCTCGAATGAGATTGTCGAAGCCAATACCGCGCGCGCATTTGAGCAAGGATTCGTGTTTGGAACGTGGTAGTAAACTTCACACAAATGAATTCAGATCAGCCACGATATCGACAACAACAAACCGAACAACATGTGGTACAGAACCGTGTTCGCGAGGTGCTTGTTTAAAGGCGTGCCAATGGGCAACTTGCAGAAACGAATCGCAAGAATCATGCCCGGGACAAATGCAATCCATGCGAGACCTGGCCAAATTGATCTATCCCATACTGTCAATAATAAATATGGCGTCAATACGAGCGTAGTATAAAGACCATACGATGTATTGATGCCAATAACCGAAGCGAGTGTCGCCCTGCCCGCCAGTTGATCGGTTTCCAGATCGCGCAGGTTATTCACCAGCAGAACCGCTGCCGCAGGACAACCAAGTACAATCCCAACGACAAGTGAATCGGCTGATATTCGACCAATTTGCAGGTAATAGCTTCCACAAACAGCCACGATACCAAAAAAAATAATTACCACCAGTTCGCCAAAGGCAGAATGCGACAAAGGTCTCGACCCTGCAGAGTAAGCCCAACCAGCGGCTATCGACAAAACACCTGCAATAAGAATAAGCCAGCCGCTTATCGCCACCAATATGGCGCCAACTGCTACAGCGACTGCAAATACAAGAATTGCGCAACGATATACCTGTGCAGGGCTAGCAAGTCCTTGAGACGTGACTCGCAGTGGACCATTTCGTTGTGAGCCATCGTTTCCACGTACCGCGTCTTCAACATCGTTGATTAGATTCGTACCGGCTTGTATCAGCGCAGCACAGATCAACGCGAGTGAAAATTTAATCCAATTCAGTGATGCACCCTGTGACAGTGCTAATGTTGTACCCACAATAACAGGCACAATCGCAAGACTCAGTGTTCGTGGTCGAACAGCCAGCCAAATGGTTCTAATAGCCGGAAGCCATGACTCGCCCTTGCCATGTAAAAAATCGAATGACTTATTTCCAGTCAACACACACTCACATTAATATTCAAGGTTATCGGTTGTCCAGCAGTGTCATTGGCATACGAGCATTGGCCATCTGCAATTCGTACTCCTTGCAACCGACTGTGAGCTAACGGCTATAACATTCGATCAAAGCTGTTGTCAGGATTGGGATCTATGTTGCCGATAAATCACTCTCAACGATCGCAATTGGTCAAGTACTTGTGGCACCTGAACTTCTATCTCTGATTCATTCGCAGGCCAATCACTGACCAGTGTGTCAATAACATCGCCGACACTTAGCGCATCACTACACAATTCAAATACTCGTGCCGCTGCTCTATTAATCTTGATAAATATTGGGTTTTCAACCCCTACAACAATTTGAAAGTTGTCGTTGGATGTCAACAATCCAGCTTGCTTTATAACAACCGGGTAATCATCCGGACACCAATCACCTTCAAGATCTTCGATGTAGGCCTGGGCTTCGAAGTAACTGTTATTCTGAGTTGATTGATCGCCGCGATGCTGAGCTAATGAGGGAACTGCGGCACGCAGCATGGTCTGTGTGTATTGTGTCATCAACCAATCGGCAATCCACACATCAGGAAAGCCAGGCCGCTTGCCATCAGACCTGTCGATATAGTCGGCATATGATTTCACAACGTGACGTTTTAACGCAAAGCACTGATTGCCGTAGTAAAGTACCGCCGGCATATCCCAGAACAATTCACCCTTAAGGTAACGATCCAGCACATCGTCATAACAGGTAACAAAATCGCACAGCAGCTGGTCACCGCCGTGATCTTGAAGGAAATCCATAACACGTTCAGGAAAATCACGACATACTTCGATATCGTCTTCCATAAACAACACCCAATCACACTCATGCCAAGCGGCGTGTTGCAACGCAAACTGTGTTGCCTTGGTACAGCCAAGCCTTTCCGGCGTTGCGATAACCGTAAAGTTATTCGCTGAAGAAACTGCTAATCGCGATACAACGTTAGAAAGATGAGTGTCAGAATCGGGACTGGCATTTATGACAACCAGATTACAATCGGCATACGAAAACCATCCACTGCGTTCGAGACTTGCGAGTGATTCGCTGAGATAGTTTTTTTTAGGAGAACGATCAACCGTTATCATCACGGCGCAAACGCGCAGTTTTTGCCGTTGAATTTTTGGAACCAATCTTTCTGCCACCTTCCTGAGCCCACCCACTTGGTCACACTCACAAATCAGGTACTAAAATATGTACCAACCCACGTTTGTGCCATGTGATGGCCTTGTTAAACCATCAGGCCATCACACGAGGATAACCGTTCGATTGAGTAGCGTACAACCTTAAACTGGCTTTCTACAGACAGGTAATGATGTAGTAGCCATCATTGATATTACCACCCGTTACTGTGGTGCCACTTATTGATGGGGCGAGACCTGAACCGCCACCTCCACCACCCGCGCTGCCGCCACCTCCACCACCCGCGCTGCCGGCAGCACCAGCAGTTCTATTTGTATCTGGGCGGCATTATCCGGAACGATCCATGAATAACTGCCTGGATTACTAATATGAGTACTTCGCTACCAGTGGAAACCGGGATGTAAGTTATTCACTTGTTACACTTATAGAATCCAAAACAGCGAGCGCAATATATCGTCGTGCTTGTCAGGATTCTTGTTAACTCGTTAGCAAGTGTGCAATAAAGTAAAAGGCTTACATGTTCATGTTGTTGAGTCAGTCAATCTGGACAAATTATTTTCTTCTCACTCAATCAAACTTAAGTTTTTATGCGTAATATTTACGAATACTTGATAACCTCAAACTATATGTTTTAAATCAGTAAACTGGTCGCCAAAGGACATCCATTGGAATCCATCCTGCTTGCAATCGAACACAGCGATCCGCTTTGGATTGCCCTTGCCTTTGCCTGTGGTCTGATCGCAAAATCGGTCGGGCTTCCGCCACTGGTGGGCTTTCTTGTTGCCGGTTTTGCGCTGAATGCCGTTGGTGCGCGTGGCGGTGAGTTTCTGCAAATCACAGCCGACTTTGGCATTACACTGCTGCTATTCACTATCGGCTTAAAACTTAATTTACGCTCATTGGCGCGTCCAGAAGTCTGGGGCGTGGCGATCATTCATATAGCATCCATGACCGGCTTAATGGCCGGATTCATATTCCTGCTGGCAATTATTGGCTTGCCGTTATTCGAAGGGCTGGATATCACAACGTCGATTCTTATTGGCTTTGCATTGTCATTTTCCAGTACCGTTTTCGCAGTGAAAATACTCGATGATCTTGGCGCTGGCGCTTCGCGACATGGTCAAGTTTCAATCGGTGTACTGATTGTTCAGGATGTCGCCGCGGTCAGCTTTCTGGCCGCATCGACCGGCAAATTTCCGTCCATCTGGGCACTCGCGTTGTTAGCTCTGGTGCCATTGCGTCATCTGCTACAAAAAATCCTCAACCATACCGGACATGGCGAGTTGTTGATCCTCTACGGAATTGTCCTGGCACTTGGCGGCGCTGACCTGTTCAAGTTTTTCGGCATGAAAGGCGACCTTGGAGCACTCGTGTTTGGCATGCTGCTGGCCGGTCACTGGAAAGCCAATGAAATGTCCAAGGTATTGATGGGATTCAAGGACGTATTCCTGGTAGGATTTTTCCTGAGTATCGGTATGAGTGACCTGCCCGGTTGGACCGAGTTCCTGGCAGCCCTTATTTTGCTTATATTCGTACCGGTAAAAGTCGCTATGTATTTTGGCCTGTTTACCGCGTTCAAGTTGCGAGCTCGTACCGCATTCCGTTCATCACTCAATCTCGCCAACTATAGCGAGTTTGGGCTAATCGTCGGCAGTATCGCCGTTTCATCAGGCTGGCTCACTAGCCAATGGCTTGCCACCTTCGCCATCGCCTTGTCATTAACTTTTATTTTGGCAGCACCATTAGCTGACTCTGGCGACCGATTCTACGGCCACTTCAAGTCCAGGCTGCATCGCTTCGAACGCAGCAAGCGCGTTCCAGGTGATGAAGAAATTCACGTGGGCGATATGGATGTCGTCGTGTTCGGTATGGGCCGTGTCGGCACGGCTGCCTTCGATGCCATTGTTGCAGACTATCCGCAACGGGTTCTCGGAATAGATCTCGATTCGAGTAAAGTAAACGTACATGTAGCAAACGGACGAAATGTCATTATGGGGGACGGATCAAATCCTGATTTCTGGTTGCGTACTCCGGGACTTGTCAACGACCTCAAGTGGGTACTGCTGACCCTGCCCGCGCACCAGGCAAATCTTGCCGTTGTCGAACAGCTTCACAAGCTTGGCTACGACGGTCGAATTGCTGTTGCAACCCGGTATCCGGATGAAGCAGCCGAACTGGAAGAGCTCGGCGTCGAGTTTGCTTTCAACATCCACTCAGAAGCCGGTGCCGGATTCGCCAGCGACCTGCGACGTCGATTTGAGCAATCCCATATTTAAGTTGGTCCACCGGTGAAATACATTTATGTTGTTTAACATCTGCCTATTGACCGCACATGCACCAGGTTGCAGACTAGCCCTTGTAACAAATCTGTAATAAAAACGTAACATTGTCACTTTCTGGCATCGGACCTGGCGGGATTTTCATTGGTATTGTAGTGATATCAACTTGCCCAGGCAGTGATATCCAACCTCCCAATTTATGTCTCCAACATTACTGCTAATTCATATCATAGGCGCTGTCACCCTGCTGTTGTGGGGAATGAGAATGGTACGCACCGGAGTCGAACGCGCACTTGGCGCACGGCTCAAAATCTTCGTGCAACGTTGGCTCGATCGCCGATTGATGGCTTTGCTGTCCGGTGTATTTGTAACCCTGGCCTTGCAAAGCAGTACGGCAACGGCATTACTCGTTAACAGTTTCGTCGCCCAGAACACGGTGGCAACGGTCACCGCCCTCGCGGTTGTCCTCGGCGCCGATATTGGTACGACGTTGGCCGCGGCTGTTTTAAGTCTCGATCTATCAGCGGTATCACCGATATTGATCGGCGCCGGCTTCATTGCCCATAGCACAACAACAGGCTCGTTGCGTCAGTACGCCCGAGCGACCATGGGACTCGGGCTTGTACTTCTGGCACTCACGCTGTTACGCGGATATACCGCCGAGCTTAGCGATTCACATGTGCTGCCCATCGTTTTGCGATCGCTTTCCGGCGACCCGATTATCGCAATCATCGTCTTTGCCCTGGTCACGTGGCTGCTGCATTCAAGCCTGGCCGCCGTGCTGTTTACCGTGTCGCTGGCAGCGGCAGGCGTGATCGACTTACACATGGCTCTGATTCTGGTACTAGGCGCCAATCTCGGTGCCGGTCTGCCAGCTTATGGCGCGACTCTGGGGTTACCCGCACCGGCCCGCCGGGTACCGATCGGAAACTTGTGCTTCAAGGCAATTGGCGTCATCGCCCTGATCCCTGTGATAGATGTCATTTCATCGATAGCCGAGTCACAACCGTGGCCTGAGCATATGAGCATCATCGGCTTTCACATTGCGTTCAACTGCGTCTTGTCCCTGGTGTTCCTGCCCTTCCTCGGTATAGCGGCTCGAATTTTAGATAAGTGGATGCCGGAAAATATGCGAATCGAACGCGATCCTGGCGCGTCACGACTACTCGATATCGAATACTACGATGACATCGATAGCGCCTTGTCTGTCGCATCCAGGGAAACCGTTCGCCTTGGTGAGATTGTCGAGGAAATGTACCGTGATCTAATCATCGCGCTACGCACCAACGACCGTGTCCTCGCCAAGGAAATCGCAACTCGTGACGATTACGTCGATAGCCTGCATCGACAGATAAAACTGTACGTATCAAGGGCAACGCGCAATCAGATGAGCGATGAACAATCCATGAGGGCAACTCAAGTGTTGACCTTTGTTACGGACCTTGAACATATCGCCGATATTATCGAGTCGAGCGCAGGTCTGGCTCGCCGCAAGGCAGTACGGGGACTTAAGTTTTCAGATGAAGGCTTGAAGGATCTTGAACGAATGCACGAGATTGTTTTCAGAACCATGCATCTCGCATTCGACGTATTCATGTCTGGAGATGTGGACATCGCGACAAGACTCATTCGGGAAAAACGATCGGTCGGCCGCATGGAACGCGAGTTGAATCGTTCACATCTTAATCGCTTACGAGAAGGGCTTAAGGAAAGTATCGAAACCAGCTCTTTTCATCAGGATTTGATACGCGATCTCAAACGAATTCACTCACATCTTGTCGCCGTCGCCTATGCGATCGCACGTCCGGACATGGATGATATCGAATCACCTGACCAGGACAAAACAACCCAAACAAGATCGGGAAGTGATCGCAGAAAATCGACGGGTTCAACTTGATGTGTAGATCCGGACCATCCTCGAACTGAGACGACTACATGATGGTGATATGTCGTGTCCTGTAACTTGAAACAGGTTCTAGATTACTGCGTGCCGAACTTTCGCCGACACCCACTCACTGACGATCACCGTGGCCAGAATCGCCAGAAGAATAACCGACACCTGAGTCCATGCCAGGGTTGAGATAGATGCATCGAGTTGCAAGCCGATACCGCCAGCACCGACCAGTCCGAGCACCGTAGACTCACGTATGTTGATATCCCACCTGAAAATACTGATGCCAGCGAACGCCGGCATGATCTGCGGCACGATACCAAAAGCCAGTGTTTGTGCCCGGTTTGCACCAGTTGCGGTGATTGCTTCAACCTGCGTCTCGTCTATCTCTTCAATCGCTTCATACAAAAGTTTGGCGCAAAAACCGATTGATCGAAATCCTATGGCCAGTATGCCGGCAACCACACCGGGGCCAATAATGGTCACCAGCATCAAAGCCCATACCAGTGAATTAATGGAACGAGAGGAGACAATGATAAACAGTGCAACCGGACGAACCAGCAATACACTCGGCGTGGTATTTCTGGCTGCACAAAAGGCAATGGGCACAGCCAGGATCAATGCCATTACCGTGCCCAACGTAGCGATGTTGAGCGTGTCCCAAAGTGGTATCCACAGTTTATCCAGGTACTCCCACTTGGGCGGAATCATTCTCTCGGCCAGGTCGGCCGCCTGTCTCGGTGCATCGTTGACAAACATCCAGATGGTTTTCTCTGAAATCAATTGCCAGCAATAAACAAAGATGGCAACTGATACCAGCCAACCGACCCAGATTGCCAATTGTTTACCCCGTTCACGGCGTTGCCAGATTTTTACCTCACCTGTCATCCGCACGGCCATTACTGTACCCACCTTCTGATATAGCCGGATGAATATTCAACCACCATGACAATAGCTATGATGATTAAAAGTATCGCCGCTGCTGAATCGAATTCGTAACGATCAAACGCCGTCAGAAGCGTCGCACCAATTCCACCCCCACCGACAATACCGACCACTGCCGATTCACGGAAATTGATATCAAAACGATATAACCCGAGGCCAATCATTCGCGGCAAAACCTGGGGTAATACGGCATATATCAGCCACTGCCACCAGGTTGCACCCGTTGCGCGAACTGCTTCGGCCTGCACTGGGTCCATGTCTTCGATGTCTTCCGCCAATAGCTTTCCGTAAAACCCAATGGTTGCAAGACTTAAGGCGAGGAATCCTGCAAACGGCCCAAAGCCAAATAACTTAACAAAAAATATGGCTAGAATAATTTCCGGAAAAGTTCGAGAGAGTGCGACGATTGCACGACACAGCAAGTAAACAGCACGAGGCGCCAGATTACGCGCTGCACCAAGCCCAATCGGTATCGACAGTGCAATACCGATTACCGTCGATGTAACTGTCATCCACAAACTTTCAAATATGCCATCTAGTATGGCACTCGAGCGTGTCAGGAAGTCCGGCGGAAAAAAGGATGCAATAAATCGTTTTCCACGCGGCGCACCATCGGCTATGCGTTGCCAGTCAAAATCAATGGTACCAAACGCAAGTGCGAGATATAAACTGGCGCCCACAATCAAAGACCATTTAAGTAGCGGGTTGGTTATAAACGGCGGACGCTTCCAGGTGCGATGTTGAATGTTCTTGTTCACGATGATTTTTTCATTAATCGCTCGCGTTCCCTGCGTTCCTCCTCGGTAAGATCTTCTTCATCAACATGGTCAATGGTGGCAGTCCAGTCCTCTTCCCCGTATATCGTCGTCAACACTTCGGGGCTAAGACCATCCGGCGGCCCATCGTAGACAATTTCTCCAGACTTCAATCCGACAATTCGCTTGGCGAACATCTCGGCGAGCAATACGTCATGAATATTGATAATTGCAGCGAGCTGTCGTTCCTGACAAAGCTCACTGATCAGCCGCATAATCTGCCGGGACGTTTTTGGATCGAGGCTGGCGGTCGGCTCATCGACGAGTAACAACTCAGGATTCTGGATCAACGCACGCGCAATACCTACCCGTTGTCGTTGCCCGCCGGATAGTTCATCTGCGCGCTTGTCGACCATGTTATCGAGGCCGACTCGCTCAAGAAGCCTGAATGCCTCATTGATATCGGATTGCGGAAACTTTCGAAAATAACTGCGCCAGAATCCGACATAACCCAATCGCCCAGAGAGTACGTTTTCCATCACCGTCAATCGTTCAACCAGCGCGTATTCCTGGAAGATCATTCCCATCCGCCTGCGCGCTACGCGAAGCCCACGATATCCAAGATGAGTGATATCCATATCGTTCAGGTACACGTGCCCGCTGGTTGGATCCACCAGGCGATTGACACAGCGTATAAGCGTGCTTTTACCGGCGCCAGATGGGCCGATCAACGCCATCACCTGACCCTTGGGAACCACGAGATCAATACCTTTCAAGGCACGATCTCCGGTTTTGTATTGCTTTTGGAGATTTTCTAAACGAAGCATAAACTCAAGAACCGGCCGTCAGGTGGTTAACAGGTTGCCTCAAAAATCCCTGGATGAGCGTAATACAAGGCGGACACCGGTATGAAGACGCAACGAACACATGAGCATCTTGAACCGGAATCCAACACTGTTGTGAATTTGTATCAGAGTTTTTGAGGTCACCTGGCAAAGGCGCGGTGGTTGCCACCGCGCCTGACCAAGTAACCTGATATCAGTTATTAACCGACTACTTGCAGTCGTAAGTTATGCCATTGGCAGCATCGATCTGGCGGATGACACCCCAATCAGACTTATGATGGATGCTGACAAACCGACCTTCTTTCTTGAATTCTTCTTTCAGCGCTGAACCTTCCCATTTGAAAGTAAAAAATGCCTGCTTGATCTTGGCAGCAACCACCGGGTGCAAGTTGTGGGCATATCCATAACCTGTAGTCGGGAATGTTGCCGATTTATAGATGGTTCGAATGCTGGCAGGATCGACTACGCCCCGATCAAACATACGCTTCATTATCGAATTGGCGATTGCCGCCACCTCGTAGTCGCCGTTGGCAACACCGAGAATCGAGTTATCGTGCTTGCCCGAAAAAGCCGGCATGTAATCACGATCCGGTTCGAGTCCAAACTCAGCTTTTAATAAGGCAGAAGGTGCCTTGAAACCGGAATTTGATGTCGGCGAGGTAAACGCCATGGTGCGACCCTTGATGTCTGCGGGAGACATAATCGGGCTGTCAGCCGGAACAATGATTTCCATCTCGTAGCCGTATGAGCCATCTTCCGAGGCCATCATGGCGAACGGTACAAAACCGGCGCACGAGACCGCGACCGGATTACCACCAGTATTTACACCGGCAACATGCAATCGACCGGAACGCATCGCTTCATACTGGGCGGCGTATGACTGTACCGGAAAGAAAACAACTTTCTTGCCTGTCACTTCCGACATATGCTGGATGAAACCATCCCACACTTTCTGATATACCGCCGGATCTTCTACCGGTGTGTAGGAAAAGATGATTGTGTCGGGATCGGACCATTCGCTTTCGTCGAGCGGCAGATCGGCCACCAGATCACCGTCACGATCGCAATATTGTTCGTCCAGCGTACCACGCGGACAGTCTTCGGCTGCATTGACAGATGTCAGTGGAGCGAATGTCAGTGCAAATGCGAGTGCAATCGGCAGCCCGGAAATAACAGACTTATTCATTGAGTTCCTCCTATTTGGTTTTATAAAAAACAGCCATCGAGCAATATTAAACAGTGGCCAAACGAATAGCATCGAGCCATGTTAAAACTATTGATATTCGAAGACGTTTCGTTGCCGCAAACGGCTTTTATATATATTTTTTCGATCTGAAATCTGGCCTTATAAACCAGTGTTTATCATAAATCTGATTAAAACCGGTTTTCAGGTCAGTCGTAAATGTATCATTAGCGCCGCCGTAATTCACTATCGGAGCCCAAGGTACGACCTTTCAGGAATTTGTTGATCGACACGAGTGCTAACCTGCCCATCATCGGGTGCGAGCTTGAAATTATGAAGATTCAGGAGAATCTTTGGGGGCGTATTTGGCACATTCATTGAAGATGCGTTTTTCACAGACCTGGCAGACGGACGGATCAAGGTGCTTAAAAATAGTACTTATTGCCTCGCCCTTCCACATAAACATGTGGTCTTTACCTATCTCGTCAAGATATCCGCAATTATCAAGAACATCTGCCGCAGTGTCTTTTAATTGATAAAGCCAGACATCGCCATCTACGCTTCTTCGCGAACGAACCTCTTCAATTAGAAGTTCGGCACCGGCTACATCTACCTGATTGATCCCTTGAGCCAGCAAAAGAAGGTGTTTTTGATCGGGATAGTGCTCGTAAATCTTTTTAAGGATCTGCCTGACATAAGCAACCGCCCCGAAGTACAAGGAATCGTCTATTCGGATGATTTTAAGCTGAGGGCATTCCGGGAGCTTCATGCTGGTGGTGAACTTTCTGTTGGCAGAACCGGGATCCGGTACTCGCGGCAGGATCCTGGGTTTTGAGGTTCGCGAGAGATAGAACATGAGCGACAGCATGACGCCCAGTAAAATGGCAAATTCGAGATCCAGAAAGAGAGCGGAGAGAAACGTCAAAATCATCACCGCTGACTCGGGTCGACTGGCACGCAGGATCGTGCGTATCTGTTGAAAGTCAATCAATCGCCAGGCCACCATGAAAAGCAATCCGGCCATGGCCGCTTTTGGAAGGTAGGCCGTGGCCGGAGCAATGACAAGCACGATAACGACCAACAATAAACCGGCAAAAACGGCTGACAACGGTGTCCTGGCTCCCATGTCGTAATTGGCACCACTACGATTGAATGAACCGGTCGCGACGTATGCCGAGAAAAAACTACCTACCAGGTTAGATAGACCCTGACCGATGAACTCCTGATTGCCTTCGATCGCCTGCCCTGATCGAAGCGAAATGGAGCGGGCAATTGATACTGCTTCGGTCAGTGCAAACAGCGTCATTGCCAACGCTGCGGGCGCCAGCTCCTTGAAAACCGATATCGAGAATTCGGGTGCCGACAGTGGCGGTAAAGAACGCGGAAGCGCACCAACCATTTCAATGCCGGTAACTTCCTGGCCGAATATTTTGTTCAAGACTACTGCGAATATGCTACCGGCTACCAACGCAACAATCATGTATGGAACTCGAGGTATGAATCGCTTGCTCAGCGTCCCTGCAACTACGGTCATCACAGCGACACTGAACACCAACGGCTGCACTTCTGGCAAGTGTTGAGATACGTGGTACACAATGTCATGGACATGGCCGCCTGACGGGATTTCCATACCAAAAAAGTTCTTCGCCTGCTTGGTAGCGATCAATACCGCCGCACCGGCGGTAAACCCAACGATCACAGAATGGGAAATGAAGTTAACCAGCGAACCAAGGCGAAACAGCCCCATGGAAAGCTGGATAACGCCCACCATGAATGTCAGCGTAATAGCCAGGCTGACATAGGGCATTGTTCCAGGTTCAGCAAAAGAACTCAGCGCCGAGAACATGACAATCGAGGCCGCTGTCGTCGGCCCGGACACAAGGTGCCAGGAGGAACCAAACAGCGCCGCGATAATGGCTGGCACCATACTCGCATACAGTCCGTATTCTGGCGGCATACCGGCAATCGTCGCGAAAGCGACGCCTTGCGGTAAAACAATGATTGCTCCCGTTAACCCGGCGAGTGCATCGCTTTGCAAAGATTCACGATTAACCCTTGGCCACCACCTCAAAAAAGGCAGCAGCTTGCGCATCATCAGGCGCGTATCAAGCGAATCGGGAATTATTCTCATGCGGTTCAGGTAACCCGGTGACC
Organism: marine bacterium B5-7; assembly: GCA_021604525.1. Taxonomy (GTDB): domain Bacteria; phylum Pseudomonadota; class Gammaproteobacteria; order Arenicellales; family CAJQKF01; genus BQJD01. The sequence continues at coordinate 103,024 of BQJD01000010.1, read as the reverse complement.
GGCTTCGGATAAGATGTGAGTCAACAACCAGTTTTTTAACCAAGAATCGGATAGCCGCAACCGCAATCGGTGCGACGCGATATGGCAATTGAAGCGTTCCGGGAAGTGATAAATATTACAATATTCTTATATGCACTATCAACATTATTACGGTTATCGGCCCGATCTACATAGATGTACATTTGTCGTACCGCTGTGAAACACAAGAAAAAAGCTTCAGAATTTGGAAGTTGTTTACCTTGGTACGTTTGCACATATACTTTGGACAGACTGGATTCTTAAAGATAAACTGACTACAGGTTTTTATCGTCTTCTGGCCATCAAACCCAGTCATGAGATCGCCGCCACTTTCCGTGGTAACCATAACGACCGGTCGATCAATAATACAGATGTCGGCCGCCCAAATCGGAGGATTCAAATGAGAAAGTTGATCGCCACTTTAGTGGCTTTATCAATTGGCAGCGCCAGCGCGATGGCCGATGAAATAACCCTGCGCGGCGCCACTGCATTTGCCAAAGGCACCACCTTTTCACGCCCGTTCGAAGCATTTGTTGATTGGGTCAATGAGAACGGCAAAGGTGTCATACAGATTAACTATATCGGCGGACCGGAAGCAGTGCCAACTTTCGAGCTGGGTAATGCCGTGTCATCCGGTGTGGTCGATATTGCCAATAACACTACTGCCTTTTACACAAATCTGCTACCTGAAGGCGATGCGCTACACTTGGCAACCAATACAATTCAGGAACAGCGCGGGAATGGTTGCTATGAATTGATCGATCAATTGCATCAGAAAAAAGTGAACGTAAAGTACCTGGCACGTACCGGCGACAATATTCATTTTCATTTGTACTTGACCAAGCCAATTGATTCGCCCGATCTATCCGGACTGACCATTCGCACCACACCTGTCTATCGGGCGATGTTTGAAAAACTCGGCGCCAATCTTGTACGTACTGCTCCAGGTGAGGTTTACACGGCACTCGAACGCGGCGCCATCGATGGCTATGGCTGGCCTATTCAGGGTGTACTCGATCTCGGCTGGGACGAGCAAACCAAGTACCGTGTCGATCCGGGCTTTTACCAGGTCGATGTCAACTTTCTGGTCAATCTCGACAAATGGAACAGCCTTACCGATGAGCAGCGTGCAGTTCTTGAAGCCGGCGCCAAGGAAATCGAGGCACACAATGCCGACAATATCGGCATTAACGAAAGCGAAGATGCCAAACAAAGGGAAGCCGGCATAAAAGTAATTACCCTTAACGACGCTGATGCGGCGACCTGGCTAAAGACGGGTCAAGACGCAGGTTGGGATGCAATTGCCGCTCTCGATGCCGATATGGCAGACAAGCTGAAAGCCTGTCTGATTAGATAAACTTCTGCCGGGGGTAAGCAGTTAGATATCCGCTTACCCCTGGCACAGCATTCGCCTGCTGCGCATAGTTGTTTCCCGCATTGGAAAAATTCTACTTAAATGTCGTCGGCGCCATGGCAGCACTGTCAGGCTTGATTCTGGCATTGGTGGCTGTTCTGATTCCAATTAACCTGGTGTTGCGGGCCTGTTGCTCGACATCCATCTACGGCTTGCTAGATGCTGTTGAATACGGTTTGATGATAGCAACATTTCTGGCCGCTCCGTGGGTATTGGTTCAAAACGGACATGTCACAGTTGATATCGTGACCCTCGCATTGCCTGCCCGCATTCGCCGGCCACTTGCCCAGGTAATCAACCTTGCCGGTATCGCACTATCAGGATTGCTTGCCTGGTACGCTTTCAAGGCAGCCGTTGTTTCATTCGAACGCGGCTCAATGATCCGCACCGCCTTTAACGTTCCTGAGTGGCTCACGCTCGTCGTACCTTCAGTAGCGGGCATTCTGTTAGCAATGGAGTTCCTGCGTCGCCTCCGACACAGCCCGAATGGGCAGCGCTCCAGCGCAGGACTGTAAATGGAATGGCAAATCATATTGCTGGTCATGCTAGGCGGCCTCAGCCTGTTGCTGGCCGCAGGTCTGCCTGTTGCCTTCGCTTTCATAGCCGTTAATATCGCCGGTGCCTTTTTTATTCTCGGCGGTGAAAGTGGCCTGATGCAAATGGCACGTAACGCAACACGCTCGGTGGCCAATTTCCAGCTTGCGCCCATTCCCTTGTTTATTCTCATGGGTGAAATCCTGTTCCAGACCCGGGTCGCGCATCGCGCTATCGATGCAGTGGAACGTGTCGTGACACGTATACCGGGACGTATGTCGGTGGTTACCGTGTTTGGAGGAACTATCTTCGCCGCACTGTCCGGTTCCACTATCGCCAATACGGCGATGCTCGGATCGACCATGTTGCCAAACATGCTCAAACGCGGTTATCACCCTACCCTTGCCATGGGTCCGATCATGGCTTCGGGAGCCATCGCCATGCTGATACCGCCATCGGCACTGGCCGTATTGCTTGGGTCGCTCGCCGGTATGTCGATTTCAAAACTGTTGATTGCCGGTATTATCCCGGCCATGTTACTGGCGGCATTGTTCACGTTGATGATCGTGACGATGTGCACCCTGCGTCCGCAGCTTGCCCCGATAGATAACGCGCCTGATTTAACACTTAAAGAACGCTGGCGGCCTTTCGCTATTTATGTACTACCGCTATCGGGAATTTTCTTCGTTGTTATCGGCAGTCTGTTTGCCGGTCTGGCAACACCCACCGAATCCGCTGCACTTGGTTGTGTAGCCGCGGTTGCCGCTGGCTATGGTTATCGTTCCATGAGCTTTGTCAGTCTTAAAAAGGCGGTCATGGAAACAGTCAAATTGTCGGTAATGATCCTGTTCATAATCGCTGCCAGTCAGACTTTCAGCCAGATTCTGTCATTCAGTGGGGCAACCAGTGGATTGATTGGCATGATTAACAGCTATGATCTGAATAGCCTGCAGGTACTGGTCGGCATGATATTGCTATTACTGCTACTCGGCTGCTTTATCGATCAGGTGTCCATGTTGATGGTGACTATTCCGGTATTCATACCGCTTGCTGATGCGGTCGGTATTAACGAACTGGTGCTTGGCGTAATTTACCTCCTGACTATGGAGATCGGCCTGTTGACGCCACCGTTCGGATTACTGCTTTTTGTCATGCGCGGGGTCGCTCCGGATAGCATTTCAATGCGTCAGATCTATGCCTCGATTCTGCCTTTTCTCAGTATTAAGCTGCTGGTACTGGCTGCTGTTGTATTGTGGCCGGTACTTGGTACATGGCTACCGGCACAAATCGGGAATTAGTACACAGGTGTGCTCCATGGACGCACTATGACAACTCATATAATCTAATTGCAGGCTCAGTGTATTGTTTAACCAATGAGAGAATGCTCACATGGCGGAACGTTCCTTCAAAAAAGAAGTACAGCAACTTAAAATCGGCAAGGGCGAAGTATTTCGAGGCGAAGGTATCCTTGCCATTACCAAGGCACTGCTTGAGTGCGGTGTAGGATACGTTGGCGGATACCAGGGCGCACCCATCTCACACCTGATGGATGTGCTTGCAGATGCAGAAGAAATTCTCAGCGAACTCGGTGTGCGCTATCAGGCAAATGCATCGGAATCTGCGGCCACGGCAATGCTCGCTGCATCCGTGCATTACCCGATTCGCGGCGCTGTTGCCTTCAAGGGAACCGTAGGAGTCAATGTCGCTTCTGATGCACTTGCCAACCTTTCTTCCGCCGGCGTAACCGGCGGCGCCTTGCTGATTGTGGGTGAAGACTACGGCGAAGGCTCGTCGATCATGCAGGAGCGCAGTCATGCCTTCGCCATGAAATCACAGGTGTGGCTGCTTGATCCAAGACCCAATCTTCCATCGATCGTCAAAGCCGTCGAAGATGGTTTCGAACTGTCCGAGGCAACCTCGACGCCAGTTATGCTCATGGTACGAATTCGGGCTTGTCATGTTACCGGGCAATTCACCGCACGTGATAATAGACGGCCACCATTGACATGTGCACAAGCTCTCGACAATCCACGTCGTGATACCACAAAGGTTGTGCTCCCGCCTTATTCATATCTGCAGGAACAGGACAAGATAGCTGTACGCTGGCCGGCAGCCACTGCTTACATTCGCGAGCATCATCTCAATGAATTTTTTGGCGGCGCAAATATTCGTATCGGTATCGTTATGCAAGGCGGTATGTATAACGGTGTAATACGCGCACTCGAGCAACTTGGTCTTGCTGATATATATGGTGATACACGACTATCGTTGTATGTATTGAATGTCACTTATCCCTTGGTAAGCGATGAATTTTTAGCCTTTTGCGACAACAAGGAAGCCGTACTGGTAGTCGAGGAAGGCCAGCCTGATTTTATTGAACAGGCGTTCGGCGCGATGCTCTATAAAGCACAAAGCCATACACGACTTTTCGGAAAAGATGTGCTGCCCATGGCGGGTGAATATACTGGTCAGGTATTACTAAAAGGGATACGCGAATTTCTTGAACGCAGCGCACCTGAGTTGCTTCCCGCGGAATCGATTAAAGCCAGTAGAAATGTGGAAGATCAGGTTGCTGACATTGCTAAAGTCGTACCCATGCGACCACCGGGATTTTGCACCGGATGCCCCGAGCGACCGATTTTTGCGGCCATGAAACTTACCCAGACCAATCTCGGCGAGCACCAGATCGGTGCCGATATCGGTTGTCATTTGTTCGCCTCATTACCACCGTTCGGGATTGGTGGTAGCACTATGGGTTACGGACTGGGTCCTGCTTCAAACGGTGCTTTTGGCGGCAGCGCATCGAAGCGATCCATTTCGATAATCGGCGATGGCGGCTTCTGGCATAACGGTTTGTCGTCCAGCATCAGTGATGCGGTGTTCAATCAGTCTGATGGCGTCGTCATGATCGTTGATAATTACTACTCCGCCGCCACCGGTGGGCAGGATGTATTGTCATCCCGAGCCGATAACAAATCGAAATCCACCAAACACCCAATCGCAAAGGCACTCAAGGGCGTCGGTGTTAAGTGGGTTCGACAGATCGACCGGACTTACGACGTCAAAAAAGTTCGCGACATCCTTGAAGAAGCACTCACAACCAGGCAGAAAGGCCCGAAGGTTATCGTCGCCTCATCAGAATGCATGCTGAATCGACAACGTCGCGAGCGTCCCATTCGCAACAACGCCATTACCCAAGGCAAGCGCGTTATCAAACAGCGTTTCGGTGTTGATGAAGACGTATGTACCGGTGACCATGCCTGCATGCGGCTTTCCGGATGTCCGTCATTATCTGTAAAGCGACTCGATGACCCACTACGCGATGATCCGGTCGCAAGTATTGATCACACCTGTGTCGGCTGCGGCAATTGCGGTGAAGTTGCAGATGCGGCCGTACTATGCCCATCATTCTGGCGTGCCGATGTCATACATAATCCGTCTCGTTGGGATCTTTGGCTGGCCAGGCAACGTGGAAAATATATCGGTTGGCTACAGGCACGTCGTCAACGTAACCGGCTTGATCTGACAGGCGCCTGATTATTTTGATGAACACCGCTGCGGAAAACAACCCTGCAAGGATTATCAAGCTCGCCATCATGGCGGTTGGTGGTCAGGGGGGCGGAGTCCTCACAAACTGGATAACGGATCTTGCGCAACGTAGCGGCTATATGAGTCAGGCAACCTCGGTCGCAGGTGTCGCCCAACGTACCGGCGCGACCATCTACTATATTGAGATGACACCACAGTCGGTCAGGCAGCCTGTGTTTTCATTGATGCCAGCCGCAGGCGACGTGGACATACTGATTGCCGCGGAGATGATGGAAGCAGGGCGGGGTATTTTGCGAGGCTTTGTTACTCCACATCGCACAACGCTGATTGCCTCATCGCATCGCATGCTTGCGGTATCAGAAAAAACCCATCCCGGTGACGGCATTGCCTACAACGACAAGGTTATCGAGGCTGCTGCAAAGGCTGCACAGCGCGTAATCGCTTTTGATATGGAAAAAATAGCAGCCGATGCGGGTACGGTCATTTCGGCAAGTCTGTTTGGCGCACTGGCTGGCTCTACCGCCCTGCCCTTCGCGCTTGAAAATTATGAGGAAACCATAAGGGCATCGGGTCGTGGCGTGGACGCAAGCCTTGCAGCATTTCGCGAAGCCTGCAACAGGGCGACAAACCAAAACATCAACGATGCGCCTGAAGATGAGCACACGCAACCCATAACCCAGGACGTGGCTCGCGGTCCGGACAAGTTGTTGCATCGCTGGCAGACATTACAAGACAGAATATCGAACCTGCCTGAGCCGGTTCGAGACATGGCATATAGTGGCCTGAAAAAAGTCGTCGATTTTCAGGATACGAACTATGGCACTGAATATCTCGACCACCTGATTCATGTCGTTCACATTGATGAATCCAACGGTGGCCACGATCGTCAATATCTGCTCAGCGTTGCGGCGGCAAAGTATATTGCCAATGCCATGGCCTACGATGATGTGATACGTGTTGCTGATCTCAAAACCCGTGTCGGCCGTTTTTCCCGGGTCGCCAATGAGGTCGGCGTCAATGATCAACAGGTACTACGCATCACCGAGTTCATGCATCCGAGAGCCGACGAGATATGCGGCATGCTACCTGTTGGGCTTGGCCGTTTTATCGAATCACACCCACGATTATTTCGGGGACTGGATCGTTTGGTTAACCGTGGACGTCGTGTCCGCACCGATTCCATGTTCTGGTACCTGGTGCTTCATACGCTCGGTGGCATGCGCCGATTCAGAAGAAAATTATTGCGTCATGACATTGAACGCGCACATCTTGAGTCGTGGCTTGAGACATCGCTGTCATGTGTCAGCAGTAACTACGAACTCGCAGTGGAGCTCATTAACAATCGTCGCCTCATAAAGGGCTATAGCGATACCCATACACGTAGCCTGTCGAAGTTCGACCGGGTGATGTCAGCACGCACGCTCATCGAGTCTGCTGACGATGCTGCCGGTAAAATGAAACAGCTACGCGATGCCGCACTTGCCGATGAACACGGCAATGAACTCGACCAATTCATCGATAAATATGCAAAAGATATAAAATGACAACCCTGTATAAAAACCAGGCTTTCACTATCTCCCATGCTGACAGTTCGTCATTCAAGGGAGACGGTCTCCGCAGCTTCTTTGAATATCGGAAACTGGGTATCTCCGAAAACACTTCAGGAAAGTTTGATGCCCATGTTATCCGTGCGGTACCTGGCAGACATTCCGAACCCAAGTGGCACACTCATCAACTTGACTTGCAAATTGTCTTTGTTATCAATGGATGGGTAGTCTTCGAATACGAAGGCGAAGGAGAACACATCTTGCGCACAGGTTCCTGCGTGCTCCAGCCATCTGGAATCAAACATCGGGAAGTCCGACATTCCGATGACCTTGAACTTCTTGAGATTGTTTCACCGGCAAAATTCTCAACCGAGCATTCTTAACAAAGCAGACAATTGACCTCACAAAGCGTGGATGATATTACCCTGTGAACCATGGGTGAGCATGGTGGATGGCAAGGAAATTAACCGCGATCTTCATCGTGTTTTTATGAGCACACGTTATACCGTGATGTTGGATGGACAGACCTGTGACATTCGAATTGGTGAAAAACTGCCTCCTGCCCTGGAAGATTTTTTACATCGCGTTGGTCAATCCAACTGGATTTATGTCACCGCATGGAATCCAGACTCCAGACAATTATCTCTCGATGAAAACAGATCTGCTCAAGCCAGACTGCGTCGTTCGGTGGGATATTCTGAATTGGTTCTTGATGGTATCGGAATCGGGCATGATGGCTGGAAAGAAGAAAGTCTTTTTGTTGCAGGTGTAACTTTAGACCAGGCTGCCACGCTGGGTCTTGAATTTGAACAGTTATGTGTTGTAGTCGGAGAAACAGGTAATCCCGCGAAGCTGTTGTATTGCGATAGCAAACTAACGTTTCAATAGGAATTTATTGACACCGGTTAATAACACTACTGCATCAAGGTGTAACTTTCGTCCAGATTCTATCCTGTTCAAGCTTCGCCGCGCGCCGGATAATCTTTATCCAAAACAAAATCAATGGCGCCAAGAAGACTGTCGAAGGCTGGTCGGGCGAATGGCATGGACTGGATAGAGGCTGCATAAAGTGTGCCGTCCTGTCGCACCAGAAACAGGGCGGGTTCAAAAAACCTGGCCGGTTCTTTTTCATTGATGCCCTCGGAGACATACAATCCCCAACTACGAGCTGTGCTTTCGGTAAGTCCATAGCCGACAGTAACCTGCTTGATGCCCCACTCATCTACTGAGCGCTGTGCGCGCTCTTTCGTATCTCCACTTATGGCAATCACTTCGACACCTCTTTTGGAAAACTCATCATGCTTGCGGTCAAGATCACGCAGCGAAGACTTGCATACCGGACAATGCAGACCCCGATACACAACAATCAGGGAGAAGTTGTCGGGTTGTATTTCATGGAGATTCCAACGACCGTCAAAAGTATCGACCTGAAGTGCTGGTGTCTGTTGTCTGGGAGTGGGTTTAGTCATATTGTATCTCCTTGAATTCATATCGGAACGATCTGGGAAACGCGCAGTTTATATGCGCACATGGGTCTTTGAGCAGACATTGAGCATTATATTGGTGGGTTGCAGCCATGTTGAGATAGGTTCTAAACTCTACTTCTCTATCAACACGACCGCATGCGCGGCGATACCTTCACCACGTCCTGTGTAGCCAAGTCTTTCCGTGGTGGTTGCCTTGATATTTACCTGTTCAGTAGCAACCCTGCAATCAGTGGCTATATTCTCACGCATGCTGTCGATATGCGGTGCCATTCGAGGTAGCTGAGCGACAATAGTGCAATCGATGTTACTGACGGTGTAACCGTCCGTATGCAGACGCTGAACGACTTCACCGAGCAACAAACGACTATCTGCACCTCGCCAGGTTTCATCATCATCTGGGAACAGATGGCCGATATCTCCCTTTGCTGCAGCGCCGAGCAATGCGTCACAAATGGCATGCAATAAAACATCCGCATCGGAATGACCGGCAAGTCCACGATCATGGGGTATATCGACACCACCAATTACCAGGCGTCGGCCTTCAGCGAAGCCATGCACATCGAATCCATGGCCGATTCTGATCATTATTGTAATTCCTCTTCAACTTGCTGCGTCAGTAGCCACTCGGCCAGTTTGAGATCAGCCGGTGTTGTGACTTTAATATTGTCACTCGCACCTTCGACCAACACGGGACGTGCGCCAACAAGTTCCATTGCATTAGCCTCGTCAGTCACCGTAATACCTTTTCGGATAGTCTCATCAAGCGCATGATAAAGGCGCTGCAAAGGGAATAACTGTGGCGTGGCGGCACGCCACAGGATTGATCGGTCAAGGGTTTCGACAATGGATGTGGATGAATCGGATCGCTTAATCGTATCGACCAACGGCATCGCTAAAATGGCGCCGTCGCGATGTCGAGCCGCAGCGTCGATGAGGCGATCGATATCAGCGGAACGTAATAATGGCCGGGCGGCGTCATGGACCATGACCCAATCGTTGTCGACGATATCGGATACATCACGTTTTTCGTTGTTGATGAGATCGATGATCTTCTGCAAACCGTTGTATACCGTTATGGCCCGTTCCGGACCTGCTTCGGATATGGCAACGACATTACCTTCACATTGCTGAAATTGGTCGTCATGAATATCCGCCCCGATAACAAGGCCGTGAATACGCGGATGGCTGCCGAGCCTGTCAATGACATGACAAATCATTTCCTTGTCACGGATTTTCAGATACTGCTTCGGCACATCGCCACCCATTCTCCGTCCACGACCGCCAGCGGGAATGAAAGCCCAGATTCTCAATAGTTTGCTCCAGATATAACGACAAGGGTAGTTTTGGTACGCCGCATAAAACGATTAAAGCCACACTTTTGACCGATGGACCAATAATAAGTCGACGAAAAATTCGGTTTTTGTGTAATGAATCCGACAAAGTCGGTGCTGGTACTCAGGCACATGCAAACGTTAAAATATCAGGTTTTTTCGTGCCAGAAATAGTTCCCGCAGCAAACGTGTCCTCTCCATCCGTATTTAATCCTCCCCTGCCCGATTCCAGCAGGAAACGCGTCGCCTGGTCAAACCTGCACGGCTCGGCGGAAAGTATCGCCATTAATGAAGCCGCAAAGCGTCATTCGGGCCCGTTTGTAGTGGTCGCGCGTGACGCCAGACGATTACATCTGCTCGAACAGGAGCTGAATTTCTACGGCAGTGGTAGCAGTTCGCCAGTGCGCGTCTTCCCCGACTGGGAGACCCTGCCCTACGATCTGTTTTCACCGCACCAGGATATTACCTCGGAGCGGTTGCGAGTGCTGGCATGGCTTCATCAAGGTCAGCAATCGGGTTTACTGACTGGTGGCTTACAAACCGGTCCAAAAACGGAAGGACATATAGTCCTCGTCACCGTCGCCAATTTGATGCAACGCCTGCCGCCAGTTGGCTACGTTCTCGGCCACAGCATCGAATTACACCGCGGCCAGCAACTCGATATAGACCAGTTTCGCTCACGCCTGCAGCAATCTGCCTATTATGCCGTCAGTCAGGTAGCCATACCTGGGGAGTATGCCGTGCGTGGGGGCCTGGTTGATCTGTTTCCCATGGGCGCCCACTGGCCAATTCGCATTGATCTGTTCGATGACGAGATCGAAAGTCTGAGACGTTTCGATCCTGAAGATCAGCGTTCTGGAGAAGTTCTTGAGGATATTACTCTTCTGCCGGCGCGCGAATTCCCCATGGACGAAGCGGCAATCAAGACATTTCGACGGAATTTTCGCAAGACCTTTGAAGGCGACCCGACACGACAACTCGCCTATAGTGAAATCAGTAACGGCAACGCCGTGGCCGGTCTCGAATACTATTTTCCGTTGTTTTTTGAGCAGACTGCCTCCTTTTTCGACTACCTCCCGAATGACACATTGTGGCTCCTCGACAACGATATTGATAACGAAGCCAGAAGTTTCAGCGCTGAGGTCATCGACCGATACGACAATTGTGCGCTTGATCCCGATCGACGCGTACTACCACCCGAATCGCTCTACATAAGCGCAGCTACTTTCGAACAGGCGCTGGCAGAACGCCCCGCCATTCGTCTTTCAAGCAGCGATTCAAAACGATCTACATCACTTGGCTCGGCTGCACCGGTGAGCGCGCCGGTGGATCCTCGCGCAGCATCGCCTTATAGCGCATTTTTAAAGTTGATTAACCAGTCCAAGCAGCGCCTGCTGCTGGCAGTCGAGACGGCCGGGCGACGTGAATCCATGGAATCCGTATTGCTCGAGAACGACCTGATCCCGACACAGGTATCCGGTTGGCAGGAATTTATCGACTCCACGATGCATGGTGATATTAATCTTGCCATTACCATTGCCCCGCTGGAACGGGGCGCCCACCTGCCTGGTGCCGGTTTAAGCGTGATAACCGAAACCCAATTGTATGGCGAGCGGGTATTTCAGCGACGGCGACGCAGTGCGCGAAACCGCGATCCGGAAGCCATTATCAAATCCCTCGCCGAACTTAAGCCAGGCGACCCGGTAGTGCATGAAAACCATGGCATCGGACGTTACAGCGGTCTGACAACCCTTGGTATTGAAGGCAAAACGAATGAATTCCTGCTGATTCAATACCAGGGCAATGACAAATTGTACGTGCCGATCCTGTCTCTTGATCGGGTTAGCCGATATTTAGGTGGCGACAGCGAAAGCGCACCCTTGCACAAGCTGGGTAGCGACGCATGGGAGAAGGCCCGTCGCAAAGCCCGCGAAAAGGCTTACGACGTCGCTGCTGAGTTACTCGAAGTGGCAGCACTCAGAAAGACCCGTGAAGGACGTCAATTGCCAACCCCAAAGGACGCCTACAGGGATTTTTGCAGCCGCTTTCCTTTCGAAGAAACACCCGATCAGGAACAGGTCATCGCTGAGGTATTAAATGACCTCGAGTCGGACCAACCCATGGATCGACTGGTGTGCGGCGACGTTGGCTTCGGCAAAACCGAAGTCGCCTTGCGTGCCGCATTCGTGGCTGTGCATAACAAGTGCCAGGTGGCAATTCTGGTACCAACGACACTTTTGGCGCAGCAGCACTATCAGACATTCAAGGATCGTTTTGCCGATTTACCGATCGAAGTTGAACTCTTGTCGCGATTCAGATCCCGCAAGGAAATTGACGCGCTGGTGAAATCCCTTGAGGGTGGTTACCCGGATATCGTGATCGGCACGCATCGTCTACTGCAACAAGACATACGCTTCAAGAATCTCGGACTGTTAATCATCGACGAAGAACACCGCTTCGGTGTACGCCAGAAAGAACAGTTAAAGAAGCTTCGCAGCGAAGTCGATATCCTTACTTTAAGCGCCACGCCGATTCCGCGAACACTCAATTTATCCATGTCGGGAATTCGCAGCATATCCCTGATTGCCACTCCACCGGTTGATCGGTTGTCTGTGAAAACATTTGTCAGGCCGTTTAACAAGGCCTTGATTCGTGAAGCCATGATTCGCGAGATTCATCGTGGCGGACAAGTGTATTTCCTGCATAACGAAGTTCGAACCATCGAACGTATGCGCGAAGAATTAAAGGCACTGGTACCCGAGGCACGTATCGAAGTGGGTCACGGTCAGATGTCGGGGTTTGAACTGGAACGTGTGATGCGCGACTTCTACCATCAACGCTTTAACGTGCTGTTATGCAGCACAATTATTGAAAGCGGCATCGATGTACCCAGCGCCAATACCATGATCATTAATCGAGCGGACAAGTTTGGCCTGGCTCAGCTTCACCAGCTTCGCGGCCGGGTTGGCCGGTCACATCACCAGGCATTCACCTATATGCTGATTCCGGGCTTTGACGTGATTACCGCCGACGCCCGCAAACGACTGGATGCAATTGATTCACTCGAGGATCTCGGCTCAGGTTTTACGCTTGCATCCCATGATCTTGAAATACGCGGCGCCGGCGAGTTACTGGGCGAATCCCAGAGTGGAACGATTGATACAGTCGGATTCACACTGTTCGCTGAATATCTCAATCGTGCAGTGGAAGCGCTATCACGGGGCGAGAGTCGTGAGGATAATCAACTCACGCGTAGCAGCCGTGCGGCCGACGTTAACCTGTCCTGTGCGGCATTGCTGCCAAATGACTATATTCCGGATGTACACACCCGCCTGGTTTTATATAAACGCATTGCTGCCGCCGAACGAAGCGATCTGCACGAACTTAAAGTAGAGATCGTCGACCGATTTGGCAGTCTGCCCGAATTTGCCAATCGTTTATTCGATCTCACTGAAGTCAGCCATCGGGCAGGACGTCTCGGCATCGAGAAAATCAGCCTTGGAGAAAATGGCGGCACCCTTGCTTTCGGCGACAACAGCCCTGTCGCGCCGGAAAAGATAATCATGCTCTTGAATTCCCGTCCAGGTATTTTCAAAATGACTGGCGGCTTCAATTTAAATGTGCGCGACTCACTACCGGATGTTGATTCACGACTCACCCTGTGTCACAGCATAATCACCGCACTTCAAGCGTGACTGTACGGTTTCGATATGCCGGATACATTTATCGAAATGACATGATTTATCATTTATCCTGAATCAGAAAATGCAAGTGGAAAACGAGATCGAATTTCATCGAATCAAACGTCTGCCGCCATACGTCTTTAATATCGTCAATGAATTAAAGGTCAAGGCACGTGCCGAGGGTCGCGACATCATCGATTTTGGCATGGGCAACCCTGACCAACCGACGCCGCAACATATCGTCAATAAATTGAAAGAAACGGTGGATCGTGGCGATACCCATCGCTACTCATCGTCCAAGGGCATACCACGATTGCGGCGCGCCATCACCCGCTGGTATGGTAACAAGTACCAGCTTGATCTCGATCCTGATCATGAGGCCATCGTAACAATTGGTTCAAAGGAAGGTCTGGCGCATCTGGCGCTGGCAACTACCGGCCCCGGAGACGCGGTGCTGGTACCCAATCCCTCCTACCCGATACATCCATACGGATTCGTTATCGCCGGAGCCGATATTCGTCATGTTCCGATCGGTTCCGATCGGGATTTTTTCGCAGAGCTGGAACGATCCATACGCGACACCTGGCCAAAACCCAAACTCCTTGTCTTGAGTTTCCCGGCCAACCCGACGACCCAGTGCGTTGACGCCGATTTCTTTCGCGACGTGGTCGCCCTGTGCAGGGAACACAATATCTGGGTGATCAACGATAATGCCTACGCCGAAATCACTTTCGATGGCTACAAGGCGCCATCCATTCTGGCAGCGCCGGGGGCCATGGATATTGCTGCTGAATTTTATTCGCTATCCAAAACTTACAACATGTCTGGCTGGCGAGTCGGTTTCATGTGCGGCAACCGAACCCTGGTACACGCATTAACACGAATTAAATCGTATCTCGACTACGGGACATTTACACCGATTCAGGTTGCCGCTATTCATGCCCTTGAAGGACCCCAGAATTGCGTTCGCGATACGGTCGGCACCTATGAAACTCGGCGAAACGTATTATGCGACGGTCTGACAAAGGCCGGTTGGACTGTGACTCGACCGAAGGCGACCATGTTCGTGTGGGCAAAAATCCCGCAAGCTTTCAGGCATATGGGTTCACTTGAATTTGCCAAATTGTTATTAAATGAAACCAATGTCGCGGTTTCCCCAGGAATCGGTTTTGGCGAATACGGGGATGATCATGTACGCTTCAGTCTGATCGAGAACCCGCAGCGCACGCGTCAGGCGATTCGCAGCATTCGCGATTTTCTGCGTAAGCATGGCGTTAAATCCAATGTTACGGATCCCGCCTCATCCACGACGCCCGAAGCCGCTGTATAAAGAGGAAAAGTTAATCCATGGAATCACTGCGCATATCCGCATACCGGAACTTAATCTGTCACGTAATCCGGACACTTTCCGTTTTACTGGGAATTTTTGCATTCCAGGCAAATGCTTTTGGTAACGACTACGATCTTGAAGTAATCGTTTTCCTGAACAACAACCAACGATCGACTGAGGTCTCATTGGCGGGAACTGATCGCGCGATTGAGTTTGAGCGCCGTCTATCGAGACTCGTCGAACGAACCGGAGCTGTTGTTGCAATGCCTGCCAGCAGCGGAAATATGGTGGACATCGCTCGGAAACTGGATGCCAGCGCCGATTACACACTGCTTGAATACGTGACTTGGCGGCAAACAGTCGAGTCGATTGACGATGCGCCTTTTGTGGATATCTCCACATTGAACTTAGGCGATGACAGTGGGTTAAAAGGTCTCATCCGCTTCTACCACAGTCCGTTGCTATACGTGGATGTCCTGGCCAGCTATACGCCATTCGTTGATCCGTTATCCAGTAAGGTGCCCGCAACATCCATGCAACCTCAGGGCAATACACCCCCTACGATAGTAACCACCACGGATGTCGCTCTTACAGAGAATATAGATAGAGCCATTGCGCCGACGTGGTATCTGGAAGAGAAACGACGTTTGAAATTGAAGGAATTCCACTATCTCGACAATCCGCATTTCGGCCTGATCATCAGTGTATGGCCAATCGAAAACGCGGTGGAATAACGGTATCGCAGATTTCTCAAGCCGATTCCCAATCAGGTAACGACTCGATAATCTTTAAGTGCGAAGCGGCCCTGAATTGCCAACTTCAAACCGGCGATATATCCCGCTCCATGCTTCGCGAAACTCGCATTGAAATACCTGAATTTGAAATCTGAATTTGGTGGAATATCACCATGCAAAAGGCATGGCAACCTGACGAAAGCGGTGAATATGCAGTTTCGAAATTTTATAAAGTGACACTTTTCTCAATGACACGAAACGCGTTGTCTATTCCACCGACAAGGTTTCGTTCGATCTCCTCGAGAGTAATCTCACCTTCTCCGCGACCCGCTGCCATATTGGCAACAACGCATAATGAGGCATAGGGAATACCCAACTCTCGCGCCAGAGCCGCTTCCGGCATTCCGGTCATACCGACAATATCCGCACCATCACGCTCCAGTCGATTAATCTCAGCGGCACTTTCAAGACGCGGCCCCTGGGTCGCGGCATAAATGCAGTTTGTAAAACAATCCAGACCAAGGCTTGTTGCAGCATCCTCGATACGTGCTCTTAGATCCACTGAGTAAGGATTGGTAAAGTCGATATGCCGAACGATACCGGAATTGCCATCAAAGAAGGTATGTTTGCGACCCCATGTGTAATCGAGCACCTGATCAGGGAGCGCCAGATCTGGTGGCACCAATCGTGAATTTATAGCGCCAACAGCATTCAGAGCAATAATTTCGGTCGCGCTACATTCCTGCAAGGCCCAGATATTGGCGCGAAAATTAATCGCATGGGGTGGAATCTTGTGACTCAATCCGTGACGCGGCAGGAATAACACTTCCCCACCACCCATCACACCGGTAATCACCGGATCCGAAGGGCTGCCATAGGGAGTACGGATGACTCGTTTGTTGCAAACATCCAGAATCGACAGATCATAGGCGCCACTGCCGCCGATAATGGCTAACATGCCGGTGTCTCACCAACGCGCCCGTAACGATCTTCCACCCGCACAATGTCGTCTTCACCCAGATAACTTCCGGTTTGCACCTCAATCACTTCCAATGGAATATCGCCCGGGTTAGTCAGCTTGTGCATCATCCCAGCGGGAATGTAAACAGACTGGTTTGCGGACAATTCAAGTACGTCGTCACCCCGATTGACAGTCGCAACACCGCTTACCACCACCCAGTGCTCTGATCTATGATGATGAAATTGCAGGGAAATCTCTGAACCTGGATTCACCACTAAACGTTTTACCTGAAACCCGTCTCCTTGATCTACAGATTCAAAGGAACCCCATGGTCTGAAAACCTTGGGGTGACGCTCAACTTCAATACGGCCCTCGGCACGCAGATTATCGACAATCTCACGAATCTCCTGCGCCGCTTCGAGCGGCGCGACATAAGTAACGTCACGGGTGTCGATGATGGCCAGGTTAGCCACCGAACTCGCTACAACCAGGCGTCGATCAGATGAAATAACACAGGAATTTTCAACATTGGCCAGCACCACATCACCACGTGATAAATTGCCTTGCGCATCGCGCTCGCCAACTTGCCATACGCCTTTCCAGGAACCGACATCACACCAATCCGCATCCAGCGGCACAACCATGGCGCGATCGGTGTGCTCCATGACGGCGTAGTCGATGCTGACCGACGGACAGTTGAGAAACGATTCCTTGTCCAGAAATACCGATTCAAAGGCACCCTTCGCTCCACGACTAGCAGCTTGTGCATCTTTGGCTATGTGAGGAGCATAACGTTCCAGCGCCTCGATGAATGTACTCGCCTCAAACAGGAACATGCCGCTATTCCAGTAGTAGCCACCGTCATTAAGATACCTGCGAGCGGTTTCAGGATCAGGTTTCTCGACAAATTGATCAACCGGATAGACACCGTTTTCATCCGTTTGTCCTGCCTTGATATACCCATAGCCCGTCTCGGCGGCAAGCGGAGTGACCCCGAATGTGACAAACCCGCCTGCTTCGGCGGCAGGTCGTGCCCGATCCAGTGCAGCCAGGAATGCGTCCGGCTTGCCGATCACATGATCAGACGGCAACACCAGCATGAGTGTCGGCATGTCGTTATCGAGCACGTGACGGGCGGCTGCCGCCAGTGCCGGCGCGGTATTTCGACCCTCTGGTTCGAGTAGCAATGTAAATGGATCAACTCCCTGCCGGCGAAACTGCTCTGCTGTCAGAAAACGGAACTCGTGATTGCAAATCGCCAGCGGAGCGCCGATACCATCGACACCTGACAGCCGGGCAATAGTTTCCTCAAGTAAAGATCCTTCACCCGCGAGTCGATGAAACTGCTTGGGATATAACGTCCTCGACATGGGCCACAAACGCGTACCGGATCCGCCACACAGAATGATGGGAGTAATCATGCGTTTTCACCGCCATGAGCAATGCGTTCAAGCGGCGGTTCAAACCGGTATTCAGGCACCAGTGTTTGCACAAGGCGCTCGGCACCAGCAATGTCGAATTTTTGGACAGCATCCATGAGTGCATCACAGGTTGTATTGACACCTTCGAAACCCACACTACGGCTTTGCGCCAACATGATTTTATCGAATCCGGTATCGCTCAAATGCTCCTCGTCATGAAACAATTGTTCATGAAGTTTTTCTCCATCACGTAGGCCGATATATACTATCTTGATATCGACATCCGGCTCCTTGCCGCTCAGTTGGATCATTTGCCGCGCCAGGTAGTCGATGTTGATCGGTTCACCCATATTAAGAACAAAAATCTCACCACCACTGCCAATTGTTCCCGCCTGTAAAATAAGCTGACACGCTTCACGAATACTCATGAAATAGCGGGTCATGCCGGGATCGGTCACGGTAACCGGCCCACCCTCCTCGATCTGCTTGCGAAACAAAGGCACAACACTGCCGGCGGAACCGAGGACATTGCCAAAACGTACCGTGATTATTCGTGTCGCCGAGCGTCGACTCAACGCCTGGCAATAGATCTCTGCCACACGTTTGCTGGCGCCCATCATGCTGGTGGGATTAACCGCCTTGTCGGTGGATATGAGAACGAATGATTCAACCGTATGATCATTGGCTGCATCAGCAACATTGCGCGTACCTATTACATTGTTACGAACCGTCTCACGAACCTGTTCTTCCAACAGGGGTACGTGCTTGTACGCTGCGGCATGGAAGACTATTTCAGGCCGCCTCGATTCAAAGGTCCGGTAGACAGCTTCGCGATCGCGCACATCCACCAGACTGGGGATAATCTCGAGGTCAGGATAAAGTTGTTCGAGTTCTGTCGTAATCGAGTACAGGTTGAACTCGCTCTGGTCAATGATCACCAGGCAACTCGGCTCGAGTCGCGCGATTTGTCGGCACAACTCGCTGCCAATGGAGCCACCGCCGCCGGTAACCAGAATACGGCGACCTTTCAGCGATTCGCTAATACCGGACCAGTCGAGGGATACTTGTTTCCTGCCGAGCAAGTCATCTATCTCGACTCGTCGTAAATCACTGGAACTGATGCCATCGGTCATGACTTCCTGAAGCCTTGGCAGTATTCGGTATGGTGCGCCGGACTTATCGCACCACTGGACAATATGCTGCATCTGCTCCGCAGTTGCGGTAGGCACAGCAATGATGACCAGATCAATTCCAAGGCGATCAACCAGTAACGGTATGGTTGTGCTGTTACCCATCACCCGCACGCCCTGCAGTTCTCGGCCGCGCTTGCTTGAATCATCATCAACGAATGCAATTGGCTCATAGACACGCGGACGGGCACGATGCAGATCGCGTACCAGCAACTCACCGGCAATTCCGGCACCGACAATGAGTACGCGATTTTCAGCCGCGGTGGAGATGTGGTGATCCCTGATCAGCCGATATAACACCCTCGGCGTAGTTACCAGCGTCATTAACAACAAGCCGTGCAACAAAAACACCGAACGCGGCACAAACTGTAGTCGGGTAAGGAAGAAAATGGCTATGGCGACCAGCGCCGTACCAACGACTACGGATTTGATCAAGGCAATGAGATCGTGCAACGAAATAAATCGCCAGATCCCCCGATGTACCCCGAAAAACAAGAAGGTCGTAAAATGTATCGCCATGACCAGAGGGATCAGCGATATCGCTTCATCCAGAAAAATCGACGGGATGGTATCGAGGTTGAAACGAAGCCAATATGCGCCGATCCACGCCAGTGGAATCATCGCTGCATCGTGCAGCAAGACTTTCCATCGATTTTTTAGTCGACCGAAAATTTCAGTACCAGAATGGTTACCCATGATCATTCGGATCTCCGATTGGTACTGGCTGCACGGTCCTCGAAATGTCTGACCAGCAAACTCACGGCAATAAGGACGGCCAGAGCAATGATGACGCCATATTGTGCCAGCAGCATATCGTAGACCACCAGCGAGGCAAGAATGGCAAGGATGAGATCCATAATCACCACCGTACCGACAATGTGGCGTTGTGAAATACCAATTGCTTCCGCACGCTGGTAAAAGTGGCTGCGATGGGATTGCCACCACGTCTGCCGCGTGAATATTCTGCGGCCAAGTGTGGCGGTTGCGTCAAACAAAAATACACCCATAAGTATCAGGAAAGCCGTTGTCGGCAATTGATATAAAAAAATACTCCCGGCGCTTGCCGCAGCAATGGCGACACCCAATGTCAGAGAACCCGTGTCCCCCATAAACACCCGCGCCGGATACCAGTTGAACGGCAGGAATGCTGCCGTCGCAGCAGCCAATATCAGGCAAAAAAGCGCAAGTGGATAACTATCTGATTGCCCGCCGAGCCACAACGCCATCGTTGCCAGCACAATAACGCCCTGGCTGGCTGCGAGACCATCCATACCGTCCATGAAGTTATACAGGTTAATCACCCAGACAATACCTATTACCAGAATCGGCAAGAAAAGCAGTTGCCTGATCGATAAATTCACCGACATTTCGGAATCAGAACCATTTATAACAATCAACGATACGAGCGCGGCTGCCGCCACCTGCACGACTAGCCGGGTAAGGATTCCAAGACCCCGTTGATCATCCAGTGCACCAAGTGTTGTCATCATGATAACCGGCAAAATGTACCAGACCCAGCCCGATTCAGGAAACGCCAGATAGCGCACCAGGGAAAACACACAAACCGTGGCGATTACGAAAGCCAGACCACCACCACGCAGTACCACACGTTGGTGCATGCTTCGATTGTTGGGTATGTCCCTGGCAAGGCCCACGCCACTTATCAGCATGAGCCGAATCAATATATACGATAATGCAAAGGCGGCAATTGCTGCCATCAACCAGACGATACTCATGGTCCACCGCGACAATTGTCAGGATCGGTTTTATCAAACTCAGGCTCAAAATCACGCGGCGAATATCCAAAGTCGCGCACTGCCTCGGCACTATCGAATACCAGATCCTGATTAACCCTATCAAGCATTTGTGGTGTGAGTTCGGCAAATCGCGGCAACCGACTTAAAGCTGCCAGCATCTTTTCAAGGACAACGCGCGGCACCTTGAAAAACCGGGGTGTGACCTGCACCGCAGTAAAGATTCTTCGCACCATTTCACGATATTCCAGTGTTTGTCCACCGGCCAGATAATATACCTTGCCATAGGTCTGTGGACGATCGAGTACCTTAATGCAGCTATCCGCAACATCGTCCGCATGCACGGGGGCGCGCAAACCATTGCCTCTGCCAACGAGCGGGAAGAAACGGAGACGACGAACTAAAGATGCAATCGATGCGACATTCTTGTTGTTTTCGTTTCCATAGATAAGCGTCGGTCGGAAAATAGTTACCGGCGTATCGATCTTGCGACCAATATCCAAAGCTGTGTTCTCCCCGGTTTTGAGATGGGCAACGGTATGACGATCTTTTGATCCTTCACTATGCTCTTTGCTTGCGATACTGCTGGAACTCAACGCAACCAAACGTCGCGGCACAATTCGGCCGATGGCAATTTCAAACTCACTTATTATCCATATCGGTGCCAGGTGAATCCATGCGTAGCACTTATCCGGTGGTATCAGATGAGGCAACCTGTCCGGTCGTACCCACCAGATGTCACCGTGAATCTTTCCGGCCTTCGAGCCTCGGGTTACTGCCAGTACCCTCACTGCGTGGTTCGAAAAACGCTCGATCAGGTAATCACCCACTTGAGATGTGGCACCAGTGACAACAATCACGGGCAAGTCATTAAAAATAAATCGTTCCAGATCCACCATGCGTTGACGAACATCGGTGCCATTATCGTGAACCAATGAATCTTGCCGTTTGAATATGACGCGAAAAATATTCCTGGCACGTAAGCTAATCGTGCGAAGAACCATCGCCGACTTGATTACTGCCCACTGAAAAGCGGTGACCTTGCCATGATAAAAGCGTTCAAGATAACGCACTAATCCATTGTGTTTATGTTTTTCAACAACCGAGGATTCAGCCCCGCCGGATGCCGACTGATAATGTACGCAAACCGCATCAGGATGAAAGCGTACGAGAAAGCCGGCATCGCGTACACGCCGACAAATATCGAGATCTTCAAAATGCAGAAAATACGCCTCATCCATCCCACCAAGCGAATCAAAGAGCGTCTTGGGAATCATGAAAAACGCACCCGACACCGCGTCAACGCACACTGGCTCTGCAGGCAAAGCCGTGGCATTCAAGTCGATGCCGTTATCGACTTTTCCAAACCGTTTCGAAACCGGGTAGACAATGCGTTTAATGATTCGCTCAGGGCTTGGCTCACGGCGACGACAACCACGTTGTTCCGTGCCGTCTGTATTGAGCACCACCCCCCCAGCTATACCAGTTGATTCAAGCTTGAAGGTGAATCGTAAAGTTTCAACAGCATTCGGATAAACAACGCAGTCGGGATTCAACACCAACAGATGTTCACCCCGGGAATGGGTCGCACCCAAATTTACTGCACTGGAGAATCCGAGGTTCGATGTATTCTGCAGCAGCTTGACCCGGTTCGCAAAAGTATCCTCATTCATGCAATCAAGGCTGTTATCACTGGAGGCATTATCGACCACAATACATTCAAGATTCGAATCATCGTGAAGCAATGCTCGAAGACAGGCATCAAGCGACGGGCCAGAATTATAGTTGACGATAACCACACTGACTTGAGGTTCAGTCATGACGATTTTTGTATGGTGTCAGCAATCCGCGACGCATGGGTGTTATGAGGTCAATGGGCTTGACCAATCTGAGGTAACGTTGCAAGCGCCGGGATGTGATTATCCGCGGTAGTCCGATGAGTGCATCCCGTTTGGCTCTCAATATGGTGATACCTTGCCCGCGTAAGGTGAAATGAATAATGCTTGCGAGGTTAAGCAGTAGATGTTGAGGTAAAAACCACCAGAGATACATACCCGGCATGTTTTTGAAAAATGTCCAAACCAGATTGCGATGACCATGATAGACACTAAAGTCACTACGCCGACCAGTAGTCGCGGAGCCAGCATGGTGCACTACTGCGTTGGGTAAATACCAGGCCTTACTTCCACGTGCGCGTAACCTGAAGGCGAGATCGACATCCTCGGAATAACAAAAATAACTTTCGTCAAAACCGCCCACATCCATGACACTCTTGCGGTGATAGAGAGCAGCGGCAGCGCAAGGTGAGAATATCTCTTCTTCTTCATGGCGAATATCTGATACAGCACGTCCGTGATCACGTCTCCAGTACAGCCCACTGACATGATAGACATCGGCCGTGCCGTCTGCCGGATCATCGCTTGTGTAACCCAGCATCCGACAACCATAACAGTCGATCGCGTCGTGTCGCTCGACACCTTCGAGCAGGGACTTCAGCCAATCGGGACCGGCTATGGCATCCGGGTTAAGTAATGCCAGGTAATCGCAATCATCAGCAAATGAAAAGGCGATGTTATTGGCACGGGCGAATCCGAGGTTAGTGCTTACGGGTATGAACTGTATGTAGGAGGGTCGCCCGACAAGTGTTGCAGTTGAACCATCGATACTATTATTGTCCACCACCAGCACACGATCCGGCTGTCGCGTCTGCGCTTCAATCGAATCAAGACAGCCCTTCAGATATTGCCCGGATTGATAATTCACGATCACTACAGCGACACGCATGTTCATGCTCCACGCACGCGACTGCACAGCAGAATCTTACGCGGGATTGCCAGGTGTTTCGACAATCTCGCGAATTGCATAAATCGCCTTGCCCTGGGATTCATAGTAGGTCCGTGTTTGTAACTCGGCAAGGAGGCCTACAGTGATAAATTGCAGGCCGATAAACATCAACAAAATTGCGAAAAGCAATATTGGTCGACCGCCGAGGGGTATGGTAAAAACCAGTCGCTCCACCGCAAGCCACAGGATCATCAAAAAGCCGATTGAACCGGATATCAGGCCTATGGATCCAAATAGCTGAATCGGTCGACCGGCATAACCCAGCAGAAACTTGACCGTCATAAGATCCAGTATTACGCGGAATGTACGAGACAGACCGTACTTTGATTGTCCTGCAGTCCGTGCGCGATGGTTCACTTTCATCTCAACGATACGTGCGCCGATCCAACTCGCAATCGCCGGGATAAATCGATGCATCTCACCGTATAATCGGATCTGCTTGGCAACGTCGGAAGTCATTACCTTCAACGTACAACCGTAGTCATGGAGTTTGACATCGGTAGTATAGGAGATTAGTCGATTGGCAATTTTTGATGGTAGAAGTCGTAGTAAATAGCCATCCTGGCGTTGATGACGCCAGCCGCAAACCATATCGTAACCTTCCTTCAGACGCGCTAACATAGCCGGGATATCGCGTGGATCGTTCTGTCGATCGGCATCCATGGTTGCAACGAAGCGTCCTCGCGACAGTTGAAGACCCGCTGCCATGGCGGCTGTCTGACCGAAGTTACGTCGCAGTACGACAACGCGAACCCGTGCATCGTCTTTTTGAATATGACGAAGACGCTCAAGCGACCCATCCGTACTGCCATCATCTACAAACAGAATTTCGAATTCCAGAGACGAAAGGGCGTCGCGAATCTCTTCATACATCGGTTGAACATTATCCGCCTCGTTATAGACTGGAAGGACAACCGACAGCTCGGGCGTATATTCGTCTACAGGTGCAATGCTTTGCGTAGTTGTCATCTCGGGTTATTTCCGGGTCTTTATCATTATCAAGCCGATCCGCTCGAAGTGTCGCTTTCAAGCCAGTTCCGTATAAGCGACATACGGCGTGTATCAAGGGCCTGACCCCAATTGCTCGCCCAGTTCACTGCGGCACCAGTACGTCGCCTCGTCATGTCGTCGACATCAGAACGGGCTGATGCAAGTTCAGCAACAACACCCTCGATTGTCGGTTCGGCGGCTCTTAGATTGGCAGAGATTTGCGACATTTTCTCTCGCGTCTTGTTCTGACAGGTATTGGTAACAACCAGCATACCGGCCGAAGCCATTTCAAGGGGCAACAGGCTGGGATGGGGAGTGTACATCAGCGCCAGTCCGAGATCATATTCCAGCAGTCGTTGTTTGTATTCGAGCAGACCGAATTTACCGAGCATTTTCAATACCCGGCCTCCACTTAGCGGAATGTCGCCATGGGCAGATCCAATGCCATGAAACTCCCACGATTCGTTGTCAAACACGCCAGCGTCAATGGCACGACACAATGCCAGATATCCTACTTCGAACATGTTTCGAGCAGCATGGGCTTCCGGCCGCGCATAAAAAAGTAATTTTCTCACCGAACTTCGAGGCTCGACAGGTGGCGGATTCTCAACATAGCTGATGATCGCATTTTCGAAATATTCAAAGGTCTGATTGTCGCTTGTGCCCTCTTGATGGTTGAAACCAAATTTTGATGAGACGAACAACTCCTGAAGCAATTCCGTTGAATAAAGCGCATAGTGAGGTAAATCGTAGCTATTGTGGGCCAATGCAAAATATGAGCCCATGGGGAACGTATACGGTTCATATTCCTGGATCAGATAGATAAAACGATCACAATCGAGAGACTGAATCAGTCTGTCGGCTATATAGGCGGTCCACCATGTTGTGGCAATAACCCGGTCACGTGGCGACACGATCAATTTTCGGGATCGATCGTAGCAACAAGCGACCTCGATTTTCTCGAATATGTTTTCAAGACCGTCATAAGCTTCAATCTCGCGACGCCATGTCACGAGATCTTCATTACACTGATCGACAGTAATAACCCGTACCTGGTATCCCGCCTCGACGAGTTTTCGCGCGAGGTGAAATTTAGCGATGTATCCGCCGTAAAAACGGGCAAAGTTAATTTCCGGTATCAATAGATTTACACGTCTGGGCGCATCGTTATGTACCGTAACCTTTAGTGGTGCAGTTTTGGTTACCGGACGACGCAGTACCTCGGCGTTGTAATAGCTCTCTCGAACTTTACGCACCATCTCCTTAAGCGGCACGCCAAAACGAGAGTTGGCGACTTTGACGATAGCTTTTTGCACTAAAGACATGGTCTTCTATAAGGATGATGCCGAAGACGACGTGATATGAGTAGCCGAATTTTTATGAGATAGCCCAAGCAAGCTGCGGACCAAATAGGCGCGAGCAAGCCGGCGCTCAGCATTATTGGTTCGCCTGGCACTGTCAAAATGCTTGAGATTCAACACTGTCAATGCCATAGCAGATAGAATACCTCTGCCGAAAAGGTTGAATATTTTACATACGGAATTATCGGGATGGACACGAACATTTATATTGTTGCAAATCGATTCGATACGACGACACTCAAACCAGTATACCGCCTGCCCTGAGCCCATGAAGCGAGCCGCGAGTGACTTCACGTTAACCGGATTCAGGTAGTGCAACGGATTGGAGTTTTTTTCAATATAGTCTTTGCTGGTTGTATTTTGTTCGAAAGCACAATGGCCGATAATGTTGTCACCGTATTGATAATAATCATAAAGCGGCTGATCGATGTAGTTGATACGGCCCATGGCGAGTGCCGAACAGCTAATCCAGTGATCGTGAAACGCATCGCCCACGCGTGGTGGGAAAGGAAGCAGATGACGTGCAAGCCTTGAACGCATCATGCATGCTGCACCGGTAACCGTATTGGCGACAAGCATCAAGGCGAGATCGCTGCTGTTGTTCTTCCGATAACCCCAATAGCTTGGTTCGATTTCAACACCGCTACTCGCGACTATGCGCATATCTGAATAAGCTAGCAGCACATCGTCTGACATTGCAGTCAGCAGCGTTTTAATTTTATCGGCATACCAGTAATCATCCTGATCGGACAACGCAATATATTCGATGCCCTCAGGCACGCGCGCAATGGCGCGTTCGAAATTTCCGTAAAAACCCTGGTTATCTGAGTTCCTGAAGTAGAAGAAGCGTTTGTCGTTGCCAATAACCCGATGGATTATCTCGACATGTTTCGAATCAGATCCGTCATCGTTAACGATACATATCCAGTTCTGTTCCGTTTGCGCTACGATCGAGTCAATCTGGCGCGCAAAGACGGGTTCGTCCGGATTATAAACCCCCATGCAAATTGCGACGTGTGGTTCCAGTCCGCGTTGCATGGGATTAGCGCATTCGACTCCGATACGATCAATTAAATGCTCACTCCATCGCGTATCTGCAGTAGCACGATCAACAATCCCGATGCGAACAATATGGCGATGCCCAGTTTCCCGACCGGGTAGTTGCACAAAGCCGGAAAAGCCCTGGTAACTTGTATCGGGTTCTAAACCTGCGTATGAAGTCGCTCTGTTTTTCGACAGCCATAGCTTCGGTGGTACGTGTTGATCAAGTATCAGTGTGGACAGTGATTCGCCATCCACTTCCAGAACGATAGATTCGACTGGTTCTGAGTTAATTGTGATCCAGCCGCAGACCATGACTACCAACGGTTGCTCACCGACAATTTCACTCGGCATAGCTTGTGCAAAAGTCAGATCTGAACCACTATCGGGACTCACTCGACTTCATCCATGGCAATCGGCGTGCGAATCATGAATGACTCGTTATCAAGACTTAGATTGCGGTTGTAAAATGGATCGCCCAGTTCCAGAAAACTGGCATGACGTTCAACAAATCGTTCTTTTTCCCTTTGAAATCTCTTGCGCTTTTCTTCCGTCATCTCATAGCCGCGACTTGCCGATTCAAGATGATAAGCCTGGGCATAAGGTGTAAACACATTCCAGTACCCGGCATCCATAACCCGTAGACAGAAGTCAACATCATTACAGGCAACAGGAAATTCAACCTCATCAAAACCGCCGACACTATGGAATAACTCACGACCTACCATCATGAACGCACCGGTCACTGCAGAAACATTGCTGACCAATTGCAGGCGATTGCCATATCCTTGAGCGTGACAGGCAATACGTTTATGTGTATGACCAGCATATCCATCAATACCCACAACGATTCCGGCGTGCTGGACCGTATTGTCCGGATAGAACAATTTACCGCCAACTACACCAATGCCTTGTTGGGCTGCCTGACAAAGCAGCTCTTCAATCCACTGCCAGGTAATGATTTCGATATCATTGTTAAGGAATACAAGATACTCGCCACGCGCCTCGGCAGCACCGCGATTTATGATTGTCGAAAAATTGAAAGGTTGATCATAATCGATAAACCTGACTCGCGGATTGGCGCGGTAAGCTTCCATTAATTCAAATGTCAAAGCGCTTTCGCTTTGATTGTTAACACCAATTATCTCGTATTCGTTATACGTGGATTTTTTCAGAACGTTATTAAGGCAGGTTTCCAGCAAGGTTGGTTCATCACGAAACGGTACGATGATGCTGACCGATGGTGTTCCTGAAAAACGGCGACGGGTGTAGAAAAAATGAGGCAGATTCGCATTCAATATGTCGGCTTCAATACCACGACGCTCAGTTGCCGACTTGAGTAAAGCGCGTGTACGTTCCTGCACGTAAGGCTTGGCAGCCACATGAGTACTGCTTGAATGGTTCGACTGGCGCCAGTGATAGAGAACTTTGGGTATGTGTAAAATGCTGCCCGCGATCTCTGACAACCGAATAACAAAGTCATAGTCCTGAGCACCGTCATAGGCAGGATCAAATCCGCCAACCTCGTCTATCAAAATGCGCTTAACAACCAGCAGATGCGTTATATAGTTGTGCGACAACAGCAGGTCGGGAGAAAAATCCGGTTTGAAGTTGGGTCTGAAACGATGCCCTGAATCATCTATGTAGTCTTCGTCTGTATAGATAACATCCGGGTCCAACTGATTTACACCAACGCATACGTGATACAACGCGTCGACATCAATTAGATCATCATGATCAAGGAAGGCAATATAGTCTCCACGTGCATTTTGTATGCCGTGGTTGGTCGCGGCAGAGATGTGACTGTTAACATCCAGTTTCATTTTAACAATCTGAGGATGTTCAAGGTTTGCCAGATATTCGAGCGTAGCGGGAGTGGTCGAACAATCATCGACCAAGCACAGTTCGAAGTTGTCGTAACGCTGTGCAAGAACTGAATCAATAGCCTGCCGCAGCCAATCCACCGGTGTGTCAAACACCGGCATGACGATCGATATGAGCGGTTTGATGGCAAACTCACTAATCGCCTTTGCAATAGCCTCATCGTTCGGTCTGATGGCTTCCCAATGATCCACCAGCACCTGATAAGCATCATCGCGGCTATCGAGCTTTAAGGAATTGCCAGCCAGCACACCCAATACTGCCAGTTCGTTTGAACTGGCAGTATTCACTTTATCGCCCGAAAATTGTTGGCGAACACGACGTCGTGAGGCATCCAGTGCCCTACTTCTAAGCCCGGGAAATCTTCCCAGGAATCGATGATAGAACAGCCTACGAAATCCTTCCGCAAATCGCCAGACACGTGACGACCTGATCACCTCGAGTTGCCTCTCAAGTTGTGTAACTCGTTCTATAGTTTGTTGTGATTTGGCGAACTCGCGTTCAAGCTCGGCATTACGTTCTTCAAGACGACGCATCTCACTGAGCAGGTGTGATCTGAAGCTGGCGACATAGCTTGAATCCAGCACCAGCATGCGCACTCTCACCCGATAAACTTCTCCCTTGCGATGTAAATGATCACCCAGACGTAATCGGATACAAGCCTGTTCATCTTCGGGCAGGAAATAGGAAAACCCCCCAATCTGAAAATGCCTGATTCCATCAAATGTCAGTACGCCGATATCATCGCCATTGTTGCCAATACGACGAATCGATCTGGAAGAGTCAGCAGAATCGATATCAACATCCAGTGACAGGATCTGAAAAGCGTCGTAACCGGGACCCGGCCAAAGGCTAACGCTATCGATCTGTTTATCAAGCGAATCTATTCTCGACTCAACGCGATGATCGTCGAAAATACTTGTGGTATCGATGGCCTGTGCGTCGATCAGGTGATCGTGAGCATGCTCATCTGTCCAGCCGATTCTCATACGTCCTGCGTAGCCTCTACGCCATTGAGGTGAATATTCATATCGAGATCTGAAATGCCAAAATCAGCTGGCCCACCCTCAACCGAGATGTGAATGATGTCATACCTGCGATCGATCGCCAGGTTATCGACGCTATCATCATCAACCGCAATACCCAATGAAATAAAATACTCACCCGGCAGTAGGTGGTTGCAAAACTCAAACTCAACCTGCGAACCTGATCCTGGCTCGGCGTCGGTCAGTATCATTTTCCGGGCACGGGTATTGGCGCCAAATACGGTGATGCCGTCAACAGTTTTAACTGTGAGTCCATATATTAATTTTGTCAGTAGTTTATGTACCTCTACATGAACGACTACACGAACACGGCTCCCACGTCGCAGAACTTTTGGATCCAGCTCACCATCGGCAATTAGCTCATAATCGACGATCTCGGCATGACGATTACCCCACCGATACTCGGATGGATTATAGCTGGCCCGCGTAACGCACTTATCGCTGGTTTGGAGCCGCCCGGTACCTGAATTTTCTTCTTTCACGTCGGCTGAAGTCACGTCTTCCGGACGAGTAAAAGTATCGTTCAGATATTGATGCACCACATCCCGAGGATCACCTGATGCACGAATTTTTCCACCGGATATATAGACCGCACGATGACAATGCGAACGCACCAATTCCATTGCGTGGGTAACAAAGATAATAGTCACGCCACGACGCTGCATCTCTTGAAAGTGTCGATAACACTTCCTCTGGAAGCTGATATCGCCCACTGACAGCGCTTCATCAACAACCAGAATATCCGGATCCATATTAATTGCGGCGGCAAAAGCAAGTCGCACGTACATACCGCTGGAATAAGTCTTTACTGGTCGATCAATAAATTCTCCAATCTCCGCAAAGGCTTCCACCTCGGCGAACGTCTCTACCACCCGGGCACGATCTATACCCATGATCGACGCATTAAGAAGAACATTCTCACGGCCGGTAAATTCCGGATTAAACCCGGCACCAAGTTCCAGTAACGCGGCGATCCTGCCGGTTGTCTTGATGCTGCCAGAAGTTGGTGACAAGGTACCGCACAGAATTTCCAGCAAGGTAGATTTACCGGAGCCATTAGGACCGATCAGACCGAGGGTTTCACCTTTATTGATGGTAAAACTAATGTCGTCAAGCGCTCTGAAGCTGGTATGTCGTGTCTTGCGTCCATGGCTTAGCAACTCAGCCATGCGATCCAGTGGACGCTGATAGATTCGATAGTCCTTGCAGATACTCTCGATACGCACCGCGCCGGAGTTAGAATCATTAGAGGACATCAGGAAACCCGTTTCTCATTCGATTAAATAATCGCAGGCCTGCTTTGGCAATCAGAATGGCGACCAGAGTATACAAGACAAGTCCAACCCAATCAGGTGCGATACCATCAAGCATGACTCGACGCATCTGCTCAATGACAAAAGATATGGGGTTCAGATAAAACACATAACGTATCGGCTCTGGAATGACATGAAGAGGATAAAAAACCGGGCCGAGAAATAACATCAATGTTGTTAACACACCCATCAGTTGGGCGAAATCACGGATATAAACAGACAGTGCGCCAATGATCCAGATTACGCCGGCAGCAAGAATCAGCAGTGGCGCGAGTACTATCGGCGCAAACAATATCGTCCAGTGCAACACCCCACGTGTGATGACAAGGAACAACGACAGAATTGTGATGCTGATGGTAGTTTGAAACAGTGCCGTAAATATAGCCACCCACACCAGACACTCAAGCGGAAAGACAATTTTCTTAACATACTGGCTGTTATTCGCAATTACTCCCGGCGCACGATTGAGGCATTCAGCAAAAAATCCATGCACAACAATACCGCTGAACAGGAATGCCGCAAATGTCAGATTGCTACCGCCGTTATCAAGATTGAATCGCATCTTGAACACGAATCCGAATACAAAGGTATAGACAACCAACATGGTGATGGGAATGACCAGGGACCACGCGACGCCGGCAATTGATCCGCGATATCGGCCGACGATGGCACGGCGAGTCAACTGGTAAATCAGGTCACGATGTAGAACCAGGCTGGCGAGCACACTTGCGTTATGTGTCGTCGATGCCGAATGGCTGAGTTCATTCCCTGGCTGGTTCACTCTGCGGCAAGCCCGCGCAGATACGCGCCGTAGGTACTCTTTCCATATTGTTGTGCCACCCTGCCTACTTCGTCTGCGTCAATATAGCCATAGCGAAAAGCAATTTCCTCTGGACAACAAACCTTTTGTCCCTGACGAGTTTCGATTGCTTCAATAAAATTGGATGCCTGTAACAACGACTCATGTGTTCCAGTATCGAGCCATGCCATGCCTCGGCCAAGTACCTCGACATTAAGCTGTTCTTGCTCCAAGTAAAGTCGATTGATATCAGTGATTTCAAGTTCCCCTCGATCTGAGGGTTTAAGATTCCTTGCGAAATCGACTACCTTGGAATCATAAAAATAAAGACCGGTCACAGCAAAGCGAGACTTTGGATGTGCCGGTTTCTCTTCAAGAGAAATAGCCCGACCTCCGCTATCAAATTCAACCACACCGTAACGCTCCGGATCGTGTACTGAATAGGCGAATACGGTTGCACCACGGGTCTGACCGGCGGCATTTTTCAACATCGACGATAATCCATGACCATAGAAAATATTATCACCCAACACCAGTGCACTGGGTGAGCCACCAAGAAATTCGGCACCAAGTACAAATGCCTGGGCAAGACCATCGGGTGATGGCTGGACACAATATGAAATATCAATTCCCCACTGGGAACCACTGCCCATCAGTTGCTCGAATCGTGGCGTATCCTGAGGTGTTGATATCACTAAAATATCACGTATCCCGGCCAACATTAATACTGACAGAGGATAATAAATCATGGGCTTGTCGTAGATCGGCAGTAACTGTTTGGAAACCACATTGGTGACCGGCGACAATCGCGTACCGGCACCGCCGGCGAGTATGATGCCCTTCACTTTTTGGCTCCAAGGCCGAGCCGCTCACCTTGATATACACCCGATTGCACGGCATCCAGCCAATGCTGATGATCAAGATACCAGCGAACTGTTTTGCTGATTCCACTATTGAAATCTTCTAGCGGTTGCCAGCCAAGTTCACGTTTTATTTTATTTGCATCGATGGCGTATCGAAAATCATGCCCCGGTCGATCACTGACAAAGCTGATTTGTTCTTTGTAGGAAAGCCCATCTGTACGTGGGCGTATCTCGTCGAGAATACCGAGAATTGTATGTACGACATCGAGATTCGTTCGCTCGGCATTACCACCGACATTGTAGGTTTGTCCGGCGATACCCGCGGTCATGATCTTGATCAGGGCGCGCGCATGATCCTCAACAAACAACCAGTCGCGAATATTCGCACCATTGCCGTATACAGGAATGGACTCACCGCCAACAGCCTTTGAGATAACCACTGGAATCAACTTTTCCGGATACTGCCAGGGTCCGTAGTTATTGGAACAGTTGGACACTACCACTGGCATTTTATAGGTCTCACCCCATGCCCGAACCAGGTGATCCGAAGCGGCTTTGCTGGCAGAGTATGGAGAATTCGGCTGATAGGGTGATTCTTCGGTAAACAATCCTTGCGCACCGAGACTACCGTAAACCTCGTCCGTTGAAACATGATGAAATTTCATACCCGCGGACGTATCGGATGTCATCTTGTCGAGATAGGCACGAAAGGCTTCAAGCAACACATAGGTGCCGACTATGTTCGTTGAAATAAAATCTGCCGGGCCGTCAATAGAGCGATCCACATGCGATTCTGCGGCTAAATGCATTACAAAGCGCGGTTGGTACTTCGTCATCAGTTGAGCAACTGCTTCAGGATCACGAATATCAGTTTTACAAAACGTGTAGCGTGAATCGTTTGCGATACAGTCTAATGTTTCAAGATTACCTGCATAGGTCAGACAATCGACATTTACAACATTGATATCGGTTGTGGCAATCAGTTCACGAATTACCGCCGAACCTATAAAGCCCGCGCCACCTGTAATGATTGCTGTGTCCCTTGAAGTTGTCATGTTTACCTTTGATAAATTCAGATTCTAGAAATCTTGAGCGACGCGACCCGCGCTTGATGCGCACAATTTATAGTCGTGCTCCATCATTTCCTTAACCATCTCATCGAAACTTATGGTCGGCGTCCAACCAAGTTCACGGCGTGCGCGCTCAGCATCACCGAGCAGGGTCTCTACCTCGGTGGGTCTAAAATATTCGGAATCGATCCGTACCAGCACACGACCAATCAATTGTTTGAGCGGTTCGACATCAACAACATAGGCCGGGGTTGCGTCGACAGCAACGACCCGCCCTGTCTCGTCCTCACCTGCCCCCTGCCATTCCAGCTTCATCCCAAGGGCACCTGCCGCATGATTCACGAAATCGCGCACGCTGTATTGCAAACCTGTTGCTATCACGTAGTCGCGTGGTTCGTCTTGCTGCAACATGCGCCATTGCATTTCGACATAGTCCCGAGCGTGACCCCAATCACGTCGGGCATCGAGATTACCAAGGTACAAAGTAGTATCTATACCGTTGGCAACCTGGCCTAAAGCACGAGTGATCTTGCGGGTTACGAATGTCTCGCCGCGTCGCGGTGATTCATGGTTGAATAAAATGCCATTACAGGCATACATACCGTATGCCTCACGATAGTTGATCGTTATCCAATACGCATACAGCTTGGCTGCACCGTATGGAGAACGGGGATAAAAAGGTGTTTCTTCACGTTGGGGGGATTCGGCGACTTTACCAAACAGCTCCGATGTCGATGCCTGGTAGAACCGTGTTTTATCCTTGAGCCCCAAAGATCGAATACCTTCCAGTATTCTCAACACACCCAGCGCATCCGAGTTGGCAGTGTATTCAGGTTCTTCAAACGATACCGCCACATGACTTTGCGCGGCGAGATTATACACCTCGTCCGGTTCGACCTTCTGCAACACACTGACCAGTGAAGAAGAGTCGGTCATATCTCCATAATGCAACGTGAAGCCCAGTTGATCGGGATCGTGAGGATCACGATAGAGGTGGTCGATTCGTTCCGTATTCAATGATGAAGCGCGCCGCTTTATGCCGTGAACCTCATAGCCCTTGCCGAGGAGAAGCTCGGCAAGATATGAGCCGTCTTGCCCGGTAACACCAGTAATGAGTGCGCTTTTAGTCATTGGTTACTATTTAAAATCCTTGCAGGTTTTATACTGTCAAACAACTTGTCATGAACCCGTACGACGAGAACCGGAATGATGCGTCAGGTTGGTCGGATTAATGGCTATTCGTGATTTCTTACCAAGAATCTCAAGCAATATGATGACACGCTCGTTACTGCTGCGGGCGACGAAAATACCTTCGTAATCCTTGAATGGGCCTTCGTATATTCTGACAGCCTCGCCCTTCTCGAAATGACGCCGGGGTGGACACTGGAGCCCTTCTTCGTTCTCACGATCCATTAGCGTCTGGATCAGACTGTCTGGCACGACGGTTGGTTCTACACCAAATCGAACAAGATGCGTCACACCAACCGTCGAGCGAATAGGCGCCCAGTTATCTGTTTGTGTGTCCAGGGAAATAAACAGGTATCGGGGAAACATGGGTTCAATTCGGTCGGTTAACTTTCCGCGAACTTTACGCGTAACCCGTAACATCGGCAGATAGCAGGTATAGTTCTGTCTATCGAGATGCGTCAGTGCAGTATTCTCTGCCCTGGGTTTGCAGTAAATCAGGTACCAGCTTTTGCCTGGCACGACCGCCGTTCTTGCTACATGTGAATTCACTTGGAATCTTCTCCACTGGATTCACCAAGCATCCACTCAACATAACGTCTGACGCCTTCAACAACGTTCACAAAGGATACCTCGCAACCGCTTGTCCGTAGTTGTGTGAGGTCCGCTTGTGTGTAGCTTTGGTATTTCCCGTTAAGAGCATCCGGCATGGGTATATATTGAATACGGCCGCTGGCGACCAAATCATCAAGGGGCAATTCATCCTTTCCAGCGGTTGCTTCCAAGGTGTTGATTACCGAAACCGCAACATCATTGAAGCTCGATGCTCGTCCTGTGCCGACATTGAATATGCCGCTGCTACCGGAATGATCGAGAAAATGCAGATTCACGTTTACGACATCTTCAACGAACACAAAGTCGCGTAGTTGCTGGCCATCGTCATAGCCATCCGTTCCTTGAAACAGTTTGACTACTCCGTCTTTTTGATACTGATTAAAAAAATGCCAGGCAACCGACGCCATGCGATGCTTATGCTGTTCACGATATCCGTAGACATTGAAATATCGCAAACCAACGCACTGAAATTGACTTTCGTCGTGATGACGGCGGACATAATTGTCGAACTGAAACTTGGAATACGCATATGCATTCAAGGGATGCTCATTAACGGGTGCTTCAGTAAACGTTTGATGGTTACCATATACCGATGCGGAAGATGCATAGATAAACTGCGTGCCGGCACGCTGGCAAAAATGAAACAGATCGCGACTGTAGGCATAGTTGTTTTCCATTACATAGCGACCATCGCTTTCCATTGTGTCAGAACACGCACCTTGATGGAAAACAGCCCGTATCGGCATTGTGAGTTCGTCATTGACTACTGCACGTCGAAATGCGTCCTTATCCAGGTAATCAGCAATACTCAGATCGGCTATATTACGGATCTTCTCACCCCTCACAAGATCGTCGACCAATAAGATATCGGTTTCGCCACGCCGATTAAGCGCCGCGACAATGTTCGCACCGATGAATCCCGCGCCGCCTGTCACAACGATCATTATTCAAATTCCTCCAATCCTTCAAGGTCGATTGTATCCAGATCGACGATTGCGGTACCAAACTTGGCGACTACCTGTCCTGCTGCGCGATTAGCCAGACCAAGGGTTGCACGTGCATCAAGTCCTGCAGCCAATGCAACACCAACGACTGCTGCGACGGTATCACCGGCACCGCTGACATCGAATATTTCGCGCGCCGTCGCCGGGCTGTGAATCGGTTCAGCATCGCGACGATATAAAGTCATTCCTTTTTCGCTACGTGTCACCAGGAGAGAATCAAAATCGTATCGATCAATAATCTCATGAGCACTCTCCATCATGGCTTCTTCACTGGAGGTGTCGCCGCCTGTTTGCTCGAACTCCTTGAGATTAGGCGTAATTAGAGTGGCGCCACGATATCGCTGATAATCACCACCCTTGGGGTCGACCACAACCGGCACGCTGGCTTCACGGGCCGCGGATATCATGTGTTCGATATGCGTCAGTCCACCCTTACCGTAATCTGACAATATCAGCATATCGATATTCGTCATAATGGAAGTGACATCTTCGAGTGCTTGTGCCAGTAGTTCATGGGTGGGCCGAGATTCGAAATCGACCCGAAGAAGCTGTTGGTTTCTGGCAACGATCCTCAGCTTTTCTATGGTGCGAACATCAGCACTTTGGGTCACCCGGGAGTCGATGCCAGATTCGGAGATCAAACCGGCCAATACTCTACCCGAATCGTCTTCACCGACAATGGAAAATAACGAACACAGCGCGCCAAGACCTACCACATTGGCGGCAACATTAGCGGCACCGCCCATGCGACATTCAGTCTGAGTGATATCTACCACCGGTACCGGCGACTCGGGAGAGATTCGCTCCACTGTTCCAGACCAGTAACGGTCGAGCATTACATCCCCGACAACGGCAACCTTGAGGCGACTGAACCGAACGGACAACGGGTTTGATGAGGTTTGATTCGAGCGCATCGGTTTAGAAATTATACGAGACCCGGTTCATCTGCCAATCCCGTGATACGAGAACCCGTTGGCACGCGCAGCATTTGGATCAAATACGTTGCGTCCATCGAATACCACCGGGTTTTTCATTTTACGACTCATGAGCTTGAAGTCAGGGCTACGAAATATTTTCCACTCTGTCACAAGAACCAGTGCATCGGCATCCTGCAGCACGCTGTAAGGATCCTCTGATTCAAAAACGAGGTCCTGACGTTGACCATATATTCGTAATGCCTCATCGGTGGCTACCGGATCAAATGCAGCCACACTGCCACCAGCATCAAGAATTGCATCGATAAGCACGCGACTTGGTGCTTCGCGCATATCATCGGTATTCGGCTTGAATGCGAGACCCCATACGGCAAATTTGAGACCACTGATACGACCCTCAAAATAACGACTCAATTTGTCGAAAAGCACTCGCTTCTGGCGTTCATTTACGTTTTCAACCGCTTCAAGGACCACTGATCGATAGCCCGCTTCGCTGCTGATTTTAACCAGTGCCTTGACGTCTTTGGGGAAGCACGAGCCTCCATAGCCACAACCTGGGTAGATAAAGTCATAGCCAATTCGAGGATCGGATCCAATGCCATGTCGTACTGCTTCAATATCGGCGTCGACCCTTTCAGCAAGATTCGCCATCTCGTTCATGAACGATATTTTGGTGGCTAACATTGCATTGGCAGCATACTTGGTCAATTCGGCCGAGGTAATCCCCATCAACATGATCTTGTCGTGATTACGGGAAAACGGGCGATACAGTTCACGCATCATATTCTCGGCACGAGGATTATCGGCACCGATAACGATACGGTCAGGCTTCATGAAATCTTCGATCGCCGCCCCTTCCTTGAGGAACTCGGGGTTGGAGACAACGCTGAATTCGATATCCACATCACGACGGGCAATACATTCACTGATTACTTCACGAACTCGACCGGCGGTTCCGACCGGTACTGTCGACTTGTTGACGATGACCCGATAATCGTTAATTCGCTCGCCAATGGATTGTGCCACCTCAACAATGTACCGAAGATCAGCGGAACCATCTTCATCTGGTGGGGTGCCAACTGCGATAAAGATGATGTCGGCACTATCCACGCCTTCGCCGATGTCGGTGGAAAAACGCAAACGCCTGGCGTGGGTATTTTCCAACACCATCGCCTCAAGACCTGGCTCGTAGATAGGCATAATTCCATCCACCAGGTTCTCAATCTTGCCGGCATCGTTATCAATGCACAGCACATTGTTACCGACATCCGCGAGACATGCTCCGGTAACGAGACCCACGTAGCCTGTACCCACAACCGTGACATTCATACGATCAACATCCACTGCGCCGATGTATCGGCAAACATATGTGACACCTTCACTAATCCGCTAAGGCACCCCCTGAAACGACAGAAGGGCACCTTACGGCACCCTTCCATTAGCCAATGGTTATTTTAGCTTTTTTCGCTATTGC
This sequence comes from marine bacterium B5-7, assembly GCA_021604525.1. Lineage (GTDB taxonomy): Bacteria > Pseudomonadota > Gammaproteobacteria > Arenicellales > CAJQKF01 > BQJD01. Next base: position 63,650 of record BQJD01000010.1, on the reverse strand, counting down.
GATGAAGCATCGACAATCAAGTTTTCGCGATTCTTCTCGAGAATATTGGGACCTACACCCTTTATCTCGACTAATTGCTCAATACTTGAGAATGAACCATTCGCCTCCCGCCATTTTACAATAGCCTCGGCCAATTTCGGTCCGACTCCGTCGATACCCTCTGCAAGCTCTTGCGCATCAGCCGTATTCAGATTAACTTTTGCTGCAAACGCACCAAACGAGAGCATTGACGCGATAAGGCCCGAGATGACAATCGTGAGGACTTTCCTGTACATAAACAATTTCCTTTAGTTGAAACAAGTAATAAACATCGCGCCTGGGCGCGACGTCGGCCACTGTATTCATCTGGACGGAAATCGTCTGCGACTTATTACCTCTTATTACAGGTCAAATTACCGGTATTAATCACAGACTCTTGAGTGTTTTCAAGACGGCAACGGAATACGGCAGAGTTTTGGTCTTGTGTTGTACCGAGGAGATACTATTCCAGCTCTTGCATCCTGGACATTGCCAATGATGTGATTTGGCGCTGAAACCACATTGCCGGCAGACATAACCCGATTCCTTGGTAAGAAGGCTGCCTATCATGCCTTCAAGGAGTTCCAGATCGTCATTATTACGTGGTTTTTGCTTAATCTTGAGCTCGATAAGCCGGTAAAGCCCGAATATGGTCGGATGCTTGCGTAGCCAACCCACCAGAAATTGTTCGGCACGAGTACTACCCTCGGTTTCATCGAGCACATCAACCAGGGCAAATACCAACCGGACATCGCCATGATGTTCAGCCGCGCTCTGAAGAAACTGTCGATAACCGTCGACATTTCCCATTGCCCGATAGCTTGTGGCTATCAGGTCAAGCACTTCACCAAGGTAATCTGCGCTTTGCGATTCGACCTGTTTCCATATCTCAACTGCCTCAACGTGATTACCATGCAAAGCGGCCAATCGACCAGACTGAATAACCGCACGTACACAACCCGAGTCCACTGCACGTGCTCTGGTTGCATGTTCGAGAGCGCGGTCATAACGCCCCTCGCGAATAGCCGTTTCAGCAATCTCGCAATGATATTGGGCAATCACCGGGGCGACGGAATCAATACCAATGTCTCCCAGCCGACCGGCAATAATGATCGCGCTTTCCCATTCCTTTTCCTGGTCGTAGATCTGCAGCAGGTGACGAAGCGCCTGTTCGCTGTGTTCACTAATCTCGGTCAACTCGCGGAACAGGTCTTCTGCGCGATCCAATAACCCCGCCTTGAAATAATCCTGCCCTAGTTCGAACAGCGCCTGGGTACGCTGGGAATCGTCGAGGTTATCTCGGGCTATAAGATTCTGATGAATACGAGTGGCACGGGCAACTTCACCACGTCGCCTGAAGAGATTACCGAGAGCAAGTTGCACTTCAACCGTTTCCGTATCTTCCTCAAGGGCCTTGACGAGAACTTCGATTGCCTTGTCATGCTGCTCATTGAGCAGCAGATTGAGACCTTGATAATAGGCAGTGGGTAGTGGTTTCTTACCTTTTGGCAGGCGTCTTGACTTCGGCCAGGAGGCCGCCAGCCAACCAGACGCAGCCGACAATGGCAACAAAAGTAGCAGCCAGATGGGATCCAATCAGGAATTCCTCGGAGCCAGGGCATTCGTCGATGCTCTGACTGATGATTCCACTTTTTTTGATTCGCTCCTGATTTTATGGACCAAACGCCGACGTCGCTTTAATCCATGCGCTGCCGCGAGCAGGTAGCCTGCAATAAGGCCGATTGCGAGACTTGCAAGCAATACAAAGATGAGAGGCAATTCGACATCGATGCCGAAATAGTAACTTATGTGGACGGTCTGTGGATTACGCGCAGCAAACGTCAGACCAAAAATGAATACGCTAAGCAGGATAATGGCGTAAAAGAGTCGTTTCATGATTGCCGGTTAATGATGACCGTGATTAACTTGTCACCGTCATTCCGATGAACTTATGCTCCGTCGAGTGCACTACTCTCGGCTGTGTCTATCGATCCTGTTGATATCGGCTCAATTTGATTGACGCGTTCACGCAGCGACCTTCCCGGCTTGAAATGCGGTACATATTTCTCAGGAACGGTGACCGCCTCACCGGTTTTTGGATTCCTGCCAACTCGAGAACCCCTGTAACGCAGGGAAATACTACCGAATCCGCGAATTTCAATCCGCCGCCCTGAGACCAGTGCATCGCTCATCCGCTCAAGCAATGTATTCACGGAAAATTCGACGTCGCGATGAACAAGGTGTAACTGTTCAGTAGCCAAGGCCTCAATGAGTTCCGATTTGGTAACCGTATTCATGTTGGATACACCGTGAATTTTCGATTCCTGACAACCGGCCTAAATGGAAATTCCACCAGGTCGGTTGTCAGCCACAATGACCCCAAACAGTTGCTTGATTATGCTCAGAACAATTTCCCAGGGTCGTATTAATAAATTATCTACAGGCGAATTATCATGACGACTGCTTGGACAGTTCTTCTTTAAGCTTGTCGCCGAGAGTTGCACTGCCCGTTGAAGTACGCTTGGAGAAGTCCTGCATCGCCTGCTCTTGCATTTCAAGATCCAAAGCCTTGAGTGATAAGGAAATCCTGCGATTCTTCCGTTCGATACTGGTAATCTTCGCTTCGATTTCCTGACCCTCTTTAAGCACTGAGCGTGCATCTTCAACGTGATCTCGTGCCAGCTCGGTAGCTCGAAGATAACCTTCTATCCCGTCTGCCAACAACACAACCGCACCTTTGGCATCGAGTTCAGTAATGGTTCCCCGAACGACGCCACCCTTTCCATGTTCACCGACAAATGCGGTGAATGGATCACTCAGCGCCTGCTTGATGCCAAGGGATATACGCTCACGTTCCGGATCAACAGACAGAACAACAGCTTCAACTTCGTCACCTTTCTGGTATTCGCGAACCACCTCTTCTCCCGGACGATCCCACGACAGATCGCTTAGGTGAATAAGGCCATCGATACCACCGTCAAGACCGATAAACACGCCAAAATCGGTAATCGATTTGATCTTGCCGGAAATCTTGTCATTCTTGTTATGAGTCGCAGCAAACTCCTCCCATGGATTAGGCATGCACTGCTTCATACCGAGTGAAATACGACGTCGCTCGGAATCGATGTCCAGAACCATGACCTCGACTTCATCACCAACTTTTGAAACTTTGTTCGGATGAACATTTTTATTCGTCCAGTCCATCTCCGATACATGCACCAGTCCTTCGACACCCTCTTCGAGTTCGACGAACGCGCCATAGTCAGTAATGTTGGTGACCTTACCGAACAAACGGGTATTTTCCGGGTAACGACGCGGCAGATCCTGCCACGGGTCGTCGCCAAGCTGTTTCAAGCCCAGTGATACGCGGTTTTTGTCGCGATCAAACTTGAGTACTTTAACTTCGATTTCGTCACCGACCTCAAGCACCTCCGACGGGTGTTTAACGCGACGCCAGGCAATATCAGTAATATGAAGCAATCCATCGAGGCCACCCAAATTAACGAAGGCGCCGTAGTCAGTGAGGTTTTTAACAACACCTTTCACCATCTGACCTTCTTCAAGCGTTTCAAGCAATGCTTCGCGTTCGGCCATCATCTCCTTCTCGACAACGGCTCGTCGGGATACCACAACATTATTGCGCTGCCGATCCAGCTTGATAACCTTGAACTCAAGTTCCTTGCGTTCAAGATAGGCAGAGTCGCTTACCGGACGAACATCGACCAGGGAGCCCGGCAGAAATGCACGTACCTCGTCGATAGAAACCGTGAAACCGCCCTTGACCTTACCCGTCAATATGCCCGTAACAATGCTCTGTTCCTCGAAGGCCTGCTCCAGCGCCTTCCATGCTTTTGCGCGACGGGCTTTTTCTCTCGATAATCGAGTATTACCGTAGCCGTCTTCCAACGCTTCGATCGCGACCTCGACCATGTCGCCGATCGCTACAGTAAGTTCACCATTAAGATCTTTAAACTGCGACGCGGGGATTTCCGCTTCAGACTTGAGTCCGGCGTTTACAATGACATATTCGTTGTTGGCATCCACCACTTCGCCGGTGATGACTTCACCGAGCTGCATTACGGAGGATTTCAGGCTTTCTTCAAAAAGTTCAGCAAATGATTCAGACATGATTGGGAGGGACGACACCGACAGAAGCCGGCTTGGGTTAAGTTATTGAAAACCCGGACGATACTCAGGTCCAGGGGCGAATATTCCTTCGTTGCAGGAGCAGGAATTCTATGTGATGCGACTATTCCCTGGGAGTATTTACGCCACTTGCGCCCAATCTCTCATTAACGATCTCTTCGACTCGCGCTACCACTTCTTCGACCGACATGTCGCTGGTATCCACTCGAATCGCGTCAACTGCCATAACCATCGGTGATACCGACCGGTTAGCGTCCCTGTCATCACGTTCTGCCATCTCCTCACGAAGGCGCGCTAGACTACCATCGAAACCCTTTTCCTTCAACTGCTTATAGCGCCTCTCGGCGCGTATTTCAGGGCGTGCATCGAGAAATATCTTGACCAACGCATCAGGAAATACCGTAGTGCCCATATCTCGGCCGTCTGCAACCAGACCAGGTGCCCGGCGTTGATCCCGTTGCAGACCCATTAGTAACGCACGAATCTCGGGAATGACGGCAAATTTCGACGCGATGGTACCTGCCCCTTCTTCACGGATAAGCTGTGTCATGTCCCGGCCGTTGGCATATACATGATACCCGCCCGAATCAGTCTTGAAGTCGATATTCAGCGTCGCAGCAAAATTATTTAACTTGTCGATATCTGTCGGCAAAATGCCTTCTTCATCGGCTAAAATCGCAAAAACCCTGTAAAGCGCCCCACTGTCGAGATACCCCCAGCCATGGCACTCGGCGAGACGCTTACTGATCGTACCCTTACCGGTTCCACTGGGCCCGTCAATTGCGACGGTGACGATATCAGTCGCCGGCATTGATTCTCTCCTCGATATCAAGACCTGCGTCGGCAGCAATCTGGGCAAATCCTGGAAAAGACGTTGCTACGTTGCGGCAGTTTGCGATTCTTATGGTATCGCTGGCGATGATCCCGGCAATCGCAAAAGCCATGGCAATTCGATGATCACCGAAGCTGTCGATCTGGCCGCCACTCATCATGCCACCAGTGACTGCAATTCCATCGTCGAATTCATCAACATGAATGTTCAAATTTCTCAACCCGGCTGTCATCGCGGCAATTCTGTCACTTTCCTTGACTCGCAATTCAGCGGCGCCGCGGATCACTGTAGTACCGGATGCAGCAGCGGCAGCAATGCACACCGCTGGAAACTCATCGATAGCAAGCGGTACCCATGAAGGCGGGATATCAATACCAGTCAGTTGTGCGCCGTGAACGGTCAGATCCGCAACCGGTTCACCGGCTATGTCACGCGGGTTCGATTCGTCAATCGTCGCCCCCATTGCTTCGAGAATACGAATGATTCCAGTACGAGTCGGATTTACTCCGACATCTGATATGGTTAATTCCGTGTCGGGACTAATCGCCGCCCCGACCAGAAAAAAAGACGCTGACGAAAGATCGCCTGGCACCTCGACATCGGTTCCGATCAGCTTTTGATCACCACTGACCGAAGCCCAGTCTTCTCCACCATGGACTTGTATGCCAAATGCTCTAAGCATGCGCTCGGTGTGGTCCCGCGTTATAGCCGGCTCAATCACTCGAGTTTCACCACGCGCATACAGTCCGGCGAGCAACAGTGCCGATTTTACTTGTGCACTCGCGACCTCGAGGTGATGCACGCTCGCCAGCAAACCGTCACTCGCTGGCTGGATCAGGATCGGCGGTTTCCCTGCACTGGTTTCAATATTCGCACCCATTTCCCGAAGTGGCCTGGCGACACGCTCCATCGGACGGGCAAGTAGCGATTCGTCGCCACTTAACTCGCTGGCGAACGACTGCGCGGCAAGCAGCCCGCACATCAACCGCATTGCGGTTCCCGAGTTACCGAAATCAAGCGGCGCCGGTGGGGCGGAAAGGCCATGCATGCCGACACCTGCAATTGTCATCTCGCCATTTGCAGGTCCGTCGATATCGACCCCCATTGCGCGCATCGCAGAAACCGTTGCAATCACGTCTTCGCCTTCAAGGAGTCCGCTAACGCGAGTTTGGCCATCGGCTATGGAACCGAGCATGACTGTCCTGTGACTGATCGATTTATCACCCGGAACCATCATACTGCCGCCCAGCGATGATCCGGGCTGAATAATGAATTCTATATTGTAGGATTCCGCCATCGTGGTCTGTCCCAATGTTATGACTTGCGCTTGTCTACCAGACGATTTCGAGCCTCCCGAGCAAACCGATAGAGCGACTCGATTTCGTCTGCGCGTTCCTGATCCACCAATTCCTTCAACGCGCTGAGGCGTTCGATAAAATCGCCAATGGATTCTGACAACGACTCGCGGTTGGTTACAGTGATATCGCGCCACATGATCGGATCACTTGATGCGATACGAGTGAAATCAAAGAATCCACCCGCGGCAAGATCGAAGCAGCGTTCGGCATTGTCACCTCGCGCAATAAAATCGACGAGGGTATAGGCGAGGATATGAGGGAGGTGGCTGGTCAGGCCCAAAATCCTGTCATGTTTGACTGGATCCATGGTTTCTACACAGGCACCTGTGTATTGCCACATCCTGGTCACCTGCTCGATGATCGATGGATCATTTTCAGGCAACGGCGTGAGCAGAACCGTGTGCTTATCAAATAATGCCGCATTAGCCGCAGCCACGCCTGAACGTTCTGAACCGGCAATAGGGTGACCGGGAACGAATCGTGATGCACCACCGGCAAGAATCTGCCGTGCATCATCAATTACGTGCTGTTTGGTGCTGCCGCCATCGGTAATCGTTGTGCGATCATTAATATAAGGGGCGATTCGCTCGAACTGTGTCGCCATCGCCCCGACCGGTACACCCATGAAAATAAGGTCAGCCCCCTGTACGGCTGAATGATCAGTATCAAAACGATCGATAACACCAAGTGAAACTGCCTCTTCAAGGGTCTCGACACGACGTCCGAGACCAACGATCTCCCCAACCACACCGCGCCGTTTTAGTGCCAAAGCGAGTGAACCGCCAATGAGCCCAACGCCGATCACAACCAGTTTTTCAATTCTCATGAGATCTGCTGGCACCATACCTGAAAAACCTTGATTAAAAGCTTCGTCACGGACACGCACGAAACAGATGATGGAAAATTCGGCAGGCCGGCAGGATTCGCACCATCAACTGATCGCTTTCGGGTAAGAGCCAAGCCATTTATACATTGCCGCATTATCCTGCAGTTCAGCTAAAGCAATCGCTGCTGTATCGTCGTCCCGATGACCATTGAAATCAACATAAAACAGGTACTCCCATAATCCGCTATGTGCGGGTCGCGATTCTATTCGCGTCATATCAATTCCATGTCGGGCAAGCGGTTGGAGCAGGTCGAATAATGCCCCGGGACGATTTCTTGCAGACAGTACGATACTGGTTTTGTCATTGCCGCTCGATGCAGATGCGGTCATGCCGATTACCAGGAAACGGGTAGTGTTGTCGGAGTTGTCCTGGATACCACGCTCAAGCACCTCAAGTCCGTACATGTTCGCCACTCGCTCCCCGGCGATTGCTGCAATGGTTGTATCCTGAGCCGCAATTTGTGCCGCCTCGGCATTACTTGCAACAGGTCTTAATTCAATTCCTGGCATGTGCGCCGCCAGCCACCGGCGACATTGTCCAAGCGCCTGGGCATGCGCCAGGATTTCGTGAATCTCACCACGAATTTGGGTACCGGCCAGCAGACAATGTCGAATTGGCAAATTAATTTCACCGCAAATCATCGCGGCCGTGCTCATCAATGCGTCCAGGGTATTACTGACCCCACCTTCGGTGGAATTTTCAACCGGCACAGCGCCATAGTCAGCATCGCCTGACTCGACCATGCGAAATACTTCTTCTATTGATGCCGCCAGCGGGGTTTCGATCTGATGGCCAAAGTGTTTGATCGCAGCCGCTTGTGAATAGGTTCCTTCCGGACCCAGTACTGCCACACGGATAAGGCTTTCAGCACCGCGACAGGCAGAAATGATTTCCCGGAATACATGCAGCAATTCACGTTCGCCAATATCGCCGGGGCTCAAATCGCTGATTCGAGCGAGTATTTGCGCTTCACGTTCCGGGCGATATACAACCGGTTGACCGGCTGCATGTTTAATCTCGCCAACATTGCGCGCAAGTGCTACACGCCGATTTAGCAAGCCAACCAACTGGTCGTCAATGACATCAATCTCTTTTCTTATTTCTGTCAGCCTGTTGTCATCATTCATTCGTTTTCCCCATCACGAAATTGATTTCGTAACTCAGATTGTCCGTGCTTTCAGGACACCTTCAATGGCCACCAGTTTATCGACCACATCCTTCGGTACCGGGCTATCCGTATCGACTATTGTGTATGCCAGCGGACCTTTGGACTGGTTAATCATATCGTGTATATTGAGGCCGGATTCTGCCATTGTCGTTGAAATCTGTCCCAGCATGTTCGGCACATTACTATTGGCAATGACCAGCCGGTACGGAGATCCTCTTGGCATGACCACCTCGGGAAAATTCACCGAATTCCTGATATTGCCGTTTTCAAGGTAATCACGCACCTGATCGACAGCCATCACAGCACAATTTTCTTCTGCTTCGCGAGTCGATGCACCAAGGTGTGGAAATGTGATGACCTTATCGTGAGTGATTAATGACGGATGTGGAAAATCGCTGATAAATCGACCCGCTTTGCCACTATCAAGTGCTTTCAGTATCGCATCGACTTCTACGATCTCACTGCGAGCAAAGTTAAGCACCGTACTGCCGGGTTTTAACAAGTGGATCGTGTCCTCGTTCAACATGCCGCGCGTGTTATCGTTTAAAGGCACATGAAAGGTGACAAAATCGGAGCGTGCCAACAAGTCGGCAACAGACCGGGATCGACGTACCCGTGATGACAGTGACCAGGCGCCTTCGACTGTCAGCATGGGATCGTAACCAATCACTTCCATACCCAACATCAAGCAGACTTCCGCAACTGAACGACCAATTGCACCGAGTCCGATAATGCCGATCGATCTTCCGGGTAATTCAATACCGGCAAAACGCTTCTTTGCGGCTTCGACTTCACTTTCGAATTCCTGTGCACTACCCGTAAGCTGACGAGTGTATTGCCATGCCTCGTTCAGATTTCGACAGGACTGCAGTAAACCACCAACCACCAACTCCTTCACTGCATTGGCATTTGCACCGGGTGTATTGAAAACAGGAATTCCCTGGTCAGAGAATATCCCGACAGGAACATTGTTAACGCCAGCACCTGCTCGACCAACGGCTTTAAGAGACGGACCAGGATTTATACCATGGAGATCATGTGATCTTAGAAGTATGACGTCCGGATCTGCATGGTCATCATGAAGGACATATGTATCAACCGGAAACCGATCAAGGCCCTTGTCTGATATTGAATTGTAAACAAGGATATTTCGGATCGTTTTGCTCATGATTAAATTTTTTTGGACATGTAATCGAACTGGCTGTCGGTGATGGAGGTATTAATTAGCCAGAGTGCCAGGTTAATATTTAGTCGTCGATAAGAATAGCGATGAAGTACGGCTGCTGTTCGCTTTATTGGGTAATAATTCCCGTTCATCACGAATCATTACCCTTGGCCTGGGCTGTGACGAGAATTGTGATAGCTTATCCAGTTAATCGTTTAGGCGTTTTGAAAAGTACTCAATCAAAAATCACCCGCTCGAACAAGCGACGAACTATCGATAATTCGCTACCTGTGAATTGTAGTACTTGATGCCAGACATTAACCCATTCACAGAGTAACGTCAGCCGCGGCAGGCAAATTGTTCCGTTGTTTCTACAAAACCATTTCCATATGGTTATTGTATTTCAATCTTTACAAACGATCAGCGATTACTCGTGTCATCATTATCGTGATCTTCACTATCACTTCCGTCAGTACTGACATCATCATCGGCATTAGCGTCAGGAGTTCGGCTATTTGCATCGTTTTCGATTCGTTCATTGCCATTCGAACCTTCGACCCGGGTATCGTCGCTGTCTTCATTCGAATCCTCTGCCGAGTCATCACTTTGACCTTCATCAACACGGTTGATGCTGATCAATTTCTCATCGCCACTCATATTGATGAGTCGAACGCCTTGAGTATTTCGACTCAGCACCGACACCTCTGACACACGGGTGCGGATCAGTGTCCCGGCATTTGATATCAACATGATCTCATCTTCGCTGCCGATTTTCAGTGCACCGACAACTGCGCCATTACGACCACTGGTCTGAATAGCGATTACTCCCTGGCCGCCACGATTATGCAGGGGAAAATCTACAACCGGTGTACGTTTCCCGTAACCATTCTCGGTACCAATCAGGACATGGCCTTCTGCATCACCTGATTCAAGCACCACCATTGAAATAACATGTTGATCGCTGCCTAAACGAATTCCCCGAACCCCCTGGGAAACCCGCCCCATTTCGCGCACACCGGTTTCATTGAAACGTACTGCCTTGCCAGCGCTGGAGAACAACATGATGTCATCGACACCTTGCGTTAATTCAACACCAACCAGTTCATCGCCATCCTTAAGATCAATGGCAATGAGCCCGTTGGATCGTTGCCGACTGTAGCTTGCCAGTGAACTTTTCTTGATTGTGCCACCCGCCGTAGCCATCACAATGTGATAGCCCTCGGGATACTCGCTCAACGCCAGGGTTGTAGATATCTTCTCGTTTTCAGCAAGCGGCAACATATTGACCAGTGGACGACCTCGTGCAGAACGCCCTGCTTGCGGTATCTGATAAACCTTAAGCCAGTAGACTTTGCCGAGATTGGAAAAGCACAGTAAGGTGTCATGACTGTTAGCCACTATCATTCGTTCGACAAAATCCTCACTACGCGTCTGGGTCGCCATCTTGCCCCGACCGCCACGACGTTGAGCCCGATATTCTGAAAGTGGCTGCGATTTCGCATAACCGAGATGCGAAATTGTCACCACCATTTCCTCGCGGGCAATCAAATCTTCGTCGGTGAGATCTTCGTATGTCTCGCGAATCTCTGTGCGTCGATCATCACCGTAGTTGTCACTGATTTCAGTAAGTTCTTCGCGAATGACCTCACGCAGGCGATCAGGGTTTTCCAATATATCTATCAGATCACGAATTCTCTCGAGGATGTCGCTGTATTCCTTGAGAATTTTTTCCTGCTCGAGACCTGTCAATCGATGCAGCCTCAAATCGAGGATTGCCTGCGCCTGAATTGGAGAGAGCCGATACAGATCGGCATCAAGACCGAAGCCAGGTTCCAGATCGTCGGGACGCGATTCGATATCATCGGCACGACTGAGCATTTCAACCACAAGACCCGCCGGCCATTGTGTGGCGACGAGTTGCTCCTTTGCTTCGGCAGGACTCGGCGAGCGCTTGATCAGTTCGATTATTGGATCAATATTGGCAAGCGCGATGGCCAGGCCTTCAAGAATATGCGCGCGCGCTCTGGCTTTTCGCAGTTCGAACAGCGTACGCCGGGTAACCACCTCGCGACGATGCTTGAGGAATGCGCTCAACATGTCCTTCAGGCCAAACAGTCGTGGCTGGTTATTCTCCAGCGCAACCATATTGATACCGAATACAGTCTGAAGCTGGGTTTGCTGGTAAAGATTATTCAGCACGACATCCGGTAGCTCACCACGTTTTAACTGGATGACCATACGCATGCCGGATTTATCGGATTCGTCGCGCAGGCCGGATATACCCTCAAGTCGTTTGTTCTTGACCAACTCGGCAATTTTTTCCATCAGCCGTGCCTTGTTCACCTGGTACGGCAATTCATGGACAATAATCTGATTTCGATCAGTCTTCTCGTCGGTCTCAATTTCCACCTTGGCGCGCACATGTATCCGTCCACGACCCGTGTGGTAGGCCTCACGGATACCCCTGCTACCGTTAATAATTCCCCACGTAGGAAAGTCCGGCCCCTTGATGTGTTGCATCAGGTCGGCAACCTCAAGTGAAGAATCGTCAAGTAACGCCAGACAGGCAGCCACCACTTCAGTAAGGTTATGAGGCGGAATGTTGGTGGCCATACCGACCGCGATTCCCGATGAGCCGTTAACCAGAAGATTCGGCACACGGGTTGGCAGAACCAGTGGCTGGGTCTCGGATTCATCGTAGTTCAGGCCAAAATCGACTGTTTCTTTATCGATATCGGAAAGCAGTTCGTGAGCAATTCGCGACAATCGAATTTCGGTGTAGCGCATTGCGGCAGGTGAGTCGCCATCAATGGAACCGAAGTTGCCCTGCCCGTCTATCAACGGATACCTCAACGAGAATGACTGTGCCATTCGAACAATGGTGTCGTAGACCGCCGTATCGCCATGGGGGTGATATTTACCAATTACGTCACCGACAATTCGTGCGGATTTTTTGTAGGGTTTGTTCCAGTCGTTATTCAGCTCGGACATCGCATAGAGCACCCGGCGATGCACCGGTTTCAAACCATCACTCACATCTGGCAGCGCTCGTCCAACGATTACGCTCATGGCGTAATCAAGATACGATTGACGCATCTCCTGCTCGAGATTGGCAGGAATCATCTCTTTTGCAAACTCGGACATAGAATGCGTATTTCCGGAAAGTTTCAGGCCGTCCAGCACACCATTGACTGTGTTATCAGAGGTGGCTGAAGACGAAATCGTTGGATTATCCAACGCATCGCCCAGCACGATTTGAATCGCTGAAAAGGCGGGTTAATAACCTGCTGATTTTAACACAAAACTGGAGGGGGTTCGGGGCTTTAAAAGACCCGAATGGCTACGGAAGAGTGGTGACCGCGCGTTGACACAAATCGATCAGATACCCGGCAAACGGCATGATACCAATCACAGACAATGCATTCACACTCAATAACCCAACCGCCATTCGTTGCGGTATCAAGTCGCGACTTTCAGGCGGAGAATCGAAATACATGATCTTGATCACCCGCAGATAATAGAAGGCACCGACTACGGCCAGTAATACAGCAATGACAGCGACAGTAATATGATTAACGGACAACAGAGCCTGAATAACTGACAGCTTGGCGTAAAAGCCTACGGTTGGAGGGACACCGGCCATGGAGAACATCATCAACATCATTAACAGGGCAAGGCCTGGATGTGTGGCATTGAGGCCTGCAAGATCATCGAGGTTTTCAGCTTCGAATCCCTTGGTGGACAAAACCAGTAGAACACCGAAGGCACCCAGGCTCATAGTGGTATAAATCAACACGTAAAAGAGAGATGCGCCGTAGCCTTGCTCGGTACCGGCGAGTATACCGAACAGGAAGAAACCCATATGCGATATGGTCGAGTATGCCAACATGCGCTTGATATTCGTCTGCGCAATAGCGACGATATTTCCCACGGCAACGGAGAGGATAGCAATTACCAGCAGCATGTCACCCCAGTCGTCATGAAGATCGCCAAAACCTGATACCAAAAGTCGCGCCATCATGGCGAAGGCGGCTAGTTTGGGTGCGGTACCGATAAAAATTGTTGCGGATATGGGCGCACCATCATAAACATCCGGAACCCACATATGAAAGGGAACTGCACCGAGCTTGAACGCTAACCCGACAACTATAAATATCAGCCCGAGAGTGAGCGGCAAAGCGTTCGAATCCATCTGTTGTATGGACTCGGCAATAGCCCTGAATTCCAGTGATCCTGTAAGGCCATAGATCAGCGACATGCCATAAAGCAGGATACCCGATGCAAGCGCACCCAATACGAAATACTTCATTGCCGCCTCGGCTGCAACACTCGAATCGCGACGCATAGCGATCATGGCATACAGACACAATGACAAAAGCTCGAGGCCCATGTACAACGTGACCAGATGATTAGCAGATGCCAGCACCATCATGCCGACAACACCCAGCATTACCAATACAAACCACTCCCCTTTAAACAGGTTGCGATCAAGATTGTACTGGCGGCCATAAACAAACAGCAACAATGCAGATAACACCACGCCTATCTTGATGATGGCGGACAGATCATCAATTACTATCGCACCGTTAAAAATGACCTGCGGTTCACCGCCAACAGATTTAATCAGTAGAACAAGCGTGACGATGAAGGTGGCAATGCACATCAGGTAACTTATCTGACGTCGATCATCATCAAGAAACAGATCGACAACAAGTACCGCGCAAGCCATCAAGGCGACGACAATTTCCGGGAGTACCGGCAAAAACTGCACGGAGGCATTCATTTAGAGCTTACTCCTGGTCGCAAGCACGGTAAGGTTATCGATCGATGCCTGCATCACATTAATCAGTGGATCGGGCCAGATTCCAAAAGCGAGTACTGCCAGGGCAAGTAGTGCAAGAATCAAAAATTCGGGCGAGTTGAGATCTTTAAGATCCGCGACCGCCGCATTGGTTATCTTGCCAAAAATAACCCGCTTCACCATCCACAATGTGTACGCTGCACCTAGTATCAGGGTTATCGCAGCGACCGCCGCGTACCAGGCATTAACATCAAAAGAGGCCATGATCACCAGGAATTCGCCGACAAAAGCAGATGTACCGGGCAGTCCGGCATTGGCCATTGCAAACAGTACCGCGAAGGCGGCAAACATCGGCATGGATTTAACCACACCACCATAAGTCGCAATTTCCCTTGAATGCAGTCGGTCATACAGAACACCGACACACAGAAACAGCGCGCCTGAAATAAACCCATGAGAGATCATTTGTACCATGGCACCTTCGATACCACGCACAGTAAACAGGAATATTCCGAGCGTTACAAAACCCATGTGGGAAATCGATGAATAGGCAATGAGTTTCTTCATGTCAAATTGCACCAGTGCAACCAAGGCGATATACACCACTGCAATCAAAGACAATGCAATCATGAATCCCGCCAGATTGGCCGATGCATCCGGCGTGACAGGCAAAGAGAATCTTAAGAATCCGTAGCCGCCCATCTTGAGCATGATCGCAGCCAGAATAACTGACCCACCAGTTGGTGCTTCAACGTGCGCATCCGGCAGCCAGGTGTGTACTGGAAACATCGGAATCTTCACTGCGAATGCAGAGAAGAATGCGATGAAAATCAAAGTCTGGGCAGTCATCCCCAGTGGTACATCATGGAAACTTTGAATACTGAAACTGCCGCCCGTTACGTTGTACAGGTAGATGAACGACACCAGCATCAGTAGTGAGCCCAGCAGGGTATAAAGAAAAAACTTGATGCTGGCGTAGACTCTGTTGGTACCGCCCCATATACCAATAATGAGGTACATGGGAATCAGCATTGCCTCCCAGAAAACATAAAAGAGTATCGAATCCAATGCACTGAATACGCCAACCATCAAGCCTTCCATGATGAGGAAAGCAGCGACATATTGCGCTACCCTTTCACGCACGGAGCTCAGTGCAGCAAACATGACGATAACCGTCAGAAACGTCGTCAGCAGTATCAGCGGCAGGGAAATACCATCGATGCCGAGAAAATACTCAATGTTGTAGCGATCAATCCACGATGCATGCTCAATGAACTGCATATCGCTGGTGGAGGAATTAAAACCGATATACAAGGGTATGCTGGCAACAAAAGTCGCAAGAGAAAACCCGATGCCGATCTTACGGGCTATATCGGCACCACGATCATCGCCGGTAGCCAGTACCAGCAGGCCGCCGACTACCGGCAGCCATATCAGGATGGAAAGAATATGTTGCTCAAAAAAGCCCAACGTTAAGCTCCTGATACATTAGGACCATAGATACCAGGACATCAGGGAAAGCAACCCAACGATCATGGCAAATGCATAGTGATAAACGAAACCGGTTTGTACTGTACGTGCAATCGATGAACACCACCCCACCAGCCGAGCGCTGCCGTTGACAAACAGCCCGTCAATAATTGCAATGTCGCCAATCTTCCAGAAGGCCCGCCCCAGCAACAGGCTGCCCTTGGCGAATACTGCCTGGTAGAGTTCGTCGATACCGTATTTTTTGACCAGCATGTTATAGATAAAACCGAAAGTCGATGCGAACAGGCCTGGCAAACCCGGTGCGACCATATAAAACAAATATGCCAACGCGATTCCACTGACCGCAAGCCAAAAAGGCAAACTATGGGGCGCATGGGACATCATTGCCCAAGCACTGACATGACCATCCATCGATTCGGCAATTGCGCTGACAGTATCGTGTTCGGGGTTTACAAAAATCGAACTGCCAAAATATTCACCAAACAACATCGGCTCAACAAACAACCAACCGGCAATAATCGAGGGAATAGCCAACAACACTAATGGTACGGTAACGACGCGAGGCGACTCATGAAGATGTGCACGAGTATGTTCGTCCATGCGCTCCTTGCCGTGAAAGACTAAAAACAGCAATCGGAATGAGTAAAAAGCAGTGATCACAACACCACTGAGCACTGCGTAGTAAGCGAGGCCGGCACCGGGCAAATTGGAATGATGGACTGCCTCGATGATGGCATCTTTGGAGAAAAATCCAGCAAATGGGGGAATACCAGCCAACGCCAGGGAACCGATCAAAGCCGTTAAGTAGGTAATCGGCATATACTTTCTTAATCCGCCCATTTTGCGCATATCCTGCTCATGGTGCATGGCGATGATGACGGAACCAGCCCCCAAGAACAGCAGCGCCTTGAAAAACGCATGAGTGCCAAGGTGGAAAATCGCTACGCTATACGCCGAAGCGCCCAGCGCAACGGTCATGTAACCCAACTGCGAAAGCGTTGAATAGGCAACCACCCGCTTGATGTCGTTTTGCACAAGACCGATGAGCGCCATGAAAAAAGCTGTGATAGCGCCAATCACAAGAACCACGGAAAGTGCAGTTTCCGAAAGCTCAAAAAGCGGCGACATACGCGCGACCATAAATATGCCGGCGGTAACCATGGTGGCTGCGTGAATCAGGGCCGATATGGGCGTTGGGCCTTCCATGGAATCCGGCAGCCACACATGCAGAGGGACCTGAGCAGATTTACCCATTGCGCCAACGAACAACAACAGGCAGATAATCGTCATCCAATGCCATTCGTTACCAAACGGATCCATTACCGTCATGTCGGCAGCCCCTGGGGCGGTTGAAAATACCGCCGCATAATCCAGGGTTCCAAACACGAACAGAACAGCGGCAATACCGAGTAAAAAGCCGAAATCGCCCACACGATTTACCAGAAAAGCTTTCATGTTTGCAAAAATTGCGGTCTCACGCTCGTACCAGAACCCGATTAAAAGGTAGGACACGAGGCCAACAGCCTCCCAACCGAAAAATAGTTGCAGGAAGTTGTTGGACATCACCAACATCAGCATGGCGAACGTGAACAACGAAATGTAGCTGAAAAATCGCTGATAGCCAGGATCTTCGTGCATATACCCAATGGTATAGATATGCACCATCAACGATACAAACGTTACAACCACCATCATGGTTGCCGATAGCTGGTCGATCAGAAAGCCGATTTCAAACGGCACGCCGTCACTCACAAGCCAGGTGTAAACGGCCCCGTTAAATATTCCGCCATTACGCACATCGACAAAAACATATATCGACAACAAACAGGCAATGCCTACACCCAGTATGGTGATAGTGTGCGCGCCACGTCGACCAATGTGCGTACCGAACAAACCGGCAACGATAGCCGCAAACAAACAGACCAAAGGGATTGATAAATAGATTGCTTCCATCAGCCCTTCAACTCGTCAAGGTCTTCAACATTGATGGACATCCTGTTGCGGAATACGATAATCAATATCGCCAGCCCGATAGCAGATTCAGCGGCGGCGACCGTAAGAATGAAAAACACGAATACCTGACCTGCAGCATCTCCAAGATAATGCGAGAACGCGACAAAGTTCATGTTGGCTGCCAGCAACAGTAATTCGATGGACATCAGGATGACCACAAGATTTTTGCGATTTAGGAATATTCCGACGACACTAATGGCAAACAGTATGGCGCCGAGGATCAAGTAGTTACTCAGCGGTATCATTGTGCATCCTCCTGCCGCTCGGATTCTGTCTGCGCATCAGAAATAATACGCAGCCGATCCGCCTTGGTAACCCGTACTTGCTGCGATGGTGATTGATACTTTGTGACGGGACGCCGACGTAAGGTGAGTGATATCGCCGCGACAATGGCTACCAGCAACACCAGACCGGCAATCTCGAAGGCAAAAACATAATCCGTATAGAGCAGTTTGCCGAGTTCTGCCGTATTACTGTAATCCGCCATATGACCTGCAGGTCGTGGCATCGCATCGAGAGAGAAAAATTTGCCACTGAGTACCAGTACAAGCTCAATCACCAACACCAGAGCGACGACTATACCTACCGGCAGATATCGGGCAAAGCCTTCGCGCATACGTGCAACATCGATATCGAGCATCATCACCACGAATAGAAACAGCACCATGACCGCGCCGACATAAACCAGTACCAGTACGATGGCCAGGAACTCCGCTTCAAGCGTCATCCAGATACATGCCGCACTGAAAAACGCGAGGACCAGGAATAATGCCGACTTGACCGGATTTTTGACGGTGACAACCATGGTCGCCGATCCCACAAGGATCAGGGAAAATAAATAAAACGAGATTTCAAGAACGGTCATGATGTCCTGAACTGTTAGTCAGCGATAAGGCGCATCTTCGCGCCGCGCCTGTGCTATTTGTTGCTCGTATTGATCGCCAAGCTCAAGCAGATGAGACTTGTCGATTACATGCTTGCCGGCTTCTTCAAAATGGAACTCGTGAATATCAGTGAGCACTATGGAGTCAACCGGGCAGGCTTCTTCGCAAAACCCACAGTAAATGCATTTAAACAGGTCGATGTCGTAACGGGTCGTACGGCGCGTACCGTCTTCTCGTTCTGTGGAATCGATTGTAATGGCCAATGCCGGGCAGACTGCTTCGCAAAGTTTGCAAGCGATGCAGCGCTCTTCGCCGTTCGGATATCGTCGCAGAGCATGCAGCCCTCTGAATCGCGGCGACTTTGGCGTTTTTTCCTCAGGATAATAAACCGTGATTTTCTTCGCAAAAAGGTTGCCACCGGTAACACGCATACCCTTGAGAAGCTCAATCAGCGAATAATCCTTCAAGAATTTTGTGAGAGCGTTCATTCAAACACCATAATTACTGGAACCAGTGTCCGTAGGGAGTGAAAAATCGGAATACACCGATTACCGTAATCCACACCAGTGTCACTGGAATAAACACCTTCCATCCGAGGCGCATGATCTGGTCGTAACGGTAACGAGGAAATGTCGCTCGAAACCACAGGAAAAAGAACGCAACCATCGTAACCTTGACACAGAACCAGACAATCGATGGCACCAGGGTAAATGGCACGACATCAAACGGCGGCATCCAGCCGCCCAGAAACAGGGTAACCGTTAGCGCCGCGATAAGAATCATGTTGGCATATTCGGCTAGGAAAAATATAGCAAAAGCCATGCCTGAGTACTCGACGTGAAACCCGGCAACAATTTCCGACTCACCCTCGGCCACATCGAACGGTGCTCGATTGGTCTCCGCCACCCCAGATATAAAGTAGACAATAAACAGAGGAAACAGCGGCAAAAAATACCATTGCTGTATGCCACCGGCCTGAGCCGTAACAATCTGATGAAGATTAAGACTACCAGCTACCATCAACACGCCAACAAGTGCGAATCCCATGGCAATCTCATAAGCGACGATCTGCGCAGCCGAACGCATGGCTCCGAGAAAAGCATATTTCGAATTGGATGCCCAACCGGCAATGATGACGCCGTAAACACCCATCGAAGTCATCGCCAGAACATACAACAGGCTGGCATCTATATTCGCGAGCACCCATTTATCGGTGAACGGCATGACAGCCCAAGCAGCCAGTGCCGGGCCCAATGCGAGCAACGGCGCGATACGGAACAAATACCGGTTGGCGCGACTCGGTACGATGATCTCCTTGAACATCAACTTGACGGCATCGGCAATCGGTTGCAACCAACCTCGAGGGCCTACCCGATTGGGTCCAACACGAACCTGCATGTAACCGATAATCTTGCGTTCTGCGAATGTGAAATATGCAACCGCAAGCATCAGCGGTATGACAATGGCAACGATCAACAAGCCATTGACCACCAATACCCGCAAGACCTCAGGAAACCACATCCAGATATCCGTGAGAAAGTCCATTTAAACCTCCTCCACCGCAACCTGTCGAGCACCACCCAGCGGTATGCTCTCAATATAGCCGTATGGGACATAGACGCAATTCTCGGGTACCCGGGCATCGGCGCGGACTTCTAGCGTGACACCATTTCCATCCTCAGCGACGACATTCATTGTGATGCCATTGCGAAGACCAAACTCACTGAACTGCTTTGGATTCATCGATACGAACGGCTTGATCGGATTATCGTTTGTCGCCTGTAGGGATGGCGCACGCCTGACATATGAATCGATTCGATACGGTGGTACGTCAACTATTCGTTGAAAGGCCGTACCGCTACCTACACGATCGGATTCATCCGGTTCGACTATCGTATGCGACTGAAACAACGGGGCGTCTTCAATGTCCCTGAACGACAGTTCCGAACGAACATCATCAATATCGATATAGTCAAAACCTTCGACACCCAGATGGTTGCCGAGAACCCGCAGGACTTTCCACCCGGGACGAGCTTCACCCAAGGGAGGGACTGCAGCATTACTTAGCTGGGCACGACCCTCGAGATTGACATATGTTCCCGAGGATTCTGTAAACGGACAAATTGGCAGCGCGACATCGGCTTTATTCATCGTGTCGTTTTTAAATGCCGACAACGATACAACGAAATCTGCCCCAGCCAATGCTGCAGTGAGACGTGTTCCTTCGATCACATCGACGTCCGCATCAATACCGTATAAAACATATGCTCTGCGTGGAGATTCAATCATCTCAAGCGCATTGATTCCGGTTACTTGCGCAACTCCACCTCGAGTACCGCGATGTGGAACGCTACCTGCAAGCCATGCGCCGGCTGAATTACCTTGCGCAAGATCGATACGACCAATACCAAAATTTTCGTGAATCCAGTTGGCAATTCCACGTAGAACTGAAGCACGCGGATTGAGTGCTGCAGAATCACCGAGAACAATTCCCGCTTTATCGGGATTTTTCAGCAGGCCGCGAGCAATCATGTCGAATTCGGGTCGGAGCGCAACGGTATTTGCCCAGGCCGACACTGATGCCGGAATCGCCACACCCTGCTCCGATGCCAACACCGAAGCAACCCGCGCCAGTGCGCCGGGCATCTCGACTGGTGGAACGATCGACTTCTCTTCAAGTGTAAAATTGAAATCGTAGTCGAGTGAATTCAAGGCATAAACATTCGCTCCGACACGATTGGCGGAACGAATGCGAAGACCTAACAATGGCTGTTCCTTGCGCACATTCGACCCCACCAGAAATATCGATTCAAGCGAGTCGACAGCTTCAAGCGGAATTTGACTTCCGGGATATAACGCCGCATCAGGATCATCACTGAAATCTCTTTGTTTCAGTCGATGGTCAATATTCCCGCAGCCAAGTGAACGCAGCAGCTTCTGGAACAGGAAGTGTTCCTCGCTTGAACAGGTCGGGCTGATCAAGCCACCAACGGCATCAGCACCATGCTCCGAGATAACCTTGCGAAGTTCACGGGCAACACGATCAAGGGCAACTTTCCAGTCAGTCACCTCATAGTGATCGGTTGACTTCAATAAGGGCGAGACGAGCCGTTCCTCTGAATTCACGGAGTCATAACTAAAGCGATCCCGGTCAGCCAGCCAACACTGGTTGACTGCCTCATTGTCACGAGGCAGCACCCTTTTGACGACATTCCTCAAGGTTTGAATGTGCATGTTGGCGCCAATGCAATCATGGGGACTGATTGCCGAATGACTTTTCAATTCCCATACACGCGCCGAGTAGCGGTAAGGTTTCGATGTCAGTGCTCCCACGGGGCACAAGTCGATCATGTTCCCGGATAATTCGGAATCCACAGTCTTACCAACGTAGGTGGCAATTTCCATATGTTCACCCCGACCCACTGCACCAAGCTCCATGATGCCGGCAATCTCCTGGCCGAATCGAACACAGCGTGTACAGTGAATGCAGCGTGTCATCGCTGTCTGAATTAACGGGCCGATGTCCTTGTCCTCGACCACCCGCTTCTTTTCAGTAAAACGCGATACATCAGCGCCGTAACCAAGTGCTTGATCCTGGAGTGGACACTCGCCACCCTGATCGCATATCGGGCAATCCAGCGGATGATTGATCAGCAGGAATTCCATGGTGCCCTTTTGCGCATCCACGGCACGCTCAGAGTGGGTACGAACCACCATGCCATCAGTGACCGGCGTCGCACAGGCCGGCAGAGCCTTCGGCGCCTTTTCGATATCCACCATGCACATCCGACAATTGGCGGCCACGCTGAGTTTTTCGTGGTAGCAGAACCTCGGGATATAAATTCCCGCCTGGTCAGCCGCCTGGATAACCATGATGCCGTCGTCGACCTCGAGGCTCTTGCCGTCTATTTCAATCTTCGCCATTTCTTTTGTCGTCGCCTAAGCCGCCTTTGCACTCTTGATCATCGCTTCGAATTCATGCCGGTAGTGCTTCATGAAGCTTTGCACCGGCCAGGCCGCCGCATCGCCAAGCGCGCATATGGTACGTCCTTCGATTCGATTTGCCATATCTACCAACAGATCGAGATCCTGCATGCGGCCACGCCCGGTACGGATTCGATTGATCACCCGGTATAACCACCCGGTGCCTTCCCGACATGGCGTGCACTGGCCACACGATTCGGCGTAATAAAAGTAGGAAATTCTTTCCAGCGCGCGCACCATGCATGTGGTCTCATCCATGACAATCACAGAACCCGCGCCAAGCGCTGAACCTGCTTTTTGCAGTGAATCGTAGTCCATGGTGCAGTCGTTGATTATCTCTGCCGGTAATACCGGTACCGATGATCCACCCGGGATAACTGCCTTGAGAGTATGACCATGGCGAACACCGCCGGCCATGTTGAGAAGTTCTGTGAAAGGCGTGCCTAGCCGGACCTCAAAGTTGCCGGGCTTATTGACATGCCCGGACACTGAGAAAATTTTTGTGCCACCACTCTTCTCGACACCAAGGTCGGCAAACCATTGTGCCCCATTGCGTAAAATCGGTGGGATCGAAGCCAGGCTTTCGGTGTTGTTAACAGTAGTTGGTCGACCGAATGCGCCCACTTGGGCCGGGAAAGGCGGCTTGAATCGCGGCTGACCTTTCTTCCCCTCAAGGGATTCGAGCAAGGCCGTTTCTTCACCGCATATATAGGCCCCGGCGCCACGGGTACTGTGTAAATCGAAATCAATACCCGAGCCCATGATATCGCGACCCAGAAGACCCGCTTCGTAGGCTTCCTTGAGAGCGGCTTCGAATCGTTCCCAAGGTTCGTAATATTCACCGCGGATGTAGTTGTAGCCTACGCTGGCACCAATGGCATAACTGGCAATTGCCATTCCTTCGATCAACTGATGCGGGTTATACCGCAAAATATCGCGATCCTTGAAGGTACCAGGCTCACTCTCATCAGAATTACAGACGAGGTACTTTTGTCCGGGTGCTTTGCGCGGCATGAAACTGAGCTTCAAACCTGTGGGAAATCCCGCACCGCCGCGGCCACGAAGTCCTGATGCTTTCAGGGTTTCAAAAATTTCTTCGGCAGACCCGCCTTCTTTCAGGATCTTTCGCCATACGGTATAACCACCCGTACTCTCGTAAGCCGCCAGAGTCCATGGGTCGGCAAGATCGTCGGCGGGCAAACACACCCTGTACTCACTCATCACCGCGCTCCAGTTCAGAAAGGATCTGGTCGACTCGTTCAACATCCAGGTTTTCGTAGTATTGATTGCCCACCATCATCATCGGCGCACCACCGCAGGCTCCAAGACACTCCACTTCGAATATCGTAAATCGCCCATCACCAGTTGTCTCACCTGGCCCGACACCCAGACGCTGCTTCAGGTGATCGATTATCGAGTCGCTATCACGCAGCATGCATGAAATGTTGGTACAGATCCGGAGCTGATGTCGACCCACCGGTTGGGTATAAAACAGGTCGTAGAAGGTCGCAACTTCCTGTACCTGAATTTTTTCAAGCTTCAGCACTTCAGCGACATCGTTTACAACCGTATCAGTTACCCAGCCGTGTTCTTCCTGGGCATAACGAAGCGCTGACTTTATTGCCGCCCGAGCGGTTGGGTATTTTTCAGTTTCCTTGCGGATTTTTTCGACGACTTTTTCAGACAGCATCGCGTTATCCCAATTACCGATCGATCTCGCCGAAGACGACATCCATTGTTCCAATTATGGCAACCATGTCGGCAAGCATATGGCCGCGTGTCATCTCATCGAGTGCAGACAAATGCGTGAAACCCGGTGCACGAATTTTGACCCGGTAGGGTTTGTTGGCGCCATCGGAAATCATGTAAATACCAAATTCACCCTTCGGTGCTTCAACTGCCGAGTAGGTTTCCCCTTCCGGAACACAATATCCTTCAGTGAACAATTTAAAGTGATGAATAAGCGATTCCATGTCGCGTTTCATCGTTTCACGATCTGGCGGTACGACCTTGTAATTCTCGAGCATCACCGAACCGTTATTCTTACGAAGCCAATCAATACATTGTCGAATAATCCGATTCGACTGACGCATTTCCTCAACACGAACCAGATAGCGATCATAACTGTCGCCAGTTGTTCCGATCGGAATATCAAAATCCATTCTGTCATATACCGCATAGGGTTGCTTCTTGCGCAAATCCCATGCAACGCCTGAGCCTCTTAACATAGGCCCGGTGAAACCACGCTGCTTCGCCCGCTCTGCTGTCACTATGCCGATATCGACGAGTCGCTGTTTCCAGATTCGGTTATCGGTAAGCAGTGTTTCGTAGTCATCCACACAGGCAGGAAAACGATCGGTAAATGCCTCAATAAAATCAAGGAGAGAGCCCTGCCGTGACTCGTTTCGGCGGGCAGTTTCCTTATCGTTGTGCCATTTTGATGGTTCGTACTTCGGCATGCTGTCGGGCAAGTCCCGATAGACGCCACCAGGACGATAATAGGTAGCATGCATGCGTGTGCCTGACACCGCCTCATAACAATCCATGAGGTCTTCACGTTCGCGAAAGGTGTAAAGAAACACCGTCATCGCCCCAACGTCCAGTCCGTGGGTTCCAAGCCATAAAAGATGATTTAATATCCGCGTTATTTCATCGAACATGACACGGATATATTGGGCGCGCTCCGGCGCCTCGATATCAAGAAGCTTCTCGATCGCACGCACATAAGCATGTTCGTTACACATCATCGACATGTAGTCGAGACGATCCATGTAACCGATACTCTGGCTAAACGGCTTTGTCTCGGCGAGCTTCTCCGTTGCCCTGTGTAACAACCCGATGTGAGGATCTACACGCTCAATTACTTCACCGTCCATTTCCATGACGACACGTAAAACTCCATGCGCAGCCGGATGCTGCGGTCCGAAGTTCATGGTGTAATTGCGTATTTCAGTCACCGTAGCCCTCCGTGCGAATCACCTTCGGCACCAGTACCCGCGGTGGAATGGAAACCGGTTCGTAAACAACCCGTTTTCGTTCATCGTCGTAACGCATTTCAACATGTCCGGAGATCGGAAAATCCTTACGGAATGGGTGACCGATAAATCCGTAGTCAGTTAATAACCGACGCAGATCGGGGTGTCCCTGAAAGATCATTCCGTATAAATCAAATGCCTCGCGCTCGAACCAGTCTGCACACGGCCACACATCAACGATAGATGCGAGTAACGGATGCTCGGGATCCAGAAGCACACGGACCCGCAGGCGATGATTGTGAGTCAGCGATAGCAGGTGATAAACCACCGCAAGATGCGGTGGGCCCATGCTCTGCAACTCATCTTCAGCCGACGATTCAATACCGTAGGTTGTGTAATCAACACCACAAAGATCGATGAGCTCTTCAAAGCGGGTCTGCGTGTCATCGCGCAACTCCGTCAGAACAGCAACTACGTCAGCCGGATCGACTTCGATGGTTACTTCACCATGAGCGATGGTCAGACTCGTGATGGAATCTCCGCAACACGCCTTAACCCGCTCTGCGAGTTGTTCGGAATTCGCCATGATTCAGGCTTGACTCCGGACGATGGTGTGGGAGCTTTCCTTGCGAGCGATAGTATTGGTACGCTTGATCTTTTTCTGGAGTTGCAAAATACCGTAGATAAGCGCTTCGGCAGTCGGGGGGCAGCCGGGCACATAGACATCGACCGGCACGATTCGATCACAGCCACGAACAACTGCGTAGGAGTAATGATAATAGCCGCCTCCATTGGCACATGAGCCCATGGAGATAACCCAGCGCGGCTCTGCCATCTGGTCATAAACCTTGCGTAATGCAGGGGCCATTTTGTTCGTCAGGGTACCGGCGACAATCATAACGTCGGATTGTCTTGGGCTGGGTCTGAATACCATGCCGAAACGATCCAGATCGTAACGCGCAGCACCAGCCTGCATCATTTCTATGGCACAGCAGGCGAGGCCGAATGTCATTGGCCACATTGATCCGGTACGCGCCCAGTTAATCAGGTCGTCCAATCGCGCTGTTGCCCAACCTTCCTGAAGAACACCTTCTATCGACATAGATGAGCCTTTATTCCCATTCCAGAGCGCCTTTTTGCCATTCGTAGATAAAGCCCACGACCAGCACGGCGAGGAAAATTGCCATGGCCAAAAATCCGAACAGCCCGATGTCGTCAAGCACCACTGCCCATGGGAACAGGAATGCGATTTCCAGATCGAACACGATAAACAGTATGGCCACCAGGTAATAGCGAACATCGAACTTCATTCGAGTTTCCTCAAATGCTTCAAATCCGCATTCATATGGAGAAAGCTTCTGGCTATCGGGTTTGTTTGGCCCAAGAAACATGCCAGCGACGAGTGCCACCAGGCCGATCATCAGCGCTATACCGATAAACATTAAAACAGGTATGTAGTTTTCGAGCATTTGGCTCCTTTGATGGTTGTACGGTTTCGTTAAGTTGTTGTTTTAGTACACTTACTACAGCCGATACCCCATTAGATAAACCGTAAAATACTGTCAGTTCCACCTGACACAATAATTTGGTGCCGAAGGCCGGACTCGAACCGGCACGGCTTGCGCCACCGCCCCCTCAAGACGGCGTGTCTACCAATTCCACCACTCCGGCAAATTATTGCGAGGGTTGGCCGCCCCCTTCCGGCACATCAGGTATCGCCGGCACATCGCCAGCTTGCGAAGTCTCATCAGTACTTGGCACACCTGAAGATTCACTTGCACTATCACTCGGCACTGCCGGTAAATCACCTGCACGCTCGACAGGTACACTCTCGACTGACTGAGTCACGCTTTCAAAGCCGCTTTGTCTGGCATAGATATAAGCCAGCGACAGCCCTGTTATAAAAAATACGGTCGCCAAAATGGATGTCGCGCGACTTAAGAAATTGGCTGAACCGCGGCTTCCAAAAAGTGACTGCGACGAACCGCCGCCACCGAATGCAGCGCCCATATCGGCTCCCTTTCCCTGCTGCAACAGAACGAGTACGACAATACTGATTGCGGCAAGAAGATGTATAGCTGTGAGAATACTGGTCAACATGTTTCGGTTCAACCCGCTGCGCGGCAAATTTCGAGGAAATCACCGGCTTTTAATGATGCTCCGCCGATCAGTCCGCCGTCGATATCGGCCTTGGAAAATAATTCGCCGGCATTATCCGGCTTGACACTACCACCGTAAAGAATTCGGGTCGATAGTGCAATGCTCTCATCATCCGCGGCCAATCGACCACGGATAAACTCATGTACCTTTTGTGCCTCGGCCGGTGTCGCGGTCTTGCCCGTACCAATTGCCCAAACCGGTTCGTAGGCAATGATCGTCTCTGCAAAAGAGCCGATACCGAGCGAATTAATTACCGCGTCCAACTGTTCGCCGACAACTTTCTCGGTAGTGCCCGATTCACGATCTTCAAGGGTCTCACCGACACACAATATTGCTACCAGTCCGGCACTATGGGCCGCTTTGATCTTGCTGGCTACCAACGCACTGGTTTCCCCATAAAGCGCTCGCCGTTCGGAATGACCGACAATGACGTACCGACAACCCACATCAGATAGCATTTCAGCCGAAATCTCACCGGTAAAAGCACCCGATTCATGGTCACTGAGGTTCTGAGCACCCAATCCAATACCATCATGGCCATCAATTACTGCGTAAGCATCGCCAAGATAGACATAGGGCGGACAAACTACAACGCCCGCCTGCAATGGACGAGACCCGCCTCCAGCACTGACGCCGACGGTAATATCTTCAATCAATTGACGAGTAAATTCACGGGAACCGTTCAGCTTCCAGTTCCCCGCAACCAGGGGTTGCCGCATTGGATACTCCGAGACAAATCCGTTTCGATGGAAATTTAAGGCAAAATGGCTTCATTCCATCAAAACCCAAATTTGGGCCTTGAACCACAGCCAAATCATATAACTGCTTTTTACTACTTTGATTGCGCGTATTCATAACGCCAGACAACCAAACCCTGGGCCAGCTATCCGGCGCCACCACAAGTATGAAGCGGCCGGATTATACGATACCGATGTCGCTTTGGGTATAGCGATTTAGCGCTTCGAATTCGAACCTCATATCCGTATGATACAAATTTTCAAATGTGACGGAACCTTGCGCCTTTTCTGAAGTCTTCAGGTTTACCGTCCCCCTGAATTGTCAATATGAGGATCGCTGCAATGATGAACATTCCAAGACGATTTTATGATCGACATTCGATTCAACCACTCCTCTTCGTTGTTTTTAGTAGCCTGCTCGTTATGGCAACCATGACCAGTGCTGACGGTGCTGGAGGCAACTCCAGCTATGAATCCGACAAACTCGACGCGGCATTCGACTATATTCAAGCCAATGATTGGCCGGCGGCAGTCGATGAGCTGAATCAGCAGCTCGAAGAATACCCGGATGACGCCGACATACTTAATTTACTGGGATTCACTCACCGCAAGCAGGGAAAATATGGTGAGGCACTGGATTATTATCAACGCGCTCTTGCCATAAACCCTAAACATCGCGGCGCACTGGAATATCTTGGCGAACTTTATCTTGAAACCGATCAATTGCCACTGGCCGAAGAACAACTCGCCAAGCTGAATCATTTGTGTATGTTTTGTAGCGAACGCCGGGACCTTAAAAAGGCCATTTCAAAGTATCTTGACGCTCAATCTAGTTAGGCTGGTTAGCCGATAGCGGACCGAAGACTTAAACACAACAGGGCACATGGTCCTGGTTGGATGGTTGATCCAGCAATCGTCGGTTTATTTCACTCAAGACATGATTAAACAGGCGTGTATCGGGTACTACGGACCGAGAGTTTAATGGCTTCGGAGTTGCGAAGCCTCCGTCACCGCTTTCGCTATGAGCCCGGCGAGACGTTCAACCACATCGGGTTCACGGCCCTCGACCATTACTCGAATTAATGGTTCCGTGCCAGATGGACGCAGGACCACCCGGCCCTCCGTGCCCAGTTCGCGATTGACGTCATCAACCGCATCAACCACCTCGGACGAACGAATAATTTCCGCAGCACTGGCAGTACCCGGCATGAGCCGGACATTAATCATTACCTGGGGAAATCGCTCCATTCCGGCCACTAATTGATCAAGCGGCTGGCCACTTTCGACGATAGCCGCCATGACTTCCAGCGCGGCGATAATGCCGTCACCCGTCGTACTCTTGTCGAGCGAGATAATATGACCCGAGGTTTCCCCTCCCAGCAACCAGCCGCGTTCACGCAGCGCCTGAATAACGTAACGATCGCCTACCGCAGCGCGCTGAAATTCAATTCCGTGATGTTCACAGGCGCGCTCAAAACCGAAATTAGTCATCAAAGTGCCTGCCACCCCACCGTTGAGGCTACCGATTTTGTGACGCCTTATCATCATGACGAATAGCGCCTGATCACCATCGACGATCATCCCATGGCGGTCCACTAAAACCATGCGATCACCGTCACCGTCGAGCGCCACACCAATATCGGCGTCTTGCGCACGCACTGTCTCCCTTAATTTGTCGGGAAAAATTGAGCCGCATTCCAGGTTAATGTTAAAGCCGTTGGGCTCATTGCAAATTGCGACAACGTCAGCACCCAATTCTTCGAATACATGCGGCGCAATGTGATATGCAGCGCCATTGGCACAATCCACGACGACCCGAAGCCCTTTCAGGCTGAGATTAGCTGGAAACGTGCTCTTGCAAAATTCGATGTATCGACCGGCAGCGTCGCTGAACCGTTCTGCTTTGCCTAACGATCGGGACTCCACGGTAACAAGTGGCATATCCATCATCCGCTCGATTTCAAGTTCGATATCGTCGTCGATTTTGGTGCCGGCTCCTGAAAAAAACTTGATGCCGTTGTCTTCGAACGGATTATGTGAAGCGCTGATCACGATTCCCGCATCGGCTCGTGCTGTTCGGGTCAGGTAGGCAATTCCGGGGGTTGGCATTGGCCCGATTAACAGAACATTGACCCCCGCGGCCGAAAATCCGGCCTCAAGTGCTGATTCGAGCAAATACCCCGATACCCGCGTGTCCTTGCCGATAACCACCTTGGGATTCTCACTATTTCGACACAATATACGTCCGGCAGCCCAGCCGAGCTTCAGCACGCCGCCTGGCGTAATGGGCTCACAGCCAACAGTTCCGCGAATTCCATCGGTTCCGAAATATTTTCTGGTCACTACGCTCCCCGCACTTAAGAATCAGCCAATTGAAGGTCAGGTATTTTAAGCTCTCTGACCTGTAGATGAATGGTATTTCAGATTACAGGTTCCGAATTGCCTTAAGCACACTGAGGGCTTCGACGGTTTCGCGTACATCGTGAACCCGCAGAATTGAGGCGCCATTTTGAGTAGCGATAAGCGCCAGGGCAAGACTTGAAGGACGCCGGTCTTGTGGATCATAGCCGAGAATTTTGACAATCATCGACTTCCTGGAAAGCCCGGCCAGCACCGGTACACCAATTTGTAACAGAGCTGCCAACTCATCCAGTAAACGCAAATTATGTTCAAGATTTTTCCCAAATCCGAATCCTGGATCGATAACGATATCCTGAAGGGGAATTCCGGCATCGACGGCACAATCCACCCGCGCCTTGAGAAAATCCGCCACTTCCGTGACGACATCATTGTAGCGGGGATCGACTTGCATCGTATCCGGCTCACCTTGCATATGCATCAGGCAGACCGGCACCTTTAAATCGGCAGCCGCTTCAAGCGCCCCGTGACGCTGCAAGGCACGCACATCGTTTATCATACTGGCGCCAGCCGTCACAGCCGCCACCATCACCTCAGGGTTTGATGTATCAATGGATATCGGCACCGAAGTTTGTGCGACCAAGGCCTCGATAACAGGTGTTACCCTGCTAATTTCCTCGGATTGTGAAACTTTATCTGCACCCGGTCGGGTCGATTCTCCCCCAATATCGATCAGTGACACACCAGCCTCAACCATCGACAAACCGTGCTCAATGGCACGTTGGGTATCGAAAAATTGCCCACCGTCGGAAAAAGAATCCGGTGTTACATTCAATATACCCATCACGGCAGGACCGCCAGATTCCAACGAGGCACAACCCCAATTGAACAATCTATTCATAATGCAGCAAAAAAGTTATTGCCTGGATGATAATGAGATATATGACTGATATTATTGAATTAATCATGGCCCATATTCTTCAATCGCAGTATGAATAGGCCAGCTTGATGTAAACAAACATTTATCAACGGCTTTAAATTAATACGGGTCATTAACTTAAAAAAACGCGCCCGGGCGACTTATAAATCACCCGGGCGCGTATATTCAATGAAGTCGCACTGCTTCTTGCCAGATACCATCGGTATTTAAGATATCCGCCCGAATGAATCACTCGGGCGGTCGCTTCATATCAGGCCGATCCGCTAGCAGGTGCATCAAGATCAGGTTCCGTCTTGTCCTTGTCTGATTCGTCAGACGTTCCCGCAGATTGTGAATCGACCGCCTCTGCATCATCGGAATCATCTCCAGATGAAGATGATTCGACATCATCTAGCGGAGGCGGGGTTGGCGTCTTACCCTGCATAATCTCGTCGATCTGGTTTGCGTCAAGCGTCTCCCAATCCAACAGCGCCTTGGCCATTACTTCTATCTTGTCGCGTTCCTTCTCAATGATATCCCGCGCTCTTTTATACTGCTCTTCGATAATACGGGTAACTTCCTTATCAACACGCGCCGCCGTTTCATTACTGAGATTTCTATGCGTCGACATGTCCCGACCCAAAAACACTTCGGTTTCAGGCTCACCATAGGTCCGCGGACCCAGTTCTTCACTCATCCCCCATGACGACACCATTTTCTGCGCCAAACTGGTTGCGTGCTCGAAGTCGTTCGAGGCGCCGGTAGTCATCTGGTTCATAAATACTTCTTCAGCTATTCGCCCACCCATCAATACCGCAATTCTCGCCAGCAGATACTCACGATTGTGGCTGTAACGATCCTCCGCCGGTAATTGCATGGTCACGCCAAGTGCTCGTCCCCGTGGAATAACCGTCACTTTGTGCACCGGGTCAGTAAAATCCTTGAGAACCTTGGCAACAACGGTATGCCCGGATTCGTGATAGGCGGTATTGCGCCGTTCTTCCACTGGCATGACCATCGAGCGCCGTTCGACACCCATGACCACCTTGTCCTTGGCATTTTCAAAATCCGACATATCCACCAGACGTTTGCCGCTACGAGCGGCAAACAATGCAGCCTCGTTGACAAGGTTGGCCAGATCGGCGCCTGAAAAACCAGGTGTCCCGCGAGCGATAATCCCCGCGACAACATCCTCGGCGATCGGCACTTTTCGCATGTGTACCTTGAGTATTTGCTCACGACCACGAATATCTGGCAGTGGCACGTATACCTGACGATCAAATCGTCCAGGCCGCAGCAACGCCGGATCGAGCACATCCGGGCGGTTGGTTGCGGCAATTACAATCAGACCCTCATGACCTTCGAAGCCATCCATTTCCACCAGTAATTGATTCAACGTCTGTTCACGCTCATCGTGACCACCACCAAGACCTGCGCCACGTTGTCGGCCAACCGCGTCGATTTCATCGATGAAAATGATGCACGGGGAATTCTTCTTGGCCTGCTCGAACATGTCGCGAACCCGGGAGGCACCAACACCGACAAACATTTCGACAAAGTCCGAACCCGATATCGTAAAAAACGGCACCTTGGCCTCACCGGCTATGGCTTTGGCAAGAAGCGTCTTGCCGGTGCCGGGGCTGCCAGTCATCAACACGCCCTTCGGAATGCGACCACCGAGTTTCTGGAATTTTGACGGATCGCGAAGAAAATCAACCAGTTCCTTGACCTCTTCCTTCGCTTCGTCGATTCCTGCAACATCTTCAAAAGTAATATTGTTCTTGTCTTCAGTAAGCATTCTGGCGCGACTCTTGCCAAAACTCATGGCGCCGCGTCCACCGCCGCCCTGCATTTGACGCATGAAGAAAATCCATACGCCGATCAAAAGCAATAGAGGGAACCAGTTGATCAGTATATGCATCAGCAGGGAGGGTTCTTCTTCCTTTTTGGTCACGATAGCGACGTTGTTTTTCAACAGATCGTTAACCAGATCAGGATCACCGGGATTATAGGTTACGAAGCGGTTTCCGGAGACTGTTTCGCCCTTGACGGCCTGACCGTCAATTTCAACCTTGGTTACCCGGCCGCTGTGCATGTCATTAATGAAACTCGAATATTCGATTTCATTGGTGGAAGCGGAATCCGGCGGTGAGAAATTGTTAAATACCGCCATCAATACCATGGCGATCACCAGCCAGAGGACCAGGTTTTTCGTCAGATTGTTCAAATGGACACCTCGGTCGAACTCGTTGAAATCAAGATTTGCCCACCACACCAGTGATCAGGCGAGGACATTCACGTATCGAATATGGTCACGAACCGGATAACTTCAAGCGTCTGCTAACGGTTCCCGAATCGGCCGATTATACCCTTTCGCCACCATGTAGCATTCAGGACTTGCTGATCGGGACGCGTCCGGCTTGCGTATGACCACGCTGGAGAACAGTGAACGAGCCCTGGCCACGAGATCGGCCCGACCACGACCTTCGAACACCTTGACCACCATCAACCCACCGGGTCGTAGAACATCCACTGTAAATGACAGGGCCGCATCATGGAGGGTTTCACTCATCGCTTCATCGCGGTCACGTATGCCACTCAGGTTTGGCGCCATATCCGATACCACAGCATCCACGAGCCGCTCGCCAAGCACCGCCTGGATACGCCCGCGCACCTCCTGCTCGAGAAAATTACCCTGAATAAATTCAACACCCGCCAGCGGCTCCATAGCGAGCAAGTCAATTGCAAGAACACGACCGGTGTCGCCGAGCCGACGAGCCAGATATTGACTCCAGCCACCCGGGCTGGCACCCAGATCGACCACTACCTGACCGGGTTTGAACAGGCGATCACGTTGATCGAGTTGCTCGAGTTTGTACACCGCACGCGAACGCTGACCGCTATCCCTGGCCTTTTTGACATAGACATCACTGGATTGCCGGTTAACCCAACGCTGGCTGGATGATGACTGTCGACGACCCGATTTTTTCATGAAATCAATTCAAGTGATATCGAACGGATGGTTAATATGGATTTTCTGCACCCGAGACTCATAAACTGGGATAATCGCGCCGTTTTAAGTGGAGACATATAATGAATAAACTGCCGGGCAAGTCATTAAGCTATTTGAGAGGGCTTGCCCATCATCAAAAAGTGGTCGTTAGCGTCGGTACAAAAGGTATAACCAAGGCCTTGGTCGATGAACTCGATATCGCCCTGAAGACCCACGAACTGGTCAAGGTCAAACTGGCTGGTAATGATAAATCCGATCGCGCCATGTGTCTGGAGCGTCTGTGTGCGGCAACTGACGCTCATGCAGTACAACTGATCGGACATACCGGTGTCATCTACCGACCGGCTGAAGAACCGGTAATCAAGCTGCCGGTCTGACAAAACCACTACCCCTGACAGCCCGTTAGCCATCAAATCCGCTCATATTGACGATTTTGATGCCGGATTATGACCTCCAAGATAGTCATCCAGATTCTTGATGCCGAACTCACGGGCAGCTTGGAGCAAACGCTCCGAGTTGCCCGAGGAATCGGTCATTTTCAACGCGGCGCCGGATTCGAGTTTTACGGTGAGTAACGCCTCACCGTCATTGGTGGATTTCACCAGGGTGGCAGTTCGCCCGTCAATTCGGATCGGTTCGGCATTGATTTCAGCACCAAACATTTGCGCCAGTTGATTGAGAGCCGAGTAGGCACCGTTGTTCTCGCCATAGGTTAGCGTCACTTCCATGGAGCCTTCCGATCCCTCGTAACGTCGTGTATGTGTATTGATACCGAGCACCTGTTGGTGCTCAACTTGATCTCCGACGAGACCTGCGAGTTGCTCGGGAAAGTACGTCACAATACGGGCATTGTTTTCTTTCTCGATGGCACGGCGTGCCCAATCGAGTTCTGCGATAGCCTTGGGATAGTTGCCCTCGGCAACATATTGATTGAATCGTTCGATAATATCTTCAAGCGATTCCTGCCCATGTGCCCCAACTGATGTCAGTATCACAAACGCGAACATGATCATTGAAAACGGGGCTATTGAACACGGTCGATTTTTCATAACTTCAATTTCCTCAATAAAATTATTCAGAACAACTCGTTCACGAGTCGAAATCGAATCCCAGGATGAATAGTAATTCTCGGCGTTGTAAATATTTAACCAAGGATTTCCTTTGCATTGTCTGCATATCGTTTTCTGAAAAATAGAAGGTGCCAGCGCCGACCACCCGATTCACTCCATAAATATGCGTTTCTCACAGCGGCCAATAAGGCACTGCGGATTTTTGCTACCACCAGCGCGCTTTGCAAATGGGCTGGTTCACCATTAACAATGATTCTCGGCGACAATGAACTCAGGATTTCGCTATATATATCGTTGAGCGAGAAATACACATCGTCAGGATAGGGTTTTGGTGGTGATTTCCGTGACAGTTGTTCAAGTCGTCGACCAAGCTGTCCCGTCAGGGTTTCATTGTCTCGCAAAGATGCCTGCAACTGGATGGTCGAATTTACCATCCTCAGCAGTTCAATCTGGCTTTGATCCGGGCGAGACAGGCTTGCCGACGACAGAACTTCAAGGCCTTTGGAAATATCACGCGGTTCACTGTAAATCGATTCTGCTGTAACTGCTTCGAGAATCAATGTGGTAGAGGTCATGCGCGACAGCAGATTTTCGTCAGTGGCACCCATCCGTGCCATCCTTTGCACTAAAATACAACACTGGATCACGGCAGCCAGCGCCAATGTCTGATCGCGTGTAATCATGGTTTCTTAAATAATCCAAAACTCATCCGGACTGATCCTGTGAACATCTTTCGTAAAGCTTACCATCGACTATGACTGATACCCATGAAGTAGTGTCGCTTGCTGCGATCATCAATGCCAGCGAAACGCGATGCAAAGCCATAGAGAAAGCCGCTGATACCGTGGATTCCTGGGATAATGTCATCTCACAGGCGGAACGTGACGGGATCGCACCCATGTTGTATCGGTATCTTAAGAATACAACCGGACTCGACTCTGCTGTCGATAGATTACGCGGCCTGGCCATCCGGCATCGCCACGCAACTAAAATACGAATGTCTGAATTTTTCCGTATCAGTGAAACATTAGCGGACAACGGTATAGCAAGTGCTGCGCTTAAAGGAGTGGCATTGGCCGGATTGATTTATCCCGAACCCGGTTTGCGGCCGATGAGGGACATCGATTTCCTGGTCTCGCCCAGCGATGCCGATGCTGCCAGACACAGTCTCGAATCCCTTGGCTATGAATTCGAGGAGACGCATCTTAGCCGCTTCATGCGCCGTCACCACCATTTGCCCAATGCATCAAAAATTGTAGATGGGCTCAAGGTCAGCGTCGAAATCCATACCAGGGCGATCAGTCGGGATGCGCCTCGATCAATCACCATGGCATCGCTTCACGATCCACTACAACTGGTCGACACACCTTTCGGTCAATACCATACCCTGGGCCATCTCGATATGCTCCACCAGCTATGCCGACACGCACTGGAGCCAGGCCATTACATTCGTCTTATGTCGGTCATGGATATCCAGGGCTATTGTGAGCGATTCATCGAGGACATAGACTGGCAGCGTGTGGCCGAGCACTATCCGTTTATCACCAATTTTCTGTCGCTCTCGGATTTGGTGGTGACGCTGCCTGAATCGCTGTCGCATTTTTCATACCAGGGTCCTGCAATAGATGATCCTGGTCGCCTGGTGCCCACAGTCAGTATCGCCCTGGGACACAGCGCTTCGCGCCTTGAAGGTTTAAAATCCCTGTTTAATCCACCGGAATGGTGGTTAAAAAGCTACTATCGAATCACGCCTGAAGGACAGGGTCGATTAGCTGCTTTCATGCATCACAAGTGGCGCGTGACCATCTGGTTAGGTCGTCGGCTTGTGGCCACACTGCCTGGCGCAGCGTAATTCCCCTCGTATCTTGGCCAACCCAAAAATATCCAATACTTACGCAGGTTTGAACGCGAATTATTTCAACGAATCAGTTAGAATCGCCGACTTCATTATTCAAAACCATCCATCACGGAACGATCAGACGCTTCAAGGCGAATGATTTAACTTGACGACATCATGATCAACGACGAATCAATACC
This sequence comes from marine bacterium B5-7, assembly GCA_021604525.1. GTDB lineage: Bacteria > Pseudomonadota > Gammaproteobacteria > Arenicellales > CAJQKF01 > BQJD01. The sequence continues at coordinate 25,634 of BQJD01000010.1, read as the reverse complement.
CAAGCCCGTTGAAGGTTACCGCGTCGAGGAAATGGATGGGGAACTTCTTCTCTATCATCCTCAGTCGACCGCGACCGTTTACATGAACAATACCGCTGCACTTGTCTGGCAGTTGTGCGACGGCTCCCGTGAAACGGCCGAGATTGTCAGCATTCTCTCGGAAAGCTTTCCCGATGCGTCAACCAGTGTTCGTCAGGATGTCATCCGGGCTCTTGAAACATTTACTGAGCAGGGCGCCCTGGAAGTTTCAGGCGTATAGATGGGATCGACGTACCCGGTGACTCGTGTTGCCCTTGGGCAGTGCGCAGTGGAAATCGAATGTCGCGCGACGGAGTTGGCAGACGCACTCGCGAATCTGCTCAAGGACACTCGCGCGGACGGCGGCAAAGTACAGACCCGCTTCATCCTTGAAAAAACGCCCGATGACCGGTTCAATGTGTTGCGCGACGATTCGGTATGCTACACCGCCAAAACCGTCGGCAGCATCTGTACCTATCTGGTCGGTGAGATCATCTATCACCTGATCGAAAATAATTCCAATGAGGTGTTATTACATACCGCTTGCGTGCGCCGGGATGGAGTTGGTATGTTGCTACCAGGCGTATCGGGAGCAGGAAAATCGACCATGAGCGCCTGGTTACTCAGCCGTGGTTTTGAGTATCTAAGTGACGAACTGGTCTGCCTGGATACCAATACCCTTGAAGTCGAAGCTTTCACCCGGCCATTGAATATCAAGCATGGCGGTATGGAAGCCATTCGATGCGAATTTGGTGAGGATTTCGGCAAGAACGAAATTTTGGAAGGCGCAATTTCCCACCTGGTACCGCATCGGTTATTACAACCAAACTACGCGGGATCCAGGACCACCATAAACGTGATCGTTTTTCCGAAGTATGTCTCGTCTGACGATTTCAGCCTCGAACGACTGTCGACCGCCAAAACGGCATTACTGCTGATGCAGACCTTCGTTAACGCGCGTAACCACGTCGAACACGGTTTCCACCACATAACCGCGCTAGCGCGCACCGTACGCGGCTACCACATGCATTATTCGAATTTTGCACAACTGGAAGCACTTGAACGCGAACTAACCAAACCAACCCTTGAGAACCCCGGTTTCCTGCCTGATCGCAAAACGGTCTCTTGACAGGATCCAGCCTTTCAGGACACTAATTTATTTTGGGGTTCGCTCAAGGCATTACGGAACTCGTATGCAATTGCCCGGTCGTAAAGTCATCAGATTCATGTTTGCTATGCGGAGATACCATTGAAAGCTAAAATCCGGGTCATTAGCGCATTATGCGCGCTTTTCCTTGCATTGCCTCTACATGCCGATAACGGACTACGCAACCTCAACGACGGCTCTGAACAGAGTATTGAGCAACTACAGGAAAGCGGAAAGTGGACTATTGTCATGATTTGGGCATCCGATTGCGCAGTGTGTAATCGCGAGGCCAGCCAATATTCGGACTTCAACATGATGTACGCCGATGACAAGGCTAAAGTGGTTGGCATCAGTCTTGATGGCTGGGCGGACCGTGTCGATGCGGCCGATTTCGTTGACCGCCATCAAGTATCTTTTGAAAATCTGGTGGCGGAGCGGGCCGAATTTCTGCCCTACTATGAACGGCTCACCGGTTCGCGATGGGTGGGGACGCCTTCATTTCTTGTTTACAGTCCAGACGGTGAATTGAAAGCCAAACAGGTCGGTGCCGTTCCTGTCGAATTGATCGAACAGTTTATTGGCATCGAGAAAGGTTGATTCCACAAACATCCTTGCAGAAAATATTTTCATGTCCGTGCGAGATGATTGATTCAAATCTCATCAACTGAAAAATATCACTACCCGACTGGATACAGCCCGACCGGACATTACAAAAGTTTTTAAACCACACCTAATTCGACGACACTTGAATCACTAACCAATGGTTCAAGTGCGGCACGGATAGGATCCGGGATACGAACTGCCTTGCGTGTTTGCGGATCGAAAAATACCTCCGATACCAAATAGGTCGCATGAACGACACCGGTATCCACGTGGCGCATGCGTTCGAGAAACGTACAACTCTTCGAACCAATTCTTGTAATCGAGCAATCGATAATCACCAGATCCCCAGCCGACAGTTCGAGTCGAAATTCAGTCGTGGCTCGTCCGGTAACCGTGTGCAAGCCGAACTCATCCTGCATTTTCTTATGACTTCCCCAATACACCGGCCAAATGTGAAAGGCAGCATCGTCAAAAAAATGTCCATACCAGCGAACATTCATATGTCCGAATGTATCGCAGTGCCACGGGTGGACTACTGCGCGCAGTACTTCTTTGGAAACCGACAAAACACCACCTCCGCCCTTGGTTCGTGACTGAAAAACGTCGAGATCGATGATGCAACTGTGTATCATATGGTCGTTAAATACAACTCTCGACCGGCAGGATATCGTACCAAGCCTATGATTCAGCAGATTTTTTGTCGACAGGTCGACTAACAGGATAAATCGGAAAACAGATCCTGCAGAACTATTGTTCGACACCATGGACATAACCAGCCGTAGATTCATTCCTGGCTCATGACGCGAAAATTCATTCCGATTATCCTTGGTCTTGTAATAACTGCCTACTTCGCTGCGGGTATTGCCGGCTATGTCAACATACCTTTTCTTAAACTGCTCGAATTTGCCATTTACGATGCCAGGGTCCGCCTGACGGCACACGGTGAAACCGATCCGCGAATCGTGATCATCGATATCGACGAGAAAAGCCTGGCTGCTGAAGGACGCTGGCCGTGGCGCCGTGACCGAATTGGCGAACTCGTCAAACAGTTGACCGACAAATATCAGGTCGAAGTAATCGCCTTCGATATGGTATTTCCCGAAAAAGATCGCAATTTTTCAATGGATCAGCTTCGTGAATTTGCCAATCAGGATGATGATGCCCAACTACTGCGCGAACTCGATAAATATGAACCGTTGATGGATCGCGACAAGATTTTTTCTAAAGATATAGAAGAATCCGGTCGGGTTGTTCTCGGATACTTTTTTCATCATGATCCCGACGAAAACAGTATCGTCGGCACATTGCCACCACCGCTATTCGATGCCGAATCAGGTATCCAGAACACCACCTACGCCATTCAAGCCACCGGTTATGCCGCTAATCTGGATGTGCTTCAGTCGAGCGCACTGTCCGGCGGCTACTTTTCAAATCCTGTGGTTGATGATGATGGAGTCTATAGACGCATTCCGGTTATCGTCGAATACGAAGGCAATATGTATCCGGCACTGGCGTTGGCCGCTGTGCAATCCTATCTTGGGATCGATGCCGAACCGGTGCTGGCGCCGGGTAATGAATCTCTCGGCGACTATCCTGCCTTGGAAGCCCTGGATGTGGCCGGTGCGCTGATTCCTCTGGATGCAAACGCGACAACACTGGTTCCATACAAAGGCCCGGAAGGTACCTTTACATACATATCTGCGACGGATGTGCTTAATGGTGTGGTACCCGATGGCGACCTTCTGGCAGGCACGATAGCACTGATTGGCACAACTGCAGCGGGTCTTGTGGATCTTCGACCAACACCGGTTCAAAACGTCTATCCCGGGGTTGAAATCCATGCCAATATGATTGCGGGCATTCTCGACGACGAAGTCAAGCAACAGCCTGCCTACACGATCGCCGTTGATCTCCTGACAGTGATCATGTCGGGTTTGATTCTGTCATTTTTGCTATCTCTAACCTCGCCTCTGGTTGGGGGGGTGATCACATTCCTGATTGTCGCTTCTATTGGCACAGTGAATGTATATGCATGGGATACCCTGCAGCATGTCATTCCGTTCGCATCGGCTTTATCGGTAATAGCGTTGATCTATGTGATGAACGTGATCTTCGGTTTCTTTTTCGAAACGCGCCGAAAGAATGCCCTCGGTAAATTGTTCGGTCAGTATATTCCACCCGAGTTGGTGGACGAGATGAGTCGCGATCCTGGCAGCTATTCACTCGAAGGTCAGAAACGTGAATTGACTGTTCTGTTCAGTGACGTGCGCAATTTCACCAGTATTTCCGAGAAGATGGATGCCGGTGAATTAACCCGGATGATGAACAGCTTTCTTACCCCACTCACCGGCGCTGTACACCGATCCAAAGGCACGATAGACAAATACATGGGTGACGCATTGATGGCCTTCTGGGGTGCGCCAATTCATCTTGATGACCATGCCTCACGCGCCGTGTCCGCTGCACTTGAAATGCGCGATCATATTGAACGACTCGGACCGGACTTCGAGGCAGAGGGATGGTCGCGGATCAAAGTCGGAATCGGTGTGAACACCGGCGAGATGAGCGTCGGTAACATGGGCTCCGAGTTTCGCGTCGCCTATACCGTCATGGGAGACGCAGTCAACCTGGGTTCGCGTATTGAAGGCTTGACCAAGATATACGGGGTGGACATTATCGCCAGTGAATTCACAGTCGCCGAAGCGCCCGGTTTTCACTACCTGGAACTCGATCAGGTCAGGGTAAAGGGTAAGCAGAAGCCAGTAGGAATATTTGCCCCGCTGGGTGAGAAAAAAGAAAACTCCACCGACTACAGTTCGTTAATAGAATCTCAGCGTACTGCTCTTGACGATTTCAGAAATCAACGATTTGCTGAATCGCTTGAATGGTTCAGCAAAGAACCACCGCTTCCATCACTGGCAGTTCTGTTTGAGATGTACCGTCAGCGCATTGCGCTCTTCATGGAAAGCCCGCCTGACAAAGATTGGGATGGTGTGTTCGAACTGACCACGAAGTAGACATTTGAGAGCGATAATGCTACCCCGCTCGGTATGCCCAAGCTGGCAGAAAGGGTGGATGACGACCTTTCGTCATCCACACCCGCCATCCGCATAATTACTCCGCTACTGATGCCTTGGTAGTACCGAACGTACCACCCACACCAACGCGTAGCACTTCACCTTCGCCGCTGGAGCCAACGCCGAAGTTGAACTGAGTGTCACTTGATTTCATTCGGTGATTAATCGTCACACCAACGGCTTCCTCGCCCTTGAAGTAACCCGCACCGAGGCCCCAACCGGTTTGACCGGGATCAAGGGACGGCTGATAGGCTGCACTCAGAGCCGCCACTGCTGCGATGCCAGCGCGAGCTTCGTCACGAACGTCATCTATCTCGCCTTCAAGCGCTCCGATTCGAGCCCGGTTGTCGGCGATGTCCATCATGTTCTGTGAGATTTTACGCGTATTTTTATCGATATCACGACGGTTGGTCGCGATTTTCGACGAGTTCGCTCCGATCGCACCCCACGCCGCCGACAACTGTCGGACATTGACAGCATCATAGGGTTGCACGCCATCGCCAACGTTTTCGATTATGCGCTCCGCTCCCGGTGCACCCACCGAAACCACATTGGGTCTCGATGTAACCGAACCATGGCCAAGTGCCACCGAATTGTCGTGAGCCGCTGACGATTCACCACCCACAGCGGTGGAATAGGCTCCGCTTGCCGATGCACCTTCGCCTACTGCTGTGCCATGTACGCCCGAAGCACTGGCACCACCGCCAACCGCCGTTGCGCGATTACCGGTTGCCGACGAACTATCACCAATGGACACGCTAACGGCACCTGTTGCCGTGCTGTTGTCACCGAACGCCGAGCCGCCGTTGGAAGCCGTGGCGAAATTACCGATGGCCTGGGATCCGGTTGCGACTGCGCCAAACCCGATGGCAATGGCGCCGTCTGCAGTAGCCGATGAGCCATTACCAATAGCAATAGTGTTATTCACCGTCCCACCAGGATTCTGATTGGCATTAAGGCCAATGGCGATATTGGAATCACCCGACAGGTTTTGCCCGGCGTTTCTTCCTGAAACCACATTGTCGTTACCGGAAAGATTCTCACCTGCCCTGCGGCCACTTGCCACGTTGTCATAACCCGTCAGATTCTGAGCTGCACGTGTACCACTGACAACATTATCATCACCGATCAGGTTCTGAGCCGACCGGCGACCACTGGCTACGTTATCACTACCTGTCAGGTTTTGGCCTGCACGTACACCACTTAAGGTATTGTCATCACCGACCAGATTCTCACCCGCACGCCGTCCATTGGCCAGATTGTCGTTACCAACCATGCTGTCACCGGCGTTTCTGCCGCTGACCACATTATCGTATCCGGTCAAATCCCTGCCAGCCCGACGACCCGTTGCAATGTTGTCGCTTCCGCTTAATCGTTGACCAGCCTGATATCCGGCTACGGTGTTGTAGCTACCGCTCAAGGATTTACCGGCACTTCGACCAGACACAATGTTGGCATTGCCACTCAATGATTCACCGGCATCGTGACCCTGAACTACATTATTGTTGCCGAGGAGTGATTGTCCTGCTTCCTCGCCAATTGCAACATTGCTATAGCCGCTGAGAGATTCGCCAGCTTCATCGCCAATCGCCACATTATCGTCACCGGACAGGGAAGCACCGGCTTCTGCCCCGATGGCGACATTTTCATAGCCGGTCATGGAATAACCGGCATCAGTGCCGGAAGCGACATTGCCGTAACCGCTCAGGTAAGCACCGGAACGTGTTCCCGACACAACGTTGTCATCACCTTGCAGGGAATATCCAGCGCGTACGCCCGAGGCAACGTTACCATAACCACTCAGATAGCTGCCTGCACCGACGCCCGTAGCGGTGTTGTAGGATCCCTGCATGGAATAACCGGCCACATGGCCGCTCACGGTATTGGCGTCGCCGCTGATATTGGCGCCTGCGAGTGCGCCCGTTGCGACATTGACGTTACCCGTCAAATACTGACCGGCGCGGTAACCGCTGACAAAATTGCTGTTACCCGACAGGTTTTGCCCCGCGTATTGGCCCGACGCAATATTGTTATAGCCCGAAAGATTCCGACCCGCGAGTCGACCATCGGCAATATTGTAATTACCGGACAAATATTGACCTGCGCCATAGCCACTTGCCTGATTGAAGTTGCCTGATAAATTCTGGCCAGCCCATGAGCCGTTGGCAATATTGTTATAACCGGAAAGATTTTGACCTGCATTGAAACCGGTTACGTTATTGGCATTGCCCGTCAGGTTTTGGCCGGCATACGAACCAAACGCCGTGTTATTAAACCCGGACAGATTGCTGCCTGCACTGAATCCCTGCAGATCATTGGCGTTCCCGGACAGGTTACGACCGGCATAAGAGCCGAAAGCCGTGTTATTGAACCCCGACAGATACTGGCCGGCACCGAAGCCTTGCAGATCATTGGCATTACCAGACAGATTCTGCCCGGCATAGGAACCGAATGCGGTGTTGTTGAAGCCTGACAGGTTTTGTCCGGCGGACTGACCGGATGCAATGTTACCCGAACCGGTCAGGCTTTCGCCCGCATTTAAACCGCTAACCAGATTATTGTTGCCGGAGAGATCTCGGCCGGCATTTTCTCCCAACGCCAGGTTATTGTCGCCGCTGAGATTACGACCGGCAGACTGGCCCGACGCAATATTGTTATCGCCGCTGAGATTTCGGCCGGCATTCTGTCCTGACGCAACATTGTTGTCGCCGGTCAGATTACGACCAGCTGACTGACCCGATGCAACATTGTTATCGCCGCTGAGATTTCGACCGGCGTTCTGGCCTGTCACTGCATTGTTGTCACCGTTGAGATTTCGACCGGCATTCTGCCCGGTCGCGATATTGTCGTCGCCGGTCAGGTTGTATCCCGCGTTAAAACCGGATGCGACATTACTATTGCCACTTAAATACCGGGCTGACTGATACCCGGAAGCCGTATTGTTTTCGCCGGATAGGTACTGTCCCGACCGGTAGCCGCTGACCGAGTTGTAGTTACCGGATAAAAACTGTCCGGCACGTCGGCCGATGGCGACGTTGTAGTCACCGGTCATATACTGGCCAGCCTGATCGCCCAGCAAGGCATTGCCGCTGCTACCGAGGTTCTGACCAGACTGATAGCCGATGGCGACGTTATAGTTGCCGGATACATTCTGTAGCGCGTAACCGCCGATGGCGATATTACGCGTGCCAGTCAGGTTCTCGCCTGCACCGGTACCGGTTGCGATATTCTGGGTTCCGGAAAGGTTTCGTCCGGAATCGCGACCAGAGGCGATATTGTCATCGCCTGACAAGTATTGTCCTGAACGGAAACCGCTGACCGAATTATAGTTACCAGACAAGTACTGGCCTGACCGACGTCCCGTGGCAATGTTATCGTCGCCGGTCAAATACCCGCCAGCATTCGCACCGCTAACCAGGTTATTACCACCGGTCAGGTTACGACCCGCTCGTCGGCCTGTCGCCACGTTATCATCGCCGAATAAATTTTGACCGGCATTCACGCCACTCACAAGGTTATTGCTTCCTGTGAGATTTAAACCGGCACGCCGGCCATTAACCAGATTATCAGCCCCGGACAGGTTCTGCCCCGCATATCGGCCACTGGCAATATTGTCGTCACCCGTCAGTGATTCTCCGGCATACCGGCCGGATACCTGGTTGTCATCACCGGTAAGTCTGAAACCGGCGCGGGTACCCGAGGCAATGTTGTTATCGCCGGACAGCCTGTTGCCGGCATTATCGCCCGAAGCGATATTGGAATTACCGCTGAGGTTGCGGCCGGCATTGGAGCCTGACACCATATTATCGTTGCCCGACAGAAGGTAACCGGCATCACGACCGATGGCGACATTGTTATTACCTGTCAATATGGCACCGGCACGCGAGCCGGTAGCGACATTCTGAAAACCTGAGAGCGACTGACCGGCGCCTATACCCGATACTATATTTTCATTGCCGGACAGGTTTTGGCCGGCATTTTCACCAGACACGATATTGTTATCGCCGGATAAATCCTGACCCGCGTTGAACCCTTGCGCCAGGTTGCTGCTTCCGGTCATGTCCCGACCGGCATCTTCACCTATGATGATGTTTCTGTTGCCTGTCAATCGGCGACCCGCATCCCGGCCGGAGACGAAATTATCATCACCGCTGAGATCCCTGCCGGCATTCCGGCCGGAGACGACATTATCTTCACCCAAGAGATTTCTACCCGCATTACGACCCGTAACGAGATTGTAATCACCGGTAAGGTTGTATCCGGCTGTATCACCAGTGGCGATATTGTTATTACCTGACAGGCTGTAGCCCGCGTTCCTGCCCGACACCTGATTATCATTACCGGACAGACTGAGGCCCGCCCGGTTGCCACTGACAAGATTGTTGTCACCGGAGAGCTGGTTGCCCGCGCGATAACCCATGACCTGATTGTGATTTCCGGTCATGTCCCGACCGGCATCTTCTCCCATCGCAGTGTTATGGTTGCCTACCAGGTTGCGCCCGGCATCTTCGCCGATTGCTACGTTATTGTTGCCACTCAGATACCGGCCGGCGTCTCCACCGCCAACAAAATTATCGTTACCGGACAACTCGTAACCGGCATTCTCGCCGATGGCGACATTAACATTACCGGAAAGGGAAACGCCTGCCCTGACACCGGTTGCAACATTGCGGTTGCCTGTCAGCGACATTCCAGCCCGGCGTCCGCTCACGGTATTTTCATTACCACTCAGATACCGGCCGGCGTCATAACCGGTAGCGACATTGCGATCCCCGCTTAGGCTTTGACCGGACCGATAACCGCTGACGGTGTTGTAGTCACCAGACAGGAACTGGCCGGCGCGGCGGCCGGTGGCAACATTGTAGTCGCCGGTCATGTACTGGCCGGCCTGGTCGCCCAGCAACGCATTGCCGCTGCTGCCCAGGTTTTGACCAGCCTGATAGCCAATGCCGACGTTATAGTCGCCGGATACATTCTGTAGTGCGTAACCACCGATGGCGACATTACGCGTGCCGGTCAGGTTCTCGCCTGCACCGGTACCGGTGGCGATATTCTGGGTTCCGGAAAGGTACCGCCCGGAATCAGCGCCGGAGGCAATATTGTTGTCACCGGACAAATACTGTCCTGAACGGGTACCGCTGACCGAGTTATCGTTACCGGAAAGATATTCACCTGCTCTGCGACCGCTAACAATATTCTGGTCACCTATCAGATTCTCACCGGAACGTGTGCCGTTCAGAACGTTAAAGTCGCCCTCCAGGTTTTGACCCGAGCGCGTTCCATTGGCTACATTGTCATCGCCCAGCAGATTCCGGCCGGCATTACGACCGCTGACGTTGTTATCTTCACCACTCAAACGTTGACCCGCCTGGTAGCCTGACGCATTGTTGTTGTCGCCGCTTAGTGATTCACCCGCATATAAGCCCGAAACAACATTATTGTCGCCGGTCAGCGATTCGCCGGCGTCGTGTCCGCTTACAACATTGTTATTACCGTTAAGGTGTTGCCCAGCTTCCTCGCCTATTGCAACATTACTATAGCCACTGAGAGATTCACCAGCTTCATCGCCAATCGCCACATTGTCGTCACCAGACAGGTAAGCACCGGCTTCTGCACCGATGGCGACATTTTCATAACCGGTCAGCGAATAACCTGCACGATAGCCCGAGGCAACATTACTGTAGCCGCTCATGTAGGCACCGGCCCGATAGCCACTTGCCGTGTTGTAGTCGCCCGACATGTAAGCACCAGCACCAAAACCGGATGCTGTATTGTAATAGCCTGACATGGCGAAACCGGCACCGGCACCGCTGGCAGTATTGCCATAGCCGCTCATGTAGGTTCCGGCAAAAGCACCATTTACCGAATTCGCGTCACCTTCCAGGAATGCGCCCGCACCGACACCCGATGCGGTATTCGCGTAACCGGACATGGCGAAGCCTGCGCCCGCACCGGTAGCTGAATTAAAGCTGCCAGACATGTATGCGCCTGCGAACGTACCGGAAGCTACATTGTAGCTACCCACCATGCTGTACCCGGCAGCAGTACCGGAGAGGTCATTATTGTTTCCCTGTGCGGCGTAACCGGCACGAGTACCCATGGCCACATTGTCATCGCCATTTAAATTTTGGCCTGCCCGCACACCGGAAACCTGATTGTTGTTGCCGCTTAAGCTTCGGCCCGCATATCGACCGGTCGCCAGGTTGTCATTACCGCTCAAGTACTCACCCGCAAAGTACCCGGAAACCTGATTATGTTGGCCACTCAATACCTGACCAGCGCCAACTCCACTAACTATGTTGTCGCTTCCGGATAGACTTGCACCTGCAAATGCCCCATTGAGACTGTTACGGCTGCCCGACAGCCGATATCCTGCTCGTCGACCAAATGCCTGATTGTCGTTACCACTTAATGACAAGCCGGCGTAACGACCAGAAACCTGATTCCAATTGCCGCTTAAACTCTGGCCCGCCCGATCGCCGACTGCGATATTGTCGTCACCGATAATGAACTGGCCAGCACGATTGCCACTGACCTGATTGTTGTTACCGTTTAAGCTCTGACCAGCGAAGGCACCATTGGCCTGATTGTACCCACCGATTAATCTATAACCGGCCTGCAATCCGGAGACTTGATTATTACTGCCGGTAAGATTGCGACCGGCGCTACTGCCTTCGGCAATATTATTGTTTCCGATCAGATTTTGACCCGCATATTGGCCGGTTACTTCGTTGTTGTTACCACTCAGACGTTGACCTGCATAAAACCCGGATGCTTGATTGAATTGGCCGCTCAAACTCTGGCCGGCGAGTGATCCAGTGGCGATGTTGTTGTTTCCGGACAGACTCTGACCAGCCAACACACCGGTGACAACATTATTGCTACCGGAGAGAAATTGACCAGAGGACTGGCCGGTCATGACATTATTATCGCCAGCAACAGGGCCGCCTACGCCACCGTTATCGACAAAATTTGCGCCATAAAGAACTGAGCTATACAGAAGCGTGATTGAACTCGCCAACACAGTGTGTCGAAAGAGAGGCAATGTCTGGTTGCTTGCTTTCAAACGAGTTGTGGCGTTAATCGCAGGAAGGTGAGGTGATTGTTTTTTCATTGTCATTCCTTAACTCCTTCACGACCGGCAGTCCGGGTAAATCCGCGAAATCGAGTTCGATTAGATTTCAGGCCACCAAATGCAAGATGACGCATACGAGGTCCTCCAACACGCCTCGTGTAACTATTTAACATCAAAAATCAAGCATAAACAACCTTTTATCGTTCTTGCCCCACCTTTAAATCATAATGAATTTGTGTATATCCAGCGCACTTGCCGACCACCAGGGCACTTGTTGTGTCAAGCGTCACCCGAATGCGGTAAATGTTGTATAGAATCATCCGATAAAAAACAGCCTTATCCCCTATGCAAAATAATCCTTCCGAAGGTCTCGATGTCCTGCGCGCGCTGTTCATGCAAAAACGGTTTGCCCGTGTCGTGGAACTCTGCAACAACCTGCTTCAGAGCGAACCGGATAATCCAAGAGTGCTGGAAATACTGGCTCTGTCGCTATCCAATCAACAGAACGAAGTTCAAGCCCAGGCGGTACTTGAGCATGCTTGGCGAATAGCGCCGGATGACCCGCAAATCTGCTACAACCTGGCAGTCACCTATCAACGCACGGGGGATGATGCACGCGCCATGCTGCGCTACGCCGATTGCCTTCGTATCCGACCCCGGCATACCGATGCCCTGTGGAACTACGGCGAACTGCTTCGCGTTTCCGATCATTTTTCCCTGGCAGCCGAATGTTTTGAAGGTATTTTGAGTGAAGACGCGATCTATCCGGATTTATATCACCGGCTGGCGGTGTGTTACGCCCATCTGCATCGCAACGATGAGGCCAGGGATGCCTTCGACAAAGCACTTGACGGTAACACTACGTTTACCGCACTCACCCATTGGGAATACGCCCTTTTCCTGCTTGAAATCGGGGAGTATGCGGACGGATTCGAGCACTACGAGCACCGCTTCGAAGCTTCGGTGAAAACCTCGGTCACTGCCCATCCATATACGCTGCCGCGCTGGCAGGGGGAATCGCTGGCCGGCAAGACTTTGCTAATACACGGCGAACAGGGATTGGGCGATGAAATCATGTTCGCGTCAGTCATACCGGAACTTGTTGGGGAGGCAGATCGAATCATCATCGCCTGTCGAGCGCCATTGGCACGATTGTTTGCAGAATCCTTTCCGCAATGCCAGGTGCTACCCCATGCAGTCCATACCCAACCGGCGGACCTGTCCAAAGCTGGGCAGATCGATTTCGCCGTTCCGATTGGCAGTTTGTGCCACTATCGAAGAAATACCAGCGAAGACTTCAAAAAAAGCTCGGCGGGATATTTAGCCTTTAATCAGCGTGAGAAAAGTCGTTTCGCCAGATTGCTTGAACGACTTGCGCCGGGTTCTGAAAACGAGTTCAAAGTAGGTCTGATGTGGGGCAGCAATCCAGCCCGTGAAGTCGATTGGGGAGCGCGCCGGGCAGCACGTAAAAGCATACCCGCCACTGAGCTACAGATACTGGCTGAATGCGAAGGTGTCCGTTTCATCAGTCTGCAGAATCGCGATAACGGTGCCGAGGCAGCCGAAGCGCCGGGGCTCGGCATCATCGATTTTCAGGATTACCTGAACGACTTTACCGATACTGCTGCCTTGATCGCCAATCTGGATCTGGTCATCTCCGTTGACACATCCGTTGCCCATCTTGCCGGTGCACTCAGCGTGCCATGCCGGGCATTACTCATGACTTCAGCAGACTGGCGCTGGGGCCGCTATAGCGACACCACTCCCTGGTATGACTCGGTACGATTGTTTCGACAATCCCGTCAGGGTGATTGGCGCAGCGTGCTTGAAGCGGTTCGTGCCGACATATTGTTGTTGACAGATTGCGGGGTCGAAGACGATTCAGCCGATTCCCTACCGGCCAGATAACGTATTGTGACTACCCCGAATTGAGCACCAGTGATTCATCACAGACAATGACCCACCCACATGCCATTGGACACGCCGGCATCGCGCACTGTAATGCTGGTCGTCGTATCCTGGGTATTGCCCTGCTCGAATCAGCCGCCTCCCATGATGCGAGCAACAACTTCTGGCTGGCACAGGCATGCGAACAATCGGCGTTGCTATTCGATGAGAGCCGCAGACCACCAGCTTTCGGCGAAAAAGAACAAATTATCTGGCCCGTGTGGGTCGAGTCCGCACTGTCATCCCTTGAGCGACTCGTCGTACTTCGATCAGACGATGTGCACACCCTGTTGCTGGCCGGGCGCTTTTTCAAGGCAACGGGTCGGTACAGGCGTGCAGCCGACCGTGCCAGTGACATTCTTCTGCATCATCCCGATCATCTGGCAGCACACCTTCTGGCGGCCGAGTCGCTGGATAATTTGCGTGAATTTGACGCAGCGGAAACACATTATCAGGCCGCATTAAAGCTTGCCCCTGAAGACCCCATGACACAATGGCTGTACGCCATGCGACAATTGGCTAGCGGTCGATTTGAAGATGGCTGGCGTGGTTACGACGCACGACACGACGCATTTGGCTGGGGCACCGCATCATTTCCATTTACGCATACCCGCTGGCAGGGCGAGGATCTTACCGGCAAGACCCTGCTCGTTCACGGCGAGCAAGGATTAGGCGACGAAATCATGTTCGCATCGATAATTCCGGAGATTATCGAGGAAGGCAGCAATGTCATTGTTGCCGCCTCGCCGACATTGGCTGATCTCTTCGAACGATCGTTTGGCGATGCGACTGTGATCATTCACGATAGAAGCCCTGAATCGGTTGCCGCATGGGAAAAGAACCCCCATGATCCAGGGTGGTGCCGTGACCATAAAATCGATTATCAATGCCCTATCGGCTCACTCGCCAGATGGCGGCGCAGACATCCGAGTGATTTTCATGGTACGACCTATCTGAAGGCAGACAGCGAACAATCATCAATATTCAAAGATCGTCTTCTTGATGCCGAAAGTACACGTGACTGGAAACCTGTCGGTGATGCTGCACATCCGCTTCGTGTAGGCCTTAACTTGACCGCCAATCTGGCCACCGGCTTGATGGGCTACCAGAAGAGTGTTCCATTCAAGCTGTTTGAACCGGTGTTTGATGAGTTGGCTGATTCGACTCATTTTATAAGTCTGCATCTATCGCGTATGCCGGCTGTACGAGATCATTCGGGAAATGCCTTGCTCACCGATATCTCGTCGATGCTTGTCAGCCTGGACGCCACGGCCGCGCTGATGGATTCCCTCGATGTAATAGTGACCACCGATACATCGGTCGCTCATCTTGCAGGTGGATTGGGCAAGCCCTGCATCGTCTTGCTTAAATTCAATGCCGACTGGCGCTACCTTGACGAAGGTGATCGCTGTATCTGGTACGATTCGATGCTATTGGTGAGACAGACAAGGCCGGAGCATTGGAATGATGTGGTCGAGGAAGTCATCCAGTTACTGAAACACCATCATTGCGAATAACAAAAACAACAAATAATTCTCGATCTGCTCTACAGGGGGATTACAAAGGGGTTATAAAGTTGCCACGGTACCTTCAGGGCACAACCAGTAATTTGAAATTTCCGAATAGTTTAATCAACAGCTAACTTTTCGACACAGCGCGAGTGCACAACCAAATAATGGACAAGAACATCATTTACATCGCCGGCCTGCCACGGTCGGGTAGCACGCTCATGTGCCAGCTATTCGGTCACCATCCGGGTGTTTACAGCCTGGGCCACTCGTCGCCATTGGCGCATACCGTCGACACGATCCGTCGTAACCTGTCAAATGACAGTTTTCTTTTATCGCAGCTTGATAATGAGTTCGATCTTGTCTATCGCAGAATCCGCAATGGTCTTATCGGGTTCATCAATGGCTGGTTTGCTGAGACAGACAAGCAATGGGTGGTCGATAAAAATCGTGCCTGGTTAAACCTGATTGAGACGCTTCACCAGATCGACGGCGATTTTAAAATGATCGTCTGTATACGCGAGCTGTGCCAACTCTATGGCTCACTTGAAGCGCAGCATCAAAAAACCATTCTTCTCGACACCGAAGATGGGGTCGCCGGACATACTCGCTATGGCCGCGCCTGCCAGTACTTCAACGGATCCGGATTGGTGGCACGCTGCCTGACCGGTGTTCGAGCCGCGCTTGAGGAGATACCAGAAGAAGTAAAAAAACACATACTCTATGTAAAATATGAGCGTCTGGTCGTTCGTCCGATCGATGTGATGATGGAAATTGCCGAATGGCTCGGGCTTGAAGCTTTTGCATTTAATCCACAAAATCTTACTGTGAACCCGAATGAGAGCGATAGTCATTATCGCTTCAAGTATCCGCATAAAACCCATTCAAGTATTCGACCGATGAGTCATCACGAAGTGCCACAACGTATCCGCCAGGATTTGTTTAATCAATACGATTGGTACTACAAAACCTTTTTCCCGGAAGCACTGAAGGATAGTTCTGAGTAAAGTCAGTCAGGTTATCTGGTTAAGCGCGATCTGCAGACCACCAGGCGATTAGCCTTTCAGGTGATTATTCGTGAGGGAATTCAAATAGCTGTTTGACCTCATCAAAGCTATCTACTTTATGACTCTTGTATTTAATTTCCGGCATCTTATCGAGTAATTGTTTCAACACCGATTCGGCTACTTTGCGACTGTCAAACGATCCGACCACAACATGGAATTTATCCTTGGACTTGATTACAGCACCCGGTTTACCAAATGACCACTTGTCTTTATAAAATCTCGCCACCCGATCTTCAAAGTATGGATATATATGCACTGTGTACTGATCGTCCGGTTGATCTGTAACCCAGACGAGATCGGGAAAGTTGCCGAGATCCTGTGGGAAGCCATCGAAGGATGCTCCAGATCGATCACCGCCAGTAGCGCCAACAACCGGCGGCGCTGACAATCCTCTGAAATTTGCTGCGTTCGCGGTTTCGGTTTGACTCGAAAAATCCGTTACTGGTGGTGGCGAAAAGAATAACGAACCAGCCTCTGATGGTGCGACACCGAGACTTTCCAGGACTGCCCCTGCGCGGGGATGGCCGAGATCATAGGCCTGTTTCAGGCGAACCGCAGCCATTTGTCTTGATGCTGCATCACCGGGATATTCTGACAATACAACACCAAGATTAAACATTGCATCCACATTTCCGGCATCCGCTGACTTTCTCCACCAGTAAATCGCCTGGTCAATCGATTGCTCCACACCGATGCCACGAAAATACAGACCGCCGAGATTGTATTGTGCGGTATCGTGACCATTGAGGGCGGCTAAACGGTACCAGAAAAACGATAGGTCGGGATCCTTGGGAACACCAAGACCTTCTTCGTAAAGCAGACCCATGTTGTACTGGGAAAGCACATGTCCACTGGTCGCGAGTGGTTCCCATATTTTTGCGGCGCGCTCGTAGTCCATCGATTCAAAAGCAGCGACACCGTCGTCAAATGATTGCGCCCAAAGCGGGGGATGTATCAGTAATGCGATAATCACCAGACAGATGGTCGACAGACGTGTACCCATCCTGCATCGTATTGCCGACATTCTCCTCGACTGACCTTTCAACAACCAACCCTCTCACGGTGTGTGGGAATAGCATGTATCGGCTCGGATTCAGCCGCTTAAACTCTATCATGAACCCCGATTAAAATGGTGGACGGTGACTCACCGCGTTACCCATGATACGCGAATCGATAACTACAACTACCAGTTGCCTCTGACACCAATAAAACGGCATAGTACGAACGTATCAACAAATTCCGGGACACGACACATGAAGCACATCTTATCCGTTATCGTAGTTGCCATACTTGCTATCGGCGCTTACCTTCACCTGTCATCGCGGGGTCTTCTTATTAGTGTCGAGCATGGAACAGTGCCCACCGGAAAATACAAGGACTTCGCCAATATGACCTGCCGCTATTTTTACGGTACCGGAACATTCAGTAAAATCTTTCTTTTTCTACCCGATAAACGCTATAGCGTCGCCTTTGATTTCCCCATCGACGAGACGATATTCAAACCTGCCTGTCCAAGGACTTACAGCTTTGGTGAGTAAATGAGCATTTCAGCGGGCATTAAACATCGTATTGGTGGGTTGCAACCATTATGAGACGGGTTCTAATCAAATAACCATTCATCCGATCCCTTCACCGGACGCAGATCGGTCACGTTCATCTTCAGTTCTTCAGGGATGCAGATCATATTCGATGACACGACACCTTCGAACACATCAACTGCTATACCCCGATAATTTTCCGGATTGAATAATGATGGCGTGTGCCACCAAAGTTTGTAGCCTTGTCGTTGAATATATTCAATCAGTTCGACGGAGGATTCACGATTATGATTTTCGACATACAGTAACGGACGATGTTTGCTTAATGTGTCGACAGCGCCTTTTAAAACATCCATCTCCATTCCTTCAACATCCGCCTTGATAAAGTTACAACGCGCCAGATCAAGTCCATCAATTGTTTGTACCGGCACGCGTTCGCCATGTTCCAGGCCGATCATCGACAGGCCGCCAAAATTATTCGATTGTTCTGGATCAATGTCCGGCGCTAGTGCATGGCCTGAGGTATCGCCGACGATAGCGTTGACCGCTACAACATTTGAACACTGATTCAATGCGATATTGGCATTTAAAAGCTGAAAGGTAAGGCGCGTTGGTTCAAATGCCAATACCCTGCCACCTTCGCCTGCAAGTCGCGATAATGGCACGGTATGCGCACCTATATTCGCACCTGCCTCGATGACAACATGACCGGGTTGAATTAATTGAGTGAAAATCTCAATCTCGCCCCACGAATATTCACCGTACACAATGAGTGAACGACCGATATACACATCATGGCGGTTAACCAGCATCCGTCCAAAACGTGTTGTCGTCAAAACATTGAACTCGTCGGTTGCCGACTGATTAATCATTTTGATCAAGCCGTTCCGAAAAGACGGTTCTGGCGATAGTCCTCAATCGCACGTTCGATCTCCTGTGGTGTATTCATGACAAATGGTCCGTATTGAACGACAGGCTCACCCAGAGGTTTTCCAGCGATTAATAACAGACGTGCCGCTTTCTCACCAGATTGAATACACACTGTATCACCACCGGATAGAATGCCTGCGGAATACCTGTTCAGCATGCGCCGGTCTTCACCCATGACAACATCGCCTTCGTATAAGTAGGTAAATGCGTTGTGGCCTTCATCAATGGGTATGTTTGCCTGAGTTATCGGTGGCAGATGTATGTCAAGGTAAAGAGGCGCGACCATAGATTCAGAATTTTTGTCCGGAATCGGCCCATGGGTAACCACGTTGCCCTGTGTGAGGCTGCCTGCTATTACCCGTGCCTGACCTCCACCATCCAACGCAGCCGTTGGAATATCTTGTGCCAGAATATCGCGATACTTCGCTGGTTTCATTTTGTCACTGGCTGGCAAATTGATCCACAATTGAAATCCACGCATCCGACCCTCACGCTGTTGCGGCATTTCGGAATGAATAATTCCTCCCGCTGCAGTCATCCATTGAACATCACCCGGCCCAAGATTTCCGGCATTGCCGACGTTATCCTCGTGACGCATACAACCATCGAGCATGTAAGTGACTGTTTCAAATCCGCGATGGGGATGGGAGGGAAACCCGGCAATATAATCGTTCGGGTCATCCGAGAAAAATTCATCCAGCATTAAAAACGGATCATGACGATCCGCGTCGCTGCTGCCAATACTTCGACGCAGACTTACACCAGCGCCGTCTGAAGTGGGGATCGACTGGATGACCTTTTCAAGGGTTCTCTGATTCATTTCGTTACTCCAATATTGCTTTCAGTCTGCTTCGATCTCAGCAAATTCCTGGACGCAAGTAACGCGCCCGACACGATCAGAATACATGCCGCCAGTATCGCGGTTGTGGCTTCAGCCTTGCCAAACGCGATGAGAAAGACAGTGGACAACAGCGGCGCAGCGTAAGACATGGCACCAAGAACCTGAATATTTCCATGTTTGGTACCATAATCCCACACGAAAAAAGCAGCGCCAACAGGTCCAAGCCCAAGGCCAAGAATCGACAGCCACTGACCCATGTCAGGCGTCACTGTGGTTTCCATCACCAAGTGACACAGCACCGCCAGAACAGCCACCACACCACAGATTCCACCAACCAGTTGCGTTGGTATATGACCATATAGCCGATTCGTCACCGAGTAGACCGACCAGGTCAGAGCGCATGCAACGGCTGCAAGATAACCGCCGGTATATTGCCGGCTAAATGAAAAATTGCCACCGTCGGTGACAAGCAACGCGGCACCCGCTAATCCCAACACTGCACCTGCGAGATGAAACCAACGCAATCTCTCGCCCGGTAGTAGTGCTGAAAACACTACGATCAGCAGTGGCCAGAGGTAAGCTATCAAACTCGCTTCAACAGGCGGCGCATTCGCAAGTGCCACGAAATAGAAAAAGTGATAGCCGAATAACCCGCCAACACCTAACGCCCACACTGTCAACGGCTGACGCATCAATGCCCACGCAGAGCGACCCTTGAAGCATAAGTAAACTGCACTGAAAGTAAATGCGACAGTGAAAGTCATCGCCAGAAGCTGGAACGACGGTATCCCCTTCGCTCCTGTGGTCAACAGGGCAAGTAACGACCACAGCAGTACCGCTAAACCGCCAATGAGCGTCGCGCGAACAACTGCTGTATCAGAATTCTTGTCACTCACACGGTGTTGTTTAAGTAGTAGTTCGGCTCTTGACTGATCAGCACGATGATGCGCTGTCTACAAATTTTTGTACGATTCCGTATCGATATCATGATGATTGCCATCAACGTTTCAGCACCAGCAACAATGCCCCAACTGCGATCATGGTGATGCCCGTCCAGTCACGCATTGACGGTCGCTCCCCGAGAAACGTAAATGCGAATACTGCGACAAGGACCACGCTGAGTTTATCGACCGGTGCAACTTTGGATGCATCACCCAACTTGAGTGCACGAAAGTAGCATACCCAGGAGGCGCCCGTAGCGAGGCCGGATAACACGAGAAACAGCCACGTTCGAGGGGTGAGTAAAAATGGATTACTCCACTTTCCTGTCGCCACCACGAAACCGCTCAGTATGATGATGACAATAGCCGTTCGTACCAGAGTGGCGAGGTCGGAATCAACATCCTGAACACCAAGTTTCGCAAATATTGCGGTGAGTGCAGCAAAGACTGCGGCAAGAAATGCCCAGTACGCCCAACCGAAAGTGCTTGTCATATTGCTATAACCGAGGGTGAGTTATTAATGGGGGCTACTATCCGGGTCAAGCTGATTTAAGAATGATACATCGGCAATATAGCTGATTTTTCGCTTGGCGATCCACACGAATCCTTTAATTTTTGAATGTTCGACATCTTCAGCATAAGAATATCGGCATCACCTTAAGAGTAACTTACGCACCGTTTATCCATACACCCAACTTATTCCTTGATGACCTTCAGTTGATCTTTACTCCCGATAAAGAGTGCCAGAATAACAACAACTGATTCACCTTCGTTCATTCCCCGGTGTTTGACGTTCATGGCTTCCATAAAACTGTCACCCTTGCGATAAACTTTCTTTCCATGGTCACCATAGTCAACCATCAACTCGCCCTGGAGCATGTAAGCAAATAGCGGCGTGCCATGTTTATGCCAATCCGTTTTTTCTCCAGGCGCCAGTATGATTTGCATGGCGGTTAACTGCGCAGTACCGCTCGGATAGGAGATCGGTTCGCCAACAACAGTATTGGATGTCTTGAACATGACTTTTGATTCCCGATAACCGTCATCCGCAAAGACAGAGGTTGCGAGCCACAGTGGTATGAACAACAGGCAAACAATGGTGCGATAGAACATTGTGTTTTCTCATAGGCAGGCGTTAATGAGATTCGTAGATTACAACGTCAGCTAAATCAAACATAGAGAATAACCGGGTAGCCCTATCTAGTCGTTCATGAATTCCGGATACTCATCAATGAATCTTAACCAGCCTTTTTCTACGTCGCTACGAGGAGACTTCTCTCCATTGATGACCGCAATTAAATGCTCCTGATCGGGATGAATTGGAGAGATGGCGCCTTTCGACAACGCCGTCAAATATTTTCCATAGTTTTGGATCACATACTGCGCAAGTTGAGAGTACTGTTCTCCAAAAGGCACTTCATAGCCTCCTTGCCTTATCAGATCAAGATGAGACGGTGGAAACCTGTTCTTCACCATCTCCATAGTGTCCAGAATATGCGCAGCCACCTCTGCGCTTTGGAGAATGTCGGTATGCGTATTGTCGAAGCCGAATTGCCCGCTAGCCTGACGTTGTGCTTGTGGATGCAATTGACTCGTGAGCGTTACAACACCATCACTATTTTCTCCGACCTTGATGGAACCGGAATTATGGAATGCATAAACCAATTCATGATGAACAAATTCCGGCAGTGGTTTTCGATACAGATTTCTTATAAAAGGATTTTCCGGATTTAAATCACGCCACGAAGGCAAGACGATCAAACCGTGTTTTTCACCAGTTGCCGCGGCTTCATGTCCGCCAAAGGGCGTTGCCAACGTAACAAATAGACGGATCTGATTTTCAGTCGGTTTTCCCTTGTACTTATTGATTGCTTCTCGAACAACAAGACCACCCATACTGTGAGCAACAATGGTTATCGGCATGCCGCCTGATTGATAGACTTCTCCTGTGAGGAATATCTGGTAAAAAAGTTCGGCCAATTGGTCGAGGTCACTACCGGATGGGTAGTAATAAAACCAGGGCTTGTATCGGGACCGATCCAGTTGCCCGACCAAGGTTTCAAATTCACGCGCGCTTCCGGCAATACCGTGAACAAAAACGACCGGAATCTTGTGAACGAGATCCTCTTCCAATGCATAAAACATGGTGGGCGCCTGCTCAAGGAAAGATGCAGGATCGTACATCCCCAGTGTTGAGATACCACTGTCGAATATCGGATCATCGAGATTCCGAATGGTTCCGGAGGGGAAAAATAGTGATTCGGAACGCCCGCGCACGTCAGGCACGTCGATTGATATGTCCCAATCTATCGCGATAGGCTCAGCCAATTTCACGTCAACCTGGCCAAGCACCTTGTCTGGCACCAGGGCGTTGTTTAACTCGATAGTCCGCTTGCCTACAACTTCTAACGATTCGAATACGCCATTGTGATTGATGTCGGCAAATATCAGCAGGTCGTAGGAGCCCTCTGGTAAATTCAGCCCGAAGTGTGATCCAGCCGCTTCAAAATACATTGTGTCAACGCGCTCATTAACTTGGTACTTACTTGAGAACGCGGCGATGACCTTAGGCAATCCGGTGTAGTGTCCCGCAACGTCAATGCTACGACCATGTACGAAATAGGTATCCCTGCTGAGCATGTGCTTGACATTGAGTTGTCCTGGCTCGGCATTTTGAATGCGAGCGTATTCAGCTTGCACAGAGGCATACTTAACGTAGGTGCAAGAACCAAGGGAAAATGCCAGGCACACCGTAAACACCAGTCTGACAAATGCTATCGGTAGTGCCATGCGAGGCATAGCAAATTTGATAGCCATCATGGCATTGCTTTACGGTCTGCAAGCAGAGTAAACCAGTCGCTTGTCGACGAGTAAGAACTACACGGCATTCAATGCTTGAGGAACTTTGATTATTTGAATACCAACAGCCTGCATGTCATCTAATCCGTAAATGAATGCAGCGGTTCCAGAATCCATAGTGACATGTTGAAAGCAATTCCATTGACATCAGTCAGTCCTGTTATTCACTGGTTAAATGGACTGACATAGAATTTTCAACACGCCGTTTATACAGTTAACTGAGCAACTCCGTGTCCAACTATTCCACATGTACTCATTGCAGACGCAATGACGATTACATTATCAATGTGCTCAAATGGAACAGGAAAGGGGGCTCCGGTTGGTATGTCTCCAAAAGCAAAAGGCTGAACTAACGTAGTTTGGGATTGTGGGTTTTCATCGTCTCCACGCATTTCCAATGCCCACCGTTCTTGTTGCCCGGTATCGGGGTTTCGTCGAGCTATCTGGATAACAAAGCGCCACCACTGAATTCCACATTCGTGGGAACTACTCACCGTTATCTGTATGTTGTTATTCCCAACGCTTGACCGAATCATGACATTTGGAGGAATCAGTCCGGGGTCTGGCGAAGCACAGCAGTCTTCTTCTTGTTTGCGCCAGGGAATTTTCTCTTTATCAATTTCTTTTGATGTTGATTCAGATTCTTTCATTTTTGGCTCCTGGATAGTTTCCAAAGCCATATCATCGCATGTCATGAAAGCCAGGAATATGCTTTATTCCTGATTTGCAGCATCCTGTTGACCAGATTCGGGTTCGATCAAGCTATAGGCGTTTACCCGAAAGATCACAGGTTTTCATGAGTGTCGCCTGGTATTTCTGCATAAGTGATTGATACTAAATCTGTAAACGATTCCAACTTAAGCACCGGTTTTTCGATTACTCACGTTACTCGTACAATAAAATCCTTCTTTTTCTTTGTCATAAGGTCGTACTGCGACCGTTTATTAAAGTTCACGTGACTTCCGTAAGTGTGAAGAGAAAGTGTAAGTTGATCTGTCTCATTATGAACAGAATGAATGCCTCCTGTTTTCATACAGATCAGCTCACCGACCTCCGCATTGATGCTGTTTTTAACTTCAAGATCTGCGTACCCTTCCCTGCTTCCATCGTCGACTCGTTTATATCGAACATTTCGCTCAACACCTTCCACGCCAGCAATGACCGCCCAGGTGCCATGATCATGAGGCGGTGCGCCCCGACCCGGCATCCAATTTACAACAAATACAGCCAAAGCGTGGTCTGGTTCTTCGTGCAGCATATAAGCGCCAAATCCCTGCTCGGAATCAGTTTCGTAGTGTTTGTCCTGAAGCCAGGAATTTTCAATCGCCAGTCGCTGAGCCAAGGGTCCAACTTGACTCATGATTTCATCCTCGTCACTCGTTTCCTGTGTGATCCGTCGTAGATCTTCAATATATTGATCCAGCAAGTATGTATCTGACATGATAGTTTCAGCCTCCTTCTCGTATGAGAATACATAACACTGTAAATGATCTGATTACGAAGCGGCAAGCCAGTTGCCGTCATTCCTCAACAGCTATCCCGGTCACTATGAGAACCTGGTAGTCCTGCTTGTTGCAACCGTTGACTGCGGGCATCTGTGCGCCCGGCTGCACCGGAAAATCGGTCTTCTGCGCTCTTGCGGGGGTACACGAACCCTCATCCACTGCTGAAGTGTAGACCGCAGATCGGCATCCAAGATGAGTGACATCATAGAGACTGGCGCCGTTTTCAAGTTCCCAGCGCTGTTCATGATTCGAGTCCGCAGGATGAATAGTCAGAACGCTAGACATTCCGCGGTTGCCCGTGACGACATATTTACCAGGCGTGATCGGAAATTCTGGCTGCTCCATGATCCGACCGTTTTCTTCGAGCCACCAGGCATCAGGGTTAAAATTCCAGCCTGATGGGGCGACGCCATCAACTGTCATCACCTTCGTGTATTCGCCCAGCCACACACCCCGTGGGCCAGGGTCTTCTCGCCATAGTCCCCACAATTGAGCACCGGTACCAGAGCTGGCATCGGGATTCCCCAGCGCTGCGATGTATTGGGTTCTAATCGGTTTGAATTTTGTCTGCTTGTCAC
>BQJD01000009.1 GCA_021604525.1 marine bacterium B5-7 | reverse complement strand
TAACGATGTGCCTACTATCCGTGAATTACTCAATCACGCAGTCGAGGAATTCGAGACGTACCCGGTGAGTCAGCATGTTAACAACCCCAGAAACAACGATGCTGAATGCATCAAGCAGCAATAGTTCACGGGCTGCATCCGAACTTAAAATTCTTCTAATTCATATGTGTTGTACTCATCGGATATTGACTACTTCAACAGCCAAGCGTATCGTTTGAGATGCACCGGCAAAATTCGGTGCCGGGATTGGAACCCCGTTGTACGAGCGCACAAGCGCTATTCATTGCGCTTTTTTTACGTCCGCAGTTTATGGCGGGCTGTTTCAGGCACCTTCGGGTGGCCGTTCTCGTACCGGTAGTTCCAACCTGTTTCAGCCTGCCACCTGGTGAACACTGGTGGCAGTTCTCAAACTTGAACGAGGACACACCATGACTAAACTATTCACACAAACACCGCCCGGCGTTTCAGAGCGAAATGAAATCGCCATTCACGCCAATCCCTGCATCCACGATGACCCCCGGGACACCCTGTCACATGTTCGCAGTGGGCTTAAATTTCTTGGCGCAATAGCAGTCACTACCGATCTGGCAGAGTTTGCGGCTGATAATGAACCTATTGGTGTTGCACTGTTCGACTATGTGACCATGCTGGACGTGGCTCTTGAGCATATCGAAAAAGGTGCTGAGAAAGGAGGTGTGCAATGAACCTGACTAACAGTGGTGGATTGCATAGCATCATCTTCGGTGGCGCGACAGACGCAAGCCCTCAGACTAATCGCCTGGCGATAAAGAATCAGAAAGTTGCAGCCGAAGCGGCTTTTGCTGCGGAAGAAGCGTGCGCGTTTCTGAAAAAACATGTCGGCAATGTAAATCACTTATTGTCCATTGCGATGGACGACTCGGGCGATACGCCTTCTGACAGGGTTGTATCTGAACTGTCCTATTCATTGGCTGAATTGACGCTGTACATCGATACACTGGAATCTGTCGAACGAATAGCCAGCGCTCAACCTGACAAGAGTTCACCGAAATCCCCCAAGAAAGGAGGTGCATCATGAGAGGACTCGTAATCGACATGTTTTACGATGCCACACCCTATGTTCGGCAAAATGTGGGTGGCTGTCTAACCTTCGATCATGCTCCACCTAAAGAACTCAAGAGCATCAATGTACAGGCCGGGGAAATCGTCGATTGGTCGTTACAGGGACTGCATGGTATTGGCTCTGCATTATCCTGGGGGCGTGCGGCGGAGGAACCTGCAACAGACCTTTATGCTGATGATCTGGGTACAGCTATACAGATATTGGTTGAGTTGGTTAACGTAGCCCAGACCTACGAGCAAACGGCCAAGCAGACCTTGGAGCGAGGAAAGAAACACAAAGATGGAACTCTATCGACATCATTTTAATCGAGACCACGATTAGATGCTTTGACGGCGGCTGACTTCGGTTGGCCGCCGTTTCTTATGGAGGCTGAATGCATACATCTGCTGTAAAATCAGCGTATGAATGAAGACCCAAGGGCCGTAATCGTTCCCGTTCAGAAGCAACCAGGTATGCTCTATGTTGAGTCAGCCCTGATTGCGTGTGACTGTCTTTATGAAGACGATGAAAAAACAAGGTTGCGACCGCTCACGAAACAAGATGCCAGAGACCTCGTGTCGATGGCTAGAGAGTCCTTAGGGGCGATTAACGACTATCTAGAGGATATCAATGCACTTGAGCCTTCCAAAGCCTCAGAGGCGGTGAAATATCGCCTGTTCAGTATGATACCGATAGCCAAGAAGCTGGAAGCCGATGCGCAGCTATTATCTGAGCATGGTACACAGGACTACCAGGGGATGTTGCACTGGTGAGAAGAATGAAATGAATCAATACAACAGTTATGCTGTTGGAGTGTTCCAGTCGAGATATGTCAATCCTTCCTGTACTCCTTAATAGTAGGCAGTTGCAAAAGTTTAGTTACGGCTCTTTTTTCTGGATAGCTTTTTCTTCGGCCTTATTTTTCGATCTAATTCCGCAGCTTCCTTATCCTTCTCGTACTGCATTACAACTTCTTCCCCAGCGTCGATGAAGTTGACGCTGGGCAACATGATGGGGCCGTTCTCAAACCGTCCAGTAATAAGTAACATCAGTTCTCTCATCGCACCATATAACAGACCAAGACCGTTTACGGCAGCAAGCTTGGCTGGGTCATTGTTGAGTCCCTCCGTCCTTGCTAGCGATACAAAGCCTAAAGCAGCGATTGAGAACGAATATGGGAATATCTTTCCTACCGCAGGGGAGCAGGACAATTCGAGCCGAACCGCAAAGTCGGTTTCGTTCTCCTCGTCAGCCCGTTTTCCGAATCCGATACTTGCAACGAAATCCGCATGCTCGAAGTCAGGATAAACGTCCTCTGAATCAGATGCGAATTTGCTACTCGGCTCGATATTAAGCAGTTCTAATTTATAGTGCCTAAGCTGTAGCAGACTGGGTTTCATCGCGACTCAAGTTACTATATTGATCAGAATTGGCGGCAATGTCAGTATTTAGCTCTGCGAATGTATATCTCTCTGAATTTGCAGATATTAACGACACCCTGGTGTTGTGTGTTTTATTCTCTACAGGTTTAAATCGGCCGGTAGCATAAGACATCGAGTCCTTTGACCAGCTAATACCTGCAATTTCGGCTAGACGCCAAAATACTAACCGTGATTCAGAAGCAATTCTTAATAACAGGTCCATCGATCTATTGTGGGAAATTTCATCTGATTCATACTTAGAGAACGCGACGGGCCCACCCCCAAACATCTTGGAGGCTTGTAATTGAGTTATTTGATATTTTTCCCGAATGGCTAATATCTGCTCCCCCAAAAGGAGACCATCTGCTTTCTTTCTAAATTTTTGAACCAGCCGCTTATTGTGTCGCGATTGCGTGGGGTCAACTGAGACAGTCCCACAACTCTCGCAAACAGAACGAAGGAAGCCGCTAACGTCCTCTGTAACATCTGAATGAGTAAGCGATCTAGAAACTGTCTTCTGAATAAGACCCTTCGCATCGCAAACCGGGCAGATTCTATTTCGGGACATGATTAAAACCTAAGAAAGATGACAACTAACAATGAGAAGAAGATTGCCAGATTTAGTTAACGCGAGTTTCAGGTAGTAGCGGGCGCATATGCTATTTCCGAATTCAGTGGTCTCAATTCGCTCGATTACGTAGGCATCACAGTCCACAGACATTTGATTACTTGTCTGACATCTCTCAGAGCCGTGGTAATGCTTGTCCTCTAAATGACAGACCAATCTACAAACATCGCTATTGTCCCAACCGAGATTCTCAATATCCTGAATCGCTCGATCATTTACGATATAAGCCTTCTTGTTGTTTGCCACAGCGATTAAACGCTCAAGCGAATAGAGAGGCCCATCAAGCTGACGATCGTTGGATTTCGATGTTCCATTTCCAGAAGAACTGTAACTTACCATAATGGTAAGGCCTATAGTGACAATTTTCTAGTCTTCGCTACCATTACGGCATGGTGACTTATTGGTGACTCACGCGTGGAGAGTGAAAAGCTGAGATTCGATAAATTATTGTTTTTACTGGCGCGCCCGGAAGGATTCGAACCTCCGACCACCTGGTTCGTAGCCAGGTACTCTATCCAACTGAGCTACGGGCGCGTAACTGCTCTTCGAGGCGGCAAGGATACACGAGTTTTTCTGAATGACAAGTCCTTGCAGGCTGTAAATCTGCACAGCCTAATCCCATCGAATTTACATCAGAAATCATGGGTTGGAGTCCATTGTCCCATTGGATTTCGCGCTCACCCGAGCCGTCTTGCGGCGACTATATTTCTGCGGAAATAGACGGCTGATCCCAAGCCCCGATAGAATAAATAAAAGCGCAATCCAGCTCGTTGAACCAGGAATCTGATCAAGAAAGAGCCAACTCCAGAAAAGCCCGAACACCGGGATGATATAACTCACCTGGGCGAGAAAGGTGGCGCCAACCTGCTGGGCAATTTGTACCCGCAATATATAGGCAGCGGCGGTGGGCACCAATCCAAGAAATATCAACGCGATTAGCGAGGAACGATGTTCGATGACTGGAAAAGGTTCACCGAATGCAAACAACATCGGAATCATATAGACGCTTGAGGTTGCGAGAACGGCCAGAGAGATCATCAATGGTGACAAGCCAACGATTCGCCGAATCAGTAACGATGACAACACATAACATGTAACCGCAGCAACCATTGCCAGTTGCCCCAGAATTGCCTGAGTACTGCCACCCATTGCCTGGGCTCCGATTAGAACCAGTACGCCAGAGAACCCCAGTGATACACCAATCAGTTTTGGTATCGTAAATCGGTCGTCGTTGGTCAGAAAGTGGGACAGGCCTAGCGCAATAAATGGTCCACAAGACATCAGAATGGCCGCGACTCCGCTGGAGATATATTGCTGACCCCAGCTAATCAGGGTAAACGGAATTGCATTATAAAGGAGACCGGATAAGGTTATGAAAACCCATATACGTGGGTTATCTGGCCATGACCCTGATACCCCTCGTGCGCTGAAAATTACCAGTGGTGTTAATGCGAGGGTTCCTATAGTGATGCGCCAACAGGCAATTGCTAATGGTGAAAAATCTACCAGCGCAATCTCGATACACAGAAATGCCGACGCCCATACGGCACCCAGCGTAACCAGCTTGCAGATGTCGAGGAGTGTCGGTTGTCTGATAGTTTGCAACGCAATGACGCCGAGAGATTGAACAGATAGGTAGCGCGGACTGTCTTGGCTTTACTCATAGCGGACTCGCAATACATGGATTTGTTACCGACGTACAGCCGCAAAACTCTTCACTTGGGATGCTGATATTATCGCGCAACGATTTATTCTTTATCTGTTCAATTTGCGTCACGGATTTCGTATCGAGTCTTGACCGCCAGGTTCTTGGAACAACTCGACAGTCCAAAAAGCGAATACTATTGATGAGTATCCATAAGTTCCCGATGTTCGCTTTGAATCGAGAAGCTATTGTATCAATATGGGTAAATCAGATCTGGTATCGACAATCGCTGATTCGGGGGGCTTGGTGCTTTTCGTGACATACAACTTTTTTCCATCGAAACGAAAAAAACGAAATGCGATAGTTAACGATGTCGCTTCAAGTTCCAGGAATCCGTTTTCCGATTTAACGAATTTCACATTTTTGTCCTTCGTATTTATCTCGTATGAACCGTTACCGCCGCCGCCAGAGACGAATATCCCGGTTTTACAGCCACCACCTATTCGATGCTCAAGATGATGAGAGTGGCCGGATATATAAAAATCTGCACTCCCACAAATGAATTTAGATAGCAGCCAACTCGAAACACTGAAAGATTTTTTGAAGTTAGCTGATTTCAAAGGCTTATGCCCAATAACAACACGCCATAAATGCTTGTTCGATATAAGTTCGGAACGAAGAAAACGAGTCATGCATGAACCTGTGTTCGAACACAAATCAACATATTCAGTATCTATTGCTACAAGACTAAGGACGTTTCCGAAGGTTCTGGTGTAATAACGTGCGGGCATGTTCCAACGTGGATATCGACTACCCGCATTGATTTGCGCACTGGGTGAAGATAGATAATCGTGGTTGCCAAGCACCGCGTAGATCGGCACTGCGCCAAGGCAGGGTCCATTGTAGATATCGAATATTTTTTCCTGCCATTGGCTATCAACTACAGAGACGACCCCTTTCGGATAGAAGTTATCGCCCAACATGACAATTGCATCAACACCATGAGTTCTACAGCGTGCTTCCATGGCAGAAGCGACTTTTAGCTGCATCTTCTCACCGGTACCGGTATCTCCGAGCAGAAACAGACGTAACCTGTCGTCTGTCTCCACATCGGCTCTTATGGGCGCCGATCGATTTTCCGGTGCATTAAGACCATTAATGAAATACTTCACAGCAACGACGGCAACGTACGTCGTCAGCACTGACATCAACAGAAGTATTGTTAATCGTAAATATCGCAAAAGTATTGTCATGTACAGGGGTGGAATTCCCTCGGAACACTACATGACAATTGTTAAGAATTAGTGAGCTTTAAGTTACATGTGTAAATACTTACGACATAAAGTTTCATGTAAGCGTTGTGCCTGATCGATCAACCCATTGGTCAATTATTTTCTTCATGACCGATGTAGAGATGATATCCAGTATCTGGTATTCAATCTCTAACCCGTCTACGTGATGCGATCCAGTATCGGCATCGTCCGCTGTGTAAGCACAAGACCATAGACTATGGCGACAAGCAGTAAAAAGTATTGTTCACGGTTATTGCTCCAGAACAGATCAAAGCCCCATGAGCGAACGCGTGCCTCGGGATAAGGTTTCAACTTGGGCAGGAGGCTGCGGGCATATTCGGCATAACGGGTATATTCATCACCAAAGAGTTGTTCGAGGCGGGACATTTCCTGACTGTGTTTGCGTGGCATATAACCGGTAAAAAAGACCAGAACAGCGACGGGTAAAACATATATCGCATAGCCCCAGGCTGAAATGAACAGGCCCAACATAATCAACAAACGGCCAAGATATAACGGATCTCGCACGTATGCGTAGGGTCCAGATGTGGTTATTTCATTGTTACGGGCCAAATGTCCAGCCGCCCAAATACGAAATATGACCCCGACCCCAAGAAATACACCCCCAACAGCCAGCGACAGCGATGTTGGTGAAGCCAGAACTACAATTAAAACCATGGATAGAGCCAGGAGAAAATTATTCAGAGCAGCATTTTTCATAGTCTGGATTTAGAAATTTGTGAAGTGTTTAATGTTTTCGAATTTTGACAAGGCGATACAGCCAGAACATTTTGGGTTCCACCCCGGTCCCAAAGTAGTATTGCTCGATTTTATACAACCAATGCTCATCCAGTTGGCACCACCACCGAAATAATATTCCTTTGCGTGGACGTTGATCTATTCGCGCTGTAGCAAAGTCGACGATTGCCACGTCATCACCATCCGCCAGAATATTACGACGATGTAAATCCCCATGGGCTACGCCACGT
Organism: marine bacterium B5-7; assembly: GCA_021604525.1. Taxonomy (GTDB): domain Bacteria; phylum Pseudomonadota; class Gammaproteobacteria; order Arenicellales; family CAJQKF01; genus BQJD01. The sequence continues at coordinate 120,117 of BQJD01000009.1, read as the reverse complement.
TCGTGCATATGATGCACCGTCTTCTTAAGATTCCAGAAAAACTCTCTTGTAATTTCCGTTAGCTTTTTTAGCGGCGTACCATGCATTTTCGATAATCGAATCGAATATGGCTCTTGTTGACTGACCAAGTGAGGAATGCCTCGTATGTCTTGTAGCACAGTCAGCGCCTTACGCTCCGTGCGTACCTGTATCGCCCCAATAAATCTTGCCAGTCTGCCAAGTCCAGAATAATCCTTTAGAAAACAGTCATCATTAATGGTAATCGTCGCTTTCCACCGATTGCGTTGTGAATAATCGACTCTACCATCATCGGCGGGGGGTTCGTATAGTGTCGCTACCAGTGCTTTTTTATCTCGTTCATTTGTCGATAAACGATGATCTCCTGTCACATACGATCTGTTGCTATCCAATTGAATATTTTTCACAAGGCACAATTCGCTCCGATTGGTGAAGTGACTTGTACTCGTTTAGTCTGAAGCTTCGCTTAAGGTTAAAGAAAATGAGGTAATTTGGATAACCTCGATATCGCCAGTTATCACTTATGGACTTATGATTCGGTATGTGATCAACCAAAATCGTCAACACATACCCGGGTGTACATACATGACCGAACTCAAAATCGAATCCATCAACGTGAAATCAGTTAATGTGCCAATGGCGCGCCCTCTCGTGACCGGTGGAGGATCTGTAACCAGTGCACCACTCGTATTGATCAACATGGAAGCCGGCGGAATCGAAGGCTCAAGCTACATTTTTTGCTACTCGCCGGCTGCTCTATCGGCCATGAGCGAACTTGTCCAGCACATTGCTGAATCATTGAAAAGCCAAGCCGCCCTGCCAAATGAGGTTTTTTATGCTCTGCGCAAGCGCTTCCGTCTTCTAGGCAACCAAGGACTCGTTGCCATGGCCTGTGCGGGTATCGATATGGCACTTTGGGATATCGCGGCGAAGAATGCCGGATTGCCGCTTTGCCGGTTACTCGGCGCAGAGTCAAAAAGTCTTCCCGCCTATAACAGTAATGGACTGGGTATTATTGGTCCGGCCGCTGCATCCAACGAGGCGAGAGAGCTTTTACACAGTGGTTTTGGCGCGATCAAATTACGTCTTGGTTACCCATCTGCGAGTGAAGACCTTGCAGTAGTTAAAGCGGTACACGAATCGGTCGGTAACGATATTTTGTTGATGATTGACTACAACCAGTGTCTGTCGGTGACGGATGCCAAACAACGCATGCGACTACTCGACGACACCGGCATCTATTGGCTGGAAGAGCCCACCTTGGCAGAAGATTATTCAGGTCATCACCAGATTCGACAACATTGTAAAACGGCTGTGCAGATTGGTGAGAATTGTTGGGGTCCGGGTGATATGAAGCGTGCGCTGGACGCAGGTGCTTGTGATTACTTCATGGCCGATGTGGCCAAGATTGGCGGTGTCAGCGGCTGGTTGCAGGCGGCAACATTGGGGGAAAATTATGGAATACGTTTGTCCAGTCATCTTTACCCGGAAATCAGTGCGCACTTGCTATCAGCAACACCGACGGCACACTGGCTTGAATATGTTGACTGGGCCGAGCCCATCCTCGATTCTTCAGTTCCACCCGGGAATGGCATGGCAACACCCTCCGAAATACCCGGCAACGGCATTGTCTTCAATAGCAAGGCTATCAAAAAGTATACTGTATGATATTTTCGTCAAGCTTTAAAACAGCACCAGGCAAAATAACAATAATCTGTTGGCTCACATAAAACGATGAAAATACTTATTACCGGTGGCGCCGGATTCCTCGGCCATCGACTGGCCTTGAAGCTTCTTGAAAAAAACACCCTGCGTTTCGATGATGAACATGGCGAAACTATTAACGAGCTGGTGCTTCTCGATCATGTCGATGGCCCACGAATCAACGATCCACGCATCAGGCAAGTTAAAGGCGACATCTCACAACCTGGAGTCATTGATGATGTAATCGACAAAGACACCAAGGTTATTTTCCATCTGGCTGCAGTGGTCAGCGGACAGGCTGAAACGGAATTTGATCTCGGCATGTCAATTAATCTCGACGCCTCAAGACATCTGCTTGAGGTTTGCCGTCGGCTGGGTCATTGCCCACGAATTATTTTTACCAGCTCCATTGCTGTATACGGCGGTGAATTACCTGAACTTGTTGTTGACACAACTCCTCTCAATCCACTTTCATCGTATGGTGTCGCCAAGGCCATGGCGGAGATGCTGCTTGGCGAATATGCCCGTCGGCAGTTCGTCGACGGCCGTGTGTTGAGGCTGCCAACGGTAAGCATACGACCAGGTCGTCCGAATCTTGCCGCATCTTCATTCGCAAGCAGCATCATTCGGGAGCCACTCAACGGTGAGGAAGCCGTCTGTCCGGTACCAGCGACAACCCGTCTGTGGTTGATGTCGCCTCGATGTGCAATTGACTCTCTGATACACGGCAGTGAAGTCAACTCTGTAGCACTTGGCGATAATCGAGCGATAAATTTAAGCGGTATGTCGATTACCGTCGCCGACATGCTGGCTTCGTTACGCCAGATTGCGGGTGATAAGGCTTATCAATTGGTACGATTCGAGCCGGATATCATGATCCAGAACATTGTCGGCGGCTGGCCGGGAGCATGGGACATCAACCGTGCACAGGCACTCGGATTTCCTATCAATGAATCGTTCGATAAGGTTATCCGCGATCACATAGATAATAGTTGAGCCATTGATGTGAATTTATTTTGAGACAGATATCTGAGTTGTTTCAGTTATCCCCCAAAAGCCATTTAAGATCCCTGAATAAATGTTGGCATAAACCGCTGCACAATCCGTCCGTCAATCAGCAACAAACCGATAAAGATACCAAGCATACCGAGTATGTGCGAAGGCAGAATGGTTTCTTCAAGAAATGCAATTCCTAAAATGATCGCCGAAACGGGCGCGATAAAAGTAACCACTGAAAAATTGGTGGCGCCGATCCGCGGCAGGATGCGATACATGATCTGAAATGCAAACGCAGTGGCTACCAGCCCAATAGCAATAATCGAGAACCAGCCTTCAGCAGTCACAAGCACGGGTACACCGTGGGCATAAAAGGCCAGCGGTACGGCACCCAGCGTTGCACCGGTCAAAGCACAGGCTGCGAAAGCCGATGGGTCAATCTCACCCAGTGAGCGTGTGTAGTTCAGCGAGACTGCATAACAAAGCGTGGCAGTCAGACAGGCACCAATGGCCCAGATTTGCGATGTGCCGTCAGCGGAAAGTGCCGGCGCGGCCAAAACGACCACCCCCAAAAACCCTGCAATGACACCAAGGAATTTACTCCAGTTTGCTTTCTCACCGCCCGGCCAGTAATGCGAGACCAACACCGTCATAATCGGCGTCATGGCGTTGACGATAGCTGCCACGCCAGCGGCGAGATATTCCTGGCTTAAGGGGAAAAGGGCAAATGGAATCGTGTAGCCAAGAATGCCAAGCACCAGAAAATGTTTATACAGGCGCTTGTTCATGGGCAGTTTTTTCCCGAAGGCGAAGAAAAATGCCCAACAACCCACTGCGCCGATACCTACTCGACCGGCAGAGACCCAAAGCGGGCCGATTTTGCGGATCAAGATACCATTAAATAAAATGAACTGCCCCAAATCGTTCCAATCAAGGTCACCAACAACCAGTCACGCGTGGACATATTCTCTTCTCTCAGGTTATGTCACTGCGTTTGCGGAGACGATTGCACGGTACTTGTATTGGAAGATCCACGCAACGACGCAGCCGATTCTGCCTCAATGAAAATGCGTTTAACGATGTCATACTCCACTTTTATCTTTCGATCGAGCTGCGCAATGGCTCGCTCCACCTCACCGGTTTCCAGCCCGTCGCGAAATTCCACACTGATGTTAACGAGTATAAAGTCAGGTCCCATGTGCATGGTAAGCACTTCGTTGACCTTTTCTACGCTGGGAGAGTCGGCTGCGATTTCTCGTATACCCCTGACCACATCCTGATCCGCCGCCTCACCGATGAGAAGTCCTTTGGTCTCAATAGCCAACCACACTGCTGTGCCGCCCAGAATCAGGCCGATAACAACCGACGCGATACCATCGAAAATCGGATTTCCTGTGATCTGACTCAACAGGATGCCGATAAAAGCAACTATCAATCCCAGCATCGCGGCTGAATCTTCGAACAAAACAACAAACATGGTCGGATCCTTACCGCGACGAATCGCCTTCAGGTAACCAAGATCACCCTTGGTTTTATTGAACTCCCGCAATGCTACGAACCAGGCACCGCCTTCGAAAAGCATCGCCAACCCCAGCACAATATAGTTCACGAACGGATTCTGCATCGTCTCCGGGTGGAATATGTGCTTGAAGCCTTCATAGGTAGATACACCGGCTCCCACTGCAAATATGAGAATGGCCACCACGAAGCTCCAGAAATAGACTTCCTTGCCATGACCAAACGGAAAATTCCTGCTCGGTGGCTGACTGGCGCGATTCAACCCGTGGAGTAAAAGCACCTGGTTGCCGGTATCGACTACCGAATGGATACCCTCGGATAACATCGCTGAACTGCCTGTATAGGCCGCCGCCGCGAACTTGGTGATCGCGATTAATGAATTTCCGACCAATGCGGCATAGATGACTTTCTTCGATGAACCGGCCATGCGTATACTCGTTTTTTTAAGGTCGGCGGATTATCAGGCAGGCAGGAATGACTTACCAGTGCTTACTTGGACAAGTTTTTTGAATCTGAAAATAAATACCTGCCCGATAAAACGTTCGGGAGAGTATTCATTGATTGGCTTTGTTGGCCACATGTACAACACGCCTACACGCCTACACGCAATTTACTCAACACCGGTGACTTAACCCAACTCGAAAGTCGTGACCCCGAAGACTTTGTCGATATCGACAGTGGGTGGTACGCCTGTATACATACGTGCGGTTTCGAAAACCATCTTCATGTCATAGCGTTCAGCCAATTCAAGTGCTGCACGATTAATCTCAGGGACATCGAGATACACCGACTCACCCTTGTTTACACCGAGACATAAACCATCAAACAGTGCCTGGGCAATATTCGCATCGTTTGCGAATAGCGGTCCAATCTTGAATCCGTTGCGACATTTACGTATCACGCCATAACCATGCAATTCGCCGCCTTCAACAAACGCCAGTGCGGTGGAATCGGGCATTGCCAGCCATCCATCAAGAAATCGCTTTCGTGCCAGCGGAAAGCATTGGCGATCATAGTCATAAATCGCATTTCGCATCGACGTGTCTATAGCAATTAACTGCTTCGGCATCATCTGCTCTGATCCAGCCGACGTATACTCAAAACGGATGTTGCGGTAACAAAGCTTGAAACCGGATTTACCGTAATTATCCTGCTGATCCACTACACCATCGAGTCCGATGTTGTGCCCATCGAGCCGAGACATGGCAGCATTCCATATCTGAAGTCCAATACCGCGGCCACGCATTTCAGGGATCACGATATAAAATCCCACGAATCCGAAGCTGCCTTCGTAGGAGACCGCTGATATGCAGCCGACAGGGCGCCCATCAATTTCGCCGATCAGAAACCCGTTTTCATCTGTTGAATAAAATACCTGGCCATCATGCAACCCCGGATTCCAGCCTTCGGCACCCGCCCGGTCGACGGCGAATGAGATATCTTCGCGAGTCATGGTTCTTGTTTTGAGCATCTTTAACTCTATGTGTTGTTAGTATCCAAGTTATATTCGAGAGTGAAGCGGTACTCCCGCAATGTACGCCATCTTCTCGATGGTTCTAAAGTCTGTGTTGTTGGGCTCACCCTCATAAAGAACGATCTGGCGATCGTCACCACACTCGGCGAGTAGTTCATACTCCTCGCAAGTCGCATTGACCATACGTGTATGTAGTGCGACAACATCGGCAAATGATACTACCAGCCGACCATTTCGGAGAAATCCTCTTTGACCTGTATCCGCGCTGAGGCATCCTCTGCCACTCAAGGCGCGTACTGCCTTGAAAATATAAGGTGACAATGCAATTAGCAGGACAGCAACAAGTACCCAGCTGGTGATACTAAAAGTTCCTTCAATCCACACCGCCATTACCACTATCGCTGCAACTGCTATCCAGACAATCAGCTCGATTCCACCGCGAACACGGCTGGTACCCAATGTGGCACGTTTATGTTTCATCCAGTTACTTCACAGTGCACATCGCTGTTTAGGTTATGCCGTGGTATCCGTTATGCCGGGTCGATCGGCGATACCGGAGCGCCACCTGCTTCGATAATTTCTCCCGCTTTCAGCAGATGATCCTCTTCAAACCGACCAGCTATAAGCTGAACACCCACCGGTACATCGCCTTCCATCGCGGTACTCACAGTCAATCCCGGCAACCCTAGCAGGGGCAATCCCAATTGGGTAAGCTGCGCATCGAACACACGCTTGAAAGAGTCTTCTGATTCGACATCCAGCAGGTCAGGAAATGGCAGTTCACCGGATACCGGGCAGATGACTATGGGATATCGTTCAAGGAAAACCTGCCATTGCCGAACAAGATCGACACGTTGTTGTAGTGTATCAAGCAGATCGTTTAATTCGACCTTGGGACACAAGGACTCCAGTTGTCGATAGACAAAACTTGCGTCCGGATCGTTTTCCTTTTCAACCATCGCAGCAGCCGAACGACGAAATTCAGTTAGCCACAGAGTTAACTGCAAACGTGCCGGTTCACGAAGGGTCGGGCAGTCCACTTCGTCCACTACCCAACCATTATCTTGAAGACGTCGTGCGGCATCGCGTAGCGCCCGCTCGACTTTTGGATCAACCGACATACCATCAGGGGCGACAGTCAATGCAGCGCGTTGTAACCTGGACGGTGTGTGCAAGGGTGCCGGTATCCACCACGGATCGCGAGCATCGTATGCGGCCATGGCACTCAGCGCGAGTCGCAAATCGGCCACGGTGCGTGCAAGTGGCCCCGACACGGCCATTAGCTGCGCGCCGATGTGACGATCCGGTGTAGTGAAATTTGCAGCGGGTATTCGACCGAGGCTGGGACGTAGTCCGTGTATGCCGCAAGCATAAGCCGGGTAACGTACGGAGCCGCCAATATCCGTGCCATGAGCGATAGCACCGATGCCACTCACGACCGCAGCTGCAGCGCCACCGGACGAACCGCCCGGAGTAATGTTTGAGTTACGTGGATTCAATGTATGGCCGTGCAGGGAATTACGAGTAAACCAGCGCAGCGAGAATGCTGGTGTATTGGTACGGCCGATGATCACCGATCCTGCCGTGCGCAAATTGGCGACTACGGGATTATCTTCACTTGCCACCAGGTCTCTCTGGATGCGAAGGCCGTTTGTGGTGGCGTAACCGGCCTGATCAACATTTTCCTTGGTGGTTACAGGGACGCCCGCAAGCTCACCGCAGTCCTCCCCCTTTGCAAGCTTCCTGTCAATCTCGGCAGCGACAGCCATCGCCTCTTCGGGCATTTCCTGAACAACAGCATTGATAGAACTATTGACGCTCGATAGTCTGTCAAGTGCGCTTTGCGTGATCTCGACAGCACATGTTTCACGTTTTTTGATGAGGTTGGTCAATTCTGTAGCGGACAGACGCCAGAGTTCGGACATGGGATCAATCTCTCTTTGGTCAGTGGACAGATAAAAGTCGATTCTCCACACTCTAACCAACCAGGCCTGACAGATACAATACGATCGAGTGTAAATCAGCCGCAGACAGTACGCCTTATACTATGCGCATGACACCACAAAAAAATAAATCCCGACGGCGTGATCACGGCGAAAAGAGTCGGACTAAAAATAAAACACTCTACAACGTGGCCAGACTGGAATCCCGATTGGAGCAAATTCCCGAAAGCTTCCGTTCCCTGTTCAAGAATGCCTATATAAGCACGCGAAAACTGTGCATGAAATCACAAAGCGAGAATGCACCAGAGGGGTTATTCGAGTTAATCGATCGCCTGTGTGATGCGAAGATAGAGAGCTTACAACCTGCATGTGCCAGTGGATGTGCGTGGTGTTGTCAGCAGGATGTTCTGATTGCCCCGTTCGAGTTTGCAACGATTCGTGATGCTATTGATAATGCCAACCTCACACAAATCATACGTGACAAACTCAAAAACAGGACTGATGAGGCATATATAGAAACGGAAGGGGCCAGGATGCCGGTATCGCCCTGCCCGCTTCTTGAAAACGACCGATGCTTGATCTATCCGGCTCGACCTATTGCCTGTCGCACACAATTTTCCATGGATTCCGGACAATGTCATCGTGCATATGAGGCTGCACGCACCGGCGGTGGAGATTCAACTTACCAACGGCTCGGAGAACCGGCAGTTATTGGTATTGCTGCGCGTGAAGCAATACAAACAGGAAAGCGAATTTTCCTTCGCCAGGCACTGAGAGACCATTTAACGTAAGAAAATACCGGCAAAATCAAGCTGGTAGATCTGCTACCCCTTCGGTTCATGCTGTCAGCAAACGCCTTTATCTTCGCCCTCCTACATATCCTGGCTATCAGATAAATAAACGCTTATTGATTAAGTGCATCATATTTCTGTTTTATTGGCCAGAAAACGTACTATATTGCATTTTTCATCAAACTGTTTTATGCTTTTTTCACATCATTAACACCAAATGGCGGGTTATTGGGAAACGAATATGCGCATATTGCAGCCACCGGACTGGGTTCGACCCAAGGGGTACAGTAACGGCATTGCGGCTCGTGGCGAAACCATTTATGTGGCGGGCCAGGTCGGCTGGAATGGTGAAGAGAGATTCGAACACGAGGGCCTCGTTGAACAGGCTGGGCAGGCTCTGAAAAACATCGTGCAGATTCTCGAACAGGCCAAGGCGCGACCAGAGCATCTGGTTCGACTGACGTGGTACATCAGCGATGCACAAGAATATCTCACCAACCAGAAAGCGCTTGGCGCGGTTTACAGAAAAGTTATCGGCGCACATTTTCCGGCCATGTCGGTCATTGAGGTCAAGGGTTTTATCGAAGACGGCGCAAATCTCGAGATCGAAGCCATTGCAGTGGTGCCCGACTGATGGCTGAACGCATATTTACACATGACATACCGATCCGTTTTCACCACGTGGATGCTGCCGGTATCGTTTTCTACCCCCGCTACTTCGAGATGATGAACCTGACTATCGAGGAATGGTTTGCACAAGCTCTTGGCTGCAGTTACAACGAATTGCACTTTAAACGCAGGCTTGGTATTCCAACTGCGCATATCGACATCGGCTTTACAGCACCAAGTCGTCTTGAAGAAACCATTCGTTTCAATCTGTCACTTCTTGAACTGCGCAACAGTGCATTTGTACTCGAGCACCGTGTTACCCACGGATCGGAACAACGTCTGCGTGCAGTTCATCGACTGGTCTGTGCATCCCTTGATGAATTAAAACCCGTGCCCATACCACTCGATATTCGCGAGCGAATGCTCGATTACCTTCAAACCCAGAGCAATATCGAAACTGCCTGACATGGCTACTCCGGCTGTATTGCAATTTATGAACGCAGCCGACGAGATTGTCGGTAAAGGTCGCCTGCTTGCCGGTGACGACGCGCCCGCGTTGATCGAAGCCGAGCGCACACTCACCTACAAACAACTGGATCTGCTTGTTAATCGGTATGGTAATGCCATGCTCGCAGCGGGCATTTCGGCTGAAGATCGAGTCCTGTTCATGCTCGACGACAGTAGCGATTTCATCGCTGCGTATCTTGCCGCCATCCGTATTGGCGCAGTCGCGGTTGCATTCAATTTGCGTGCAAGCAGCAATGACTTGCGTCATGTCATTGATGAGACGCGTGCGCCGTTACTGTTGATAGAGGCAGACTTGCTCGATGTTTTTGCTGGGATCGAAAACCGGCTTGAACACAAACCCAAGGTCTTCGTGAATCAGCCGCGTGAGCAAAATACACCATCACTAGTCGATTTTCTCAACGATCATTGCGACCAATTAAAATCAATCCAGTTGTCCCCCGACGATATGGCGTGCTGGGTTTATTCCTCAGGTACAACAGGTGCCCCGAAAGCCGTTGTTCACCTGCATCACGATGTGCTTGAAGCAGAACGCCACCTGACTGAAAATCTTAGTATCAAACCACGCGATCGCCTGTTCTGTTCATCAAAACTTTTCTTCGCGTATGCACTCGGCAACATATTATTTGGCGGCCTGCGCGCAGGCGCGACATTGATTCTCAATCGCGGTTGGCCGGATGCCGATCGTGTCGTCGATGTAATCGAAAGATACCAACCCGATTATTTTTTCACGGTGCCAACCTTCTATCGTAGTCTGCTCACTGAAGGTATCGCCGAACGACCCGCTTTTCACAGGCTGCGTGGGTGCATCTCGGCGGGCGAAAACTTACCCTCCTGTCTACTCGAGAACTGGCACGAGGTAACCGGACAACCAATTTATGAAGGGATCGGAACCAGCGAAACATTGTTCCTGGTAATCGCCAATCACCCCCATGCCTGGAAGCCGGGATGCACTGGCCGTCCGCAACCGTGGGTTGGCGCCAAACTGCTTGACGATGACCAACAAACCATCAACGATGTCGATGGCGTGGGCATGTTGTGGATTAAATCTTCATCGGTAGCAGATCGATACTGGAATCGCCAACAGCTTTCCAGAAGCACCTTCGTTGGCGATTGGTATGCCACCGGCGATATGTTCAGCTTTGACAATGATGGCTGGTGGCGACATCACGGTCGTGCCGACAGTATGCTGAAGATATCCGGTCAGTGGGTGAGTCCGGTAGAGATCGAGGAACGTGCCTGCACTGCCGAAGGCGTGGCTGATGTGGCTGTGGTCGGCAAAACCAATGAACACGGCCTGGTACGCGCGACTATGTTTGTCGTACCGAAAAACCAACCCTGCAACGAAGGCCAATTTCGAGATCACCTTATGAACCACCTGCAGGCTGGTCTGGCGATCTACAAGTGCCCCCGCGACATTCGCCTTGTGGAGAAACTACCACGCACCATCACAGGGAAAGTGCAGCGGTATGTGCTGCGTGACTGGATAAGGTAATAAATTTTCTCCTGACTTGAGATAATGCTGTTAACGAATCCACCTCAAAAAACGTCCTGATGTAACCCCACCCTCAAGCACAGTTGTTTCTTCAAGCAACTTCAAATAACGCCGATAAACAGCAACTGCTGCCAGCAGGTTGACCCACAATAAAGCGAATGAAGCCGCCAGCACTAACCCGGCTGGAGAGGCCAGCCAATGCGGCCAAACAGCAGCCATTATCAATGCTCCACACGAAGCAAGATGCAAATAAAACTGCCAGCGGAGATATTTAACAGGAATGATCTTCTTGACGTTGGGTATTGGCGTGCTTAATCCAGTCTGGACTTGAGGATTCAATCGTTGCAGATGAAGCCAGATGAGAAACGGGACAATTTTATAAAGCATGCCGTTAATTACGGAAACAGCAAAGCCGATCAGTAAACAAACGCCAAGAATAAATGGCAAACGGTTTGACACGAGGCTCGCTAATTCGGGCATTTGTGCAGCAAACCAGAGTGTGATTGAGACAAGAACCGAGGCCATGCCGAGATACCAGAAATTGCGCGTGACATCCTCGGTACGGCGTTTACGATTGATCTGCAATCGTAGTGTTATCACAGTGAACGCTACAAATCCCAGCATACAAAGAGCCAACCAGACTGGTGCGATGCGAAAGAGCACGCCGCCGCCAGAGAAATATAGTATCGACCATATCAGTAACCCGGTGAACAGCATCGGTGCAAGGTACCGGGCCAGCCCTTCAGGATAACGTGCAGTGATCTGAAACATCGGCACTACCTGATAACCCACACCAATCACCAGCAGACCCACCCAGCCGAGCAACCCCCAGGTCAGGTGCACATTGGCAAGCACGACCAGGTTTGCACTGCCTTCACTTGAAATCAACGAAAAAACCAACAGTACGCCGAGTGTAGCCGTAATAAGCAATGCCAAGATGGACCCGCGCATTGCAGTAATGCTGCCGCTAACGGGTCCACTGCGAACCAGGGCCATACTGACGGCGACGATGAAAACAGCAAAGCCAATAACCAATAATAATGCCGAAGTTTTGAGAAGCATCGGTGAGAACCGGAAAAATCCGATACCCATTAGCAATGTCCCTGACACCAGTAATAAATGAACCAATGTGCTAACCATAATTGGTCGTGGAATGACCGCGCCCGCCAGTACCGGCATCATTTGCATCATGGCGCCGCACATGATGAGACTGATGAATCCGAGTGTCAGCAAGTGTGTAAGCGCCAGTGTCGAAGGGACCCAGCGCGATGTAAATACCGCGGGTCCAAGATACAGGATCAGTAATCCGGCAGCGACACCGAATAACGGTGCGGTAAGGAAAAAACGGAATGGCACGGAGATCGGCGGTGCCTGCTGAAAGTTCAGATCCGGATGCATCTGGCCACTCCCTCGTCTGCCTGATTTTCAGCAGCAGAGTCATCGGCATACCAGATAAAGACATGGATCATGTCTTTGTTATCGCGTCCGCTTTGCCAGCGGCAACCCCGATCCTGAAGCAACGGATAAAGTGGCAGCGGATCCCGCCGGTGATATACATGCAGGAATTCGCCTTGCTGCAGCGATTCAATTGTCGTCAGTATGCGTTCCAGCGGCTCGGGCGCTTCCAGCTCGCTGACATCCAGATAACGTTCCATTCACCCACGTCAGATATCGTTCAGGCTCGACAACAGTTGTTCAACATTGTCGCCGATGGATTCATCGACCATGGGATAAAGCATTCCTTCTTCCTTGGTATTGTGTTGCTGCATGATGATAAGCAGAGTTTCTGACTGTCCAAGATACTCATCGCTGTCGCTGCGATGGACCGCATCATCCATGGCTTCGATGAGGAGCCGCATCTGGCTGTGCTCCGAGCGCATGACCTCGGTCGGACCAGCGGTAATTCCGGTCGCCTGCTCGAATTGCGGGAACAAGACTTCTTCTTCCATATTGAAGTGATGATCCATTGCCTTGGCGAACTCGTCGAAGCGCTTGATGGCATTGGTCCAATCATCTCGCGTGACAAGATCCTCGGCCTCGGCAAACATTTCATCACAGTGCCGATGATCATCGGTCATCTTATCTTTAATAGTTTCCATATAAACCTCTGCTTTATCAATGTTGGATACATGCGGAAGTGAACCAGAATCCAACGACATCCACTCACCTCACACACCGGTAAGCTGTAGATAAGTATTGGCTACTCGTAATTATTGCGCATTGATATGAGTCAATTCAGTATCGGCTGTAAACGCTTTTGGCTGATGCGTAGCAACCTGCTGCGAATCAGATATATTGGCCGGCGTCGACCTTTATAATCTGTCCGGTAATTGCAGCGGCGTCATCCGACAGTAGAAACAGTACGGTTCGTGCGACATCAAGCGGGGTCGCGAGCGCACCAAGAACACTTTCTTGCAGGGCTCGCTCAAGGATTTCTTCAGGCAGCTCTTTAGCCATATCAGTCAGTACCATACCAGGTGCCACTGCATTAACGGTTATACCTTTGGGGCCAAGCTCACGGGCTGCTGTCATGGTAAGACCAATGAGGCCCGCCTTCGCCGCCGTGTAATTCGCCTGGCCGAATTTACCTCGCAAAGCGTTAATCGATGTGATGTTGACGATGCGTCCACCACCGCGAATAACCAAGCGAGGTGCCAGTTCGCGAATCATGTAAAAAGATCCGCTCAGATTAGTATCAAGTACAGCGCTCCATTCCGTGTCGCCCATTTTCAGCAATGAACGATCGCGTGTGATGCCTGCATTGTTAACCAACAGGTCAATGTCGTCCGGTAACGTATCGACGGCCTCTCTGACACTCGCGGGATCACCGATATCGACCTTATGAAATTCAAAATCGGTATCGTTACCAGGTGTCCTGTCGAAGATATGCACGTGTGCGCCCTGCTCGATCAATTGCCTGGCTATGCATTGCCCAATACCTCGGCTACCACCGGTGACTACCGCTCTTTTGCCGGTAAATCTCATCATGAATCTACCGCTCAGACATGGATACACACTTGCTCATAGTGGGCAACGCAACGCAATACGCTGCGCAGGCGCGAATGCATTGTTTGAAAGGAAATGTATGAGTTCATGATCATCCCAGCGCACGATAGTCCTCATGCCATCAACACGAAGTGTGCGCAGATTGCCAGTAAGTTGTTGCAACAATGCCTGGCCTACGCCGTGATAACCGGAATCAACGCCGATAGTATCGATAACCGCCATCGGAAATGTTCGCCCGAACTCACCGTAGTCAAGGCGCGCCATGATAAAGCCTACGGCCATGTCCTTGTCCTCGGCTACCAGAGAGATGCGTACCCCGCTTTGCTCGAGCACCTCGGCAGTCTTCTGCGCAAGGTAAGCACTACGGTCGCGGCCGGTGGCGTGCCGGTCGATTCGCACGATCGCAGCAAGATCGCCCAATGACAGCGAACGGATGTTCAACTGACTATTCTCCAGGGCTTCGGGATCGCCGCCAAATGAATCACTGAAGTCCGCTTCCTGTGACTCCGGATTACGCCGCGATGAAAAAAGAGGTTCGTCTGATAGATTATTCATGTCAGTCATTATCCAAGTTCACGCTCCAGTGCGATAACCGGGGCCGGTGTGAAATCGAGGCCGGCAAGAAATGTCAGCAAGTCCTGACGTTGCCATTCAACCTGCGTACGCACATCCGTGCAACCGCGAAGGCGTGCCTCGTCCTTAAGTGCCTCGATGAGTTCACCGCCGATTCCGCTACGTCGATGAGACGCATCAACCGCGAATCCGTCAACAATGGCATAGCGGTCATCCGTACCGAATTCACCTGAAAGGATATGCGCAATCGCAAAGCCGGTCACGGACTCACCATAAAATGCGGCGAACGCAATGTAGGCATCCAGATCGGAGTGCATCGCCTGCCATCGCTTGCGAAAAAAATCTTCGCGTCGCATGCCACCTGCTTCAGCGTCCAGTTCGACGATTCGCTCGATGTTCTCATCGATTGCCGTTCTGATATTCAGATTTTTTCCGGCAACATTGTCGTGATCGTCCATCACTGCAACATCTCGTATTTAGCTTGCAGATCATCGGGGGATTCCACGAAGTCCGGGTTGGGAACAATACTTTGTGGATCACACACCAGCTTGCATTGCGGTTCATCGAAGTGCCCAACACATTCAGTGCATCGCAACGGATCAATGACGTACATGTCGTCTCCGGGGCTGATCGCCTCGTTCGGACATTCGGTCACACACGCGTCACACAGTGTGCAATCGGCATTAATTAACAGGGCCATGGTGTTACCTCCATATGAGTTATCGAAGTTAACGGAGTATCGTCAGGATGCTTTGGCCAACATGCCGGACTGCAACAGCTTTTCATACCGGAAGGCGCCCCAGATAGCAGCTCCGATCGCACCAGCGAAGGGCGAATCGGGATGATTCCTGGCAGTAATTTTCAGCTTCATTTTTCCTAATGAATGATTCAGGGCGTCGAGCAGACCTTCGTCAAGCGCAAGTCCACCGCTTAAGAAGGTGATGCCGTCATCCGCCTTGATCACCCTCAACAGCTTGGCCAACCGATCGGCCATCGACAAGTGAATTCCGCGAAGTATGTTTGGTGCACTAATGCCGCGCGATACCATGTTGATCACATCGGTTTCGGCAAGCACGGCGCAGATGCTGGACACTGTTTCGGGATCATCTGCTTGCTTTGAAAGCTCACCAATCTCGTTCTGTGCAATACCAAGGTAGCGGGAAATGTTTTCAAGAAATTGTCCCGAACCCGATGCACATTGACTGGTCATTCGATAGGTCAACACCTTACCTCGCTCATCCACTTTGATGGCGCGGCCGTGTAAGGCGCCGATATCGAGTACCGAACGGGATTCCGGTTCGAGATACAACGCTCCCCGACCGTGAGTGGTCATCGAATAAAAGTGGCCGGTGGCGAACGATACGTTTTCGCCTTCACCAGTGGTGGCGACATAGTGCACCTGTTCAGGTTCGAAGCCAGCCTCGGCAAGTGTCTCCTCGTAGGCCTGGGTGGCCAGTTGCAACGGATCCCGTTGACGAATTTTCAGATTACGCCTGGCAAGCCAGTGGTTGCCCTTGTCATCGACTTCAAAAAGGGCTGCCTTGATTGCCCCGGTGCCGACATCGATACCTGCTGTAATAGTCATGACCGTGTGCTCCGTAAATCAGTGCGATTGCGGTACGCCGGTGCCGGCGCGTCGCGCAAACTCCGCGGCGCCAAGAGCGCCTGTGTAAATCGAATCGGGGTCGATGTTGATGGTGACATCGCCATAGTTTTCATTAACGAGGAGACGAAGCTCCTTGACCGCAGCTTCGTTCTTGGCCACCCCACCGGTGAAAGTAAATTCGTCGGTGATACCACCCGAGCGCGAGATGATCGACATGGCGCGCAGGATGATCGCACGATGCAGACCGGCGATGATGTCCTCACGCTTCTCCCCCAACGACAGTCGGTCGCGCAGTTCGGCACCGGCGAATACCGTGCAGGTGGAATTGATTCGAACAGTGCGTGTCGCCTTCATCGCCATCGGCCCAAGCTCATGCAGACCCATGTTCATCTCATCGGCAATATAGCCGAGATAGCGACCACAGCCGGCGGCACATCGATCGTTCATCTGGAAGTTGGCGACGATGCCGTTACCGTCAACCTGGATGCCCTTGGTATCCTGGCCACCGATATCGAGTACAGTACGCGTCTTGGGATACATGAGATGAGCACCGAGCCCGTGGCAGAGAATTTCCGAGCGGATATGCTCCTTCGGGAATGGCAGTCGAACACGACCGTAGCCGGTACCCACAGTGTAGGTTTCTTCGAAATCGATGCCGAGCGCTTCCTCGATTCGACTGCGTACAATCTGTGTGTCGGCGGGAATTTTTCTCTCGGTGAATACCCGATCGAGGGCGATTAGAAACTTTTCAGCCAATGCCGTTTCCGGTGGACGATTTTCCACCTCGATAATCGATTTATCGTAGACGTTCAGCAGATTGTCGAAGGCAAGACCACTCTCGGCCGCGACCTTTTCACCGACGTTCATATATTCGGCGCCGGCCAGATCCCGGAAAAAATCCGACTTGCGTTCTGCACCTGGTGCGAACAGCGCCAACAATGATTGTTCGAGACGGTTGAAAATCTCGTCGAGCGCTTCGCTTAGCTGATCCCATTGGCCGGTATAACCCGGCTGGCGAACTTGTTTAATACAGGTCTGACGAAGGTCGCCAAGCTGTTCAAGAAACAGCTCCAGCCGAAAGTTGCGTTCCAGCCCGTCGATTACATCGTCGACCATGCCATTGAGCTCATCGATACTTTTCAGCGCGCGCCGAAACATCGTGAGCCGCGCACTGACCAATGCTTCCATCTTCGCCACTTTGCTGGCGGTATCGTAGTTAGAGCGTGAGTTGGTAATGCCATGTCCTAGCGATTGACCGTTGTCATCCATAACAACCGCCTTGGTAGTAGTCGAACCCAGATCGATTCCAACGAAACATTTCATGTCAAACTCCTATGCGGCTTTCGCGCTGCGTTTTTGGTCGACCATCTGAAAATAGCTTTCCAGACGATTCTTGACATTGGCTGCAGAGAAATAACGCGGATCGACCAGATCGGTTTCGATGAACGCCGCCGGCTTGCCGGTGCGCTTTTCCACTTCCTGCATCATCAGAAGCTGTCCGGCGGAGAAGCTGTTACAGCTTTTTATCGAGTTGATCAACAGACCGTCGGCCTGGTATTCCTCGATGTAGTTTTCCAGCATCTCCACCCGCGTTGGCAGGTTGCGATTGGTGTAACAACCAAGACAGTAATCAGCCAGGGATTCGATTGGGTTGTCTGGATCGTGACGGAAACCGAGGTCGTAGACGCCACCCACTTTAGTGTATGTACTCGACACCACCACGGCGCCTTCATCGTAAAACATCTTCCAGAACTCACGGAAACTGGTCCAGTTCGGTGGGCCTTCGACAACCAACCGGTACTTCTCCTCGGGCATGTCGCCTTCAGGTGTAATTGGACCCAGTCCTTTTTTGATGCGTTCCTCGATCTCGCCACGCAACACGCGGTAATAGTCGACCGCCTCCTGCGTGCCTCGGAAAGCGCTGAATATTGGACCGATGTAATACACGCCGCCGAAGTAAGCATCAATGGGTGATCGAACGTTGCGTGCGCTTTGCAAAACCCATACCAGATCGTCTTCTGCCTGCGCAGACAGACGCAGGTTCTCGCGTAAGCGATCAATGTCGAACTTGACGCCACTAACGCGCTCTAGTTTGGGAATTACCTCCTCCTTGAGTTGTTTGACGACATAGTTGCGCATGTTGTCGGTAATGACACCATCGCCGGTATACGGTACGTGCAGCATGGCTGTTTCGCAGCCGTACTCATGTCGCAGCAACTCGAACCACTTCATGAATGTGAAACAACCGGTGTACGACAGCAGTAGCAGATCCGGCGGCGGCATGGGTTTGCCGTTGGGTGCAATGTTGCCTTTAGACATTTGACCGATGTCTGCCTTGACGTAGGTACAAACATCCTCGGAGTGGCCACGGCGTTCGGCATCCATGATCATCATGCCACTCTTGCGGCGCATGCCGTTGTTTATTGCATTGATCTCGGGTAGGTTATTGAGCATGCCGAATGACATAATCAACTCATTGAGATTTCCCGGCACAAAGGTTGAAGCAACCTTCTTGCCTGTCTCGGCAGTACTGGTCAGCGCATCATAGTTTCGCGCGATCATCTCCTTCTGTCGCACCATTGAAGATTCTTTGACAACTTCAGTTTTCGCTGCTGTATTCATGGCTAGCTCCAGAGTTTGATGGAATCGGCGAAGGTCCCCGCCTGTTCCCTGATGGGCTGCATTTGACCCGAGTTTTCTGCGTACTTGAAAGAAATGTGTGGGATGTTGTGCTCGCTCATGCGATCAGCGAGCATCGGACGTTCGAGTAGCGCCGGATCACAGAAACTCGGTGCCGCGAAGATCACACCCTCAGCATTCGAGTTGCGAACCGATTCCAGCAGAAACTGCCCGACATCCTCCTTACTGGTGCAATACTTGGCGGCTGTATCGGCGCTCTTGTGGATGAAGGCCAGTGCGAGGTTCAACAACGGGTCACCGTCGGCATCAACATCTTCGAGAAGCCAGCGGTTGACCAGCAGATAGTCGTCATCGACGATGTAACAACCGGACATTTCGATTGACTTGATCAGGTTAAGCGGCGGTTGTTCGCAGAATGATCCACTGATGACGACTCGGCAACTGTCACGCATGGGACGATCTTCTGCAATGGCAGCCTCCAAGTAGTCACGCATCATCACGATATGTTCTTCCACCGGTAATACCAGTCCAGCTCGCATCAAGAGATAGACTTCTGCAGCCGGCGCCCGCCATGGAGTTTCACTACGAAATGCATAAATCTCACGCACCAATGCGCGTCTTTCGTTATATATTTTGATTGACGCGTTGAGCGCTTCATCAGTAATTTCATTACCGTTGAGTTCCGCAAGGCCGTCGCGCAGCTCCTCGAGTTCATGACGGTAATATTCGCCACCAATATCGTTTAGGTAGTTCTGCGGAACATCGAAGTAACGAACATAGACATCCGGATAAAGCATCTTCCACATGCCCGACAGGTTACGGATAACATCACAAATACTCGGAAACAACATGCCATCGACAAAGTCCAGGCGCTTGGTTACACCAAGTTCGATAGTTGAGCGGGGGATGCGGCAGATATAGCTCTGATAATAGGCATCGCCATGAATAACTTCGAGCTGGTCGCCGCCGCCGACAACCCCAAGCGGCAACATGCCGGCAGCATGAATGATTTCCTCCGGGATATAGACCGGCATGAAACCGATCACCTTGCGACCGGCTTCGGCGGCCTTCCATTCCCGTGCGGCTGTGAAATCGAGATCTTCGAAAAGCTCGTTACAACGTTCGATGATAGTGCTTGTACTCATCAGCAGTGCTCCCAGTTCGGGGTACGTTTTTCAAGAAAACCATGCAGCCCTTCGACCGGATCACGACCGGCCATGAGCTGTTCAAGGTATTGCCGCTCGACGCGCATTAGCTTGTCACGCATAGAGGCGGAGAAGTCGGCGCGTGCCGCTTGGACTGCCTGGCGTAGCGAGAATCCGCTTAGCGTCGATAAATGCTTATCGAAGTATTCGATTGCTGCATCGGCGGGCGACTTGGCAATCACATCAACGAGACCGTATTCATGAGCAGTTGCTGCATCGATCGTACGGCCAGTGAACAACAGGTCTTCGGCGCGTGCTTGACCGATAAGCTCGGGAAGCAGGCACGAGGCTGCTGGCGCGAACACGCCGAGCTTTATTTCCGGCTGGCCGAAGCTGGCGGTGTCGGATGCGAAAATACGGTTGGCGCCGAGTACCACTTCCATCCCACCACCAAGGCACATACCCTGTACTGCCGCCAGCACCGGTACGGGCGAATCGATCAGGCTCATGACCAGTTTGTGGATCTTCGACAGCATCGCGGCACAGCGATCAGGTAGATGCTCTTCGACACTCGCGCCAAAGCTGAAGTGTGGGCCGTCGGCATCGATCAAGATTGCCAACAGATCGGTTCGCATTACGTGTTCATCCAGCGCGGATTGCATCAGATCGATCATTTCGGCATCGACGATGTTGGCCTTGGGACGAGACAATGTAAGACGCAGCAAACGATCGTCGCGCTCTACCGAAACCTTGAGGACCTGCGCAATCATGTCAGCCCTTACCTCCAGGCATCAGGCTATCGATCAGTTCCGGTGTCCACGGCACGCCACGAGCCAGCGCCCGGCGTAACGCCACGAAGTCGATCTCGCGACCGGCTTCCCGATTACCTTCATTGAATGCGCGAAAGCCCGCGCGTGCTTCGTTCATCATGTTCAGGGCCAGCCAGGCGCGAGAGTTCTCGTGATTACGATTCCACGCATCGAGTTTAGGTTTGCGTAATTCCTCAACGCTCTTGGTCATGCATTCGGGAAATGTCATGAGCAGTTTGGCGCATAGCGCATCGACTTTTTCATCCAGCAGCGAAAGATCAACTTCCCCGCTTTTGACCAGCTCGCGACCCTGCTTGAAATCATCGCCCGTTTTGAATTCGCCGTGAACGATACGACCGAATTCATCCAACATGCGGTCGGTAATCACAGTTGGATTGGGTATAAATTTTCCATCGATCTTCAGTGCCGGTACGATCTCGCTACAGATGCCGAGCCGGTAGGCCTTGTGCGCGGAAAACGGCTCGCACAGTGTGCCCGATACCATCGCCTGTTCGGCGCCGATCATGACCGGTAGAAAGTCGGTTGAGCCACCGATTGCCGCCGAACCGTGCTTGGGTCCGGCTTGGCCGAAGTTGGCGAGATCCTGGGTAACGGTGAAATCGCAGGCCATGCCGATCTCCTGACCACCGCCAATGCGCATGCCGTTAACCCGACAGACCACCGGCTTGTCGCAGATCAGTATCGATGTCACCATGTCATTGAACAACCGCATGTACTGTCGATACTCCTGCGGGTTGCCAGCATAATACTCGGCGTATTCCTTGGTGTTTCCTCCGGTACAAAAAGCCTTGTCGCCCGTACCGGTGAACACGATCGCGTTAACGTCACGACAGTTGCTGGCCGCGCGAAACGCCAGAATCGCTCCTTTGACCATCTCGGTAGTATAGGAGTTGAACTGTTTAGGGTTATCGAGGGTGATCCAGGCGTTATACAACCCTGCGACCGTATTACCCTTGGTATCTTTCGCTGGCCGTTTTTCGAACAGAATGCCTTCGCATATCGTTTCTGGCACCAGATTGTGATCGATCAGGTGTGTCGGTGCGGTGTGGTCGATAATTCGAGCGGTCATCTCTGTCATGTTCATACCCCTTGATTAATGTCGTTGGCTAAGCTCAAGATCCGGGCACCATGATTGCCCGTTCGGTTAATTCATGACGATGTGCCGCTTCAAATACCGCGTTGATCTCATCCAGCGGGTATTGCTTCACAAATGGTTTCATCTGCACCTTGCCGGACATCACCAGGTCGAGTGCGGCGGGATAATGTTCGGGCAGACAGCCCCAGTTGCCCTGCAAACGGGCACTGAACGCCATGAGGTTGGACAGACGTACTTCGGTCTTGTCCATGGTAAAACCAACTACCGCCATGTGTGCACCGAAGGTCAGCAGTGAATAAGCGGTATCCTGTCCGGCAGTGGTTCCGGAACATTCGAACAACTTCCATTCGCTAACGCGTAATCCTTGCTCGACGGCGAAGTCGCGAAGCGTTTTTTTCAGACCACGACTATCGGTTGTCAAAGGATTAATGGTTAACGCGGCACCGTACTTCGACATCTGTTCGAGTTTGCCATCGTCTACATCAATAGCCGCCACCGTGGCGCCCATGGCATGGGCAATCTGCACCGCATAACCGCCTACGCCGCCAATTCCAACCACCACGGCAAAATCTCCCGGTTTGATGTCGGCGAGTATGGCTGCCTGATAAGGCGTGGTGACCGCATCGGCCAGCACTGAAACGTCGGCCAATCCGAGACCGGATTTATCGAGACGTTGCTCATCGACCTTGCATAGCCCATGAGCCGGAACCGTGATGTGAGTTGCGAAGCCACCTTCAATATCGTTGCCGGGCATTTTCTGTGCACGGCAGATCGTTCCGAGTCCGCGTTGACATAGATCACAAACTCCACAGGGAATAACTGCTGGAATGACTACTGCTGCTCTATCCCAGTCACGACAGTTATCGCCGGTGGCAATTACGTGTCCGCTGATTTCGTGACCAAGGGTCAAAGGCAGGGGAAGATTGGTGCGGACTCCGTCGTAGAGATAGCCGAGGTCGGTATGACAGACACCACAACCGGCGATTTCCACAAGGACCTCGTCATCTTCCGGTTCACCGGGTGTGAACGACTCTGGAGTAAATGCCGTATTGACAGCCGTCATAAGCCATCTTTTACCCGTTTTCACTCGTTGCCTCCTATTCCACTACCAAAATCAGTGAAATGTACTATACGCCATTTTATTTTACAGTCAACATGTTTTATATTACAGTTTACGGACAAGCAAATTACCTAACACGGCGAGGTACCTGAAGTGGAAGAACATAAGGATCGAGCGTCATCGAGTATTTCCATCGCCTTGATCGGCAGCGGCGGTGCGGGCGTGATGACCGCCGGTAGCATGTTGCTGGAGGCAGCCGGAAGAGCTGGACTGTTCGGTATCATGACGCGTTCAGCCGGGCCGCAGATACGTGGTGGCGAGGCAGCAGCCATGCTGCGTCTGGCAACCTTCCCAGTCGAGAGCCACGACAATGAGTTTGATATTCTGCTGGCTATAGACTGGCTCAACGCAGATCGTTTCAGAGCCGAGATTCCACTCGGCACACAAAGTCTCATCATTGGTGAGACCGACGCTGAACCACCGCAGGCATTTACTGACTCCGGTGCACGTACTCTTGAATTACCGCTTAAGCAGATTGCTCGCGAAACAGATGGCGGACGGGAGAATATGGTCGTCCTCGGTGTCGTCTGCTCGCTCATCGGATTACCTCTTGAGCCTCTGCACCAGGTTCTCGAATCATTGTTGAAGCGCAAAGGTCAGGCAGCCATCGATTCAAGCGTTGCCTGTGTCGACTCCGGCGCCGCGCATACGGGTAAGCATCAGGGTTCATATCAACTCTCATTATCCAGTGAGAAGCAATGCGACTTGTGGAACATCAGTGGTAATGAAGCGGCAGGACTCGGCGCGATTCGCGGTGGTGTGCGTTTTGTCGCCGCCTACCCGATTACCCCAGCCACCGAATTACTTGAATGGATGGCGCCAGCCCTTGAGCAAGTGGGCGGCATCCTGGT
The DNA here is from genome assembly GCA_021604525.1 of marine bacterium B5-7. Lineage (GTDB taxonomy): Bacteria > Pseudomonadota > Gammaproteobacteria > Arenicellales > CAJQKF01 > BQJD01. The sequence continues at coordinate 96,177 of BQJD01000009.1, read as the reverse complement.
ACAGGCCGAGGACGAGCTTGCCTCAGTAAATCAATTGATCGGTGCATCGTTCGGCGGCACGCCGTCGTTGACTGCTACCTCGGGTCCGGGACTTGCCTTGATGACCGAGTCCATCGGCCTTGCGGTGGCATCGGAAACGCCCATAGTAGTTGTCGATGTCATGCGCGGCGGACCATCCACCGGCATTCCGACTAAGTCCGAACAGAGCGATCTGAATATCGCCATCTACGGTCTGCACGGTGATGCACCCCATCTGGTCCTGGCGCCGATGTCGGTAGCGGACTGCTTGTTCACTACTCAGTGGGCGATTCATCTGGCGGAGAAATTACAAACTGCCGCGATCGTGTTATCCGACCAAAATCTTGGTCAAACACGTGCCATCATCGAACGACCCGCCGACGTCGCATTTGTATCGGGTCGGTCGATACAAGAAACACCGATGGAAGGTTATCAGCGCTATGCCGTTGGTGGTAACGGCGTCTCGCCGATGGCATTACCCGGCACGGCGGGTTGCCAGTACACTGCCGACGGCCTCGAACATGCTCCAAGCGGCATTCCATCGAGCCGCGCTGAAGATCACCGCCAGCAACTCGACAAGCGCCGCGACAAACTGGTCAATCACGATTATGGCGATCACTGGGCGTTGATCGAAGGTGAAGGCGAATTCGCAGTGATCACTTGGGGTTCGAGCCTTGCACCGGTACGTGAAGCGCGTGCGATGTTGCTAAGTGATGGTATCGATATACGCATCATAGCGCCGCGACTTTTATTGCCAGTGCAACCCGAACGCATGCAACAAGCACTTGCCGGCGTCACCGGCGCGCTGGTGGTCGAGCAGAGTCATGGCGCCCAGTTCTTTCATTATCTGCAGGCCTTTTATCCGCAGAAGTTCGAATTCATGTCGATGGCCCAGCCTGGGCCGTTGCCGATCCGTCCAGAACAGGTTGTGGCCGATATCAAGACAAGGGGGAAATACTAGTGGACCAGACATCAACCAGCACGGCTGCTCTGAAGCCGAAGGATTATAAGTCCGATACCAAACCGGTGTGGTGTCCTGGCTGTGGGGACTTCAGCGTATTGTCGGCATTCACCAAAGCCATGGCGGCGATGCAGCTCGACCCCGAACGCGTCGTGGTGATATCGGGGATCGGCTGCTCGTCACGCATTCCCGCCTACCTCAATGTTTATGGTTTCCACGCAGTCCACGGACGCGCGCTACCGGTGGGCATTGGTCTGAAGATCACTCGTCCCGATCTGACTGTTATGGTTGCCGGCGGCGACGGCGATGGGTTCTCCATCGGCGGAAATCATTTTATGCAGGCCTGTCGACGCAATGTCGATATGACCTACGTGGTTATGGATAACCAGGTTTACGGCATGACCAAGGGACAGGCATCGCCTACCACTGAACCCGATTGGGAGCGTGGCAAGCTGACACCTCATGGCACCCGCATTAATCCGTTCTATCCACTGGTTATTGCCCTGGCTTCCGGTGCCAACTTCATCGCCCGCGCCTCAAGCAACGACCCGAACGGCGCAGCCCGTGTTATCACCGAGGCGGTTCAGCACCCAGGGTTTTCGTTTGTACAGATTTTAAGTCCATGCATCACCTTCCGTCCTGAGCAGCGTGACTGGAAGAAAATCGTCCATCCGGCACCCGTGGTCGCTACCGCCGACCCCGCAGTTGCCGCTCGCCGCCTGATGACCGACGACAATTTTTTTATCGGCACATTGTTCAAGGGTGAACGCGTGCCGTTTACGCCCGAGTTCGAACCCCGCGCCGAATCCGCACATGAGTTGGAGACGGCATTCAGGATGTCAGCATGAAAACGATTAACACCTGTGCAGAGTTTCTTGCCTACGCCCTCGCTATCGAAGAAGAAGCAACCGAGCGCTACACCGTGTTCGCTGAGCAGATGGAAACCACCAACAACCCCGAAGTGGCAGCCCTGTTCCGAGAAATGGCCCGGCTGGAAAGCGAGCATGCCCATCGTCTTGAAGTGGCGGCCGAGGGCGAATCATTGCCCGCAATCGACCCGTGGGAATTAGACTTCGGCGACGAAGACCCACCAGAGGCGGTCGATTATTCCGCCACCCACTACCTGATGACGCCCTACCAGGCGTTAACTCTGGTATTGAAAGCCGAACAGCGCGCGGTCGACTTCTTCCAGCGCGTGGCCGAGGGTAATGGCAATGACGACATGAAACAACTGGCCGCAGAGTATGCAGCAGAAGAACGTGAGCATGTGGAAAAGGTCGCCAAGTGGCGAAACCGTTATCCACCTCCTGACGACAACTGGGATGACGATCCCGACCCCCCCAACGAACTCGAGTAGCAGTCGAATATAAAGACGCTAACGGTAATAACGACGTGGAGAAGAAAAAATGAACGATGGGCTACATGAAGGGTTATCGACAACCCGCAGAATCGAGGTAGATGCAGCTCGTACCATTGATTTTATGGGCGAGGAAGTTCGAGTCTATGCAACGCCCGAACTGGTACGCGATATCGAAGTGACCTGCCGCGATTTATTGCTCGAACATATCGGTCCGGGCAAGGATTCGGTGGGCGTGAGAGTGGAACTGGATCATCTTGCCGCGACATTGATCGGCATGTGGGTGGACATCACCGTCAAGGTGAAAAAAACCCACGACCGGCTGGTATCGTTCGAGGTGGAATGCCACGACCCGTTGGAACGAGTTGCCAGCGGCGTTCACAACCGGGTCATTGTCGGCATTGAAAGTACCGCCAAACGTCTTGCCGAGAAACGCGCCAAGGTCGGTTAGATACGATGATGGGCAAAGCACATAAGATGCATACCGTACCGACCTACTGCTACCAGTGCGTCGCCGGCCCTGACTTGATGCGGGTTCAGGTTGAAGACGGTGTTGCCGTGGGCGTCGAGGGAAATTTCGATGCGGCTAACTGCACACCATCTGCTGGCAAGGTCTGCGTCAAGGCCTTCGGCTTGATACAGAAAATATATAATCCCAACCGTGTGCTTACGCCAATGAAGCGCACCAACCCCAACAAGGGGCGGGACGAGGATCCCGGTTTTGTAGCAATCACCTGGGACGAGGCGCTTGATGAAATCGCCAGCCGCCTTCGAACCATCAATGAAGCCGGCGGTGTCGATGAATCCGGTTATCCGCGAGTTGCCGCGAGCTTCGGCGGCGGCGGCACGCCCACCTACTACATGGGCACATTCCCCGCGTTCCTCTCGGCGATAGGGCCCATCGACTTCAGCTTTGGCAGCGGTCAAGGGGTCAAGTGTTATCACTCAGAGCATCTGTATGGAGAATTCTGGCATCGTGCATTCACCGTCGCACCCGATACACCGAACTGCGATTACATCCTGTCGTTTGGCTTCAACGTCGAGGCATCGGGTGGCGTATGTGGCGTTAAACGCCATGCCGATGCAAGGGCACGCGGCATCAAACGGGTGCAGATCGAACCGCACCTGTCGATCACTGGCGCATGTTCGGCCGAGTGGGTGCCGATACGGCCCAAAACCGACGCTGCATTCCTGTATGCACTGATTCATGTTTTGCTCAACGAACGACTCGACCACCTTGACTTGCCTTTCCTTAAAGAGCGCACCAACTCTCCCTATCTCATAGCGCCGAACGGGTTTTATCTGCGCGATTCGCAAAGCGGCAAACCACTGGTATACGACCTTCGCTCTGAACAAGTTGTTCCCCACGACACACCGAATATCGATCCGGCGCTTGAAGGCTGTTTCATCGCAAGCGGTATTGAGCGTGGTGCCGATGACGATCACTGGACTCACCAGGACATCGAAACAAGTCCTGCGCTGACACGACTTATCGAGCACGTGGCAACCTATACGCCGCAGTGGGCCGGCGAGATCTGCGATGTTAAGCCGGAGGACATTCGACGCATCGCATTCGAGTTTCTCGACCATGCCCGGATCGGTGAGACTATCGATATCGACGGTCGAACCATGCCCTATCGTCCGGTCGCGGTGGTACTGGGCAAGACCGTCAACAACGGCTGGGGCGGCTATGACTGCTGCTGGGGGAGAACCCTGCTGTCGTGCCTGGTTGGAGCACTGGAAGTACCGGGTGGCACGCTCGGCACCACGGTACGTTTAAACCGTCCGGCCAACGACCGTAACCTGAGTGTCAAGCCCGGGCCGGACGGTTTCATGGACTATCCGATGAACCCGACAGATGCTGAAAACTGGGTGGGGAATCCGGCAGTTCGCAACGCTAACCGTACCCTGGTACCGCTGGTATCCAACTCACCGTGGAGCGTCGCACTCGGGCCCACTCACCTCGCCTGGATGCAACAACATCAGCCGTTCGATAACTGGCCAAAACCGACACAGCCCGATCTATGGTTCGTCTATCGCACCAATCCGGTAGTGTCTTTCTGGGATACCAACCAGATAACGGAAACCGTGTCGCGCTTCCCCTTCACCGTGTGTTTTGCCTACACCCACGATGAAACCAATCATATGGCAGACATCCTGCTGCCCGACCGAACTGATCTTGAAGGCCTGCAACTGATCCGTGTCGGTGGTACCAAATTCGTCGAACAGTTCTGGGATCATCAGGGCTTCGCTTTACGACAACCGGTAGTTGAGGCGCAGGGTGAATCGAAGGACATGACCTGGATCGCAACAGAATTGGCGCGGCGCAGCGGCGTACTCGAAAAATACAACAACGCCATCAATCGTGGCGCGGCCGGTGTCGCATTGAAAGTAAATGACCATGATTTCAGTCTCGATGCCCATGAAGCGCATTCGGTCGAGAATATATGGGATGCCGTTTGCCGTGCCGCCAGTGCCGAGATCAGTGACGGGCAGGATAAGCACGGTCTCGATTACTACCGCGAGCACGGGTATCGGTTTAAGCCATTTCCGCGTATCCGCTGGTACCTCACTGCAGAGATGGAAGATCAGGGATTGCGTTACGAACTGCCGTACCAGGAACGCCTGCTGCGCATCGGCACCGAGTTGGGTCGGCGATTGCATGCACAGGGCATAAGCTGGTGGGATGCACAGCTCGATGAATACGAGGCCTTTCCGAGTTGGAAGAACTTCCCCGGTATGTGGGAGGAAGCGCTTGCGCATCATTTCAATGTCGATATCAATGACTACCCCCTCTGGCTGGTCACCACGCGCAGCATGCAATATAGCTGGGGCAGTAATGTTGCCATACAGATGATCCGCGAGGTCGCAAGCAACATTAAAGGACACGGCGGACTGGTCATGAATACGTCGCGCGCGCGTGAGCTTGGGTTGAAGGACGGAGATCGCGTGAGTATCCGCTCGCCGCTGGCCGAGACCCACGGCCTGGTGATCACCAGCCAGGGAATGCGCCCCGATACTTGTCTGCTCGTCGGCCAGTTCGATCACTGGGCCACGCCGCTGGCGCGTGATTTCGACATGCCCAGCATGAATGCCCTGGTTCCCATGTTGCTGGATCTTACCGACTCGAGCGGTTCCGGTGCCGATCTGGCGCGAGTCGCTATCACTCGGCTGGAGAACAACCGATGACTCGTTACGTGATGGTCGCCGACCTCAATCGCTGCGTCGGTTGTCAGACTTGTACCGCCGCCTGCAAGCATGCCAATGCAACCACGCCAGGTGTACAGTGGCGACGCGTGCTTGACATCGAGTCGGGTGAGTATCCTGATGTTCGGCGCACTTTTGTTCCGGTGGGTTGCATGCATTGCAGTGAGCCACCGTGCATGGAAGTATGTCCATCAACTGCCACACGCCAACGTGACGACGGCCTGGTCACTATTGACTACGATCTGTGCATTGGCTGCGGCTACTGTATGGTGGCCTGCCCCTATCAGGCGAGATTCAAAGTCACATCGATAGGCAAGGCTTACAAAAACGGCCACATGAGTCACGAGCAGTCACGAGAGCATCGCGAACGCCTCAACGTAGCGCAGAAATGTACATTTTGCATAGATCGTATCGATGCTGGTCTGGCGGCAGGTCTGACCCCCGGTGAAGACGTCGATGCAACCCCGGCCTGTGTTAATTCCTGCATCGCCGACGCGCTTACCTTTGGTGATATCGAGGATTCCGACAGCCATGTATCGCAGTTATTGCGCGAACAACGCAGCTTCCGAATGCATGAAGAACTCGGCACCGAGCCTGGTTTTTACTATCTATGGGAGGGTGCATCATGATTGCACCGTCATTACAAAAATACTGGGATGGTCGGGCGGCTGGTAATTTTGTCTTCGGCGGCGCCGGCAGCGGATTGATCATTAGTACGGCTATTGCAACACCATTCAATACGGCCAGCATGTCTGCTGCACTACTGATCGGTGCATGTCTTATTGCATTGGGTTTATTGCTGGTCTGGTTCGAGATTGGCCGGCCACTGCGATTCATCAATGTGCTGCGAAATCCATACACTTCGTGGATGTCGCGCGAGGCGTGGACAGCTATTGTCCTGCTGCCGCTGACACTGGCGGCATTTGCTTTACCAACCCGGGGACTCGTCATCCCGGCGGCATTTGTCGCTCTGCTGTTTCTTTACTGCCAGGCGCGGATATTGCGCGCATCAGCCGGTGTACCAACCTGGCGACAACGCGGAACCATGGCGTTGATCGTGACTACCGGGCTCACTGAAGGTGCGGGACTTTATCTTCTGCTTTACGCCACAGGGTTAATTGACGTCTTGTCATTACCGATCCCTCTATTGATTACGGCAGTATTGTTCATCGGCGGCCGCTATGCCACATGGCGATCATGGCTCCATGAGCTTCAGGGTAACGCACCAACCGAATCGCTTTCTGTAATGCGGACTTTCGCCAAACAGTTCATTGTCGTTGGTCATCTGTTGCCCATCGTTCTCATTGTTGTCGCATGGTTGATTCCAGCAATCAGCGATATCGTGCTCGCGGTCAGTGGTGTGCTCGTACTGTTATCGGGCTGGACATTTAAGACGCGACTAATTCTATCCGCAAGCCATATTCAAGGCTTTGCCATCGAGCATACACCGGCGCGCGGTGGCGGCCGATCCGGACCGGGCGTGAAACCCGGCTGGAGTTGATTGTGGTTTTCGGAACGGATAGTGAATTTACGCAACCAGGGCGGTAAACAGCATACACCGCCGGGAGACAAGCCATGACCTTAATAGAAGTGAACACAATAGAAGAACGTGTCGACTCATTGATAAGGCGCATGTGCGAAGGACCGCAATATGATACCCAGGGCTGTGTGTTGTTTGTCGACCTCAGCGCCCGTCAGGTACGTCGCGCCTGGTTGCCGATGGAAGCTGTGAACACCTTCCTTGGCGGGCGTGGTACCAATATGTATCTGCTTTATAACCTGATGGATGAAACGCGTGAGCCACTCGATCCCGCCAATCCGCTGATATTCGGCGCCGGTATTCTGACCGGCTATACCTCATCCGCGGCACGCGCCAATGTAACCAGCCTTTCACCGGACAGCAACGCAATACTGGACAGTAACGGTGGCGATTACTTCCCTGCCTACATGCGCCTAGGTAGTATCGATCACATCGTTCTGTACGGCCGACATGAGGACTGGACACTGCTTGAGATCAACCGTGAGAAGGTGCGATTCCATGATGCCTCGCCATGGCTTGGCCTGGATAACATGGCGCTTACCGAAGCCATCGAGGAAGCTTTTCAATGTACCGAGCGACGCGATATGGCAATGGCGCGAATCACCTCGGCCGGTGAAAACCAGGTGCTGTGTTCCGGTATTATGGGTGGACCCAAGGCAATCTGGGCACGCGGTGGCGCTGGCGCGAAAATGGGCGCTCATCGACTCAAGGCCATCATGATTCTAGGCAAGCCGGCGAAGACATCGCCTCCGGAAGCATTCAGACAATCCAACAAGGCACTGGGCAAGAAAATTACTGGCTCGAGCGTTATTCGCAATGCCTTGAAAACCGTCGGCACACCATTTCTCTACAAGCCGAGTCGGGTGCTCGGTGCGATCGGCGCATTAAACAATCAGGAAACTACGTGGAAGGAATCTCTCGACGCCGATAATTTCGATGTCTACAGAGTCGGCATGGACGGCTGTTTCAAATGTCCGGTGCATTGTCGACCACTGAACGACATGACGCCTGAGGCCAAGGGCGGCTGGGGCGCCAGTGCCCTCAAGGGGCTCAAGGGCAACGCCAGTTACGATGTTGCGCAAGCCGACGTCGAACATTCTGACGATTCCCTTTACCGCGGCATCAACGATAATAATGAATTTGATCGCTATGATCGTGGTGATGGCCCGGAATATGTGACCCTGGGCAAGTTTGGACCCGCCATTGGCGTTGAGCGCCCCGAACATGTGCTGCGCCTGAACAATATTCTCAACGATCTTGGGCTTGATTCTTCCAGCACCGGCGGCGCCATCGCCTGGGCCATGGAGTTGTATCAGCGAGGCATCATCGATACCAGTCACACCGGCGGCATGGAATTAAATTGGGGAGATTTTCGTACCGTCGAGAAGCTGCTGTTCATGACCGCTCGCCGCGAGGGCTTCGGAAATGTAATCGCCGATTCAGCGCGCGCTGTTGAACGCGGCCACTATCCCGAGGAGGCACTCATCTATCGCATGACGGTCAAGGGCCTGTTTCAATCCGACCCCCATGACAGCCGCATCCTCAAGGCGTTCGCGCTCGGACTTGCTGTGGCCACACGCGGCATGGATCATCTGCGCAACCGCGTGACGCTCGAGATCAATGCACGCATCAACGACGACGAGGCATTCAAAACAGAACTGTATGGCGGCAAGGTATCGGCATTGCCCAATTCCTATGAAGGCAAGGAGATTGCGGTACGGCGTTGTGAAGACACCTTCGCGGTGGGCGATGCGATCGGCATGTGCCGGTTCGACACCAAGTTATTCAACTCACCCACACTGCCCGGCTGCAGCGACTTTGCGGAGAACTTGAGCGCACTGACAGGTATTGAATGGACCGCTGACAGTCTGCTCGAAATAGGTCGAAACATCACCGGCCTCGAACGAATGATAAACGCTCGTATCGGTCTAGGCGCAGATGACGACACCCTCCCCGATCGTTGGTTCGATGAAGCAAGTCAAACAGGTCCTTTTGCAGGAGAAAAGATTGATCGGAAACAATTCGAAGCAATGAAGTTACGCTTCTACCGCGTGTCGGGTCTCAATGAAAACGGCTTACCGGCATTGAGCTGGAGAAAAGAGTTGTTGAACTCCACTAGTAGTTTCGCTGTTTCCGTATCACTACCACCATCACTCGGTGAAAATCAATTCGTGGTCGATCGTCCTGTAACGGATCTTGCTGAACTAAAAGATGAGATTAAAAGACAGTTCCCTGATTATGCCGAGGGACTTGAGGATGCAAATCTCACATTCGCTGTAAATGGTGAGATGGTGATGATCGGAGAGCGCGATATCGTCATCAACAACGGCGATGATATTACGCTTGTGCCGGCAATATCGGGCGGCTGACAGATTGCTTTCCAGGCAGTCCAACGTTATGTTTACCGAGACCCTTGAACCCGGACTGGACCTGATGACCAAGCGCGTAGAATTAGTTGCCAATGAGAATGAAACGGACGATTACGCCGTAGCGCTCATGCGTAGTGTCGGCGTACAGGTTCGTACCGCCCGCTCGCGGCGAGGACTGACTCGCAAGAACCTTGCCTATCATTCGAGTGTTTCTGAAAGATACCTGGCACGGGTCGAATCGGGCGAAGCCAATATATCGGTGGTGTTGCTGTCGCAGATTGCGCGGGCACTGGATGTTCCAATGCTCTCTCTGTTACCAGGTGAAGTACAGGAAGCCACAAACTACGCGCCACTCGACAAGCTGCTTGGCACCCTGAGCGAAACGGAGAAAGAACACGCCTTCAAGATACTCAGAAAAGAATTCAACGCAGCCAGACCGGAACGAATAGGTGTTGCCTTGGTGGGTCTGCGCGGCGCCGGCAAATCGACTATCGGTATGCGACTTGCGAATCAATTCAAAGTACCCTTCGTGCGCCTTGACGAAGTTATCACGGACATCTCCGGACTGGAACTTGGAGAGTTAATTTCCCTGGTCGGTCAAAAAGAATATCGCCGCTATGAATACGAAGCATTGAAAAGCACGCTTGAAGATTATCGCCAGATTGTCATCGAGTCGGGTGGCAGTCTGGTGTCGGAGGAAGAAACTTATAACCTGCTACGTTCGAACTACTTCACCGTCTGGATACAGGCATCACCGGAAGAACATCTGGAACGTGTTCGCGGCCAGGGTGACATTCGTCCCATGAAGAGTAGCAAACGGCCTCTGGAAGACCTGAAACTCATTCTGGAGGATCGTTCGGCGGACTATCGACTGGCGGATTATCACCTGACCACATCAAAAAGAAGTGTCGATGAGTGCGTGGCAGAACTGGCTGATGTCGTTGCTCCTTATCTGTGACGCTAAATTATTAAGGAGTATTTTTTGATGACCATATTTGACTTGTATCAGATATGAATATGACATCTTGAAACATGATTGAACATTGGATATTGACAATAGTTTCTTTTGTAACTATCTTGGCATGAGGTCATGGAGTGACGATAGATCGAACAATTTCAGGTTCGATCAATTTAGATATTCGCTTTCGAAAATGGTGACCGGAATTCAAGTGACAAAAACGTAATCGAAACCGGCCAGACCGCGGAGAATAAACTTTCGGGGTCATTGATGAACTATTGATCGATAGCTTTATTCAGCAACCGTTATCGGTGAGTGGACCGGATGGTTCACTTACAACCGGAGGAGTGAACATGTTCAGGACATTCTTTAAAACCAGCTTGGTTGCCATCGCTTTGGTGGCAATGTTTATAAGTAACGCATACGCTGCAGACACGATAAAAATCGGTACATTCCTATCGGTTACAGGCCCGGCTTCCTTTCTCGGCGATCCCGAGATGAAAACTCTTGAGTTGTACGTAGACCGGATCAACAAGGCGGGTGGCGTGCTCGGCAAACAGATCGAATTGATCGCTTATGATGACGCGACTGATCCCAAAAACGCGGTTAGCTTCGTCAAGCGTCTGATTCACGAAGATAAAGTCGATATCATCGTTGGCGGTACCACCACCGGCAACACTATGGCCGTGATCCAGGAGGTCGAACGCGCGGGTATTCCGTTCATCTCCCTTGGCGGTGCCAGCGTTATTATCGATCCGGTAAAAAAGTGGGTCTTTAAAACACCGCACACCGATCGCCTCGCAGTGAGTAAAGTCTACGAGGACATGAAGACACGAGGTATCAGCAAGATTGGCTTGATATCAGGTAGCGGTGGTTTCGATAAATCCTGTCGCAAAAACGCCATCGATTTAAGCGCCGCTGCGGGTATCACCATCGTTGCCGATGAGACTCACGGTAAGGGTGACACAGATATGACACCGCAACTAACGAAAATCAAAAACGCCGAAGGCCTACAAGCGGTACTGACCTGCGGCTTTGGTTCTGACGAAGTTCTGGTAGCCAAGAATTTTGCTCAGCTCGGTATCGAAGTGCCGTTGTATGCCAGCCATGGAGTCGCCTCTTCCAGCTATATTACAGGTGCTGGTGGCGCAGCCGAGAACGTTCGGCTACCTGCTGCGGCGGTACTGGTAGCTGGACAATTACCTGACGATAATCCCCAGAAAGCCATCGGTCTTGCCTATCGCGAAGAATACAAAAAGGCTTATAACGAACCGATATCGACGTTCGGCGGCCATGCTTACGACGGACTCTTTCTTGCCGTCGATGCGATCAAGCGTGCTGGTTCCACCGACCCTGAAAAAGTCCTCGCTGCGCTCGAGAGCACAAAAAGCTTCGTTGGTGTGGATGGTATATTCAACATGACGGCAACCGATCATCTGGGACTGGATTCGGCGTCGTTTCAGATGGTTGAAATCAAGAACGGCGACTGGCAGTTACTGCAATAATCAGTAGTCGGTCAAAGCGCCTCCGGGGATCATTCGTCGAAGGCGCTTCACGGGGGTGGTGAATGTCTGCGGAGTTGCTTCAATTCATTTTTTCAGGCATCACCGTTGGTGCAATCTACGCCCTTGTGGGTCTTGGCTTCTCGATCATTTATAACGCCAGCCAAGTGATCAATTTCGCCCAGGGCGAATTTGTCATGATTGGCGGCATGGCCACCGTATCGCTGCTGGCGGCTGGTCTCCCCATGCCGGTGGCCATCGTGCTGGCGATACTGGCAACCATCGTGGTAGGCATGGCGCTCGAAAAACTGGCCATCGAACCAGCACGAAGCGCTTCGATCGTCACCCTTATCATCATTACCATCGGTGCGTCGATTTTCCTGCGCGGTCTGGCGCAGATCGTCTGGGATCGCAACTTTCATCCTATGTCGTCGTTTAGCGGCGACAAGCCGATCAATATCGGCGGGGCCAGCATCGTACCGCAAAGCCTGTGGGTGCTGGGTTCCACGGTTGTCATCGTCATTGCCCTGTGGATCTTTTTTCACCGCACACGATTCGGCAAGGCGATTCTGGCAACCTCTTTCAATAGTGATGTTGCACGACTCATGGGGATCAATGTTCGCTTCGTGCTGCTGTTCAGTTTCGCCCTCGCGGCCATGCTGGGCGCTATCGCCGGCATTCTTATTACACCGATCATCCTGACCTCCTACCAGGTAGGCGTGCTGCTGGGCCTGAAAGGATTCAGTGCCGCAATTGTCGGCGGCCTGGGTAATCCCATGGGTGCGATTGCGGGCGGCTTCGTGGTCGGCATCGCCGAGTCGATGACCGCCGGCTATATCTCATCTGACTATAAGGATGCCGTAGCCTTCATAATCATCTTGCTGGTGTTGTTTTTAAGGCCGCAAGGATTGTTTGGCCGCAAGATTTCAGAGCGCGTATGAAACGTCTTGCCCATGCACGCACGGGGAGTCTGCTGGTCCTCGCCCTGGTGATGGTGTTGCTACCACTGCTGCTCGATAATCCCTATCGCTACGACATCGTCATCCGCATCGGCATCAATGCCATTGTCTGTGTCGGCCTCAACCTGTTTGTCGGTTATGCTGGCCAGATCAGTCTCGGGCATGCAGGCTTTTTTGCTCTGGGCGCCTACGGCTCGGCCATACTCACCAGTCAATATTCCTGGCCATCGCTGGTCGCACTACCGGTTTCCGCACTCGTTGTCGGAGTCCTGGCCTTCGTTGTAGCGAGGCCGATCCTGCGACTCAAAGGCCATTATCTCGCCATGGGCACATTGGGTATGGGGGTCATCATATTCCTTGTGATCACCCATGAAACGTCTTTGACTGGTGGCCCCGACGGTATGCCAGTGCCACCCTTGAGTATTGCCGGGATCGATGTATACGATGAGAAAACGTGGTATTGGATTATTGCCGGCGTATTGTTACTGAACGTCTGGCTGGCACTCAATCTGGTTGGTTCACCCATCGGTCGCGCACTGCGTGCAATACATGGGTCCGAACCGGCTGCTTCGGTATTAGGCATCAACGTAGCGCGCTACAAGGCAATGGTTTTCGTTATTTCGGCAGTTATCGCCAGCGTCGCCGGCAGTCTGTTTACACATTACTCAGGCTTCATCACGCCCAGCGAAGCAGGCTTCCTGCACTCCGTCGAACTCATCACCATGGTGGTCCTGGGTGGTATGGCCTCGACTTATGGCGCATTGGTCGGCGCTGTCATACTCACTGCACTGCCGCAATTCCTGGCAGTGCTGCATGACTATGAGATGGTGGTGTTCGGTGCCGTGTTGATGGGCACCATGATATTCATGCCCAAGGGAATCGTTCCAAGCATCATTGATCTGTTGCGACGACGGAGATCATCGTGAAGCTGCTCGAGATTGGCGGGCTGACCAAGTCATTCGGTGGACTCAACGCCATAGACAACTTGAGTTTCAGTGTAAACGACGGGCAGATACATTCCATCATAGGCCCGAACGGTGCCGGCAAGACGACCTTGTTCAATATGATTACGGGACTTTACGAACCCAGTAGTGGGCGCATCCGTTTTCGTGCTCGCGACATAACCGGAGCGGCTCCCCATATGCTGGCATCGATGGGTATGTCACGAACGTTCCAGAACCTGCAGATTTTTTTCAACATGTCGGCTCTGGAGAATGTCATGGTTGGCCGCCATTTACACGAGAACCGCAATCTCCTCGCTTTGATGCTGCGCTCACCATCCGTCCCTCGGAAAGAAATCGAAGCACATGATCAGGCACGTGAATTAATGGAATTCGTCGGTGTCGGTAAGTATGTCGACTCACAACCCGCATCGATGCCTTACGGCGCGTTAAAACGGCTGGAAATCGCCCGTGCCCTGGCGGCGATGCCTTCCCTGCTGTTACTGGACGAGCCCGCGGCAGGACTTAACCCGACGGAAACCGCAGAAATAGACGATCTGATTCGCAAGATCAATCATAGCGGTATGACTGTGATACTCGTCGAACACGACATGAAGCTCGTCATGCAGGTATCCGATCAGATTCTGGTACTTAACTATGGCAAAAAACTTGTCGAGGGAGACGCCGATGAAGTACGTCACAGTCCCGAAGTTATTGCCGCGTACCTTGGCACGAATTGATGGAATGGATACGAATATTGTTGACATGAATCAAGGCAGACCGATACTAAAGATAACGTCGCTCGCCAGTCACTACGGACGCATCCAGGCGCTTTTCGATGTCGACATTGAAGTATTCGAGGGTGAACTCGTTGCACTGGTTGGTGCTAATGGTGCAGGTAAGACGACATTGCTCCGAACGATCTCGGGACTGCAACGGGTGAGTAGCGGATCGATTCACTATCGGGGCGATGACATTGGCTCTGTTCCGGCGGAACAGCGAGTGCGACTGGGAATATCCCAGGTACCGGAAGGACGTCAGGTGTTCGGCCCAATGTCAGTGGAAGACAACCTTCGTCTTGGTGCGTACACCCGGCCGCCCGAAGAACTGCGCGATAGCCTCGAGCAGATGTTTGACATGTTTCCCGCCTTAAGAGAGATGCGAAGTCTTGCAGCCGGAACGTTATCGGGGGGACAACAACAGATGCTTGCCATTGCCCGAGCACTCATGGCAAAACCGAAACTACTACTGCTCGATGAACCCAGCATGGGACTGGCACCGCTGCTGGTTGCTGAAGTTTTCAATACTATAACAATGCTTAAGGATCAGCAGATGACAATACTGCTGGTTGAACAGAATGCGCAAAAGGCATTATCAATTGCAGATCGCGGCTATGTTATCGAAACTGGTCGTATTGTACTCACGGACCGTGGTTCCACGTTACTGGATAACAAGGAAGTGCAGACTGCCTATCTGGGAGTATGACGAATACGTGTGGTCAGACAATGCACCGTAATTGGTAAATCATCCCCATCATATTTCAAGATGGTTGTTTGTTTTGTTTAAAGCAAGAAAAGGATGGCAAATGCGACTGCGGCAACAATGAATGCACCCCATACATCGCATGAATTGCAGGTATTACGATTGGTATGGTCGGTTGAGTGATTCATATTAAAGTCCCGATTAGTTGAT
This sequence comes from marine bacterium B5-7, assembly GCA_021604525.1. Classification (GTDB taxonomy): domain Bacteria; phylum Pseudomonadota; class Gammaproteobacteria; order Arenicellales; family CAJQKF01; genus BQJD01. Next base: position 80,673 of record BQJD01000009.1, on the reverse strand, counting down.
ACATCATGGGGTACATTGTCTTCGAGATTGATTTCATAATCTGTGAAGTCTTCAACACAAGGCGAACATCGTTTGTGAACGAGTTCACATCAAGGACATTTTGTTGATACCACTGTGACGACTGAATGCGTTTTAGCTCGAGAAGTCGGGGATTTGTACGGCATCTGTACACTTGTTAGACTGTTACCATCTGGCAAAACCACCTCCGGAGGTTGACGAGTTGAAAGAAAACCGCAGAAGACTAATCAAGGCCGTTACCATAGGCGGTGGTGCTGTTACCGCAGCCAGATTACAGACGCACTGGAGCAAACCAGCTGTGGAGAGTGTTACCCTTCCGGCACACGCGCAAACCACACCCAGCACGGATTCGGAATTACCAAACATTGTGAGTACCGGAACGGTTCGAATTACCGACCCGATCATGAGCTTTAATACACCGGATCTGCTGGATACCCTGGCACGACCAGCTTATGCGGGTATTCCCCTTCCTGAACCTGAGGAAAGTTTCCCATTTAGTGTTTGTATCCGATTGAATCGCGTATTAGGGTTGTACGATGCCTTCGTTATCGTAAATGATGAAGGGAACTTCCCCTCTTATCGTGGTACGGCGTTGCCGAGTGATCCGGCAAATGAAACAGATTCCGATCTCACATTTGATGGCGATTGCGGGGACGCCTCCTTCATCACCGACAAACTCTATACACCGGCTTATGCCAACGGACTGGGTGTACAAATTCGTGTGTTTAATGTGTCCGATACCGGAACGGATGTGGAGGTCGAAATTAATACCTCACGATGGACGGGATTTCTTGAATGGAACGACTTTAGCTGTGGATTGAGCTGCGGTGAACTGGAGTTACCGGAGCTACTGGGCAGTGACCGTAATATCAAGGATAATTTTGTTGAAGTTGACGAAAATTCAATTTTGGAAAAAGTCGCAGCACTGCCTGTTGAATACTGGAACTATACAGATCGAGATGTCGGTATTCGACACATTGGACCCATGGCTCAGGATTTTCAGGCAGCGTTCAATGTTGGTGATAGTGACCGGTATATTCATATGGTTGATGCCAACGGTATTAACCTTGCCTCGATTAAAGCGCTTTACAAACATATTCAGGAGAAGGATGAGAAGATCGCCTCACTTGAACAAGATTTACAAGAAATCAAGAAGGCACTCGGATTATCCTGATATCCGGTAATACAACTTATCGGTCCATAGAGCCGCCTGCGGGCGGCTCTATTTTTTCCAATATGCAATTCAATAGTCGGCTGACAATCGTCCTTTAATGATAAGGATTGGTTGCCATACATAAATCTTTGGTCGACAATGATCCCGGCAACATGCCAGAGGAATTATTTATTCATGCACAGTACTATTCATGAGTTCCCATACTCAAGCACTCGACGCCGTTTCATGACCCGGGTTGCAGCAGGTCTGGTTTCTGCAGCGACACCAATGGAACGACTTTTCGCCATGGCTCAATCACCTGTCATTCAGGGTATTCACCAGGCGGATGGGGTAGTCCGTGTAAATGGCCAGCCTGTAACGGCAGGGGATTCCGTATCTTTGGGTGACACTATAGAGACCGGGCCGGATGCACGGGCAATTTATGTCGTTGGTCGTAGCGCATTTTTACAGCGGAGTGAAAGTCGTGTTGAGCTTGACGCGCCAGAAGACAAGTCCACTGTTGATAGCCCCAACCCTGTCATTCATATACTGCGTATCCTGACAGGAAAACTATTGTCCGTGCATGCACGCGGCAAACTAACAGTAGAAACTGCCAACGGCAGTATCGGCATTCGTGGCACAGGGCTGTATGTTGATGTTCAGGATACGCGTACTTATGCGTGTATCTGTTATGGCACAGCCGATCTTTTCACAGTCAATGGTGAGAAACTGGAAACGGTTAAAACCCGGCATCATGAATCTCCGCGTTACCTCTATCCTGATAGCGCAACGAAGCATATGGAACAGGCACCGGTTATTAATCACACGGATGATGAACTGATTCTTCTCGAATCATTGACAGGACGTAAACCGCCTTTCGTTAGTGATGGGTTGGGTAATAGCTATTAGAACCTGTTTCAAAATGGATCTTGTCAGTCGTTACCAAGGCGCCTTGTTGGGTCTGGCTGTGGGCGATGCGCTTGGCACGACACTTGAGTTCAAACAACCTGGATCATTTGTACCGATCGATAACATGATCGGTGGTGGTCCTTTCGGGCTCCGACCCGGAGAGTGGACCGATGACACCTCCATGGCATTGTGCCTTGTTGAATCCCTATTGGAAAAAGAAAACTTTGATGCGAAAGATCAGATGGACCGCTACGTGCGCTGGTATAAACAAGGATATCTCAGTAGTACTGGCCGCTGCTTCGATATCGGTACTACAGTTCGAAATGCCCTTGATAAATACTTGCAAAACAATAATCCTTTCGCGGGCTCCAGCGATCCTCATACGGGCGGTAACGGATCGTTGATGCGGCTTGCACCCATACCGCTCGCCTTCGCAACCGTCCCTGAACAAGCCATTGAATACGCCGGTTCGATGTCTTGCACGACTCATGCTGCAGCGGAAGCCATCGATGCCTGTCGATATTATTCAGGGCTTATACTTGGTGCGCTGGCAGGCGTTGAGAAGCAAGACCTGCTGAGCACCCTCTTCCATCCTGTCAAGGGCCGATGGATGAAAAATTCTCTTTCGCCTGCAATCGAGTCTATTGCCAACGGGTCATTTCATGACAAGCAACCGCCGGATATTCGCGGCAGTGGATATGTCGTTGACGCACTCGAAGCATCACTGTGGGCATTTGCATCCACGGATGATTTTAAATCCGGGGCACTTGCCGCTGTTAATCTTGGCGACGATGCGGACACCACCGGTGCGATCTTTGGACAATTGGCTGGCGCCTATTACGGCAAAGAGGCTATCCCCAACGAGTGGCTTTCTACGTTGCACATGACAGAGGAGATTCAATTGATGGCGGAGAATCTGCATCAGTTCTCGATCAGCGTGTCATATTCGAAGTGAGATAATAATATGTCTGTTCGAACCAGCCAGACACATCCAATTAAGATCGATTCAGTAACATTACCGTCGGGTGGCCAGATTGGTATGACTTTCTGTCCCGGCAAGTGCGACCCGAATGCCCGGACCGGCAGGTGGAAGCGTCATCTCGATACAGATCTTGAGGCAATTAAAAACTGGGGTGCGTGTCTCTTGGTGACGTTGGTCGAAGACCATGAATTGCAATATCTCAAGGTTCCGGACCTGGGTGATAGAACCCGGTCTTACGGTATCGAATGGCTGCATCTGCCTATCGTCGATGTATCCATACCCAGCGCTTCGTTTATATCGTCGTGGCCTGCTCATCGAAATAACATCATCGAGCGTCTTGATCGCGGCGAAAGTATGGTTCTGCACTGTCGTGGTGGGTTGGGTCGTACCGGGCTTGTCGCTGCGTGGCTGTTGATCGAATCTGGCATGAAACCCGTAGATGCAGTTAAACAGGTTCGAGATGCCCGAGCCCACACAATAGAAACCTCTGATCAGATGAACTTCGTCCTCACACGCCAGTCCTTGTATCCTTGAGGAAAAGTCTGGATCATATACAAAAATCCTGCGTCGATTTTCTCACCACCGGCAACGACGATACACCGTATTGCGACCCAAATTTATTTGGGCCAACTACCCATATTATTAAGTGGAGAAACCAGCATGAATTTTGTAGATGTACTTGGCTCTGTATTGAATCAAGGAATGACCCCATCAAGTGGAAAGCGAATTGAAAACTCCTTGAATCAGGAGGGTGGGGTCGGTATCGGCGGAATACTTGAATCTCTTGGTGTTCCAGGCGGTGGCAATCTCTCAGGATCAATCGGCGATATTGTCGGAAGTCTTGGCAAGATGGCTGGTTCAGCAATGCAAAGCGGCCCGGGTAATACTAACAATCCCATGGTTACCGGCGGTTTGGGCGCACTGGCCGGTGCCCTGCTGGGTGGCGGTAGCGGTTCAGTCAAGGGAGCTGTCGGTGGCTCGGCATTGGCGCTGCTTGGCGGATTGGCCATGAAAGCTTTATCTGCCAGGAAAGACTCACTCAGCAACAGCGAGCAGGTGGTGGCCGGGTTACGACAACCACAGGATGATCAGGAAATGCATGAAGTTCAAACTGCCGCTGAATTAACAGTACGTGCAATGATCAATGCAGCCAAGGCTGATGGACAAGGAGATAGAGAGGAGATTCGTCGGATTATCGGCAAAGCGTCGGAAGACGGCTTGACACCCGAGGAACAGGCATTCATCTCGGATCAGATTAGACAACCCATGGAGACCGCCGACATCGTACGCGCGGTATCCAATAAACAGGTGGCCGCGCAAGTGTATGCCGCTTCCCTGCTTGCGATAGAAGTCGACACAGATGTAGAACGCCGTTACCTGAGTAATCTTGCCACTGCCCTGAGACTGGATGACAGCGTGGTTGATAACCTGCATAGCGCATTGGGCGTAGGCTGATGCGCTAGCTATTTCCACGTGTAGTTGATCACACGTATAACAATTTGATTCTGCCCGAATGATTTTAAACCACTGGTAAGCATACCAAGTGGCTTGATCTCATGTTCCGCTTTACCAGCCTGCGAGGGGCGTTACATCAACGCCTCGATATTGTCAGATGGTTAAGCACTACAAATTCTGGACGACGCGGATTCCATGCAACACATCGGGCCTATGAATAATTTACTCTACGCCATACTTCTTGCCGCGTCTTTTGGTTCGGCGTTCGCTGATTCAATCGAGGATACGGCGCGCGGGATTCATACCCGAACGCTTACACTCGATACCCACATAGATATCAATCCCAAGGACTTCACCACAGAACGAAATCCTGGAATGCGGCTTGACGGAGTTGCCGTTGATCTGCCAAAGATGAATGAGGGTGGACTGGATGCGGGATTCTTCATTGTCTATGTCGGCCAGGGTGACGCCACACTCAAAGCACGCAAAGCTGCCCATGAAAAAGCTCTTGAGAAATTCAGGGCGATTCACCGGATGACCGAGGAGATCAATCCCGATACAATTCAGCTCGCCCTGTCCTCCGCTGACGTAACACGAATTTGGCGGTCGGGCAAAAAAGTTGCCATGATTGGAGTTGAGAATGCCTACCCGCTCGAGTACGACCAGGCATATCTGAAGGATTTCCATGACCTGGGCGCACGTTACATCTCACTGACCCATAACAAGCACAACCTGTTCGCTGACTCCAATTATCCTAAAGCTGGTGAACCGGCTTCCATACATAACGGTGTCAGTGATGCGGGTCGCAACCTGATTAGTGAAGCCAATAAACTTGGCATTATGCTTGATATCTCCCATGCATCGAAGAAATCAGCACTCGATATTATCAACTACTCCAGCGCTCCAGTTATCGCATCCCATTCCGCTGTCGATAACCTGCTTCCTCATTCACGCAACCTCGACGATGAAGTTTTAAAGGCTCTTAAGAGTAATAATGGTGTCGTTCATATCGTCGCGTTCAGAAGCTACCTGAAGGAAACACCTCATGAAAAAATGCAGCGCCTGAATGAATTGGCAGAGGAATTCAACTTACCCAAGGGCGACATATGGAGCGAAGGCGATCGGATTTTCAGCGCCCTCTTCGCACAGCCCAAAGAAAACATCGGTGCCTACTTCAGCAAATGGAAGGAGATTACTCGTACATCACCTCACGCCGATATCAGCGACCTGATCGATCACGTGGACTATGTTGTTAACAAAATCGGCATTGATCACGTTGGAATCAGTTCAGACTTTGGTGGCGGTGGCGGTGTCGATGGATGGGAAGATGCCAGCCAGACATTCAATATCACGCTTGAATTGGTACGGCGCGGTTATACTGAAGCTGATATTGCAAAAATATGGAGCGGCAACCTGCTTCGGGTCTGGGCCGATGTAGAGGCAGTTGCAGCAGCATCAAAGCAATAATGACATCGCATCGATCAGAATACATGTTGTCCTTTAATCCATGAGATAAAAATAAACCAATCAAGCGAGGGTCAAAGAAGTTACTGCAGTATCTCGAGCACACGTGCATGAAGGGTGCTGGAACAGCTTGCGATAATCGGCCCTTTTGATTCACGATCAAGCGGTCTGCCATTCCAGTTGGTGATCATCCCGCCAGCTCCCTCTACCACCGGGACCAGAGCGCAAAAATCGTAATTGTCGAGATTCGGACCACATACGCTGACACCGATCTGGCCAGCGGCAAGTGAAGCAAAGCTCAAGCAACCGCCATCATATACATTCCATCGCGACAGCGGGCGCAAGGACTCAAAACCCGGCCGGGTCGATTCGTCAAAGGCATCGGGGTCGGAGTAGCAGACAATAGCGTCGCCGATATTTTCCGTGATTGCTGTGCGGATTGGAACCTCGTTCAGCCACGCGCCCTCTCCCGATATTCCGAGATATATATCACCTAGAATCGGCTGACAGATCACTCCAAGTCTCGGTGTTATGTCCTCACACAGGGTTAGGAGAATGCCGTAATTAGGCAGACCCGCAGCGAATTGCCGTGTGCCGTCAATCGGGTCTATCAACCACACCCATTGAGCATCAGGATTATGTGGATCGCATTCCTCACCACAAATGCCATGGTCAGGAAAAGCCTTCTCAAGCTGCGAACGTATGGAAAGTTCTACGGCAAGATCAACGGAAGTCACGGGTGATCCGTCTTCCTTGATCATAACCTTCACTCGATTCAGTTCATCACGTACGACACGCGATGCATTGGCGATAACTGAACTGACGACACTGCGGACATCATTCGGAAGGCGGGAAGCTGACGGCATACCTAAAACTCTCATTCAACTAAAGTAACCATTAATTCTTATTACGTAATTCTTATTGCGACTTCTTATCTGGATCCGGTTGTATTACCACTCCCGTATTCAGATAGTTGTATACCGTTGCCCTGCCCATGCCAAGCAGACGTGAGATGTAGCTAGCCGCATTGCGTCCACTGAATGCACCATTATCTGCCAATGCGCGTATTAGTTCTTTCTTCTGTGTACGTGTCAGGTCAGAAACATTCAATCCGCGCGAACCGGTCCAATGCTGGATGTAGTTATTTATGCGCTCGTGCCAATCATCACGAAAAAGACTTTCCGGCTTGCCTGCACCCGCTGGAATCGACGCAAAATTTTGTAGGGTCAATATGATGCTTTCAAAATCTGTCTTATCGACATTGATGCAGATCACGGCGATTGCGTTACCTTGCGCGGTCCTTTGAACCGCGCTTATGGACTTGATCCGTCGACCGTCCCAGTTTGTTTTCTCATAGGGTCCGATAACTACATCCGATGGCTTGAAGTCGATCTCGTAAAGATTGGACGGATCTCCAAGTTCCCGTTTGGAAAAATTACCGGAAATATGCACCACCGTGGAACTTGAGAGGTCATGCAAAACAACTTCTGCAAACGGGGCAAACAACTTTGCTATGGCATCGCATAGCGGAACAAACGGTAAAAGCTCCTCCCGGACACCTGTCCTGTCGTTGTTAGTCCCAAGGCTTACCCTGTTGACGATAGAGGATTTTTTTGCACTTCGTGTCAAAAGTCATCTCCTTTTGATGCGGCGCATGACATGCCGCGCTGTGATTAGTGGTCGCGAGAATAAAACGGAAGATCTACCGCATGTTCCGCATCTCGCCATCCATACAGATCACCTTAGCAGAACCCCGGGATAAGTCGCATTGCTTACCAGAAATTCTTGAGAAAATGGATTCCTGCCCATCTGTTCACGAATGTTCAATGACTATCGATGGAATTCAGGCCGATAATTCGATCACAAAATTAAGACTAGCATGTCTAATATGGATAATGTAGTCTATATTTGGGCTGTACAAATGAGCAAGAATTTTCATGTAGATTGCACACACAAGTCCCACAGTTATGTAGTAGACCGAAACAAATTATGAGGTGTAAGGCTATGAAAAATTGGAAAGTTTCAGTGCTTGGGTTAGTGGCCACAGCACTCCTTGGCATGAATGTGGCAGTTGCCGAGACCCTTCGCGTTGGTATGGAATGTACTTACGCTCCGTTCAATTACAAGACTTCAGAAGGTGAACTTGCGGGTTATGACGTGGATGTAGCCAAGGGAGTTTCAGAGATTATTGGCGTGGATTTTGAATATGTATGTCAGGAATGGGACGGCATGATTCCCGCTCTTTTGGCTAACAAGTTCGATCTGATTATCGCATCCATGTCGATCACTGAGAAACGAATGGAACAAATCGACTTCTCATCGCCTTACCGAGTATCCATTGGCCGCCTGGTCGGACCCGTTGGAAAGAACTGGAACCTGTTCGATGCCGATGATCACCCGATAGCCGGGAATTTCAAAGGATTGAGAGTTGGAGTCGAGCGGGCTTCTACGTACTTTGAATGGTTTAAAGCCAATCTTCCAGATGTGGAACTTGCTCTGTACGATGGCAATGAACCCATGTACCTCGATCTTAAAAATGGTCGTGTGGACATGATCATGACGAATCCCATGAAAGCCCACCTGAGCTTTTTGAGTGGCGACGGTAAAGGCAAGTACGAGTTCGTCAGCCCGGCAATCAACGAACCTAAATACTTTGGTCCTGGTGTAGGCGTAGGACTACGCAAAGGTAATGATGAATTGCGTGACAAGATCAGTGCCGCATTACGCCAATTGAACCGTGAAGGGAAACTTGAGGAATACGCCCTCAAGATTTTCCCCTTCCCGATTCATGATGACGCGTGGGCCCAGGAATAAAAATCCTGTACACGGGCGGACGGGCGCAGTTATATGTCTGTCCGCCCCACAGAATGGATGCTGATCGGATAAAACGGAGGCAACCGAATTGGACGCGATGACCGGTTGGTGGGATGACTACTTCTGGGCGTCTATAACTGTCGCTGAAGTATTTGTCTGTTCATTGTTTTTCATGGTGATCTTCGGTTTACTGGGGGCATCAGCAAAGCTCTCCTCCAACGCCGTCGCACGATCACTGGCGAACACTTACACGGTGTTTTTCCGTGGGACACCAGAGATTCTGGTGGTTCTACTGATGTATTTCGGATCGGCAGTCACTCTGACCGCCATTGCCCAACTTTTCGACTCCTCCATACGCTTTGTGGACATACCACCTTTTTGGGCGGGAACAATCGCCATTGCGCTGGTTGTAGGATCGTACGCGACCGAAACCTTCAGGGGGGCCTTCAGCGGCGTCAATCCCGGTAGCATTGAGGCTGCCCGCGCACTCGGAATGTCAAACACTCAGACATTATTCTATGTGCGTATACCCGAAATGTGGCGCCTCGCTCTGCCGCCCTTCGGCAATCACATGCTCTCGTTAATCAAGGATACCGCACTGATCTCGATCATCGGTCTGAACGAGATGCTTTTCGTTGCCAAGCAAGCGACCAGCACCACGGGCAAACCTTTCACTATGTATATCGTTGTCGGCGTGATCTATCTGGGTTTCTCGACGATTATCACTCTTGCGACCATGTTGCTCGAACGATTTGCAAATCGGCATGTAAGGAGAGCGCCATGAGTGTCGGCATTATCATGGACGCAATCCTGCGGATGCTGCATGGAATTGGCATCACGTTTGGTTTACTGGGCCTCTCACTGGCGATCGGTTCAATTATTGCCGTCTTATTGTTATTGATGCGTATTAGCGGTCGCTGGTGGCTTTCATGGCCGGCACAACTCTACTTTTATATATTCCGCGGCACACCGATACTGGTACAGATTTTCATCATTTACTACGGCCTTCCCCAGTTTGATTGGATTCGTGACAGTATGTTCTGGTCTGTCTTAAGAGATCCATTCGGATGCGCGATCGTGGCTCTGTCTCTTAACGTTGGAGCCTATGTCTCGGAAATTTTTCGCGGTGGTGTGCTTTCTGTCGACAAGGGATTACTGGAGGCCGGCGCAGCACTTGGTATATCCACTCCACAGCGCTTCATCTATATTACGGCACCGCTTGCAATCAGGATTTCCCTGCCCGCTTATGGAAACGAAATCATCAGTTTGCTCAAGTCCACTGCGCTTGCAAGTACGATTACATTAGCCGATATGACCGGTATCGCACGTACTATCGTCGCTGAAACATTTGCGCCATATCAGATTTTTATATCACTGGCGCTTATCTATGTGACCTTCACCTGGATTATTCAACGGACTATCAGGTGGACCGAGGGTTATCTCGGTCGATTTACCATTCGTTAGGGTATCTATTGCATATCGCACGAGTACGCCATGAACAATACCAATGATCCAATCATCCGTTTGATCGAAGTCAGTAAACGCTACGGTAAATTCGAGGCGCTAAAAGAGATTGATCTCGACGTTCGCAAGGGTGAGAGAATTGTCGTTTGCGGACCATCCGGCTCTGGTAAGTCGACGTTGATTCGCTGCATTAACCGGATGGAGGAACACACCAGCGGACAAATTATCATCAATGGGCATGAACTCACCGACAAAACCAAAGATATCGATGCAGTGCGCAGCGAGATTGGCATGGTTTTCCAGAGTTTCAATCTCTTTCCGCATATGACCATTCTCAAGAACCTGACCATTGCACAACGACTGGTACGCAAGACACCCAAAGCCGAAGCTAGAGATACGGCCATGCACTATCTTGGACGGGTAAAGATTCCAGAGCAGGCGAACAAATACCCTATCCAGTTATCCGGGGGACAACAACAACGTGTAGCCATCGCCCGGGCACTATGCATGAAGCCACAGATCATGCTGTTCGACGAACCGACTTCTGCGCTTGATCCAGAAATGATTTCAGAAGTCCTGGATGTAATGGTAGATCTGGCGAGTGACGGGATGACGATGCTTTGTGTGACACACGAAATGGGATTTGCCCGCTCGGTAGCTGATCGGGTTATTTTCATGGACCATGGCCAATTGATTGAACAAGCGGAACCGGAGACATTTTTCAATCATCCGCAACATGAGCGAACTGCACTTTTCCTTCGTCAGATCTTAAGGCACTAGCGAATCCTTTTGCAGTTTAAAACGAATCTAAACTCCAATGATAATTCCAAATACCAATGAATTGTCGCTGGGTTTGATCGCACAACCGATTCTCTTTTTAACTGATATGAGCAATAAATTTGACGATGTGTTCGCATATCATCTGCAAGCGCACATCATGAACTTTAAGCGCAATGTATTGACGGCTGAAAGAAACATGGCAGGCAAGCCGGATATTGAATCATCTACAACTGAGGCTGTGAGATGACGAAGGTCCATACACTTGAAGAAATACAGGCCGTCACTGAAAATATGGATTTTACATCGGCGATAGAGGAAGGCTTTATCGCGTACTCCAACGGTGATGCTGTCATTCCACCTGTTGGTGAATTGATATTCGACGATCCACCGGGTGATACCCACATAAAGTATGGCTACATCCGCAACGATAGTGTCTTTGTCATCAAGATCGCCTCTGGATTTTACGGCAACGTCAACCTTGGACTACCGTCAAGCTCCGGTCTTATGCTGGTGTTTTCGCAACAGACCGGACAGTTAAGTTCCGTACTGCTCGATGAAGGTTATCTAACCAATGTACGTACCGCACTGGCCGGACGAATTGCCGCACGATATCTGGCTCCTGAAACGGTTACCGCAATTGGTGTCTATGGGACCGGCACGATGGCGCGAATGCAGGTGAGTTATCTTGCAAGCGAAACCGGTTGTCGCGAGGTTGTAGTCTGGGGACGCAATGATGACGGTCTGCAACGTTATCGCCATGACATGCAAAGCCTGGGCTATAACGTTACGACGACACGAGTATCTGATGAAGTTACCGCCGCCTGTAACCTGATCGTAACAACTACTCCAGCGGTATCACCGTTAATACTTGCTGACCAGGTTCGACCGGGTACGCATATCACCGCAATAGGATCCGATACGGCCGAGAAGCAGGAACTTGATAGTCGAATTCTGGGACTGGCTGATCTCGTGATTACTGACAGCCTTGTGCAATGTCAGGAGCGAGGTGAGATTTTCAAGGCACTCACAAACAACGATATCAAGTTCGAAAAGGTACGGGAGCTTGGTGACATTATCAGAAACGGTTCACGTGCTCGCCAATCCAACAACCAGATTACGGTCGCGGATTTAACTGGCATTGCAGTACAGGACATTCAGATAGCCAAGGCAGTCCAGGAACGCCTTTCCCACTGATTATTCGACGAACACATTTTGTCCAACGAGAATCCTTTACTGACGGCTCATGAAGTTCGAGGAGAAACATAGATGATAAAATTTGTCAGTACCCGCGGCAGTATCCAGCCAGTTAATTTTGACGAAGCCGTATTGCAGGGATTCGCCGCCGATGGTGGATTATTTGTTCCGGATTCAATTCCGGTTTTAACAGCAGATCAGCTTCAACAATTCGCTGACCTCTCCTTTTCCGAACTTGCATTCGAACTGGTTTCCTTGTACGTCGACCGCTCCATTGTGCCTGCACAGGTACTCAAAGAATTACTCGATGACAGTTTTCGTTCTTTCAGTCATCCCGATGTCGTAAACCTCATATCGATCAGCAATCAGCCCGACATAAGGATACTTGAACTGTTCCATGGCCCCACCCTGTCTTTCAAGGATATGGCGATGGGCTTCCTGATGAACGTTGTTGACTATTTCCTTGAACAGCGACAACAACGGTTGAATATTGTCCTTGCGACAACCGGCGATACCGGTCCCGCCGCTGCCTGGGCAGCAGCGGGTAAGAAGCAAATAGATTGCTGGCCGCTTTATCCTCGGGGAATGATTTCAGAAGAACAGGAGCGTCAGATGACGACCCTTAACGCTGTTAACGTACACCCTGTAGGAGTAGAAAATTGTGCCGATGGCGGTGACGATCTTGACCTGGTTGTCGCCGAGTTATTCACCGATACTGAATTGAAAAAGTCACTCGGCTTGTCGAGCGTAAATTCGATCAACTGGTGTCGGGTCATGCTGCAGACGGTCCACTATTTCTACGCCTACTATCGAACGGTCGATAAGGTGGGTGAACCGATCGTTTTTTCAGTACCGACCGGCGCATTTGGAAACCTGTTCGGAGGTTACCTGGCGCGTTCCATGGGGCTACCGGTGAATCGCTTCGTGTGTGCCAACAATGTAAACCAGGCATTACATTCCGTCTTCTCGACCGGTGTTTTTCCTCGCAAGGATCTGGTACAGACACCTTCATCCGCGATCGATATCGTCGCACCCTATAATTTCTGGAGATTTCTATATTTCTCAACCAACAGGAATAGCAACCAGATCCGGCAATGGATGGATGATTTCGCCAACAAGCGTGAAGCCCAACTGGATGCAGAGACACTACACGTGATCCAGGATGGCTTCATGTCCGCATCCGTATCTGATCAAACGACGTTTGATACCATCCGGAATGTTTACGAATCTGAAGGACACTATTTACTCGATCCGCATACCGCCGTTGCTGTGGCTGCCATTGAATCGTTGAAAGCGGACTTACCTGAAAACGTCAGGGTCGTGTGTCTGGCCACGGCACATCCTGCAAAGTTCCCTGACATAATAAAAATGGCACTCGGATGCGATGACGTATTGCCTGCCGCAGCACGCCATCAATCAATCGAAGATGCAAAACGAGTTTGCCAACATCTCAGGTTATGCGGGCTTGAGTACCTTAAGCCGGCATTAGTCAAGGCTATGCAGGAGCAGTGGCTACGTCGGGCCAGTTAATCTGGCATTCATGGGTAGTGATTGAAATCTACCTCGAACCTGTCAAGCACATACATCCTGATCGGCATTTGGTGGATTCGGGATAATCATGAACAGATTGACGGGTGTCGTCTCGACACCTAGGATAACCCGTCATGTCCCACGAACTCCCGGAAACCCAGTATGCTGAAGCGGGTGATATTTGTATCGCCTACCAGATTATGGGGACAGGGCCTATCGACTTTATAGTGGTTCCCGGAGTCGTATCACACGTCGAGTATTTCCACAATCTTCCAGGATATACGAAGTTCCTTAGAGAACTCGCATCGCTCGGCCGGGTCATTACGTTCGACAAACGCGGACAAGGACTTTCAGAGCGCATATCCGGCGCACCGTCCATGGAAGAACGCATGGATGATATTACGACCGTTATGGCAGCGACCGGCAGTAACCGCGCCGCATTCGTCACCATCTCTGAAGGGGGTGCACTGAGCTTGCTGTTTGCAGCAACTTATCCGGAGAAAGTATCCCATCTTTTTATTTGCGGCGGATATGCGAAAGGCCATGGCACGGATGACTACCCATTCCGTCATAGCCTTCAGGAAAGATATGCCAAAGTCGAGTTGTGGCGAAGTAATTGGGGGAAAGGTATTGCCCTGGATTTCATCGCCCCGAGCCTTGCCCGACAGCCTGGCATGCACAAGTCTTTTGGGCAGGCTGAACGCTATTCATGTACACCCTCTGGAATGAAGCATTTTTTCGAATTAAATATTAAGGCTGATGTAAGACCGATACTTGAGTTTGTAACAGCACCAACCATCGTGTTTCATGCTCGCGGTGATCGTCAGGTTCCATACGAGGCTGGTCAACATCTGGCGGACTATTTACAAAACGCAAAACTAGTCACCATCGAAGGCGATGACCATGTCATCTGGGCCGGAGATTTCAGTCAATGCATAGACGAAATCAGGAACGCTTGCGCAAGTGAAACCAATAGTTACACCGTAAATCAACGCACCCTCGCAACTGTATTGTTTACAGACATTGTCGATTCAACGGGACATTTGACCCGACTCGGAGACGAGGAATGGACCAGTCTGCTAGGGCAACATGACCGGTTGGCTGGTTTACTTGTCAACAGATTTCAGGGAACCTTGATCAAATCAACGGGCGACGGATTACTTGCTATATTTGATGGTCCCGGGCGTGCCATCCAGTGCGCTACTGCGTTAGTTCTGGAAATCAGAAAGCTCGGCGTTTCCATTCGTGCTGCGCTGCATACAGGCGAAATTGAACATAACAATAGTGACGTATCCGGGCTCGCAATCCATGTGGCTGCGCGTATTTTGAGTCATACCGGAAATGATGAGGTTGTGATGTCAAAGCTGGTGACAGATTTGGTGGCTGGATCAAGCCTGTTCCAATTCGACCCGCTTGGTGCCTGCTCGCTAAAGGGGATTCCGGGTGAGTTTGATTTATACAAGACAATACTGAACTAAAACGCGTAAGCCTCTATCGTTCACTATAAATCCGAATCAAGTCTGTCCTGATCAAAATTGACATTTCCCACCCGGCTCTACAGCGGCCTGCTTGAAACACTCATGTATCAATAAATCGGACGACTTGTTCATATCAGGCAAAAAAATACCCCGACAGTTTTATAACTCGACGGGGCTTGAATTCTGTTTGCTTACATACTGAAGAAACAGGAATAGTTTTTGTAGCGAATCTGCGCATCCTGCCCATCACGTCAATAAGTCGACTGAAGTTATGCAAATGTTTGACAGGATATTCACGAGTAGTTAGAAACTTCGATTAACATCGCCCTGTGTCACCGGTTCAAGCTGCATCCCAAACTGCTCAGCCATCGGTTTTACGATCTCCTGAACCATCGGCGCTGAAATAGTAGCGGCATCCTCACTTACATAGTTACTCACCAGTAACCATTCATCCGCTCCGGTCTGAATCATGTGATGTCCCACGTGATGTTCACTTGCCTTGATCGCCGGCACCACATGAGCATCATAATGCCCCAGCAACGCATCTGCCTGACCAGGACTGCAGGTAATTCGGTAGACTTTGGAATACATGGTTATATCCTCCGGTTGAAGTGGTCTCAAAACGACCACCGTGAGGATCAAACGTTAGCACGAGTTACACAGTTCTGTCTGAATATTTGCCATGTGATTCAACTATCGACATGTCGATTCAAACATTGTTCTTTGAATTCCAACGACATTATACTTCGCGATTGCAATTCTGTATCAGCAAGCAATAAACCCTGTTCTAGACCATTTCTTTACATTTTATACTTTTACAATTTATCCCGTGCCTGATCTATCTTGAGTAATAATTATGAATCCAACATCCCCATGTCAGGAGTAATTATGATCCACCGTAATGATGAAGCCGATACCGTGCTTTCCTTAGCGGGTGATTATTTCACCGCCATGATGGAGGCAAATGAAGCAGAACTTAGACGAATCTTCCATCCAAGGGCCTACATAATCGGCCACTTTGACGGAACTCTGGAATTTTCTGAGCTCGATGAATTTATTGGCAGCACCGTAGATGCCAAAACTGGTAACGAGCCTTTCGTCTATCGCGTAGATGAATTCAGCCAAGTCGGTGATACTGCGTTAGTCACCGTCACTGGATACTGTTATGGCGCATGGATTACCGACAGGTTATCCATGATTAAACTTGATGATCGTTGGCAAATAGTGAATAAAACCTTCTATACCTACACATAAATTTAGTTTTACCCGATACCCTACAGATCCGTCAATTCATCTTAATAGATTAGTGATCTTCTCGCGACACGTAGCCCGACTGGACGCACCCAGAATCATTGAGCTTCTTATAATGTCTGAAATTTTGAAAAGTCTCTCAATTGGATTGTTCGCACAAACGATAATCGGATTGAGTATCGTATTCCTGTTGGTTGCAAACTCACACGGCCAAGAAGCATCACATGCGATATTCACATCGCCGGGTGCATCAGAACCCAACATGGTTCTTGTAACTGACGTTGACTGTTGTAGCTGCCGCACGGCGCAATTCAAGACTTTCGATGCCAGTGAAATCATGCCCTGCGATTTCGACTTGCCCTCCCATTGGAAAACTCTTGCAGGCGATGATGGCGCGACAGTGAATGCCGTCGCTGGTGCTGAATGCGGAGCAGCATGCCCCATCTCCCCCGGCATGGCATTCAGCGTGGCCAGGAAGCACAATACCAACGCCGATACCATGGAGCAGATCTGGCCGAACGTAATGCGAATAGCCGGAAGCGCAAACTGTGGTGGAGCCGCAGTCACATTCTTCAGCCTTCCAGGTTCCGATCCGGGTGGATTGTCTGGCGGTTTACGTTTCCATGTTGGCTTCAATGGCCAAAGATACGGTGCAAACGTAACTTTTACTTGCGCTGAACCCGGTGAATGGCTTCAACTACAGGAACTCTTCATCAACTCGTTCAGAACAAACGAAAACTCCACCTTCGATGGCAAGTAGGCAATAATGTACTCAAGTTGCATCAAAACACTGCAATAAGTGAACACGTCCGATTGATCAGTTTCGAAAGACAATACCTGAACCCACGAACTTAGTTACCGGGTATTCTTAAGGATGACTTAAGGCTGATCTTATATTCTGTCTTTCATAGTGGTGGTGACTTTAAGCCAGAATATAAAAAAGATCACACTGAGTGAGCTCCTCCAAGGATCAACCTGTTGACAGTTTCAATCTCTCCCCACGTAATCGATTTTAGCGATTTGCTAATCTGTCCTGCCTGTCATGAAAAGCTTGCTTTCCATGAACAAGTAATCCGCTGTAATTCATGCAACATGGATTATCCGTTGCTTGGACCACAGCATGACATTCCACAATTTGCCCAGCCTGAGCCGGAGGCATTGCAAGACACTACGAACGGCCCTGACAGGAAACGTTATGAGTGGACATACCAACGTGATGCCGGTGCTGCACAATACGACCGCTCATTTAGTGAAAGCAGACGAAAGCGTCAACGAACCCGGCGTGAACTTTGGATTCTTGAACGTTTATTATCGGACCAACCAACGAGTAAAACTCTTCTGGACATACCTTGTGGAGGCGGCCGCCTGAGTGCACCCATGGCCGCTCGAACACATGCGTTACTGGAAGCGGATATTTCTCCGGCACAGCTTGATCTGGCACTAACGCGAAATTATTCCGTTACTTGCCCTGTCGGCATGGTGGTATCCGCTTTGGAGTTGCCACTTCCCGATGAATCGATCGATGGCGTCATTTGCGCACGTTTATCCCATCATTTACCGGATGCAAAAGAACGGGAGACTCTTCTTGGTGAACTTTTGCGAGTATCGAAAAATTTTGTAATTTTCTCATTCACAGACCGACGATCCATACAATCAATTTCTAGACGCATAAGAGGTCGCGCGCTAAAATCAGCAGCCATGCTGCCTGAAGAGATCGCGGCGATTGCCAGTCGTTACGGTGCCCGTCTCGATCAGTGCCTGACCGTATCCAATCTGGGCCCTCGACACCGTTACGCACTACTGGTCAAGAATTGAGACGTATATCCCGGATACCACACCGTCATAAAATCCAGACATTCCATGGCCAGGTTCGCTATGTGGCTGCTGGCATGGAGTCGATGTTGAATGAGGCCGGACTCGATCCCCACTCCGATTGGCGCAATATCCAACCTGGAAAACTTGTCCAGGAGAGTAAGACCACCCAGATATATCGTGTACCGTTTGATGGTGGATGTTTTTATTTCAAACGATACCGATTACCTTCACACAAAACCTGGCGCTATTTTTTAAGACCTAGCAAGGCGGCTGGTGAATGGTTTGGCCTGGAAGCGTTTCGTAAAATCGGTATCGAGGCAGCGCAAGTCGTGTCTTTTGGTGAAGAGCGCATATTGGGCCGTCTGGACAAAGCCTACATTGTTACTCTTGGTATCAACGATGCCGTCAACATGGAAGACTTTGCAAGTGATACCTGGCAATCCATGCCAGGGCCGGAAAAAGATCGGGTGTATCGCTCAATTCGTTCGAAACTCTTTGATCAGATTCAACTGGCGCATCGACATGGATTATTCCATCGTGATCTGCATTGGCGAAATATTCTCCTTTATCCCGATTCACAAGGCGGCTACGATACTTGCTGGATAGACTGCCCTCGCGCCGTCCGACGACGCTTGTTTCAAAAATATTATCGTATGACCGATCTATCCTGCCTTTCACGGCTGGCACTTAACTATCTTAATCGCTCAGAACGTTATCGAGCGCTTGCACTGTTCATTGAAGGGGAACCGGTAAGCAATGTTAGAAAGCTGTTTCGCCAGATAGAAAGACACCATCGCAGCTTAAAATTTCCAATACGAACCGTCGTAACAAAGGTAACAGATAAATCCTCAGAATCGCGCCTGAATGGATGAGAGTAAATCTTATGACTTTGTCAGTCGCTTCGGATCAAGCAGCTTTTCCAGTTCTTGTCTCGACATATCGGTGACTTCTTCAGCAACATCAAGTATTGGGCGATTTTCTCGGTAGGCAATTTTGGCAATCTCGGCAGCCTTCTGGTAACCAATAACAGGATTCAAGACGGTAACCAATATCGGATTCCTGTTAACATTCTCATTGATATGCGCCTCCGCGATTGTAAATCCAGCAATTGCCTTGTCTGCCAGGGCGATAGCCGAATTGCCGGTGAGCTCAATACTTTGCATCAGGTTATAGGCAATAACCGGCAGCATGGTATTCAGTTGAAAATTTCCGCCCTGTCCACCTGTGGCGATAGTCTGATCGTTACCTATCACCTGCGCGGCAGCCATAATGACAGCCTCGGGAATGACCGGGTTCACCTTGCCCGGCATGATGCTGCTACCCGGTTGTAGTGCCTCGAGTTCAATTTCGCCAAGCCCGGTAAGAGGACCGCTATTCATCCAGCGAAGATCGTTGGCAATTTTCATGAGGCTGATGACACAACTGCGAAGATGACCGGACAACTCAACCGCGACATCCTGTGTCGAGATTGCTTCAAAGTAGTTTGAGACCGGAGAGAATTGCATATCAAGGCGTCGTCCAAGAGTCTCAACCATGCCTTCGATATAGCCATCTGGTGTATTGATGCGCGTGCCTATCGCGGTACCACCAATGGGTAGCGCCTCAAGTTGTGGTAACACGCATTCAAAACGACCAATTGCCAATGACACCTGGGCGGACCAGGCCGACATCTCCTGGGACACCGTAATCGGCATGGCGTCCATCAGATGTGTTCGGCCGGTCTTGGTGATGTCTCCACACTGTTGTCTCTTGTCGTCGATAGTGTCACGCAGTTTTGCAAGTGCGACGAGTAAATGACGGCGTGTCTCACAGGCTGCCGCAATTCGAATTGATGTCGGAATGACATCATTGCTACTCTGGCTCATATTGACGTGATCGTTGGCGCGCACTTCAAGACCGCTGTGATAACAGGCAAGCGTTGCAATCACCTCGTTGACGTTCATATTAGTGCTGGTGCCAGAACCCGTCTGGAAGATATCCACCGGAAAATGTCGATGGTAATCATCCCCTGGAATTGATTCGATTGCGTCCAGGATAGCGTTGGATATTTCCCTGGATAGAACGCCGCAGTTCGTATTGACCCGTGCCGCCGCATCCTTGATAGCGATAATTGCATCGAGTATCGCAGCCGGCATCGTGAGCCGGCTTATTGTGAAGTTGTTAACTGCACGCTGCGTCTGGGCACCGAACAACGCGTCTTGTGGCACTTCAACAGTACCCATACTGTCAGTTTCGAATCGAGTTTTCCTGTTAGGCATTTAGCAGACTCTTAAATTTTGGCTCAGAGAAACACCTGGATCAACAACGCATAGTGGGTGAGCAAGAGGTTCACCTCAAAATAACAAGGCTTAATGGAATGTGTCGGTTAAGCTATCTGGTGTATCCGGATTGAAATTTTTCACCAATACTATTTATGTCAACAATCTCCGCGAATGCCGACATCGCAGCCTGGACACCGATTGCAATAACAATGCCGGTTAATATCATACCGATAAACGCGATAACAATTGCCAGACTCTTCGACCTTCGACGCCTTGGAACAATGTCACCATAACCGACGGTGGTTGCGGTAATTAGTGCCCAGTAAACTGCATCCAGGCGATTCCAGCCTTCAAACCTTCTCACCAGCATTCCCAGACCCAGCACCACGATTGCCAACGACAGCAATAATGGTGAGAACATAAAAAGCCCGAACATAAAGTAATGGGCAAAATTGAGGGCCAGTTCCAAGAATATTTTTCCTATTGCATTAACGAAGATTCAGCTAATAATTTACTCAAAATGGGCTTCAAACCTATCGGCACCCACCTAATTATGTTCATATTATGTATTACACCGGTTAGCCGTGGAAGACATCACAACACTGTGCTAGCCTGAATCGGCGAGTTACAATTTATAAAATACGAGGTGTTCATTTACGATGTCCAAAGCTATCACATATGTACTCTTATGCCTGACACTGGTGTTGCCGCTGAGTGTGTGGTCACAGCAAACCGATTCCACCGGCTCAGGAGCAAACACCACTGAGGATTCAAAGGAAACGGTTGAAACGGACCGATTCAAGGACTGGGCATTACGCTGCCGAACAAATTCCGAAAGTGGTCTGAAATCCTGCACACTGTTCCAGCGTCTGGTCGTCAATGACAGCAAGCAGGTCGCGCTTAATACCTCGATCGGTTTCCTACGTGCAGAGGATACGGGCAACGTCGTACCGGTTGCAGTATTTACGATCCCGCTCGGTGTATACCTGCTTGATGGAGCGACTCTGCAAGTCGACAAAACGGAACCCGTTAAACTTGATATCGAACGCTGTTACCCTCGCGGCTGTCAGGCTGGTTTGGTTCTGACTGATGAGTTCGTCGCACGTTTCAAGGCTGGCAGTAACGCGGTGATGACCATTAAACAATCACGCGATGAACCGGTTGAACTGGCTATCTCTCTTAGCGGATTCAGCGCCGGATACAAAGCACTGATCGAAGCAACTCCCATAGAGTAACTGTTTGCGAATACGACACTGGTTTACCGACTCCTGAGCTTGAAATTACGCGGGATCAGGAGTCAATTTTCAGGACTATTCCCTGTAAGCCTGAATATACCTAATCCGACTGATTGGTACGTATTCCCAACAGTGTGTACGCAGGGCACCAGCCAATCAGGGCGGTTGCCAACGGTATCAGACCAATCCAGCCCCATGGTGTCTTCGGTCCGACGAAAACCAGGGCAATCAGAATAATCCCCGCAATTACGCGAACAGCTCGGTCAATCGATCCTACATTTGCGCCCATCTTTAATCCCTCAAGTGTTTGTCTGAACTACGGATCAATTTTTACATCTGCAGGTCGATGCCGTCTCTACTATCTTCTCGTTACTTGATAAAAATCAAGTTTTATCCACGCAATTAGGTCGGTCAATCATGTAGTCGACAAGATAACGGCCATTTTAAGAATCACGTCGCCAGGTTGTGCTACCCGCAGTATCTTCCAGGGTAATTCCGGCTTCTTTCAAATCATCGCGTATTCGGTCCGCCTGGGCAAAATCACGCGCTGCGCGGGCATCTCGTCGCGCCTTGATCCGCGAATCTATTTCCTCGTCAGATAAACCACCTTCGGCCACTGTTCCCCGAAACCAGTGGCTGACATCATGACTGAACAAACCCATAAAGCGCCCGGCTGCAAGTAATGCCGACTTGGTTTTACTTCGAACCACATCGTCACTGGCACTATTTAACGTTGATGCAAGCGCATGTAATTCGGATAACGCTTTGGGTGTATTGAGATCGTCTTCGAGTGCTTCGAGCACATTCGCCGGCAGCACTGCCTCGTCGTCGACTGGCACATCGGCATGGGTCTTGAGCGCGTTATATAAGCGATCCAGTGAGGCTCGCGCCTGGATTATGGTTTCTGAAGACCAGTCAAGAGGCTTTCTATAATGCCCCGAGAGTAACGCATAACGAATCGCCTCCCCCAGCGCCAGAGACAGAAGTTCACGCAGTGTTACAAAGTTGCCAACGGACTTGGACATCTTCTCACCACTTAAGGTGATGTAGCCGTTATGCACCCAGTAACGAGCATAAGTTGCACCATCATGGGCACACATACTCTGTGCCATCTCGTTCTCATGATGCGGAAACACAAGATCCTGACCACCACCATGTATATCGATCGTCACACCAAGATGCGATTCAATCATTGCAGAGCATTCGAGGTGCCATCCGGGACGACCACGACCATAAGGACTATCCCAGCCTGGCAACTCGGGTGAAGACGGCTTCCACAAGACAAAATCGGCCGGGTCACGTTTATAGGGTGCGACTTCGACACGCGCGCCGGCAATGAGATCGTCACGATTGCGACCCGATAACGCGCCGTAATTACTCATTGATGGCACGTTGAAAAGAACATGTCCTTCAGCTTCATAAGCGTTACCCGATCCGATCAAATGCTTGATCATTGCAAGCATCTGTTCGATATGATCGGTTGCCTTCGGCTCAATATCAGGCTCCAGCGTATTGAGTTGCGCGATATCCTGATGGTAGGCCTCGGTATACCGGCCCGCCACATCCTCGATTGATTCCCTGTTATCGATTGCCGCCTTGTTGATCTTGTCGTCCACATCGGTAATGTTGCGCGCGTAAACGACAGTTGGATAATTATGCCGAAGCAGTCGGTAAAGCATGTCGAAGACAACCGCAGGTCGCGCATTCCCGATATGTATCAGGTTGTAAACCGTCGGTCCGCAAACGTACATGGTGACTCGCTGCGGATTGCCCGGAACAAATGGCTCCTTTTTTCGAGTCAGGGTGTTATAAATCGTTAGGGACATATTCAGCCTACGGCGTAGCTTCGGTTCAAACTATGATTGGTAAAGATCGTCAGGATCGATAAGCGGTTCGGAGATTACCTCGACCACATCGTCACACACACGGAAATAAAAGCACGATCTGCGACCGGTGTGACACGCGGGCCCTGTCTGATCCACTTGCAACAGGATGGTGTCGCCATCGCAGTCCAGGCGCATGTCACGAAGAATCTGCACCTGACCGGAGGTCTCGCCCTTACGCCATAAACGCTGCCTGGATCTCGACCAGTAACAGACTCGACCGGTGGCCAGCGTTTCGTCGATGGCATCAAGGTTCATCCATGCCATCATCAAAACCTCGCCACTATCGTGCTGCTGGGCGATAGCAGGGATCAGACCATCACGATCCAGCTTCAAAACGCCACGCACTACCGCCCAGTCGACAGTATCACCGGCAGCGGCCTTTTCGTTGTCCTTGAACAATGTGGAATCGTGCATAACTATATTTGCCGTTTCAACGGCGCAGGATTATAACCGCGCAAAGCGCGTGTCGGCGAACCTCTGTGATTAGGGACTCCGGTTAACCGGTTGGCCGTTTGCCTTTTAAACACTCAATACCTGCTCCTAGCCCCTCGACGGTCAACGGAAACATGCGCGATTCCATCATGTCGCGAACAATGCGGATAGAAGCTGTGTAGTCCCATTGGGCGACAGGTACCGGGTTGAGCCAGATGGCGTTCGACCAGGTTTGCAGCAGACGCCGTGCCCACGCCTCGCCTGCCTCGGCATTCCATGATTCGATGCAACCGCCTGGCGCCATGATTTCATAGGGACTCATACTGGCATCGCCAACAATGATCACCTTGTAATCGCGACCATAGGTTCGCATAAGTTCAAAGAGTCCGGTCGACTCATCAGCACGACGTCGATTATTTCGCCACACCTTATCGTAGAAAAAATTATGGAAGTAGAAGTATTCGAGAAATTTGAATTCCGAACGCGCCGCAGAAAACAGATTTTCACAAGTCTGCACCCACGGATACATGGATCCACCCACATCCAGAAACAGCAGTACCTTGATCGCATTGTGGCGTTCCGGAACCATCTTCAGATCAAGCCAACCCGCATTGCGGGCCGTGCCGCGAATGGTCCCATCGAGGTCCAGTTCCTGGCGTGAACCTTCACGGGCAAATCGACGCAGCTTGCGTAATGCTACTTGAATATTACGACTGCCAATACGCGATGAATCGTCAAGGTCGCGAAATTCCCGCTTTTCCCAAACCTTTACAGCGCGTCCCTGCCGTCCTTCGTCCTGACCGATACGCACGCCTTCAGGGTGATAGCCGTAGGCACCGAATGGAGAACGTCCGGATGTACCGATCCACTTGTTACCGCCTTCATGTCGTTGCTGTTGCTCGGCCATTCTCTGGCGTAACGTTTCCATGAGTTTTTCGAGACCACCCAGCGCCTCGATCTCACGCATCTCTTCATCACTGAACATGCGCTCTGCCTCGCGCCGCAACCACTCCTCGGGGATGTCGCCAAAAGTTTTATCGAACCATTGTGTTCGGCCTTCAAAATAGGCACCAAATGCGGCATCAAAGCGATCCATATGACGCTCGTCCTTGATAAGTATGGTTCGTGCCAGATAGTAGAAATCATCGACCTGATACCCGGCGATATTGGCATCGAGCGCTTCCATCAGGGCGAGATGCTCGGTGATAGATACCGGCAGTCGCGCGCTGCGAAGATGTTGTAAAAACTCAACGAGCATTGCGTCGATTCAAAAAAACCAATCGCTCGAACAGATGCACATCCTGTTCGTTTTTAAGCAACGCGCCATACAGTGGCGGTATTGCAGTACGTGGGTCATCAGCCTTGAGAACTTCCGCCGGAATATCCTCGGTAAGTAGTAACTTGATCCAGTCGAGCAATTCAGACGTGGACGGTTTTTTCTTCAGTCCTGGAACCTCACGCACGTCAAAGAACACCTTCAGTGCACTTGCCAGCAAGTCCTTCTTCAAACCGGGAAAATGGACATCCATGATTCGCTGCATGGTGGTCGAATCGGGAAACTGGATATAGTGGAAAAAACAGCGCCTCAGAAATGCATCCGGCAATTCTTTCTCGTTATTACTCGTGATGATGATAATGGGCCGGTGACGCGCACAGATTTGCTGGCGGGTCTCGTAGACATGGAATTCCATGCGATCAAGCTCAAGCAGCAAATCGTTCGGAAATTCTATATCGGCCTTGTCGATTTCATCGATCAACAGTACCGGCTGTACATCCGAGTCGAATGCCTCCCATAATTTTCCGGGCACGATATAGTTGGAAATGTCATGAACACGCTCCTCACCAAGCTGCGAATCACGCAGCCGTGCAACTGCATCGTATTCATACAAGCCCTGCTGGGCGCGCGTAGTGGACTTGATATGCCAACATATCAGTGGCCGGTCGAGCGATGCAGCAATCTCCTCGGCGAGCTGGGTCTTGCCGGTTCCAGGTTCGCCCTTTACCAACAGTGGGCGAGCCAGGGTGATAGCGGCATTCACGGCCAGGGTGAGGTCGTCGGTTGTGACGTAGCGTTCGGTTCCCGTAAAACGAGGTTGGCGCGCATTGATGTCGGGTGTGGTCATGGATTTAAGTACTGACAGGTTTGTCGGGTCAATTTTGATTATCTTTGTGCCATTCACTGTTATATGACAAAAAATCGATAAAAGTGAATGAGGACACGCGGCTATAATACTGGGTTTACCTGATAATTTTCCAACCGAGGCCATTCACTAAATGGAATCACAGATAACTCAGCCGCTATTCGTTGAACCCGACGAGATTGAAACGCTTCTCGGCCAGCCGAATGTCATTTTCGTCGATCTGTGCAAACCTGAAGTTTTCGCCCAACTGCACGTGCCGGGTGCCATCCATCTTGAGTATGGTCAATTGCTCGGTGGAGTAAAACCCGCTGTTGGCCTGTTACCGGAACTCGATCAGCTAAACCAGTTAACCGCATCCCTCGGCATTAATCAGCACAGCCACGTGATTGCTTATGACGATGAAGGCAGTGGTCGCGCGGCGCGACTGGCATGGACACTTCATGTAATGGGCTTTAACCGGATCCAGGTGATCAACGGCGGCATCCATTCATGGGCCAATGAGGGTCATCCGGTAAATGCCGAACCAACGGCTGTGCAAACCCCTGAAACATTTGTTATCGATGCCATCGAAGGATCTGCGCTCGCAGTCGTCGACTATGTACACGATCGACTCAATGATGGCGATGTTCAACTCTTCGACAGCCGCACACCGGAAGAATATTCCGGTTCGAAGGCATTCGCATTGCGCGGCGGCCACATACCTGGCGCAATCAATCTGAATTGGCTCGATACACTCGATTCTGATCGAAATATGCGTCTGAAACCGGCTGATGAGCTTGAGTCCATACTCGATCAGCGTGGCTTTTCACGCAATAAGGAGGTGATCACCTATTGTCAGACTCATCACCGGTCGTCGCACAGTTATCTGATGCTGAAGCATCTCGGTTTTACCCGGGTTCGGGGCTACGCTGGCGCCTGGTCACAATGGGGTAATGATCCATCATTACCGGTTGCAGTGGGAAGCACGCCCGGCGGCGATGGCTGAACCTTAACGCCTGGCCCCAGAACCCGTTTACATTATTTAAATTCACAAGATCGCTAGCACCATGATCGTAATTCTTGAACCCGACGTTAGCACCGATAGCTCTGCCGGCGTCGCGATTATCCAATTTTTGACCGCCAAGCCTGGCGTCACACCCCGCATTCATCAGGTTACCGGCAGCCAGCAAATACTCAACGAGATCTATCTTGTGGGTGACACCTCAACCCTGGACCGACAGGAAATCGAAGGACTTCCGGGTGTCGAGCGGGTCGTTAAAGTCTCGCGTACCTATGCGGTATTGGGTCGACATTTTGAAGACAGCCGTTCTTACGGATTCGACTACAACGGTGTGCGGTTCGATCAGGATTCCCTGCATGTCTTTGCAGGGCTGTGCGCAGTGGACACCCTGGAACATGTCGACGAGATGATGCGTGCGGTGAGCGAACGGGGTCTGGAATGTACCCGTATGGGCGCCTACAAACCCCGTAGTAACCCTTATTCCTTCCAGGGACTTGGTGCAAGCTGCCTGCCATGGGTCTTCGAGACTGCCGGCAAATACGGCATCAAGGTTATCGCCATGGAAGTGACCCATGATTCCCATGTGGATGAGATCCTCGAATCGCTGCATACCGCCGGAAATCCAACCGGCGTAATGCTACAAATCGGCACCCGCAATACGCAAAATTTCGAGTTGCTAAAAGCTGTCGGACGACAACGTGAATTACCGGTTCTGATCAAGCGCGGCTTCGGTATTACCCTCGAAGAATCACTGAATGCGACCGAATATCTCGCCAGTGAAGGAAATCGCAATATCGTATTTTGTCTTCGCGGCATGAAAACCAACATGGGCGACCCGCACCGCAATTTTGTCGATTTCTCCCATGTGCCGGTCGTGAAACGACTGACCCTGATGCCGGTCTGCATCGATCCATCGCATTCGGTGGGAACACGGGCGGCCTGTCCAGACGGAGTTCTCGATATCTTTCATGCCACAGCCCAGGGCGTGATTGCCGGCGCAAATATGGTTCTGGTGGATTTCCATCCGAATCCGAACACGGCTCTGGTCGATGGCCCCCAGGCGTTGTTAATGAGCGAGATGGACCACTTTCTTGAAGATATTGAAATCAGTCGACAAGCCTGTTTACGCCGTCGGGAACTGGTTAAAAAACACGCATCGAGTGATTAACGCGAAACCGGCACAATTATCGAAACGCCCAGCTACGACCTCTGACTCTGGCACTATCCGCGTGGTTCGATCTGAGGAATTTTAAGTGTTTCACCGGCTGCTGGAGAGCGGCTGCGAAGTTCCGGGTTATATAAATTTACGACCCACAGAGGCAGTTGGAATTTGCTCGCGATCTTCCAGGCGCTATCACCGACGCGCACCGTGTAGGCGTTGACATTCTGGATTTCATACGCTTCCTTGAATTCCTCGACCAATACGCGATGGTACTCTGCGCGACGATTCTGGAATTGCTGTTTCTGCTCATCGGTCTTGACCGGCAACAGAATCAACTCACCGGTTTTCAATACTTCACGCATGCCAATTTTATTCAAGTCGCTGATGGGCGACATACTGCCGATACCAAGCCAGTCGGCATAGTGCCCGAGGGTTTCCTCCGATTCGACCAGAATATAATTCTGCAGCACTCCATTTCTGGTACGACTCAATACGGCCAGGTCAATCTCACCATCCAGCGGGCTTACCGACGCCTCACCAGCGGTATCGCTTACCTCGGAACCTTCTTTGCCGGTATCGGTGACAACTGCCACACCCGATTCCACAACCACATCATCGAATACCTTAACCATCTGACCAACATAAATAACGCTATGACGTTTCAGGTTGTTGAGCTTTTGAAATTGTGCGCAAGACATTTTATGGCGCTCGGCGATCTGACACGGTGTGTCGCCCGGCTCAACTCGATAAGCCACCTCGACACGGCGCTTACCAGGACTGGATGTAGACGATTCAGCGGTGATGATCGTATTCGGGTTAACAACCCCGGTGCCCGGTAATTTAAGCGTTTGACCCAGACGCAAAATCGATTTCCTGCCAAGACCATTTTGATCCATAAGCTGATCGCAGGGAACATCGAATTGCTCGGCAATCTCACAGGCTGTATCACCGGATTTGACAGTATAGGTTGCCGGTCTCGGTCTGGATTGACCGGTTAAGGTCGAACTTTCTCCCACACCCGGCAATTTGAGGGTCTGGCCAGCATATATCACCGATTGTCGACCAAGGCCATTGGCGTTCAACATTTCCCGGCAATCAACACCCATGCGCCGGGCAATACCACAGGGCGAATCACCCGGTTTTACCCGGTAAGTGGAAACCTTGGTCGTGGCCGTTTTGGAAGTTGACTTAGTGGCTTGTTTCGAGGTCGATTTGGTCCCGCCAACCGAGCCGAGCTTGCCCGGGATTACCAGGTTTTGTCCAACACGAATGAACGCGCGCCGACCCAACCGGTTCATATCCACCAGATCGTTGCATTTGACATGAAAGGCGCGCGCAATACCGCAAGCCGTATCGCCCTTGCGAACCTTGTAGTTAACCGGACCGCGAACATCGCTTTCCGGTCCCTTCGATTCAAGCTTCGAAACCGCCTGATCCCATCCCTGCTGCCGATATGGTAATCTCAAACGATAGCCTGCGGGTGCAAACCGCCAACCGTGCCAGACAAATCGCGTCAGTGCACGATTCAGATCTTTAAGCTCATCTTCATCCACGCCGAAAACATCGATGATTCGCTTCATGGATGTATCGTATTTGAGCACAGCGGTCTGATATCGCACTGTCGGCTCCGGCGGGACATCACCAAAATATCTCCTGGCATTACGAGCAACATGACGGGCCGCCAGAAAACTGGTGTAAAAGTTTTTCACCGCGACCTGAAAACTGGGCGATTTATGGTGATTCAGCACGCTGATGAAATCCGGTCCAATCTGATCCACCGCGCGGCGCATGCCGTTCACACCATAATTATAGGAAGTGATTACAAACGGTCCCATTGCGCCTTCGGAGACTGATGGATTTTTCTGTCGGGCGACCGCAGTCAACCGCGACCGACTGTCCTTTAGGTAACGTGTCGCGGCAATTGTAGCCGCCTCCATATCGAGTCGTTCGTCCACCGTAGCGTCTATTTGCAGGCCGAGGTACCGCGCTGTTTTCGGCATGATCTGCCACAAACCAGCCGCACCGACACGTGAATAGGCACGCGGATTATAGAGAGATTCCACAAACGGCAGATAGTGAATATCTTCGTTAAGGCCGGCACTCTTGATGAGTTGTTTTACCATTGGACCATAGGCGCCATAACGTTT
Organism: marine bacterium B5-7; assembly: GCA_021604525.1. Lineage (GTDB taxonomy): Bacteria > Pseudomonadota > Gammaproteobacteria > Arenicellales > CAJQKF01 > BQJD01. The sequence continues at coordinate 50,102 of BQJD01000009.1, read as the reverse complement.
CAGGGCGTCTTCAAAACGATCGCGATTACCCTGTTGGCATCGGATATATCGACGCGCAGCGCGAATTGACTTGGATTCCGGGTTCGGGAATAAAGCCAGTATTGCGCGATCCTCCTTGTCGCGAATCCGCTGACCATTTTGGATTTTTTGCGCAATTTCTCCAAGTCGCGCATCAATTCTTTTACGCTCACGCGTCACCGCGGAGCTCGAATCGCGACAGCCGTTGGTAATATCGATCACCGAGTAAACCCGTTCAGGATAACGGGAATCGTGAAACACGCCCTGGCTACTGGTCCACTTGCTATACACCTCGATCCAGAAGTCTGTGCGCCGACGTAATTCACCCGGACAGGGAAAATCGGCATCACACTTGATATCGTGTTTCTCAACCACTACGGCGGCATTCGCCTCGTCTGGGGTAATCCACGTAATACATCCAATAGACGTAACCGCGGCTAGCCAACAGAACGTTAGAATCGACCCTGTGGGCCTGCTTTTACGCATAAATGAGTAGTCGCACAGAAATGTTGAGTGAGGGCCGACTGCAATGCGGCCCATCTGATTTATTATCCGGGGCAAGAATGCAAAATAGCTGTCATCGTCCCGATGATGTGCGGGTGATGAACGCGTTCCACAATCCTACCAGTTAATAAAATTTCGATAAATGGCCAACACCATTAGCATCTGGTTAAAGATTGGAATTATCTATTCATACTCTGACATACGACCACGGGAGAACAACGTTGAAGCCTTGCGGATTTTGCTACACTCTAGCGTCCAGACACAGGAGTTGGCTGGGTGATCGTCCGGCAGATGAATTTGCCAGCCACCCAGATTAATACCAGCCCCCCATTCGAGTTCTACGTATGACAATCATCGCCCGGGAAGATTTCATCGCAAGTGTGGCAGATGCCCTTCAATATATTTCCTACTACCATCCCAGGGACTTTGTTTTAGCCATGGGTGCCGCCTATGAGCGAGAACGCTCGGAATCGGCTCGTGATGCGATAGCTCAAATCATGATCAACTCGAAGATGTCTGCTGAAGGACATCGACCGATATGCCAGGATACCGGAATTGTCACGGCATTCGTGAAAATTGGCATGCAGGCACAATTCGAGCCGTCGATGACCCTCCAGCAGATGGTCGACGAGGGCGTCCGGCGTGCCTACACCAACCCGGACAATCCGCTACGCGCATCGATTGTCAATCCGCCCTATGGCAAGCGCATCAATACCCGCGATAACACGCCGGCAGTTGTCCACGTGGAAATGGTGGAAGGTGATCGGGTCGACGTCATAGTTGCCGCAAAGGGCGGTGGCTCGGAGAATAAATCCAAATTTGCTATTCTGAACCCGAGTGACGATCTGGCTGGCTGGGTAGAGCGAACGGTACTCTCGCTCGGCGCCGGCTGGTGTCCACCCGGTATTTTGGGCATTGGTATCGGCGGTACATCAGAGAAAGCCATGGTATTGGCCAAGGAAGCCTTGATGGATCCGGTGGACATGGCGGAACTCCTCGAACGTGGACCTGAGTCTGATGAAGAAGAACTTCGCATTGAAATATATAACCGGGTCAATGCACTCGGCATCGGTGCCCAGGGACTGGGTGGTTTGACCACGGTCCTGGATGTCAAAATTCGCCAGTTCGCCACCCACGCCGCATCATTACCAGTTGCCCTTATTCCGAATTGTGCCGCCACCCGCCATCTTCATTTCACGCTTGATGGCAGCGGTCAGGCGGAATTTAAACCGCCATCCATAAGCGATTGGCCCGAGATTGTCCGCGATACATCCACTGGCATACAAGTTAATCTGGATACGATTACCGCTGCCGATACTCGCCAATGGAAATCCGGAGAGACCCTGCTTTTAAGCGGCAAATTGCTGACCGGCCGTGATGCAGCGCACAAACGCATGGCGGAATTATTCGAGCGCGGAGAACCCCTGCCCGACGGCGTAGACTTCACCAACAAGTTGATTTACTACGTCGGCCCGGTAGACCCGGTGGGCGATGAGGCTGTAGGTCCTGCCGGTCCCACCACTGCAACGCGAATGGACAAGTTCACCGACACCATGCTGAGTCATACCGGCCTGTTGGGCATGATTGGCAAAGCCGAGCGTGGGGATGATGCCATTGACAAGATTCGCGCACACCAGGCGGTCTATCTGATAGCCGTTGGCGGCGCCGCATATCTCGTCTCCAAGGCCATTCGAAAATCCCGGGTGGTTGCGTTCGAAGACCTCGGCATGGAAGCAATCTATGAATTTGAAGTCGAGGATATGCCGGTCACCGTTGCGGTCGACAGCAAGGGCAACTCGGTTCATAAAAAAGGGCCGGAAATCTGGCGTGCCCACATTGCTAACATCCCCATTCAAGTGGCCTGAGGTTGATCGAAAAACATGTATCCAACCACCCGACACCGACAAACATCTGCGCGGGGTATGATGACAACGGCTAGTCCGGTATCGGGATGGTTTGTATGCAGCACAATTAACCGAATTCACCCAGTCACACATACCGGCACAACCGTACCGCTTGTCCTGACGGAGTAATCTCCATGAATTTTGAAAAAGTCGTCTTTGCGTTTTTTATCCTTTTGGCACTGACCCTGAACTTCGGCTTCTTTCTGGGTGTGCTCGACGATCCCACTCATCATCATGCATTTGAGTTGTTTGCGGCACTGATTGTCAGCCTGGTCGCTACGGTAATGAAATTTGGTGATCGCACACCGGTTGGTTCGGTGCTACTCGCCTCAAGCCTTGTAGCCGACCTGCAATTGATTGCGGCGGCACTGGTATGGGGAATCACTCTGTACGGCATCGGTGTACCATTAAGCAGCGGAGTCACCGCCTCAATTGTTTCCTTGAGTGGCGGCGCCTTGCTGGCCAATATCGTCTCGGTGGTTTTGCTGATTATGGAAACCTTCGTCGCGCGTCGATGAAGTCCGTAAGGCCGGTACTTCCCAACGTAGTATTTCTGATACTACGCAGGTTACGTATACCGCTGATAATCTTAATCTTCGCCTACGCCGTTTCGATTACCGGTTTTGTACTCATTCCCGGTACACGTGCCGACGGTACAGTGTGGACAATGAGTTTCTTCCACGCCTTTTATTTCGTCAGCTATATGGGTTCTACCATTGGCTTTGGCGAGCTACCGTATCCATTCAACGGTGCGCAACGGTTCTGGACGCTGTTCAGCATATACGCCACGGTTGTAGCCTGGTTGTATGCCATCGGCACAATGATTTCGCTGTTACAGGATCGATTCTTTCGGCAAGCCCTGTATCGAACCCGCGTGCATCGGCAGATTTACAAGATTCGTGAGGATTTTTATCTGCTATGTGGACATGGTGAAGCTGGCAAGGTGGTTACCCGGTTCCTGAGTGAAATTGGCGAGCAAACCGTAGTTATTGATCGTGATTTTGAGGCAATCAATGAAATGTGGATCGACGACTATCCGCTGGAGCCACTGGTTCTGGAGGGAGATGCCGCCGATCCTGTACAACTGCAAAACGCCGGCCTTACTCATGACAATTGCAAGGGTGTTATCGCGGTTATCGGAGATGATCAGGAAAATCTCAAGATAGCCATTAGTGCCAAACTTCTTAATCCCGGATTAAAAGTCGTGGGACGGGTGAATGAGGAAGATACTGCATCCAACATGCGCTCGTTTGGAACCGATCATATCGTCAATCCTTTTAAAACGTTCGCCTGGCATTTCTCATTGGCGTTCAGTTCACCGGGACATCATCTCCTCAACGACTGGCTGAGCCAGACAGATTACCAGGCACTCAACGATCCGGTATTTCCACCGCGCGGCCAATGGATTATTTGTGGCTTTGGACGCTTCGGCAAGCCACTCTACCGGCGTCTCAAACATCAGAACAACGAAGTAACCGTTATCGAAATTGAATCAGAGATTGCCAATGCTCCCGAAGGTTCGATATGCGGTCGCGGTACTGAAGCGGTAACGCTCAACGAAGCAAAAGTGGAGTCAGCGGTTGGCATAATTGCCGGTACCGATAACGACGCCAACAATTTATCGATTATCATGACTGCCAAGGAACTTAATCCTGACCTGTTTACAGTCGCGCGGCAGAATCACAACCGTAACGCGTCGTTATTCGAAGCGGCCGACATGAACATTGTATTCAATCAGAACCTGCTGATTGCCAATCAGGTAGTCAGCCTGTTGACCACACCGCTAACCAGCGAATTCCTGCGCCTTGCCAATAAGCAGAATGCACAATGGGCTAACGAGATGGTCAGCCGCATTTGTGCAATCGTCGATGACAATGCCCCGGTGATATGGGTTCTGGAGATGACCGACGACGGGGCCCCCGCATTTATCCAGGCGCGCCTGGAGGGGTTCGACTTCAGACTGGGACAGCTCGTACGTGAACCATACAATCGTAAGGTTCGGCTATCGTGTGTACCATTAATGCTACAGCGCCACGGTGAAAACCAATTGAGTCCTAGCGACGACAAAATGTTGTATCACGGTGATCGAATACTCTTTTGCGGAAAACGATCAGCCAGGGTCAAAATGATGTCGAGCGTTAGCAGTAACGAGTTGCTCAGTTATTTGATTACCGGCCGACATCGCGTCGTCAGTCCGCTATGGCGAAAATTTTTCGGGTCGAAGCTGCAAGAAGGTGAATGAACATGAAATCATTCCTGTCTGTCACCCTGGCATTTAACACGGGTCTTGTCATCTTATTATCAGGCTTGCCGCCGACTGCAGCTAATGCGGTCAATGAACCGACTCAATTGGGAGACTATCGTGGCGCACGCGAAGCGCCTCATCCTGATTGGTTTAAAGAAAGCTTTCTCGATCTTGAAGAAGATATTGCCGAAGCCGCTGCCAGTGGCAAGCGACTGGTGCTGTACTTCTGGCAGGACGGCTGCCCGTACTGTGCCGAGTTGATCAAGAATAATTTTACTCAGCGTGATATCAGCGAAGCGATGCAGCAAAGATTTGATCTTGTCGCGATCAATATGTGGGGTGATCGAGATGTCATTCAGGTAGGAGGGCAAAGCTTCAGCGAAAAGAATCTGTCCGATGCGTTACGTGTGAATTACACCCCGACGTTGATGTTCTTCGATGAAAAAGGAAATGTTGCTTTGCGACTGGACGGTTATGTTCCACCGGAACGCTTTCGTCTCGCAATGGACTACGCATCCGCTGACAATCAAATTACATCAACCTTTCGCGAATTTGTTGCCAATCGTGAGACTCCGGCAGCTACTGGAATCTTGCACAATGAGCCGTTTTTTGCAGAAAACCCATTTGATCTGACGACACCGGTTAAAGCCGGTAATCAGCCTATCGCAGTATACTTTGAGCAGCATAATTGCAGTGCCTGCGACACTTTGCACCAACAGGTACTGATCGATTCTGCAACGCGAAAACTGGCAGCGCTATTTTATTCTGTTCAACTCGACATGTGGGCAGATACTCCGGTGGTTAGACCCGATGGTGGTCATACAAATGCGCGTCAATGGGCTGATGATCTTGGAATCAGTTATGCCCCTTCCATTGTCTTCTTCGACTCGGCTGGTAAGGAAGTCATGAGAATCGATGCCTTTCTCAAGACTTTTCACACGCAATCGGTATTCGACTACGTTCTGAACGAGGCCTACATCGAACAACCCAATTTCCAGAGATATATATCAGTACGTGCTGAAACCCTGCGTGAGCAAGGGATCGACGTCAATATCTGGAGCTATTAACAAGGTAACTTTTCGTTGAACCCATCCAACCGAAAAGTTGCGCCACTGCTGTAAATTGTTTCAGGTCTCGCGCCGACGCACGCCTGTACTGGTTCCCACCAGCAGAATATCCGCAGGCCGATGAGCAAATATTCCATTGCTCACGACCCCTGGTATGTTGTTCAGGCGGGTCTCGAGTTCTATTGGATCGGTTATAGACAGGTTACTGATGTCGATGATGAAATTGCCATTATCGGTCCTGAAATTATTTCTTAACGCCGGCATACCACCGAGTGCGGCCAGTCGCCGCCCCACCAAACTACGTGCCATGGGTATCACCTCAACAGGCAACGGAAATCCACCGAGCACATCAACCTCCTTGCTCTCGTCGACAACACAGATAAACCGTCGACTGGCCTCGGCAACAATTTTCTCGCGTGTTAACGCCCCGCCGCCGCCCTTGGTAAGTCGCAGATGACGATCCACTTCATCAGCGCCGTCGATATACACCGGCAGATCGTCGCAATCGTTCAAATCAAGCACCGTGATGCCGTGGCTGGCCAACCGTGCCGCACTTGAATCGGAACTGGCGACAGCACCTTCGATTTTGCCTTTAATGCCAGCCAGTGCATCGATAAAGTAATTTGCCGTGGAGCCCGTCCCGACCCCAATCACGTCACCGACTTCGATATAATCAAGTGCAGATATCGCAACTGCCTTTTTCATTGAATCCAGATCCATCTTTTAAACACTCCGGGTAAAGCCTTGGCTACTGGTCTACTATAAGCCTAATTATACAAATCGACTATGCTGACTGTATCCGTTACAAATTCATACCGGACTAAAATCCAACTCGTATTTCCATGCCACAGCAATACTTAAAGAAAATTCTGACTTCCCGTGTCTATGACGTGGCACGCGAGACACCGCTCGATCAGGCATTTGGACTCAGCCGGCGGCTCGGTTACAAGGTATGGTTGAAGCGTGAAGATTCGCAGGATGTCTTTTCCTTCAAGATTCGTGGTGCCTACAACAAGATGGCACAGCTTCCCGAAGAGGTGCTGAAACGTGGAGTAGTGGCTGCATCTGCAGGGAATCATGCCCAGGGTGTAGCCATGGCGGCACAGCATCTGAAATGCCAGGCAACCATTTTCATGCCGGTTACAACCCCAACCATCAAGGTTGCTGCGGTTCGTAATCGAGGAGCGAAAATCAAGCTAACAGGCGACACATACGATGAAACCAGTGTTGCTGCGGCTACGTTTTGTGAAGAGAATGATCAAACGTATATTCCACCTTTTGATGATCCTGACATCATTGCCGGGCAAGGTACGATTGGCATTGAACTGCTTAACCAACATGCCGGCGAGATTGAGGCCATTTTTGTTCCGGTAGGTGGCGGTGGTCTGATATCGGGTATCGCTACCTACATCAAGCAGCTTCGTCCAAAGATCAAGATCATTGGCGTCGAACCCGAAGATGCTGCCTCCATGACTGCAAGCCTCAAGAAAGGGCGACGAGTCACCCTGCCCCATGTTGGTCAATTCGCAGATGGCGTGGCAGTACGCACCGTCGGCAAAGAAACGTTTCGTATTTGTCGACGATGTGTTGACGATATGGTGGTTGTTTCAACCGACGAGATGTGCGCGGCAATCAAGGATATTTTCGAAGATACCCGCTCAATCACGGAAGCGGCTGGCGCGCTTGCAGTGGCCGGGCTAAAGAAATATGTACAGTCCGGTCATTCCATCAATGGCGATCTGATAGCAATATCCACGGGCGCCAACATGAATTTCGATCGCTTACGTCATGTATCCGAGCGTGCTGAGATTGGTGAACGTCGGGAAGCAATCCTGTGTGTAACCATTCCTGAAAAACCCGGCAGCTTTCGCGCCTTTTGCAGGATGATCGGTCGGCGTAGTGTTACCGAGTTCAATTATCGTTACGCAGATACTGAAAAAGCCCAAATCTATGTCGGACTCAGCGTCAGCGACGATGCGGATATTGATGGCCTGGTCCAGAAACTGGATGAAAGGGGTTATGCAACAGTTGACTTAACCGATAATGAGTTAGCCAAGGAGCATATTCGTCACATGGTTGGAGGTCGAGCACCGCGAATCGACGACGAAATGTTGTTCCGCTTTCTATTTCCTGAGCGGCCCGGCGCACTAAGCAAGTTTCTGGACACTTTGGGCGACCGATTCAACATCAGCCTGTTTCACTATCGCAATCACGGCGCGGACTATGGCCGGGTACTATGCGGCATTCAGGTTCCGGATGAATCGAGAAAGTTGTTGAAAACATTTCTCGACAAGCTTGGATACGAGTACTCCGACGAATCGGACAATGTAGCTTATCGCCTGTTTCTGGGTTAACCACGTATGGCATCGAGATCAACGGAAAGTAAACTTCAATTCAGTCAGATATATCGCATGCCCGGTGAAGGTCTGATCGCAGAATTCCGACAAGGACATGAAACCATGCTGTTTGATATCGAGGGACTGCAGTTCCGCGTATTAAAGCGTCGAAGCGCTGGAATGGATACCAGTGAAGAAGATAAGGCACTGGCTATGCTGAGCAATTTAGGAGGATAGATAGATCAAGTTCCCAAACCTGTCATCCACCACGGAACCCATAATTAAACGAGCCAGAAATATTCAATGCATATGGACGCTGGCTCTGTATCAACAGTTGTAAATCCACGCCAATGGATTACGCATGGCTAAAGAAAGAATATTATTCGCCATAACCAGAAGCGATCTCGGCGGTGCACAAAAGCACATTCTGTGGTTGATAGAAAATTTGGTTGACGAATTTGATGTTCGTGTTGTGGTCGGAGAGATTGGCTACCTGACCTCTGAACTCGAGCATCTTGGTGTTAGCTATCAATTCATACCCAGTCTTGTTCGCCAGATTTCGCCGATAAGAGATATAAAAACGATTCGGTGCATACGCTCAGAGATCAAATCATTCCAGCCATCAATTATCCACCTGCATTCATTCAAGGCAGCTATGCTTGGTCGGATAGCGACAATCGGCAAGTCCAGACATGTCGTTGTCACCGTACACGGTTGGAGCTTTACCGATGGCAATCCACGGTCCCGACAATTTATCGGCATCCCTGTCGAGAAGCTACTCGCGCCATTTTCTGATCGTCTGGTCACTGTATCAAAACGGGATTTCGATACAGCAATTAGAAAAAAGATTGGGCGCACGGATCAACTTGTTTTGATTCCCAACGGAGTTCCGGATATCACGCCGTCAAAGCCAGGTTCCGGCAAGAACAATAAAGTTTTATCACTGATATGCGTCGGCCGCCTGTGTGAACAAAAAAACCAGCTTGCGCTGGTTGAGATACTTGATCTATTACCTGAATATTGTCAGCTTATTCTTGTCGGTGATGGGCCACATCGTCAACAAATAGAACAACGAATTGACGAACTCGGGTTATCCGGCCGAGTGACAATCGATACCGACAATACGCATCCTGAAAATCTCCTTCAGAACGCAGATATTTATGTATCTTTATCAAAATGGGAGGGTTTACCGTTAAGTATTATTGAAGCCCTAAGGGCGGGACTGCCAGTTGTTGCAACTGACGTTGGCGGATCATCTGAATTGGTTGTAAACAGGAAGAATGGCTGCCTGATCACACGTAATTCCAAAGAGGTCGTGGTCAAGGCATTGACAGAACTTGTAGGAGATAGTGATTTGAGAGAGGGAATGGGCAGGAATAGTCGAAGTCTATACCTTCGTGAATATACCCTCGACCGGTTCATAAGAAAAACACGTGAAATGTATCGAGCGATGCTCAACAACTGATCACATACGTATAACAGCTACATAACATATATCTCTATGTTGTCGTTTCGGTAAATCAGTTTAGAGCCGTGTTGAATCAGCCGTGTACTCAAGTCATCGGGATACCATTTCTCTGTAAATAATACATCAGCCGGCCAGTGACCTGAATCCTGGCCATTTCCGGTTCCCTCAGTTCTACGTCTGTTAATCACATATATCCCGGAACGTTTTCTCAGAAAACTCGGAAGTTCTCCGTCAGCAAGCAACTTATTGAAATCGTACCCTGATGTGTGGGCATAAAATTTCCACCCTTTGACAATATGATGGGTAGCACCACGCAAGACATACGCCGTAACGGGATCGGTATAGACGTGATTGCGAGGCACGGTATTTAGTCGTTCAACAACGTCACGAATCCAGTTTTCTCCCTGCGCCCGTGTATCGACAAGTGAGCCTAGTCGACTGCTCGTGTTTCTGTAATCACCCAATGAAAATGGCAGCAACAGGGCAAGCATGAAAATTGAAACAAGGATAGTCGTTACACGCCTGAACGTACCACCTGTTTTAAATCGCATAACATATTCAATACCGATACGTGCAGATATAAACGAGACAGGCAGGATAAAAAGTAGTCGCCATAGGGTCTCATACTTTGCGACGTGTAAATATATGTAAACAAAAGCAGGATTGAAAACAGTAAGCAGTGGAACCAATACACCCGCCCAGACTATTATCGAACCACTGAATAGTCGATAGTTAAGCGTAAATAGTAATAAGCTGGCGATTCCAAACCAGCCGACGGTATCCAGAAACTGCCACGAAGGGTTGAGAATAAACACATCTTCAAAGTAAGGAACATAGTCACCAAGATACAGTAACTTGTAACTACCGATATTCTTCGGCTCACGTAGCATAATGAGCGCTATGGACCCGGCAATAGCCACAAGTACACCCAGTATTATTGACGACAACAGGATATATTTTTTGACCGACTTCATCGATCGTTGATCGAATAAATAGTAAAGAACCAGCATGGCCGCTGCCATCAGAATCGCAAAGCCGACCTCCTGCTGATGAATCATCAGCATTACCACTGCCAACATTCCGGCTACCAGCAGATGTCTAACGTGATATTGCCGTAACTTGAGAATGTCAGACCATAGTAAGAGAAATGTAAAATACAAAATAAATCCAAAGATGGCGGGCCCCATCGCATAATAGCGAATAAAACTGAAAGGCCCCGTTCCTTTCCACAACACCATCAACAACACAGAAAGTATTGCGATAGCAATACGCTTCGGTCTCGACATTCCACAGGAACCTGCCGGCTCGAATAATGCGTAGGCGAACCAATATACCGACACCAAAAACAGTGTGGTGATTACATAGCCGGTCGTAGCCACAAGATCTAACGGCGCTATATTAAGACGGGACGCCACCACAGCATGCAGTGTGTGTGTGAAATCCCGATTAATATATGCACCAGGATTAGAACCCATGGATATTAGATGCTCAGGCGATCGGAACCTGAATTCCCAGGTAATGCGAAGAAGATGATTCCAGAAATCCGAAGGTACTTCAGAATAACCACCAACCAGAAGATAGTAGATGGTCCAGATACCAGCAATCAATGCCGCACCAACGTATACACCAGACGGATGTTGTCGTGTCACTATCGATCCAATGCCCTGCCTTTTGAGTTGGGTGACTTTCACCATCACCAATACGACCAGTGTTACAACTGCAATCGACAATATCCAGCTATCAATACTTACCTTGAACATTCGTACGGGTACTTGAGTTATTACCAGGACCACAATACTCAAAGCTACAGAGAGCAGGAATACATGCCTGTTCAGTCTGAATAACCGGGTAATAGCCAACCCCGGTAATGTCAGATAAGCGAACAGGATAACGACGTTTATAAAGTACATATCGGATATACTAAAAATCAAGACGTAATCTAACCACGGGCTTTATAATTGTACGGTTAAATGTGCGAAGCATGAACTTAATCACAATGCCCATTTTCTATCGACAGCAAGATGACAACGCTTATTCTCTACTGGTAATCATCATTTCAAAATCATTCCTGATTCTCCCTGCCTCATTAAGATGAAAACCAATTTAAATCATTTCGACAGTAACGCGAGGAACTCATAATTTTGAATTCACCCAACTCGATGAAACCGGATTTTGATATACCAATAGATATTATTGAGCGTGCACGGACTGTAAAACTTCTTATCGTCGATGTTGACGGAGTATTGACCGATGGATCGCTCTACCTTACCGATACGGGAATGCAATTCAAGGCATTCCATTCGCGAGATGGCCTGGGATTAAAGTTGATTCGAAACATCAACATCAAGACAGCCATCATCACTGCACGCACATCGGAATCCGTGCAATTACGGGTCGATGAACTTGGTATTGACCATCTATACCAAGGGGCACAGGACAAACATACCGCCTTTGAAGAACTCTCTAGCGCAACAGGTATCGAACCCCGGTTCGCCTGTTATGTGGGCGATGACATCGTTGATTTACCCGTGATGAAGCGGGTGGGATTATCTATTTCCGTAGCAGATGCACACCCCGCTGTAAAAGAACAATCCCATTGGATAACTCCGCTCGCTGGAGGCAAAGGTGCCGTCAGACAAATCTGTGACCTATTGTTATATGCTAATGGCCAATATGGGAAAACGATAAGCAAATACCTGAACCGGTAATTTCATGGTTAATGACTTGTAGTTGGAGTCATGTAGCAACGTCAAACAGATTTTAGACAAATTTCATGATTCCCGGCACCTGGCAAAGTACATACAAATTTTTCTTTCTCGGAGTAATTTTTCAGTGCAATGGTTTCGCCCTTATAGAAAATACTCCACTCCTTTTTGTTAACTTTTTTTTGTCTCAAGAGCGGATCTGACATACCTGTCCATAAACGTTCAACAACAGCTTGACTGGAATCTGTAGATCCTGCTTGTATTAATGCAGTCGCCCATTGCAAGACATACTCAATATTATGTTCTTCCATCTCAACTAGTGACTTATAGATCTCGGCGGCATCTTGAGGTCGACCAACTTTCATCAGCGCCATAGCATAATCTTCCGCAATAGACTCAGCATCTTTTTCTAACTCATAAGCCTTTTCATATTGCACAATCGCGTTTTCTGGACCACGAGCTTTGTCAGTCGACTTCGCTAACCAGTGCCATGCCGCAGCGTCATTTTGATTAATGGAAATTGCATCCAGATAGTATCTTTCGGCTGCGGCGTAATTTTTTTGCCTATATTCATTTCTACCAAGAACTATAAGAATGCTCGACTTGTGGCGATCATACATAAGAAGAGACTGGGCACGAGCTTTAACCAATTCATATTCGAACGATTTCGAAAGCCGCACCAGACTCTCCAGAATTGTTATATCAGGGTGATTCGCTCGAAGGCTACGTGCCTTTCGCATGGCATTTCTTGCGGCGTTATACTTGCCATGGTCGAGATACCAATACGCGGACTGTACTGATCTCGAGAATGTTGGCTCTATTGGCGGTGAATAAAGAGTAGTAGCAGCAAGATAACCACACAAGGCCAATACGACAAGAACATAGAGATTTGCGAGTGATTTCCGCATACTCAAGTTGCATAACCCAACGTTATCTCAATTGAACGATTCGTCCATAGTAATATTCCCAATACCATACCCGTAGCCCATAAGCCTATCATTGCACGGGCACTTAACCGTTCCACTAGTAATAGGCCTGGTAACATAAACGGTATTATCATTTCCCCATAAAGCAATAGTCGCTCGAAAGGGACTTCGTATAAAACAAGTAACGATGCGACTCCAACGCAATAAAGATAAACAGACTCGAAAAGCACTAGCTTTCTATGTAGAACAAAACGGACCAGGATCAGAATAAAACCGGCGACAACCAAATGTACTGCCAACTTTAAATAATGATATGAGCCTTCGGTATAGCCCGAATACTTCACTATGGCTGCCAGCTCAAATCCAAAGATATTCAAGACCCAGGGTGCACCAAACCCGAGCACAATCGCTGAAATGAGAAAGGCCGGGGCAGCACTTGGCCATCGATTAGCTAAATAGACAGCTATAAATAGTGCGATGATTGGATAGTGAATCAAAATCGCCATCGCCGACAGAATATACATCCAGTAACGGCGTTCTGGTTTATACGTAACGAAAGCAAGCAGAAACAAGGACCCAGCCATAACCTGGCGGACAGTATTACCGTAGCCCAAAAAGAAAACAGGTAGAAGCGGAAGCAAAAACATTGCAACTAGCGCCCTTCGTTTCGACTCGATTGTATGCCAACTTAGAAGAGCGACGATCATCAACAAAATTGATATAACTGATGATATTTTAAGCGGCCACGGGTTATCGATCACTCTCGACAAATAATGACCGGCTATCCAGAATAATCGATCAGGGTCAACTGTAAATGGATTTTTCTCAAATCGCCATAAATAACGCCAGGCATCGGTCGAATATCCACCCCACACCAGAAAAAAGATCACAAGCAAGAGCACTTGAGATACCAGTATTCTGTTTATGTATCTATCTCGTCCATCCCTGATCATGAACGGCAGCACGGCTAGCGTTTGCAAAAGGAATAGGTAGATAATTGCATTCTTCATGCTTTTGTCATAAGACCTGTATCAAATGCTGCCAGGGTTTATTCATTATCAAATCGCTGATAATAAATGTCGCCAACCTTTCAAGATCAACTTACATCCTGCCTTCAATAATGAAACCCATACCAGGTAATCCAGAGGATTGCTTTTCATTCCTTTCAAAGCATAATTTAGTCTGTAACTAATAGTCATATTTGGGGCTTCACTTAACGATAAGCGACTATAAACTCGTGCGAGCAGCTTACATTCATGTACTTGCTGCTTAATTACATGGCCTTTATTCCTGGAAACATCATCAAATATAAGTTGATGCCACTTGCGACCAATAACATCAATTGAATAGTTCTGCGTTGCGTATGAATACGCATTACTTGCCATTTCTTGTCTTTTAGTTTCCCTGGTTAGTTTATTCAGACCTGCAAGCAACTCATCTCCATTATCAAAGATAAATCCCGCTCCACTTTCCCGAATTATCTGTTTGTAAGAGTCCAACGGAGACGCCAGAACCGGCAAACCAAGCGCCATCGCTTGCGTAACACGATTTGACGACTTAACCAATGATTTGTCGTTTGCATCGCTTATTATCAGACAAGCATCCGCCTCATGAATATGATTCCATGCTGTTTGAATATTCCACTCTACATCCGCATATTGCTTATTCGAGACAATCTTTAACTTCCATTGCTCCTTCATGAATCGTCGAACGAAATCTCTCGTTTTCGATAACTCATCGAATCGACCTTTAGACATTCTTCCAAACCATACAAGCGTATATGGGGGAGATTTAGTCGTGCTTTTAGGTACTCGAAATTCCTCGACAGCATCATCAATATGGACGACATGGTCTACACCAGAATTTCGATACTGCTCGCACAGGTTTTCTGACGGACACACAACATGATCAACGAGAGTTGCCAGATCCGTGTTTAGCGGAAGATCACTATTAACGTATATCGTCTTTATGCCTGCCTTGGAAAACCAGCGTACGGCATTTATTGTATTCTGCCCATGGAGCTTGACTAGAATAACAGTGTCGTTTGGTTGAAAAATATCTAGCCTTTGCAGATCTCTCGTAGTAAGCGGAAAATCTCCAACATTGATGTACGGTTCCATCCCGAGAATGCTAGGCATCTCGCAGCGCAAGAGATACTCGTGAATTCTATAGCCATGTATCCGTGAGCTTGCGTGAGACCTGGGGCCTTTAAGAAACCAAAAAACCCTGTTGGTTGTATGCGCCTCACCCAAAGTCAGCAGAAATTATTTTCTTTGGAGATGTATCTGGAACTACCAGCACCTATCTCAAGATCGGCTAAGGCTGCCAAGACAAGGCAAATGAGCATTTGAACGAGCAGTAAAGACCGTATTGGTGGGTTACAGACAGTTGAGACAGGTTCCAGGTACTTCAGCTGAAATCGTAAACCGACTATATGATCGTCATGATCCTCGATCATATGCGAGCCTGATCTTTAAATTGAGTTAACATTTTATGTTTCCAGGCATCAAACTTTTGAAGCATCTCTACTTCTTTTCCAATCGGCATCCGCATATGAGCAGGTTTTTCAAGCGCAACAGAATCAACACGCTTATCGACAGTATCAAGCACATTTTTCATCAACTCCACTTCTAGTTCGTAGTGTCGACGCGACAAGGTTTCCACCGTATCAGATAAAAAAATCGGAGTGCGTTCAATGGCAAGCAGTTCTCCCTTATCAACTTCATTGTCAATCAAGTGAAGTGTCACACCGAGTGGATCTCCCTCATAAATGGCCCATTTGAACGAATCCAAACCTCGTGTTGTTGGGATAATTCCCGGATGAGCATTGACGATAGGCTTATTGCCAGCGAATCCAATATCCAGGATTCCAGCGCCAGCTATAACGAAAACATCCACACGGTCATGTAAACTTTCTCGACCATCCCATCTGCGAAACGAAACTTTATCGAGTTCTACAAGGCATCCCGTAGTAACTGCTTTTATCTGATCCGGACGGTGCGGTATCAAAACTTCTCGCTGGGGCCGTTTAATAAATGGCAATGCAAAAATCTCTATCGTATCAACACGTGCGTCTTTGCTATATGCGATGACCAACTGCTCTGTCTTAAGGTGAGAGCTATCATATGTAACAATACCCAACCTCATCAGACCCTCCTTATCTTCCCGCCAGCGACTGATACAACAATAATTTTTCGATTGGCTATATGGCAACACATTATTAATGGGCTTTTATAAACTGAAAGTATCAGTATAGAAATTGTTAGCATTTAAGCTGAAAAGATTTTTCGTAGTCTTCGATACCCAACAAAAATGTTGGGGTTCAGAATTGTTGCCTTAAAATATTCAACACTACCATGTACATATTTTCCATGTTGCAAATACCAGCGAGCACGCCGCCAATGCAAATCACTATAAGCTTTTCTCTTTTCACTGTGCAATAAATCGCGAGACTTCTTTGTGCGATATATTTTATCCAACACTTGTTCTCTTTCTTTTATACTGGTTAAGCCACCATTAACGGATTTTATTCCTTCCCATATTCGAGCTTCTGCCAATAGTGCAGATATACCGCGAATCGCGGTCGCCTCATAGTGTAAACCTATACGAATCCAATAATCCCAATCCATTACATAGTGTAAACACTCGTCTAATAATCCAACATCACGTAAGACATTCTGATGGAAAAATACTCCCGGTTGCCCAGGTCCGCCACCACCTCGTAAAAAATGAACAGGATCTAAACAAATTGATTTTTTTATTCTTATAGGACTCCTATACTGATCAACCCAAATACACTGACCAATAGCCACTCTTACATCAGAATTCTGAATAAATGTCTTCACGACATTTTTGAGCGCATTTTCTTTATAAATGTCGTCAGAATTTAACCAGGCGAATATATCTCCTGTACCTTTTTTAAACCCATTATTAATTGCATGAGATTGTCCATTATCAGATTCACTTACCCAATGGCATAGCCACTTTTCATATTTACGAATAATATCGACACTGTTATCAGTGCTTCCACCATCGTTGACTATATACTCAATATTTGGGTAACCCTGCAGTAGTACCGACCGAATAGTCTCTTCCAGATACTGTCCCTGGTTATATGAAGGAGTAACTATAGTGACAAGCGGCCACTTGCCCCCATGATCCATGGTTTCCGGCAACGTAATACATTCTTCAGTCCATGGCCATCCATGTTTCCCAACAGGTGGATTGGGCAAATCAATTAGATTTGGACATTTCACAAATACTTACTGAGATAAACCGAAAATGGTCAAGACAGATATAGATATCCCGAATGCGAACGAACAACTATTCCAATATTATGTTTAATCAGTATTTTTATAGTAGTTTGTAACTTTCTCACATACGAAATCTATATCAGAAACATCAAGATGCTCACCGATGGGTAAGCTTAATATTTCCTTGGCCAGATTAGTCGCAACGAAATGTTCTGCATAGTCATGCCCGCCAGAAAAGGCTGGTTGGTTTGGTAGTGCCACAGGGTAATGTATGCCTGTTTGTATACCAGCCTTATTCAACGATTCTTGTAATATATCTCGTTCAGATGCTCTTACGACAAACAAGTGATATGCGTGTTCAATATCCGGTGCCTCACTTGGTGTTTGAATATCTGCATGATCGTTCAGAGCCATTCGATATTGATTAGCTAAAGTTCTTCTATGATCCAACCAACCATCCAGATAGGTCAGTTTTACACTTAAGACAGCTGCTTGAAGTCCATCAAGACGAGAATTTCGGCCAACAATTTGATGTGTATGTTTGCTTACACGACCATGATTCGAAATCATTCGACAGCGATCAGCAATATGATCGTCATTTGTTACAAGCGCACCTGCGTCTCCGTATGCTCCGAGATTTTTTCCCGGATAGAAACTAAAAACACCTATATCACCAATGCTCCCTACTTTTCTGTTTCCATGACATGCGCCGTGTGCCTGTGCGCAATCTTCAATTATTCTTAAACTATTGTCTTTTGCGATTGATAACAACTTTCCCATGTCGCACGGGTGACCATATAAATGTACAGGTATAATCGCACTCGTCTGTGGTGTTATACGTTTTTCAAGATCATCAATACATATCGTGTAGTCTTTAGGGTCGCAATCACAGAAAACTAATTTCATGCCAGTCCTGACTACGGCTTCAGCAGTTGCCGCAAAGCTATTTGCTGGCACAATAATCTCACTACCTGGCTTGAGGCCTAGTACCTCAATCGCAATTTCCAGCGCGTCCGTACCATTCCCAACGCCTACACAGTGATCTACGGATAAGTATTCTGAAAACCTGCCCTCAAACTCTGCTACATACTTGCCTCCAATATATGCAGAGTCGCTAATAACACATCTAATTGCAGTATCTATTTCTTCTTTAATAAAGCTATATTGGCGTTGCAGATCCAGGAATTTCATAGAATTTTTGAATAATTTTCTCAATAACTAATTATTTAACACAAACGTGCGCCCAACCAATCGTTGGCATCTCCTGCTATCATTAATTCCCGAGTCGAGTAATCCGTGGAGAATACTTCAAGCCAACCTCTGCATTTGTTTCTATCGATTGGTAGATGGCATTTACCAGCTCCACTGACTTACGGCCCTCAAGCCCATCGACCAATTGCTTATTCCCGGTTGAAATGCAATCAGCCACATGCTCATAAAATCGTTTATGGCCAAATCCATAAACATCCGGCGGGTTCTCCGAATATTCTTGTCTGGTTACATCGTCTTCCGGTGTTTCATCATAAAATTGCCAATTCAGTATACGATTAACAGCAAATCCACCAATCTCTACTGTTCCCTTTTCACCAAGTATTGATAACGAACCTTCAAGGTCATACGGTCTCGTCGCGGTAGTGGCTTCTATAACACCAAGTGCATCATTTTCAAACTTAATCAGGGCTACAGCGGTGTCTTCCGTTTCGATATCGACAAGAGCTGTACTCGACCTGGCGAAAACGCTGGAAACATCGCCTAACATCCAGTTCAATAAATCTATGTGGTGACTAGCCTGATTGGTAATCACGCCACCATCCATAGCCCAGGTTCCACGCCAGGCATCCTGATCATAATATTCCTGCGTTCGACACCAACGAACACGTATTGTCCCCATGACCAACTTACCGAATCGCCCCGCTTGAAGTGCTTCACGTAATCGAATTACTGGAAGATTAAAACGATTCTGTTTAACGACGAACAACCTGACACCATGCTCATCACAAGCACTTATCATCGAGTCGGCATCTTTTACAGTTAACGCCATCGGTTTTTCTACCACGATATACTTAGCATGCTGCACCAATCTCAAAGTATGTTCAGCGTGAAGACCCGATGGTGTAAGTACTACGGCCACATCAATGTCAGACTCCTGCATCATTTGATCCATGTCAGCAAAAGAGTCAACATTATATTTTTCAGCGAATGCGTCCGCCTTTTTTTTATCAATATCACATACGGCTTTTAACTGCATTCCATGAATCTGTCTTCTACCAATAATCTCTGCATGACGAACAGCAATTCGACCACAGCCAATCAAAGCGACATTAAGCTGAGGATTATCCATTTTGGAACTTCCTGGCATGTGCAGATTTCAACTCGGAGCTAAGCTTATCCATAATTTTTGCGTATGAACGCGTTTCAAGTACAATTCTCTGCGCTTCTTTTGCCATCTCTTCTCGCTCACGCTCATTTCCAAGATAATATTTAATCTTATCGATACAGTCTCGCTCATCAACGAATGTTGCAATCACATCCTTGGGAAAAATATCGTAAAGGTTATCCGCCATTCTTGTAAGCAAAAAAGAACCAATTCCAACTGCCTCAAAAATTCGCATGTTAACCCCCACTCCTCCTGCAACATCAATGTAATCGTTTAATACAATTTTGCTATTTTTATAAGCCTGATACATTTCCAAACCACCGATTATTCCACCCCACTTACCAAGCAGGGGTTCTTCAAGGTCATTATCCCGATACCCCCACCAGCGAAAGCTAAAAGAATCATCTGAAGCTACAGCTTTCATTAACGACAGTCGTTTTGAAAAGGATCGACTTTTAAGCCCCCCCACAAAGGATATATCGCATACCTTCCCCTCATCGCTGACCTCATTAAGAACACGTCTATCAAATCCGTTTAAGTTAGTGAACACTTTTATATTATTGGACTGAAAAAAGTCACGGTATGTCGGTATATCTGTGTAGATAGCATCATAATCTAACGGCGACCAATCTCTCGGCATTAATGCCGAGATCTGCGATACCAATAAACAGTTATTCTTAAACTGACGCCAAAAATTGCTAGGTAAACCGGAATGTTCCCTTATGAATAAAACGTCCGGTTTTTCAAGCTCAATCAGGTCGTGATAAATCTGAAGTTTCCAGGACCTGCGCCATTGATTACTCCTGTTAAATAATCTGTTTTTCAGTTTAAAAGCAGAACATAAGGGTCCGTATAATTCTGAAGCAACTTTTTGCTCATATACTTCATCATTCAAAAAGTATTCTGAAGCATCCCAACCCAGCTCTTTAAGGTTGTGTGTATAGAAATCTGAATTGTTTACCCGCAACTTAATCAGTCGGTCATGGTATTCTTTATATTTCAGACTACCGACCTCATCCTGCCATGTTGACAGTATTTTTTGTAGATACTGCTTGGGATGTATCGTATCAATTTTAATTAACTTCAAAAGAACTCCACTTAACTCAAGCTATTGACATATTCATATTACAGATGGAATTAAGCATTTTAATATTCATAATATTCAAACTGCTGAGTATCCTCTTAAAACATGGGTATAGGCCATGGCTCTCCATCGTCCGGAAATGAGGCGAAGCGGCAGGCGGGTCAATAGAAATATCGTTGTTTCAATTAAAGAATGTGCGCCCATTTTTCGGAATTGCTTCGCCAATCGTAGTTCACTTTTAACGTAACGCATGCCGCCCCTTCGTCGATAGAACTTATAATTCACATGTGACTCCACCATCACATCGGGTAAATTAGCTAATTTGTGCCCGTGAATGATCATCCGCATCCAAAGATAGTAATCCTCCAACAGATCGAATGGTTCATAGCCACCGACTTCAAGCACAGCTCTACGACGAAACATAACTGTCGGATGGTTCATCGGATTACGGTACTTGGCGAACTTCTTGATGTCTTCATGCTGAAGCGGCAACTGACGAATATTCGCCTCACGGTTTGAATTCACAATCGTTTCTTTTTGTGCTCCACCCAACACCATCACTTCGGGATTATTGGATAAGAAGCGCAACTGTTTCTCGAATCTGTCTGGACAACAGATGTCGTCTGAATCCATTCTCGCCACCAGGTCTGTCTGACACTCCTTAAGACCCCTATCTAACGCATGACCGAGACCTTTGTTATCTTCAAGAACCACACGATTGATACGAAGGTCATTTTCGAAACTGTCCAGAACAGATATGGCCGCATCGGACACTGGCCCATCAAGAACAATTACGCACAATTTCGGTAAACGGCTTTGGGACACGATACTTTTGAGGCATCGATCAAATTCTGTCGACTCAGTGCCAGAGTATATGGACATAAGAAGGGTGAACGCGGAGAACTCTACAGTCATGACTGACCTGATACGATTTCGCGCTCGAGAATCTCTTGCGAGACATCACATCGAAGTATTCTTTCTTGTATTTCCGCAAACCGGCTGATTATCGAAGATTTATCGAACGTCTCAAGACGTCTGCAACCTGTTGCGATAGATGAAACATCTAAACCATTCACCACCACACCCAGATCATTGAGAACTTCTTCGCAAGAGGTGCCCGCTGATACAAGGGCTGGTTTGGCCAGTGCAAGTGCCTCAATAACAGGTATTCCGTAACCTTCGTACAAAGATGGAAATAACAAACCCCTACAACGCTTGAGTAATTGCCACTTTCGTTCCTGTTCTACGTAACCTTCAAAGAGAACGGTATCGCACTCATACTGGCTAACAAGTGTCTGCATATGTTCGGAAAATGATTCATCATAGACACCGATTACCACTAACCTGCATGTTCCACCCATTCGAAAATACTCAAGATAGCCCTGCAACCCCCTGTCTATATTTTTATTTTTCCTGGATGAGCCAACTAATAAAAAGTATCCATCATCCCAATCGGATATTCGCGTTGGTCCATTCAATAAGCAAAGAGGAGTAATCGAAATTCTTGATTTCGGTATCCCCAGGGTTCGTACTATTTCATCACGGGAATATTGCGTTGGTGTGAAGAAATGATGGTTTCTCCACTTGCTTAGCGTAATCAAAAATACAAACAACATCTTTGAGAGATAACCGGCATCATATTTTTCAGACAAAAACCAGACATCGTGAATGACTACTAACCGTCGTTGACCTGGCTTGCCGAATAAAGGACCAAAATTGTTTATGGAAAATACAATATCTGCTCGCCAGGTAGAGACCGCAAGCACGAACATTTCTATCAGAATGCGTGTATAGGTGGGGCCAGTAAACCAATGACGTACTTGCAGATTATCTCGACCGCGCAACTCTGGATGCTGTCCATTGGCATCTCTATCCTCGCCTGCATTACCCTGGCATCCTAGCGCTGCGTCTGCATGAACATCGGAACCACAATATAGCGTGACCTCAAAATCTTTCGGGAGTCTAACCGAACCAAGTACTGCACGTGCATAATGCTCTATACCTGTTTGCTTATCTGGCCTTAGGCACAATAAGTTCAGAGCAATTTTTATAGCCTTACTCATCACTGCCTGGAAATTGACTGGCGCACAGACAATCGCAGTATTCAGGAATCAAAGGAAAGGGTGAACAACCGGGGCTCGGGTCATGCAAAATCAGGACTTCTCACACGATAAGTTAAATCCGACTCGGGAAGAGATACTGCTAACTGGTTGTCGGTTTATATCGCATCGCGACATGTAGTCCTTCAAGCTTTGCAGAAGAACGGGAAGCTCCGAATAGTCGGAGTATGCTCCACAATCCAATTTGTGAAATCATCTGCATATGTACAACGATTTCAAGGACTGACCGTTTCATACCAGCATATTGTTTGGCTATGTATTTTTTCTTGCTGGTATAAAATCGTTCTGTGAATGCGGCGTAATCTCGAGCACCCGCCACACTACCGATGTGTGAAACCTGGTTGCGCGTATCATATAAAACGGTCCCACCATTATTGCGAACCCGGTGGCAAAGATCGACTTCTTCATAGTAAAGAAAATAATCTTCATCGAACCCATCCAGTTCATAAAAACTTGCGCGTTTTATGAACAAACAGGCGCCAACGACCCAACCTACCTGCATCGGAGCCCGTGCATAACAACTGCGAAAATATACCCATAAAGCTTCCAGGTATCTGCCAACAAGTACAATATTCATTGTTTCCAACAACAGATTCGGTAATGGACCAGCAGAGAAATCGAACCAACGCTTAACTGAACTTCTTACACCTACGACCACTGCCCGAGGCATAGACTGAAAATTCTCAAGCACCTTATCTGTAAATTCCTCAGTAATGACTATATCGGGGTTTATAAAACAAAGTATTTCACCACTTGCAATCTTCGCCCCCCGATTGCACGCTGCCCCGAATCCAACATTCTCACCCAGGCATATCACGGTTGTTCGTTCGCGCGACTCGAGTGTTTTCTTCAGACCATCCCAGTCACTGTCACTTGACCCATTGTCCACTATGATTACTTCATGGGATATACGAACGTGGCATTCAATACCTTCAAGACACTGGGCGAGTTCTTTCGACAGGTTATAGTTAACAAGTATGAATGTAATCAAGCTGGCTTTAGTATTTGGTTTGCCCAAGACGAACCACGCTGCCTCGCCAAATTACAATACGACTGAATTTGTTCCCTGCTTGTATCGACAATCGACTGATGATCACGAGAATAAAAGGCCCGATACCAGTTCGCTGTCATTTCAATCGTCTCATCGAATTCCAAAGTTGCCTGCCAATCCAGTAGTGCGAGCGCTTTATCGCAGTTCAGTTTCAACAGGCCTGCTTCATGTTCGTGAGCCCCTCCGGACTCATCCACCCACTTTGCCTTATCCCAATGTCGGGCAAGCTCGTTTAAAACAGCGCGAACCGGATTCACATTGTCACTTTTCGGCCCGAAGTTGAATGCTTCACCATGGAGTTCTTTTTGACTCGATAGGGTAGCCGCCAATTGCAGATATCCACTCAACGGCTCAAGGACATGTTGCCACGGGCGGGTCGATTCGGGGCTTCTGATGCCAACCTCTTTTCCTTGTGCCCACGACTTAACACAATCCGGCACCAGACGATCCAGAGACCAATCACCACCACCCACTACGTTACCCGCTCTTCCAATGCCTATCCTGATATCCGACACCTGTGTACTGCCAAAGAATGAATCGATAAAACTTCTGATCACCAATTCGGCAGAAGCTTTTGATGCACTGTATGGATCCTTGCCTCCCAGGCTATCCGTTTCCCGATAACCCCAAACCCACTCCAGATTCTTATAGCACTTGTCACTTGTAATAAGGACAGCAACACATTTCTTGTTTATTGACCGCAACGCATTCAAGAGGTTTGCCGTGCCAATAATATTCGTTGAATACGTAAGTAACGGATTGCGGTAGGATTCCTTAACCAGGGCTTGTGCTGCCAGATGAAATACAAAATCAGGGTTAACATCACACACAAGTTTTGTAATTGCACCTTCGTGTCGCAAGTCTTCCCTGATATCCCGAACCATGCCATCTAAACCGGTTTCCTTGAAGTGAGATGGTTCCGTTGGAATATCCTTTGAAATGCCAACCACCTTCGCGCCCAAGCTTGTTAACCAGAGTGACAGCCAGCTCCCCTTGAAACCAGTATGCCCTGTGATAAGGACAACTTTGTCCCTGAAAATATTTTCAAATTGAATTTGTTCTTGCTTCATGTAATCGAAATTGTGTGATTGGATATCTCGTTGTTATCCGTCGGCGTATCTCCAAACCCAATAAACTTCAACACCTCGGCTGAATTGACTGGAGAGAAGTAACCCTGACGCACCAAATCTACCCACTGCTCCTTGTATGGTTGAAACGAATTCCCCGCAGCAATTGCACTTAAAGCTGTTATTAATGCTGATAGATCCGGACACTGCCAATAAGCGCCATCCGGTAATGCTTTCGGAGCCTTGTGTTGGTAAGCATGTCCGGGAGGTGCTATTGATATATAGGGCAAACCCGATGCCATGGATTCGAGCGCAGATGTCGCTATAGGACCACCGATAACTACCATAGCCTCATTGAATAGTGTATCGAGAGGTCTGCTCACAAATTGGCTTCTATGCGGATCGAGGCTATCAAAGCCAGTAATGGTATTTTCCAGGACAGCCGGGTGCACTTTTATCATGAACAAGTATTCCGTGTTTTCCCGGCTTACCTGTCGTATCAAGTCAACGATGAACTCACTGGTTGACCGATCATAGGGTAGTACCACCAGAACCTTGCTCTTGCTGTCCGAATCCTGGTTGCATGACACAACATGATTCAGATGTGGATATCTAAATGCAGGTGCGCTGACGGTCTTCAGTTCGCGATCGAACTCAGTAACATCTTCAGACATTGACGGTCCCATGACTGCTACGACATCCGGAACAATTCCTGCCGATCTCTCTTCGCGACTTGGCCTGGATGCTGGAAACGAAGGATAAAATCCCTGGTAACCGACGAGATCTGCATCGGGATGGAATTCCCGGAACCCGGCATTCCAACCTCTATCAAGAGGGTGATTTTCGTACCAGTCAATCGCGCGCCCAACCCGAATCGAATGATCCTTAAGCCGAGTCGCAAAACGATAGTTTAAAAGACCTTGAACAGCACATCTGTAAGATCGGGAGTTACGTAGATCCTCTTCAATCAAGGGCTTCATATCCATCCCCATGAATTGCGTATCGCAAAGAACAATTCTGCGCTTTCGGATGCCATGCCCTACTGCCCATAGAACATCAAGGATGTTGATGTATTGCTCTTTGAAAAGATAGGGTAATGAACCACGACCCGCAATTCGTGTGGCGTGAATCATCGCTTTAAGGGAAAAATTGTGAAACTGAGGAACCAGATAAACACAGCCGGAGAGTTCGCGCGGCAGCATATTGAACAAACCAGGATAGTAACGATCCCTGTCTATAGCTCCCGGGAGAATAAACGTATCCAGCAAAGTTACTGAGTGACCCGATAATGCGGTTTTGGTTAAAAAGAGGCGTACGACAATCCAGTCAAACAGTATTCGAAATGCAGATCGCAATGGTGAAAGCACATTACGGATTGTACGGATAAAGCGAGTCCAGTAAGAGTCACGGTGGATAACTGTAACGTGACGACCGTGTTGATGCGCAATTGCCTCGATAATCTGTCGCAAGCCCTTTGACTCTACTACCACACACAGATCACCCGTTAGCATCGATAATTTGTCACGAAAATATATGGCCTGCGCAATCCTCTTGAATAAAACAGATAACTCAAAATTGCGACTGGCGGTACCAGATAGCCACCAGTCAAGCGAAAATAATCGATAGGATGGCACACTGCGATTGACGAGATTACCGACAAAGAAGACGTAGTCTTGCCTGATAGCCTCACAGATCTGATCGTAGTGTGCTCCACCGATTGATGAGGTGGTTTCCTCAGACAGGTCGATACGGGTCAAATGTTTTCAGGTACGATGATTACCAATCGAAAATCGTTGTCTTGAGATATTCAAGCGTTAACTTGCCCGTAGCGAGTTCTGCCTTGAGCTCCTCCTCCCTTTTAAGACGCTTGTCAGCGAACTCCGCCACTTCGTTAATCAATTCCATTGGAACGATAACAACGCCATCTTCATTGCCAACAACGTAGTCACCAGGGCGGACCTTGACCGGCATATCCAAAGGGCCGGGCATCACGGTTTCCTGTTGAAAATTATCAATCTGCCAACCGCTACCGAATCCGTTGACCAGGCTCGTACCCTTACAGTATAGAGGATAGTCCATCTGCCGCAGACCTGCGATATCTCGCGTATAACCATCTACTACTGCACCAACGCAGCCATAATGCTTGACAAGAGTCGCTGTGAAATCCCCCCAACTGCCAAGCGGTCCCTGGTAATTAGGTTGCAACACTTCAATGACCCCTTGCTCCATCGCCGCAAGCATATCGATTACAACGGCACGCTCTTCGTACTTCGCCAGTCGATTCGGCGTGAACTTTCCCTGCACTGTGAAAGCCGGACCGCAAATAGACCCGCCGGTAAACTGAGAAAATTCACGCGAGAGCATGAATTGATCCTTCCATTTAATGTCGTAGGTTAGTACGTCGTAAACTACAGAAGGTGTTAGTTGTTTGATCAGATCATTCATATTCACATGCCCATTTCAGTTTTACCATGGGCAGTCATGCCCTCCTGGATCAATCGCGCCAGCTCGAGTTCGTCAGGATAATTTATATCGAGAGACTCCAATACGGGAACCGGATATATCAGGGGATTTTTACCAATGAATGTTTTGTTGTCTAAAATAAATTGACGAGTTGATACAAAGAATCCACCCGTCAATTTATAGTACAGCTCGACATTATCGGTACTGGTTCTGCAATCAACATTGAAATTGAGTGGCTTGTCTTTCCAAAGATAATCATTTAGCGGTTCGACGGTAAACAAACTGTCATATTCATCTTTTGCGCTAACAAACGTTTCCATGCACTTGTCGATTGTGCCTGCCTTTAGAAACGGCGCAGTACTGTGCATGATTCCAAGGAAGGTGATATCAGCATGGTGCTCCAGAAGGCTTACGCAGAGTTGGGGTGTGCCAACGTCATCTCCGAGAAGCTCCACACTCCTTGAACGAGCCACAAGTCGGCTGTCACGCATTGAATGAGATTCACACAAGTTGAGAATTTCATCAGAGTCGGTATCAACCACTATCCGATCGATATTTTTACACAGCAGCATCTTGACGATACAACGCTCTATGAGTGTCATATCACCAAGTAATTGAAGATTCTTATGGGGAATCCGTTTGCTCTTTTTTTTGGCGGGTATGATTACAGTACGCATATTCCAATTAACCCTCTCATCAGTATTTTTCTCAATTCCAATTGTTTAGCTGAGTCCTTCTGTCGGGTTCGCAACCACAGTTTCGCGAACGATTCGCGTGATATCCACAGCTTGTCTTAGAATGCTTTCAAGAAATCGTATATCGAGTTGGGTAGCCGGGTCGCTAAGAGCACGACTCGGATTATCGTGCACCTCCATGAAAATCGCATCGACTCCCACCCCGCAAGCTGCACGTACGAGGCCGGGAATAAATTCACGTAGTCCCTGGGATACGCTACCGCTTCCCGTTGGCTGTTGAATTGAGTGGGTTGCATCGTAACTTACCGGTATACCAAACTCTCGCATTATCATGAGTGAACGCATATCGTTGACGAGATCTTCGTAACCGAAAAACGTACCACGATCGCATAGTACAACCTGATGATTATCCTCGCGGTAAATCTTGGCGAGAGAGTTCTTCATATTGCGGGGATTCATGAATTGACCCTTCTTTAGATGAAGCGGCTTCTTCGTTTTTGCACAGGCACGCAGCAGATGTGTCTGCCGGCACAGATAAGCGGGTATCTGCAGCATGTCGACAACAGATGCAGTAGCTTCCACCCATTCCGCGCTACTGATATCCGTTACTACGGGCACCCCTACCTGATCCCGGACTTTTTGCAAAATCTCAAGTCCGCTGTCTATTCCGCAACCATGGTACGAGTCTGGAGACGACCGGCAGTCCTTGTCATAGCACGATTTATAAATCAGCGATACGCCAACCTTTTCGGCGATCTCAGCAATTTGTTCCGCCATATATATCGCATGAGTTTCACTCTCGATTGCGCATGGGCCAGCAAGAAGACAGAGTCGCTCGCCTTCTCCGATTCGAACTTTATTGACCTTATCATCGCCAACAATTACCTGTTTTATCATGGTTCTGTTCCAGTTCACCTATATGAACATCTTGCTTTTGGGTTAACCAACACTGACTCTAAATCGGGCGATCCTTTGCGTCTGCTTAAAGGATCGCTTTGGAATATCGTCAGGTTAGCTGAGTACTTCGTGTCCCTTCCTGATTACATTGAATATCCGCCCAAACTGTGGCTTTTTACCGTTACCAAGTCGCTTGGCGATATGTCGATAAATGATTCGTGGCGTTGCCATCATCGCGGCAGCATCGGGATATAGTTCGCGTAGAATTTGCAGATCCTCAAGGTTTTCATCACGGCTTTGTGAAGACCGGTTCTCATCGTGAACACGATATTCACACAACACCTCGTTAACAACTGCAACTTCGTGCTTCCTGGCAATATTCAAGGTTATGTAGTAGTCCTCCATAACAGGATATCGTCCGGAAAAACCGCCTATCTCCATGAATACGTTTCTATTGATCAACAATGAAGGGACTGCAATATAGTTACCGCGAAGCAGCGCTTGATAAATATTCCCTGACGGAAGGGATGCACCCGCCATTTTTGAAAAAACGTGGTCTTCTATCAGTCGCTGATCGGCCGTCTCAGCGCGCACCTTCACTTGACTATATACAAATCCAACGGGCTTATTACGATGCGCAGCGTCGAGTTGTTTTTTCAGTTTATCCGGATACCAGAGATCATCCACATCCAGGATTGCCAACCACTCGCCGGTCAGTAGTGGCTGGGCCTGCATTCTTGCTTCACCAAGATGGGTATGTGTTGGTGCAAGAAAATATCGAATCCGGGGATCTTTATATTCATCAACTATACTGGCGCTGCCGTCAGTCGAGCGATTATCCCAGAGTATAATCTCCCAGTTCTCAAAGCTCTGGTTTACTATGCTGTCAAGCGCTTGGCGAAGATAACGCTCACCATTAAAGCAGTTCACCAAAATTGAGACTTGCGGTTGCGAGGTCATGTGAGTTTCTTAGTCATCGATTGCCGGTACCAGTCGATTGTGCGCGCGAGGCCCTCATCAAGGCCGATGCCTGGCTGCCATCCCAACATCGATCGAGCCTTGCTGACATCAGGATACAACGACATGTTCTCACCTTTGCGATAAGGAATCTTTCCGAATTCAGGTTTACCCTTCCCGATCAGATTCTTTATCCGATTCACCACACCTTTGATCGAAACGGGACTCCCCGACCCAACATTAATCACATGGCCACGACATGTATCGTTCTTAAGCGCCAGGATTATGGCGTTCGCTATATCATCGACATAAGAAAAATCGCGCAACTGCTCACCTATCGATACCGGAAATGATCGTCCTTCAAGACAACCCATGATCACCTGGGGCAAGAATCGCCCAATTTCCTGATTTGGCCCGTACACCAGAAACGGTCTAATCGTTATTGCGGGAAACCCCTCGGTTCGATATAGCATCTGTAGAAAATGTGTCGCAGCAACCTTTGCCATAGAGTAGCAGGAGATCGGCGATTCACGTTGTTCTTCCGCTTGAGGCGCAGGATTCCTGCCATATTCGTCACTACTACCTAGCTGGACAAATCCTTTTATCTCGCTTTCATTAAGGATGCTTACAAGATTGACCAAGCCAGAAAAATGCGTGTTGAATACCTGATCGCCACCTTCACTATAGGAGGCATGATCTATGTATCCACCACAGTTGACGACATATGAAAACTGTCTGTCACCAAGAAAATTTTCCAAATCATCACGATCGCGAATGTCGCAATGAATTGACTCTACATCCGAACCCTGCTCCAGAGTCTTTATGTTTTTCAATCGTGATAATACGACCGGTTCAAATCCATTGGCTCTCGATATTTCAACGATTCTTCCACCGATAAATCCACTACCACCGACAACCAGTAAACTTGATCGTCGACTCAAATACCTGGCACCCATGGTGCATTACCGCCATCCCACATCTCACTTAAATGATCGTGATCGCGCTTGGTGTCCATACATTGCCAGAAGCCCTCATGGCGATAAGCCATCAGTTCGCCTTTTTGTGCAGCGAGTTCCAAAGGTTCTTTTTCAAGTATAGTGGCATCATTGGATATGAAATCCAGAAATTCAGGTTCCATAACGAAAAATCCTCCGTTTATCCAACCCTCCTTCATGCGCGGCTTTTCAGAGAAACTTGCCACCCTGCTATCTTCAAGGGACAGATCCCCGAATCGGGCGGCCGGACGAACTGCCGTTACTGTAACCAGCTTGCCGTGACTTCTATGAAAGTCCAGCAAGCTATCAATATTTACATCAGACAAACCATCACCGTAAGTCAACAGAAAGCGCTCGTTATCGACATAATCCCGCATCCGTCCTACGCGCCCCCCGGTCATTGAATCCGCCCCTGTATCCACCAGGGTGACATTCCAATCAAGCGACAAGGTATTGTGGTGAGTCACATCGCCCGATCCGAGATTTACAGTGAAGTCTGCGTTGAGTGAATAGTAGTTCAGAAAATATTCCTTGATTACCTCGCCTTTGTATCCAAGTGCTATCAGAAAATCTTTGTATTCGTAAGCCGCGTAATGACGCATGATGTGAAGAAGGATTGGGTATTGACCAATTCTAACCATGGGCTTCGGAACCACATCGGTATACTCGGCCAGTCTCGTTCCGAAACCGCCGGCAAGAAGTACCACTTTCATAAAAACATCTCGTTATTGCGATCTGCTTGATGCACGCTCATACACCTGTATACGCTGTCGGAATCAATTAATCCCACACTCTACAAACAAAGTATCTGCGAGACCGTTCGATTCAAGATAGGAGCACCAAAACCCATCGGCAACTTTATCGATTTCAGGTAACGACTCTCGACCAGTGGGTTTGGCATCCCGCAACCACCGCAGATAATTTGATAGCGGATAGCGGTGGGCATATTTCACGGCATGAACCTTCATACCGGCGAGCTCGACGCAACGTGTCAGAGATGATTCATCAAAGTACCAACGATGAGCAGCGCGATAGAAAAACTGAGTATAAATTTCGGGTACCGTTTTCATCAGAATATCATTGAGGTTCGGAGTACTTATCATCAGTATCCCGTCCGGTTTTAACAGGTCGCGGATTTCTTCAAGATAAACCCTCGGGTCGGTTACATGTTCTATCACCTGGAAGCTCGTTGCGATATTTATCTTGCCTGCATAATCCGTCAGTGCGTTACTGGCATATGAGTAAACGTCATAACCCTTTTCCTTCAGTACCGGGTGATATACCTGACAGGGTTCCACGGCTATTAACCGTTCTGCCAGTCCTGATACGGCATCCAGAAAACTTCCGCTGGCGGCACCAACATCGGCAATAATCTTATTCCTGAACGTATTGGGCCAGAACGCGCGCAATGAGTAGTATTGCAACATATCATGCAGGGCATAATGTGAATGTGCATCATCCTGTTGCCCTAAGTGACTACGATATTGACCAATTTCATAGTCCTCGGAATCTATGCAGTGAGCTTCGTTTAATCTGCCAACACCACAGGCAGAGCATAATGCAATAGTAGCGCCTTCCTTCAACTCCCCGAAACGGCCGTTTCGAATTGGGCCGATATAAGACTCACGCCACTCGTTTTGCCCGCAAATCTCACAGTTTTGAAAACCATTCATCTTAATTTCCCATCGTTTTATAATGCCATGCGACTTATACGTTCTCAGAAACCTTCTTAAGATCACTATTGGATAGATTAGGTGAAGTACCGATTTGAACAATACCTTTGAATACAATTTCCCACAGCGATTCATCAGCAGACTCCGGGTGCTTTACGTAACGCATCACGAATTGCTCATAGGCCAGCGAATCGACCTGCAAATTATCAATACTCTTTCCATAACTTTCCTCATCGTCAATAAATACGACTGATGGATTAATTTCTCGACGATATCCTTCAAATAACGGGTTTACAATAGAGTGTTGCAGTTGTTCACTGGAGAAGAGCACAACGGGAATATTTTGCAACACTGCATATTGAATCGCAGTCGTACTGTTTGCCACGACAAGGTTTGCCTCATTAACAAAGCATTGACTATTACCTTGTTCAACTCGAAAACCAGGATACGTATCCCGTGTTGCAGTCAAATCCGCTTTTGGGTGGCACGCAACAACAACTTCGCAATTCATACGCTGCCCTGCATAGCTCAGGTAGTGACATATGTCCCGTGAATAATCTGTCTCAGTTGTGGGTGGATAATTACTTGAATCGAGAAAATCCGGCCGAGGTTTCGAAAACCATCCTTGATCCAGCATCACGATTTTTTCACATTGTTGTGTTTGGTGATTTTCGTCAACTGCTGCAAACAGGCTGCGTTCATAGTCAATGCTGTGTGCGGGAATCTCCGGCACATGCTTCAATGTTCGAAAATAGCTGCGATACATGTCATTACAGGCACTACCTGCGGTTATCCAAAAATCAGGTCGTGGCTTTAGTTGCCGTTTTGCTGCCAGCCACCATTTCCCGAATTTAAGTTGACCCGCTAATCGTTCCGAATCTGATGTGTAACTTGGCACGGGTCCCGCCACAATAGCCCCCACTCTTGCTCCTGTACCTTGCAGTTTTCGCCATAACGGTCGCAAGTTTTTGTCAGGGAGATAAAGAAACAGAAAAACAGTACGTCTAGCGACTATCCCTTTGCTGAACTTACTAAACTCTGAACGGTTACGGATGTATGTAACGGAGTCGTGAAGACCCTGTTCACGCCAGTCATTCAGATAGCTACGCCACCCGTCTATCATCGCTCCGACATCAAGAATCCTTGGTGTGAAGCCCCATTTGACCGCGCTACCGAATGCGTTTGGCAACAGGTCACGAAAATTCGATCGAATTCCCACTACAAAATAAATTTCCGTGTGTAACCCATCGCTCAACAAGGTCAAATCTCGCTCAATATCTGGACTAGTCGTTGCGCAAACGCATCTTCAGTAAAATGTTTTTCATAGTACCGTCGTCGTTCCAGTTGCGCTGACTCGGACATGTCATCAACGCTTTCCTCAATCGCCTTAACAAATCCGTCAACATCACCGAAAGGAAGTACATGTCCATGGCCGCCAAGCAGTTCCTTGATACCACCCACATCGAACGCCACGACAGGTTTGCCCAGGGCTAGTGCTTCCATCAACACTTTAGGCATACCTTCAAATTCTGATGGATGAACGAAGACATTGGCCTTGGCGATCTCGAGTTGGGGATTCGCTGTCCATTCCTTGAACTCAACCGAACTACCAAGCTGTCGTTTACGTACTTCACCTTCGATGTCGAACACACGATCGGCCTTGCCAATCCATAAAAAATGATAGAGAGGATTGATGCTAAGACGCTTTGCGACATCAAGAAAAATATCTGGACGTTTATTAGCCTTGACATGCCCGCAGGCAATAATGAGTCCTGGTTGATATGTACCAGGAACGCTAACCTCAAGTAGACGCGAAGAACGGGTCATATTCCTGAGTAGCTTTACTTTATGCTTTGGAACACCAACAACCTCTTCAAGCAATCGACAACCATAGTGACTTAACTGTAAATGTGTGAAGCGATTACGCCTGAATGCATAAAGTGTCGGGAGCCTGCGAATATATTCCTTCCCTCGATACTGCCCTCTGTTTGCAGTCTTGTCATATGGCCACTTACCGCGGATATGCCAATCGGTTTCATGCCAGTAGAAAATCAACTTTTTGCGCAACACGATGCTAGCGAAAAGATAAAGCGGACCTCGCCAAAGTATCGTACTCCAAACCCCGTCGAAGATAATGTAGTCCGCCTTGAACAATAATTTTAAAACGGTAGTAATGCGACCACCGGTCCAGGGGAAAATCAGTTTGATTCCTCTGTCAGCCACCTTCTGCGTAGCAAACCAGAGTGAATCGAGAGGCTTTCCACCACCTTCGCGGTGATGGCTGAAAACTACAACAATCTTTCGCTTTGTATCGTTTTTTGATTGACTGGTTATATCCTGCTCTGCAATCGCAGTGTCATTCATACAACTGCGCCCATCATTTTCTGATATTCATTGCTGGTTTTCTGCAGTTCCTGTTGCGTGCCGATAGCTGAGATTTTTCCATCGGCTATCACGACTATACGGTCGCAACTTGCCAACGTAGTCAAACGATGTGCAATCATGATGATTGTACGTTTGCCTTTTAAAGCGCTCACGGCATCTATTACTGATCGCTCCGTTTGATTGTCGAGTGCCGAGGTTGCCTCATCCATGACAAGAATATCCGGGTCATTATATAAAGCCCTGGCGATTGCAACTCGCTGCCGCTGACCACCCGATAACTTCACACCTCGATCACCTACACGACTATCAAGACCACCCGACGCCTTGTCAATAAATTCCATAAGTTGAGCCGCATCTGCAGCGTGCCTGACCTTATCGGAATCAATTTCCCGAGGATCTATGGCAAGTGCAATATTTTCTTTAATCGAGCCATCTATCAGATAAATATCCTGGGGTATGAATCCGATATCACGCTGCCACGCACGAAGATTCTTGTGAACATCGGCGTCATCTACCAATACGCCACCTTCAGTTGGCTCCAGAATTCCCATCACGATATCCGCAAGAGTGGACTTGCCTGAACCTGTTGAGCCAACAATGCCAATTGCCTCGCCCTTTCGAATTACCAAATCAACATGATCCAATGCTTTGACATTCGCACCAGGATATATATATGAGACATTGTCAAGAACCACTTGGTTTTGAAAACCAAGTCTTGGAGTTGACACATCCTTGTCGTGAACGTCTGTGGTTATGATTGCATTCACAGGTCTGGTTTTGTGTATTTCCGAATAAATGGTATCAAGAGATGTGAAGTTATGCTGAAAGGTAGAGTACTTCAATATTAGCGCGCTGATTACGCCTTTCATCCGGATAAGGCTGACTGCGAAGAGCACAACAGTAGTAATAATATTTTCAATAACTTCACCACGTGCATAAAGAATTGCAATGGCACTCACCAAACCCATCACACTAATCCATTCAACAAACGGGTTAATGGAATTGTTAAGAACTTGCATAAAGCGTTCAACTTCAAACATCTTGCATAACGACTTATGAAATCGAGAGAGTACGAACTGACCACGGCCCATGAGACGTATTTCCTTAACTCCCATTAATCCTTCATACACCGTTCTCATGACGCGACCTCGCATTTCCTTCGCTTCATGCCCAAGATTGCGAACACGTGTTTGAAGCGAACGAACTCCCACAACGATTACGACGACGAATAACAAAGCAGCCATGAGCGCAGCGCCTGGCGATGCAAGTATCAACAATGACAAAATTGCGAGCAGAACAAGTATCTGGGTTAATATCTCAATAATGGGTAACAGAACGTTTCTTCCCACCCGCAAACAATCCTGATTGATATTTCTGATCAACTCAGACATGTTGGTGCCAACATGGAATACATGAGGTGCTTCCATGTACCCACTAAATAGTTGCTCGGATAGTGAAACAATCCTGTTGTTGATGTATACCGTTTTCCAGTAAGAAAGAAATACAGTAAATAATAATTTGATGCCGAAAAATACGGAGATCGCGATACTAAAAATTATCAACAGTTGTTGTTGTGTAGTATCGCCAAGCAGATAATTAATAAAATCTCCAACATACGGATATTCGAGGAATTTTTCCGGATAGGCAATCATGCCAACATAGGCGGGCACAATTCCAATACCTACAACTTCGAATAACGCATTTACTGTAAGCAGAAATAACAGTATGAGCGCATTAATTCTTTCACGTCTTGACAGCAGCCACAGGACTTTCTGAATGGACTCTTTCAACTAGTGATACGAGGCAAAATAAGCAATAGTCATTGTTTTACCCATGGGCTTGGGCAGAACCAGACGCGACAATACTTAACAATTTATCCTTGATTAATGTCTGTGGAAGACGATCAAACTTAAAAGGCGCCATTACATTGAGATACTCGCCCAATTGACTCCTGTATCCAGAATCGGTTGCTGCCAATGCTTCGTTGATTTTTGTATACGACTCATCGTAGTCCATACTGGAAATCGCTATCGGGGCAATCTGCTTTATCGAAAGCCCCTGTGACACGTAGTTCACGTAGGCATCCATCTCTTTTGGTAAAAAAAACAAAACCTTTTTACCCACTGATAATGCTTCAAGCAGTAACGTCGAATACATACCTATCACAAGTGAAGCATGCTGCACGGCATCATATGAGCCCCAGGCGTTCGATCTGTAATCAAGCACTTCCGCACGACCATTTGAAGCTTCTTGCATGAAATCATATTCTTCAGAATATCCAATTCCCTTCTTTGCTGATGATGGAGCCACACAAAACTTATAGCCTAATTTTCCAGCTATCTGACTCATTAAGCACACACCCCGAGTCTCAGCTTTTTTCCTTGCCAGAATAAATGGATCGTCTGTAGAGTGGTTGTAATGATGCAAACGATATTGGGACACCCATAGAATGTATTTGTCTCGTTGTATTCTCTTACTATCAGATAATTTCGAATGTAGTTGTTCCTGGTAAAGCCCCATTTTCAAGTGCCCCACTGCGCCGAAATCACGAATAAAAATACTAAAGGGTAACAATGGATCATTAGGTAGTGAATTAAATGCGAGATAGCAGTCGAAACACTTGTTTGGAATGTGATTCGGATGTCTCCAGCCGTTGCCAATGCAAACCACCCTGCAACCCGTTGCATTAGCCAGGCCGCGATCCCAATTATTGTTGTCGATCATGGTCGCGATTACTTTTGCGCCAACAGCACGCGCAACGGCTGCAACATAACAGCCCCGCAAACCAAGCGCGTACCTTTTGCGTATGCGAAGAAAATGAAACAGGGCAAACAACACTTTCAGACCGACCCACCAATACTCACCACGCATCGGAACTTTCAGCGATTGTGTCCCATCCGGCACACAATGGATTACGAACTCGTACCCATTATCAACAATCAGAATGTCTCGGGAATCATTGCGACCGAGCCATCGCAAGTGTGATGGTCTAACATTTTTCAGTACGTCAGATAACAATATAGTGAGGGCTCAACTCAACAACAACACACATCACTATCGAAGATAGTATCCGGCCATCAGTATCTGGACAGGGATAATTACAGCGCCTTAAGATGTGCTTCGGCGTTTTCGATGTCTGCTTCAGTATCTATATTGGCGACAGGTTCCGAGACAATCACCGCGCCCAATCGGTCACCATAAATTGACTTTTTCTTGAGCAGACACTCGCGGGTCATGGCATAAGCAATACCATTTCTATGAAACAGAGGAACTAGTTCCTGACGGGCAACGATTTTTTTGCCTGCCGGATCATAGTGTTGCATTTCACCTCTTTCATTTACCTGTAATTGTTTAAGCGGATGGCTTTTTATATCGGTTTCGCTCACGGTCCACACGGCATCAAACTCGCCATCAATTAGTTTCTTGACTGTATCGGCAACCTGTTTTGGCGTTCTCAGTGGTGATGTCGGTTGCAGCATGATAATGATGTCATAAACTGTTTTATCCAACGCTTCCATCTTTTCAAGAGCGTCAGTTAAAACTTCCCAATCACCCACGCGATCACCCGATAGTTCAGTCGATCTGTAAAACGGCGACTCAATACCGTATGTACGAGCAACTCGCGCAATCTCTTCATGATCTGTGGAAACAACTGCCTTGTCTACGAAAGCAAGTTCTTTGATTACAAGCCCTACTCGACCAACCAATGGTACGCCACCGACCGCTCGTATGTTCTTCAATGGCACACCCTTGCTTCCACCACGCGCTGGAACAACCACAAGTACCGTTTTCCCATCCAGCATCAATAATCTCCGCGTGAGAAGCTAAACTCCAACAACACGCCCCAGACTTGGGATTCGCGTTTTACGCTCTTCAAGATTCAAACGTGCTATCTGCTCATCTTCATAGAACGAATCATTTTTATAGTGTGTGGTTGATACTTCCTCGACAATTGCACCGTCGAGGGTATGGAACTTATGCCATGTTCCAGGTTTGACCAGGAATGTATCACCTGGCTTCATACGGGTGACATGACCGTCTGCTTCAATTTCCATATCACCAAACAACAGTTGGAAAGTCTCTTCCTTACGCTTGTGATAGTGATATGGATGTTTCTGACGTGGCAACATTACAAGCAGTTTTTTGCAATATTCTCGATTTACGCAATCAATGATCACTGCACCGAATTCGCGAAACCTGTCGAGACCATAGTGATGAGAAATCTCCACCGAACTCTCCGGTCCTACCACAATTCGGGCGTTGTTCAATAACCCTTTGATCTGCAGAACGATCCCGTGAATTATCTGGCTATGGCTTGGATCAAGCTTTGCGAGAGTTTCTGACAGTGCTTCGTCCTTTGCATAGTCCTTGTCCGCAACCATGCCATCGTGCCACTTGCCACTGGAAAGACTTCCTTCTTTCCATGGCATTGCGAAGTACACCTGTTGCCTGTTAATTGCTGCGCCTTTCTTGATATTGGACTTAGCGAATACACCTCGCTGAAGTGTTTTAAGCGACGAAATCTCCTCGGGCGTTGCAGGTGATCTATTCTCTCCACCACAAATTTCCCTGGCTTCCTTGTAAGCAATTATCCAGTTATTTACCTGGTCCGCATCTGAGGAATATGCATTCAACTTATACTTGTCAGTATTCATGCCAACATGACGCTCAAACAGCTTCGCGCCCTTGGCGACCGCGATTCGCACCGGCAAATAGTTGTCAGGATCCTCGTGGGTAGAAAAACCAATTGGAATGCCAGGATACCGAAATCTCAATAGTTCGATCTGGTTGAGTTTCAGCTTCTCCAGCGGTGTCGGATAGATTGCGACACAGTGCATGACAGCATATTCGACGCCACGCAAATCAAACAGATTCACCAGGTTGTCTATCTGGGTGATGGTCAGGCCCGCGGTCGATGCGACAACCGGCTTTCCCTGTGTGGAGATTTGTTCAAGTAAAGGGGTATCGGATGCTGAACAACTGGCAACCTTGATGACTTCAATACCGAGGTCCCCGATGACATCCAGTGACTCTTCATCAAAGGGCGTCGCCATTGTAATCATGCCTTCATCTTTTACTGCCTTTGCGAGGGTTGCGTAGTCACTCTTCTCAAGGCGAGTACTGATGAATCGGGGAATATGCTTGTTATCACTGGATTCCCGTGATGCAGGGTGAATAAATGTATCAAGCTGACGGAATTGAAACTTTATTGTGGCCCTGATTTCATGATCACGGACCACCTTGCCAATAGAGCTAATGATGTTAAGTGCATGCTTTACATCGCCTTGATGATTATTGGCCAAGTCCAGGATGAACAGATTGTCGAAGTCGAAATTTCTCATAGTGTCACCGGCTCATAAATTTGAGATAAACGAATCAGGCGTAAGCCTTGAGTTGTAGTTAATTTTCAAACTCCGCATTTGCTGAGCTGAGTAATGCGCTGCGGAGACGACCATCATTGTTTCCAGTCCACGTTGCAATGAGATGGGCGAGTTTTCAGCACGACTTTGCAGTAGCTTCTCGATGTGGTCTATCTCACCGGCAAAATCATCAGGTCGAGACTTTGCCACGAGTGTCTCCTGCCATTCATTATCACGCCACAGTCTCACTGAAT
Source organism: marine bacterium B5-7 (assembly GCA_021604525.1). Classification (GTDB taxonomy): domain Bacteria; phylum Pseudomonadota; class Gammaproteobacteria; order Arenicellales; family CAJQKF01; genus BQJD01. Next base: position 9,298 of record BQJD01000009.1, on the reverse strand, counting down.
CATGGCTCGAATCCTTGTTTATCTGCCACTCCAACGCACCGTCACTACCTTGTATTCTCAGCAGTTTGATGGCTGGTTGAGTTACAACATCCTGAACGATATATCCAACAAGACCATTTTCCGTGACCACGTTCATTTGAACGATTCGATCAAAATCGACTTGAGCGTTTTTTTCCCTGTCCATCACTGAAGAAATCGTAGAAATTCTTCCTGCATTTAGTAAATGTGCAAAATGCTGCCAGATATTTATCCCGTGAGAGTGTTCGGCACAGGCACCACCACCTTTTTGGGAGAAGCCGAGATAGCTATCAGACGGACCAGCCAACCAGGGATGTGCTCCAAATATACCACCCCAATGTTCAACCCAATTGACGACGATAGTCTGTGGATCTCCGAGACAACCGGAGCATATATATTCCGTGGCTATCTCAGTAATACGAGATAGTACATGGTTGTAACCAACACATACTAAAACGCCCTTTTCTCTCGAGAGTTGTTGCAACTCATCACAACCCTCAAGACCCGGTCCGCAGAGCGGTTTTTCAATGAGTATGATTTTCGGCAAGTGCTTATGATTGTTAAGCAAATCCAGGGCAATTGGAATATGACTGTCAGGTGGAGTACCAATAATAACGAGATCACAGGGCTTGCTTGCCGCATCTGGCGGGTTACACAGAACAATCTCGTTATCCCATGCACCGTATCGTTGCGGATAGATACTGTCTTTTGTTCTGGATAGCGCATCATCATCAGGATCACATATCACGGTATTCCATTTTTTCTTCCGGCACGCATGAGCCAGATGATTCCCTATGGATCCGGCTCCGTAAATTCTAACATTGAACATTTCTAAATCCTGGGTAATTCTCATCTACGCATGTTGTGAATTTTGCAAAATAATATTTCTGAAATCTCTAATCGTTTACCTTGAAGTATTTGTATAAGACTACCTATTCGCCGTAGTAGCTTTTATACCACTCGACAAACCGGCTAACCCCATCCTCCACACTTGTCGATGGTGTATAGTCAAAATGCTTTTTGAGTTCTGAAACGTCCGCGGTAGTTGCAGGTACGTCACCATCCTGCATTGGCAACAAATCAAGCTGAGCCTTCTTCCTTAATTCTTTTTCAAGCACCTCAATATATCGCAGGAGCTCAACCGGCCTCGCATTTCCGATATTGTAAATTCGATAGGGTGCGTTACTCGTTGCCGGATCCGGTGACTCTCCTGACCAATTATCGCAAGGTGTTGCGGGTGAACCGAGTACCGTCACTATCCCTTCGACGATGTCATCGATATATGTGAAGTCCCGAATCATCTGACCCCGGTTAAATACTGGAATCGGCTGGTCTGCGAGAATCCCCCTGGCAAACCGGAATAAAGCCATGTCGGGTCGTCCCCATGGGCCATACACAGTGAAAAACCTCAGCCCAGTTGTCGGGATACGATAGAGATGGGAATAAGAATGGGCGATCAGTTCGTTAGCCTTTTTTGTGGCGGCATAGAGCGATATGGGATGGTCGACATTGTCATGCTCAGAAAATGGCAGGCGGGCATTTGATCCATAAACCGAACTCGATGATGCGTAGACCAAGTGTCCTACTTTGGTATGTCGACAGCCTTCCAGAATATTCACAAAGCCGCATAAATTCGAATCGACGTATGTCTGTGGATTTTCAATGGAATGACGAACACCTGCCTGAGCCGCCAGATTAACGACGGCATCAAATGACGATCTCTCAAATAGCGCACTCATTCCCTCCCGATCGGATATGTCAAACTTCTCGAAATGAAAGTTTTTATGGTTCTTGAAGCGATCCAGGCGAGCAAGCTTGAGTGACACATCATAGTAGTCATTAAGATTATCGATACCTGTTACATGATGGTTTTCCTCGAGTAACTTCAGCGTTAATGAAGATCCAATAAAACCGGCGGCACCGGTTACCAAAACATGCATGCTATGTATTTCCTGTTTTCAAAATTCGATTAATGCTTTAATTGCCGATCAATCGCACCATGGCCGACTAGAGATTCCAGTAGGTCAATCCGCTGTCGATGAATTCGTCCCTTGCAAATGCCGCCTTGACATCAATAACAACTCCCGGTCGCGTTAATTTCTCAGCTATCACCGAGGACGCCTGGTTCTTGTAAAACTCGTGGGCAACGGCCAGAACAATGACATCGACCTGATCTATATCCTCCCATTTGGACGGTGCAACTCCATAGTCGGCCGTGATTTCCTTATCTGATGCGAGTGGATCGTGTATCAGAACGGTGCCAGGCGAATAGGATTGCAATTCATCAAATACATCGATAACTTTGGAATTTCGTAAATCTGAACAATTCTCCTTGAACGTTAACCCCAAAATCGCAATTTTCGCCTGGTCGACAGGAATTTTCGATTTAAGCATCAGCTTGATTGTTTTGGTCGCAACGAAATTCCCCATCTGGTCATTAATTCGACGACCAGCAAGAATGATTTCAGGATGATAGCCAACCATCTGGGCTTTATAAGTGAGGTAGTAAGGATCGACACCAATACAATGGCCACCCACAAGTCCGGGTTTGAAAGGTAGAAAATTCCACTTGGTCGCCGCGGCATCAAGAACGCTGCGGGTATCAATATCAAGTTTGTCGAACAACACGGCAAACTCGTTTATGAGAGCAATGTTCAGATCGCGTTGGGTGTTTTCAATGACCTTAGCGGCCTCCGCGACGCGAATTGATTCGACCTCGCAAATACCTGCTTCAATGATCGTCGAGTACAGCCTTGAAACCTTCTTTAAAGTCGCCGCATCATCCGCCGCCACTATCTTTTTAATCTTTTCGAGGGTGTGTTCTTTATCCCCAGGATTCACACGTTCTGGTGAATATGCCACATGGAAATCTTCTTTCCATTTGAGGCCAGATGCATTTTCCAAAACCGGTATGCACTTTTCTTCAGTCGCGCCGGGATATACCGTCGACTCGTAGATTACTGTCGTTCCTTTACGCAAAATTGAACCGATAGCCTCACTTGCCTGGACTAATGGTGTGAAGTCCGGACGTTTAGCAGAATCGACAGGCGTCGGCACAACAATCAGGATAAAGTCTGCGTTTGCACAGTCCGCAACATCACAAGTAAAGCGTAATTTTGTTGCCGTCCTGAACTCGACATGGTTCGATTCTCCACGAATATCTGTTCCAGCCAGGCACTGCTCTACTCTTTCCTTTGATTGATCATAGCCAATCACTCGAACATGACATCCAAAGGCAAGCGCTAGCGGTAAGCCAACATATCCCAAACCAACTATGGCTACTGACACATCGGAAAGATCTCCCCTGTCAGGCTGATTTGCATTACTCATAGGTGTACCAGGAACAATAGAGGACAAGTATCAAACGGCTTGAAATTTTGATCGCACTGCTCGCGAATTCCGGAATAACAACATCCTGATTCATTCATCGACCCGCCCAGGAAAACACCACCCGAACGGTTCGTAATGCAATGTATAAGTCAAAGGCAAGAGAATAGTTTTTAATATAGTAAAGATCGTATTCGAGTTTTTTTCTTGAATCTTGAACCGATGCGCCATAAGGGTACATTACCTGTGCCCAGCCGGTAATTCCGGGATTAACAAGATGCCGCAAATCGTAGTATGGAATCTGTTTTTTAAGTTCCCTGTTGAAATCCGGACGCTCAGGTCGTGGACCAATAAAACTCATTTGACCGACAAGAACATTCCATAACTGAGGCAACTCATCAATTCTGGTCTTACGTAACAATCGCCCGATCGGGGTAATTCTCGGGTCGTTGTTTTGTGCCCATTGAGGGCCGTTTTCTTCGGCATTCGTGACCATGGTTCGAAACTTATGTAATCGAAATTCCCGATCCAGACGTCCACTACGCACCTGACTATAGAATGCCGGTCCCTGACTGGTTGTCCGAACCAGGACCGCAACAATCAAAAAGACGGGCGCAAACAATATCAAACCAAAACTTGCTGCAAGAATATCCAGAATCCGTTTGATTTTTAGCTGAACGTCATGCTGCAGGAGTGCAAAGCCCTGAGACATCGCAAACCAACCATCCTTAAGCTGCATGACAGGTAGACGCAGTAAAAACTGTTCGTAGTAGTCCGCAACCTCAAGTATCGTGATACCACCGAGTCGAGCGTGCATTAATTGCGACACAAGGTTTTTCGGTAATACTTCATCCGTCGCCAGTATGATTCCAGCCGCTTTACCTTCGAACATCGTACCTTGTTGTGCAGAAATTTTTAGCGACTCAGCCGTTGTTTCTATATGGATATAATCGAGATCATGCTCTGATGTCGTAAGTGGCAGAAGTTTGCCGCCCATGGCCGATCGAGACTGGTCGTCGATGAGTGCACGGCCTCTTTCACTATTGCCAATGACAATCCAATTCGGGTCACGAGTGAACCGATTAAGCGCAATCTGTGCCAGATATCGAAGAACCGACGCCCAGACACCAAAAACAACCAAACCAAGCGGAAGATTACCTCGCCAGAGAACAGTACTTACGTCGGTCGATTTAGTGACATAAACAACCGAAGCAATCGTTGCACCGCTCACGGCGACAGCGGTAAAAGTGCGAATCGCCGTGCGGAGCGGGTTACCCATTCGATCCAGATAGTAAACATTCATGACGTACAGCGTAAGTAACGTGACGCCAACAATCGCAGCCAGTTGCCAATCAAAATTCGGAATCCAGAATCCAAGGCGATAGTAATGAACGATCCCTATGGATGAATAAAGCGAAATCGAATCGATACATGCCAACAACACGCCGAATGATGCACGCGCACTCAACCATTTAGGCATCGGTCAATTCACCAATTCGATCAGGTATAGGCAAGTCGATCAAGCCGAAATTTCCATGTATTGAATTATGGTTGATGAAATCGAACATCAATATTTTCACTACTGTTTGGTCGTGCACAGAGATTAACGAGCTTTCATGCCTATCACCAATATCGATCATCTGACACGCTACCGCCCTGCAGCAACCCTTTTGGTCCGCATACTGCAGGCGGGTAATCTTTTCCCGCAAATGCAAAAAAAACGCTTCGAGTCAGGAAACGTTTTTCAAATCGAGAATATCCGGCACATAAACAATGTCCGAGCGATTTTTCTCGAGATCTTTCTTCAGCGAATCGACACCGGCCAATGCAGTAATGACACACGAAGCTGATGGCAAATTGTTAATGTCGTGCCATACAGTTTGTGAGAAAAACCGGCTACGTTCACCCGACGGGTCGAACAGACCGTCAACCGAAATCCCTGATTCGAGCGATTTTAAAAACGCAATTTCGGCAAGTTCGGAATCACCACACAGAATAATGTGACTGACACCATCCATTGCACAGTTTACGAATACACGCTCACAGGATTCTGCGGCAGAACGATAGAAATTTAGCGACGATGATAAAAAGCGCGCAGTCAGACGTGACTTCTCTTTAAAGCCCTTCGGTGTCAGGTAATACAGGTATCGATTAGCCGGTGCTTCGTTGATTTTAATGAAGCCCTTTTTTACGCACCGCTTTATGTAGGAATTAGCCAGTCCGAGTGCTACACCCATGTGGCCGGCGAGCCGGCGCTGACTGATACCAGGCCCGGAATCGATCGCCGACAGCATCATTAAGGTGAGTTTGTCCTGTTTTGGATCTTCGGCGTTCATTTTATGAACACTATAAACGCTAAAGGCTCGAAAAACAACGATTTCAGCCGAGATAATCGACCCTACCGCAATACGCTATGAAAAGATCACGCGGCGTTGGCTGCGCTCACCGCATTGATTAGCGCATCAACAATGTACTCCTGTTGCTGAAGGCTGATGTAGGGGTGCATCGGCAGACTCAATACCCGCCTACATATTTCATCACAAACCGGCACACGGCATGCTATTTCTTCAAGTGCGGGCTGCCGATTCAAGGGTAACGGGTAGTGAACCGCGCTGGGTACGCCCACATCAGCCAAATGCTTTTGCACAACGTCGCGATCTTCTACCAACACTGTATATTGGGCATAGGCACTGGTATTAAACGATGGCACGGTGGGTATTACTATTGAACGCGGGGCAGTGGTGGTCAGACGCTCGGTAAACAATCTATCGTATCGCTTCCCTGCTTTAACACGCAGTTCAATTTCCTCTGCAAAAATCTCCAACTTGGCAAGCAAAACAGACGCCTGAAACGAAGACATCCGACCGTTGATTCCAAGACGCGTATGCCGATATCGGCCGGTCTGACCATGGTCACGTATTTGTCGCATTGCGTCGGCATGAGCATCATCATCGGTGAAGCACGCACCACTGTCACCATACCCCCCCAGGGGCTTGGACGGGAAAAAGCTGGTGCAACCAATATCTGAAACACCGCATGAACGCCGACCCTTATATGTCGCGCCAAAACTCTGTGCGCCATCTTCGATGACTGCGGTATTGTGGCGATGGGCGATATCGTTAATTGCGTCCATATCCGCACACTGTCCATATAAACTAACCGGCATAATCGCGCGGGTTCTCTCAGTGATGGCCGCAGCCAGTTGACTGGCGTCAAGATTGTAGGTTTGCCGATCGATATCCACATACACGGCACGCGCACCGAGTAGGCGAATCATCTCTCCGGTAGCCGCAAAAGTGAACGGCGAGGTAATAACCTCGTCTCCGGCACCGATATCAAGGGCCAGCATGGCAATCAGCAGCGCATCGGTGCCGTTGGATACAGCGATTGCATGGCGAACGCCGACATATTCGGCAAGCTGCGCTTCCAGTGTGTCGATTTCCGGACCGCCAATGTACCGACCATGCGCGAGCACGCCGAACAATCCTTCTTCAACGCTTGATCGGATCCGCCGCTGTTGGCGGGCGAGATCGATGAAGGGTATTTGTGGTACAGGCATCTCCCGAGCGAGATAATCGGATAACGTGACTGCCTCGTATTCACAACTTGCTGATGGAACGGCCACTTCGGTATCAGCCGTGAGTACAAATGCCTGTGAACCGAGCCGCTTTACTTGCCGGGCCAGTAAGCTTTCTATCCGGTCATCATTATCAATAAGCGAGGCGTCAGCGGCTAATGCTGCGAGCCAATTGCAGGATTCACCCAGCATCCTGATACGGGACCGTGCCTCGCCCTCTGACATCCGGGCATCATCGTCATTACCATCGCCAGCCGTAAGGGCTGACACCATATCGGAAATCACCGCCAGACTGAGCCACAGCGCATCACCGCGCAAATGTGCCTGATCAGACAATGATTGCATCATTTTCTGACCGGAATCTGTAGCGAGTTGACTGGCGAGGTGAGGGTGTAGCAGGCAATCAGTCATGGGTGGATGAAATCCTTCAAGATTTGCGGCATCGAGTTAATTTGGATGATCGTCGGGACCGGTGGCCAGCCAACCCCGCATTCCGTAGATAAGTATGCCGAGATATTCACGTAGCGTTTCTGTATTGGCAGCGAGCGCACCGGCTGATGGCAGCAGTTTCAATACAAGCGGCTGACGGTACTCAGCGACAGTAAAATCCACGGACACCGGAATAGCATTGATGCCGGCACCTTTGAAAGTGGCCAAAGCGCGTGGCATGTGAAGCGCGGAGGTGACCAGAAGTATATTTAAAATACCGCGGCGATCAAGGATTTTCCGGGTAAAAACAGCGTTTTCATGGGTATTTCTACTATCTTCTTCAATGATAACGGCACTTTGTGGTACACCCCAGGCATTCAACAACTCCGCGATATACCACGCTTCGCTGTGAATGGTATCGTCTTGCTTGAAGACGTTGCCACCCGTGACAATTACAAGCGGTGCCCTGCCCGCTCGATATAACCGCGCCGCCTGCCAAATTCGATCCGACGCACCGGTTAAATCGGCAACCAGGCGCGGTGGGACCGGCGGTTGCAGCGCACCGGCGAGAAGTACAATTGCCTGAGATTTTGGTACGGACTCAATCTCGACAGGGAGATACCACTGTTCAAGATGTGCTCGAAATCGACTGGCCAGCCATGGGTTCGATGCGATCAGCAGGAACAACACCGATAACAGAACCAAAATCCGCCCGCTGCGATACCCTCCCATAAGAAACGCAAGGCAACCTGCCACCGCTAATACAATGACTACCGTCAATGGGTACACGAGATACGGCAGTATTTTCGACAGTTCGATCCACATGAACGTAAGAACACCGGGAATAAATTATTTTCGAATGACGTACCGAGAAATAACCAAAGACGATATGAGATTACTTTGGCCCCAAACTCATCAAGGAATTATCCGACAAGCGGGCATACGACAACGCTCAGTCGACTATTCTGGATCATAACCGCTCAGACCGCTTGAATAAATGCGCCCTGCCAGACCACGCAGAAGTTAAAAAATTCCGGAGCGCTTGACAACTGCGTTTCGGAATTCTGTATTGATATGGAACCTGGCTAGAACCTATTTGAAAATGGCAGCAACATAAAGATATTCATATTGAGTGTTTAAAGAGCCTATCTGGAATTCTCCAGTCACGGCCTGCTAAAAATACACTTGACGTGCGATCTCTCAGATCATTAATCAACAAATAGCCAAGCCTTGGCCCATCATCCCACGACTCTTGACCATAATTGCTCCAGCCGCTTGGCGGATACCGGCTGGGAAGTCCCAAGGGATTGCGCGAATAACGATACGCTAAATTCCTCCACAAGAAATCGGTAGAATTCAAGTGCCTGAGTATCAAGTATGTGGCTGGCATCAATCGTATCCAGCCGGGACCGGAAAGTATCGACACGGAAGCGCTGCACTTCGTCTGAATCGGGGTTTAGTCGCCTTTTTTCCACACGAATGGACAGAGCCTCAACAAATCGCGGCAGGTGCTCGATCCACGAAGCCGGATGGCAGGCGGGGAATCCGGGCCCGACCAGTGAGTCGAGATGCGAGAGGATCAGATCAGTAAAGTCTGCGTCCTCAATACCATCAAGATGTCTTTGAACCTCATAGGCCATGTCGACTGCCTTACCAACATAATCGGCAAGTCTCATCCCTTCATGAACCAGCTTGTTTCTCGCTGATTCAATCCGCGAATTAAAATCATCGCGTCCATAGGGTAAATCTACCGATAGCGACAGCAAGCTATTGGCAAGCGCATCCTCAAACGCACCACGCAGCCGTGACTCTGGATACAGGCCGGCATATTTAAGCGCAACACGATCAAGATTCGTCTGACGGGTCACATCATTTATGGGTCGTTTGAAAATGATTTTCACCAAACGCCTCACGCCACCGAGATGGGACTGACGAGATGTGAGAGGA
>BQJD01000008.1 GCA_021604525.1 marine bacterium B5-7 | reverse complement strand
GCCCCGTTCTCCGGTTACCAGGGGAATCATCGCATCGACCATCCCTTCAAGAGCATTCTCGCCCCCGCGGATGCCAATGTTACCCTGACCGTAGTTCGGCTTCTCCGTGGCTACTTCCACGACCTTCGCGTCTTCAGCGTGTAGCGCAGTAGATGTTAACGCTGATGCGATCAAGGCTGCCCGTAAACCAAAACCTGACCAATTACTGACTTTCATAATAAATCACCCTATTTATACTTATGCTCTGGTATATCGCCGAATCCGATGTACGGTTTTATATAACTAATGAGCGGTTGTTTAAGTAGGATGGACGGTATTTGAAATAAATAGGGGGTTCTAGGTAAATAGTTACCAAAACAGGTCAATCTAGTACTAATTACTTAGTATTTGTGGCAGAGCATTTGCAAATGATTCGAATGCGTGAGAGGGATGGGACAATTTCGGGGGAGGTTGGCCACGATGACGTTAAAACGGCCATCGCCAGGTGACATGGAGGGACATTGATATCAAATACGATTTCGCAGCAGTGGTTATTAATTAGCTTTTTATAATATACTTAAACATAATTAGCCTTGGTATCTATCGATATCCGATCAGGTTGAGAACGACTTAAAGACCAAACATCGGTATCCGGGTTTGCAGGTACGAAGACGGAACATCCAGCGATTGGTTGTCCAATGCAGCATTATCTATGCTGGCAAGTACGAATCCGTTTTTATCAAGGTCTGAGACGGCAATCGGAAATCCCGTGAACTGGTCCGAAAACATCATGAATTCCGGCATTTTAAAACCAAACTCTTCTACACCGGCAATTCGCATACGCGCTAATGTAGCGAGAAAGTCTTCGACCATTTGTGCATCCTGCGGATCAAGTCCAACGTTCTCAGAACGAGCCAGACAGACGATGCGTGTCAGGGTTGAACCAGTCATTTCGTTAAATTGCTCGCAGGAGAAGTTATTGAATTCCGACACGCGACCCGTCGACGTATATGTCACCGATTCACGGGAATTACCACCCAACAATCCACCCATCAGTGGCATGAAACGCGCCATACTGTTTGTTTGCTGGTACTTCTGTTTAGCCTCGGGGGAAAGATTTTCTGCTTGGGCGTCGGCTCTCTCACGGGTTTCTTCAAGCGCCTGTTCAGCTTTTACACGCGCCTTTGCAAGCCAATCTACTGTCATGACGGTGTACTCGTGATGCGATTGGTCGACGAACAAAATCTCGGCTGTCGACTGACGGTAAATTATTGTTGGTTTAGGGCTTTGCTGGCCGTCCCCGGCAGCGATGGCAACGCCATCTTTCGTTATGAACACCTGGAACCTTGCCCCCTCGATCGGCGAGCCTGCGGCAATTTCGGCAAATTCAAGTCGTGCGTCGGCCCGCGATTCGACCGCAGCCCCAAATGCAGTGATGACAACGACGGACAAAATCAGTGCTTTGAACCAAACGACCAAGTGCTGCGGTACTTTCAAAATCAGCATGATGCAATCCTACATTCAGAAACAGTTTAATACTTGCAAGAATTCTACCCGATGCCAGCAATGGAAAATATCAAGATCACATTCGATAAGCTGGTGGTACCCACACCGCCCGTAGTGCCGATGATTCACTGTGCATAACGCTCACATAACCCATGAATAGAGACAACACGATGATTCGAATACCAAAACCGGTTAATTCTGATCTCGAGATGGTTGATGAATTCAAGCCAGGCGCTCGTCTGTTACTCGTATTCACCATTTGCCTGACGACAGGATTCAATATCAACGCAGGCAACGCCGCCGAGAGGGTTGATACAACACCAGCCAAATATCAGTCCGTAGAGCGTGAGCGGGTTCTCGATGGTGTTATTCAGGCAATTAACAAATCCACTGTATCGGCCCAGATTTCGGCTCGCGTGGCAGCCATTCACTTCGATGTGGACGATACCGTAGAACAGGGTGCACTCATTGTCGAATTCGAGGATACCGAATTCAAGGAACAATTGAATGAAGCGCTGGCCAACCAGCGGTCAGCCATTTCAAGTCTTGAAGAGGCACGTGCACAGTTCAATCGAATCGAAAACCTGTTCCGCAGAAAAACGGTATCGCAGGCAGATTTTGATCGCGCCAAAGCGGAACTGGGCAATGCCGAGGCGACTGTTGATGCAACCGCCGCCAACGTTGCCCAGGCCCGTCGTCAACTGGAATACACCAAGGTACGCGCACCCTATGGCGGTATCGTTACCCACCGGCATATCGAACTCGGCGAGAGCGCCAATCCCGGCACCCCGCTAATGTCGGGATTATCGCTGGATGCACTGCGAGTAACGGTCAATTTTCCACAACGCCTTATTGATTCAGTTGAAGAATTCCACAAGGCCCGGGTATTGTTACCCGGTGGCCGTGAAGTCGTTGCTGGAGAGGAAGCCATCACGGTATTTCCCTATGCGATCGAGGGCTCGGGCACCATCCCCGTACGCATCTTACTACCACGACACATGGAGGGTTTGTTTCCCGGCATACTTGTAAAGGTCGCCTTCGCCATGGGCAAGCGGTTACGTCTGGCTGTACCGGAATCATCGCTGGTTTATCGTAGTGAAGTGGTCGGAGTTTATGTGGTCGATGCATCCGGGAAGATATCCCTGCGACACGTCAGAAGCGGCAACACACGCAGCGACGGAACAGTAGAGATTCTCTCGGGCCTCGATGAGGGCGAGCAGGTCGCCTTGAATCCGGCTATTGCCACTTCCGTGCTAAAGCAACAAGCACTGCTTGAACAATGAGCCAGAACATGGGTATATCAGGTCGAATCGCGAGCCGGTTTCTTAAAAACGAAATCACTCCGCTGCTGGCGTTGATCGGCCTTTTGCTGGGTGTATTCGCAATCGTGGTGACACCCCGTGAGGAAGAACCCCAGATCAACGTGACCTTTGCCAATGTATTTATTCCCTTCCCCGGGGCCAGTGTGGCTGAGGTCGAAAGACTGGTGACCAACCCGGCCGAGCAGGTTCTGTCAGAGGTCGAAGGCATCAAGCATGTGTATTCTGTCTCGGTACCTGGCATGGCCACATTGACGATTCGCTTTAAAGTCGGCGAAGACAACACCGACGCCATCGTCAGGCTTTACAACAAGGTGTTCTCCAATAGCGATTGGTTCCCATCGGCACTCGGTGTAGGTCAACCGATTATCAAACCCATGGGCATTGACGATGTACCGGTAGTCAACATTACCCTGTGGTCACGGAACGAATCAGTGGGTGCCTATGAATTATCGCAGGTTTCACACTCCCTTGAAGCCGAACTGAAGCGAGTTGCCGGCACCCGTGGTATCTATACTGTCGGCGCACCCGAGCAGGTCGTGCATGTCTTTCTCGATGCTCAACGACTTGCCGGATTCAATATTTCAATCAATGACCTTCGCGAATCGCTCAGCAACAGTAATACGTCTATTGAAGGCGGCAGTATTGTTGCCGAAAGCACCAGCGTACCGGTGCGCGCCGGCACATTCCTGGTGAATGCCGAGCAGATCGGCCAACTGGTGGTTGGGGTGAATGAGGGTAATCCGGTTTTTCTTGAGGATGTCGCTCGCATTGTGCACTCTCCCTACCACCCTGAAGCTTACGTACAACACGCATTTCGTGGGGTTGATGGCTCACGCGAACGCCATCCTGCGGTGACTCTGGCGATAGCCAAGAAACCGGGAGTCAATGCAGTGGATCTCGCTGCACAATTGATCGACCAGGTCGCCAAGCTCGAAGGTGTCATTATTCCAGATGCAGTTGAATACACCATTACCCGAAATTACGGGGAAACAGCCGACCACAAGGCAAAAAAGCTGATCCAGAAGCTGTTGTTCGCTACCCTGTCAGTGGTCCTGCTGGTATTGATCGCCATGTCGTGGCGCGAATCGCTGATCGTCGGTACGGCCGTGATTATTACCCTGTCGGCCACCTTGTTCGCCTCCTGGGCGGTGGGATTCACCATCAACAGGGTATCGTTATTCGCACTGATTTTTTCTATCGGCATACTCGTCGACGATGCCATCGTGGTGGTTGAAAATATTCATCGCTATTTACATCGTGGCGGGCAATCGCTGCTTGAAAAAATCCCCCGGGCCGTAGATGAAGTGGGCGGCCCGACAATTCTTGCCACGCTTACCGTCATCGCCGCCCTGCTGCCGATGGCATTCGTCAGTGGGCTGATGGGCCCTTACATGAGTCCCATCCCGATCAACGCCAGCATGGGTATGCTGATTTCCCTGTTGGTCGCATTTGTTGTCACCCCGTGGATGTCGTTCAAACTGCTCGGTCGCAGCAATGTCACTAACCATCATGACGACGGCGAAATACTGGAAAACGATAGTCGCATTTATCGATTGTTCGACAAATTATTTCGACCGTTCATACATCCGCATAACGGTCGTCGCAATCGCTTTCTCGCATCTCTGGTGATATTGATGATGATCGCCGGATCGCTGTGGTTGGTGATCAATACATCAGTGGTCATGAAGATGCTGCCGTTCGATGACAAGTCTGAATTACAGATCGTGGTCGATCTTCGCGAGGGTACCACCGTCGAACAAACTGCCCGCGTACTCGATGAGATTGGCGAAATTCTCTTGACCATGCCGGAAGTCAGCGACTACCAGAGCTACGCCGGCACCAGTTCACCAATAGGCTTTAACGGACTGGTGCGGCAATATTATCTGCGTGAACTACCCCATCAGGGCGATATTCAGGTAACCCTTGTTCCGGCAGCGGAGCGTGATGGTCAAAGCCATGATGTTGCGCTAGCAATTCGCAATCGAATCGCACATTTGAACGATCGTTTCGATGCCAATATCAGGATTGCCGAGGTCCCGCCAGGACCGCCGGTATTCTCACCTATCCTGGCTGAAGTCTACGGCTTCGACTATCAAACTCGGGTCGACACCGCGATGAAAGTTCAGGATGTTTTTGAACATACCGATGATATTGTCGACATCGACAATTCTCTGGAGTATCCCTCACCGAGAATCATCATTGAAGTTGACCGATCCCGTGCTGCGCTGCTCGGCGTTTCACAAAAAGATGTGGCCGAGACAGTGCGCACCCTGATCGGCGGAGAAGACGTTTCCTACCTGCGAGATACGCAACTGAAATACGCCGTACCCATTCGCCTGGAATTCTCTGTCGCCGACAAGGCAGATGTACAGAACCTGCTGTCATTTAAAATTCGTGCACAATCGGGTCGATTGGTGCCGTTGTCAGAGATTGTTTCGGTACGCTACAGTGCCCGTGAAGCGAGCATCTATCACAAAGATCTGCTACCGGTGGTTTATGTGATGGGCGACATGGCGGGCAAGCTCGACAGCCCCCTGTACGGGATGTTCGAGATGGTATCGAAGATACGCGATCTGAGCGACGGCGCCGGCAATCCGTTAACCCAAAGCTTTACTGGCACACCAGACAGCCCCTACCAGACTTCCATCAAGTGGGATGGCGAATGGCAAATTACCTACGAGACTTTTCGTGACATGGGCATCGCCTACCTGGTCGGTATAATTCTTATTTACCTGCTGGTGGTTGCGCAGTTCAAATCATACGTTACGCCGCTGATCATCATGGCGCCCATATTGCTGACCATCATCGGGGTAATGCCTGGTCATGCCCTGCTCGGCGCCAAGTTCACTGCCACTTCGATGATCGGCATGATTGCCCTGGCCGGAATCATTGTACGAAACTCTATTCTGCTGGTGGATTTCATACAGGAACAGGTCAAGGCTGGTACTCCGCTAGACAGAGCAGTGATCCTGTCAGGCGCGGTACGCTCGAGGCCGATCATACTCACCGGACTCGCAGCCATGATGGGTGCGTTTTTCATTCTCGACGACCCCATATTCAACGGTCTGGCAGTCACTCTGATTTTTGGCATCATTGTCTCGACGCTGCTGACGCTGTTCGTGATACCGCTGCTGTACTTCGGTTGGCGTTCCAGAAGGACACGTGCCAGCGATTCTGCCTGATCATTTATAGAGCCCATCTCAAATTGGCTGGAACCCGCCAATACGGTGTTAAATACTCGTTCAGATTCTCATTTACACCTGTAAACTGTGCGTTTTCTCTCCCATTTGCCTTGTCCTGGTGGCCCTCGCTCAGCTTGAGCCAGGTTCTAGTCAAACATGGTATAGACAAAAAAACCGGCCAACTGGCCGGTTTTTTTGTCTGGTAGTGACCTGGATTTCAGTTAAAGCTGGGTGCGGCATCCTTTTGCGACATGACCTGCTCGATGCCAAGCTCCGAAGACTCGATTACTCGATTAGCCATGCGCATGGCTTCATCTGTTTCACCCGCCGCAGCCTTTTCTTTTGCCGCTGCAAGAACCTTCGTGAGCGAGACCGCTTTACTGCCAGTGGCGGAATCGATGATCATCCACTCGGCCTTGGCCGCTTTGGCTTCGGAAAGTTTCTGATCGGCCATTGCCAGAACTTCATCGACGCTGGCTCCAGCGGAGGCTCCCTCGGGTGGAACGGTCGCACAGCCGACGAGTAGCAGAGTGTAAATCCCGGTTAGAAGTAGTTTACGCATTATGACCCCTCCTGATACAGGGTGATTTGTTGTCCTGGTTATGTAAAACCTATCCCAAAATGGCTGCAACCCACCAATACGGTGTTAACTGCGCGTTTTCTCTCCCATTTGCCTTGTCTCGGCCGCCTTCACTCATCTATGGACAGGTTCAAATCAAATGTCGAATCGAGCCAATTGTGACGATGACTTCTGCTATCCGTCAACGTGACAAACGTAACTCCAAGGCGATTGATACTTTTATGGTGCTGTCTGGAATATCCACCAGACACCCAAATCTCGCTCCTTTAGACATTCACTTCGGTAATACTACCAAAAATCTTATGGCTAGCGTGGCATCTCGGCTAATCAGAAGTTTGAATACCGCAATTAACGCCGCAATTTATGAGCGACATCGAAATCCTGCCACTCAACCGGATAAACCAGCACCACCGAGACGCTGGAACAAAGGACCGAGAATATCTACTAATGTTCTGGCGAGTTCCGTTTCCGGATATCCCAGGACAATGACGGCATAGGCAATAATCAGTAGCAACAGCAATACCAGACTATTCCTTATAAAGCGGCCGATACCCGAACCAGACCGCTTTTGTTTTGCTGCAGATTTTTCAACATCCGATCTTGTTCGAGAATTTGCTCGTCCACTTGTAGTGCTGCGTTCTTCCCGTACCATCTTGGCAATAACAGCACGTAATTGCGTGTCATTATGAAGGTTATCGACCCGTTCCTGCATCGACAGCAAGGCGTCGCCATCAGCTGGGTTCCCGCCAGCAGACTGACCGGCCATAACCCGCCGCGCAGCTGTTTCGGCAACCTGTATTACCTGCTCTTCCAGCCCAGGCAGTTGCCCGGTAAAGTATTCTTCAGACGCCCGGCGAGCCGCGTTCATGGCTTGATCGCGAATCATGGAAAGGGTCTGTTCCGTGAGTTCAACGCGTCCTGTCTGCATCGTTGTTCCCCCTGTTTTCTCAAGTTCGGGGCGCCTGTCGGCTGCCGAATCCAGTACGTTATCAAGTTCCCGGTCTTCAAGTCCTTTGGAAAGAAAGCCGCTGGCACCACTAGCCACACCACGCTTTCTGAATTCCGGCGTATCGTTACTCGTGGTCATAATGACCGGAATGGATGCGATTGCCGGATTATTGACAATGGCGCGACATGTTTCCAGGCCATCCATCTCCGGCATCATGTAATCCATGAAAATCACATCCGGCCGATGATCCTGCAGTTTCCGCAGGGCATCAGCGCCCGACGCAACGGAAACGACCTCAATACCGCGCGCGCCCAGACGCCTGGCAAGCGCCAGCCGAGCTACGCGCGAATCATCGACGATTAGTGCGGTACTGACTGAAATGGATCCGCCCTCAAATATTTTCTATTATTGTCGAGTCTGATCGGACAGTTTCCGGATGTACGAACATGCCGGATAATCGCCGCGAACCTCCAACTGTACATTAGTAAATAGAACGACCTGCAAGTTGTCAAGCGTGCCGGGATCAATCACTGCATAGTCGCGATTCTTGAATCCGTCCTGGATAACGACATCGGCAACAACCCCTCCCCTTACCTATTTACTGTCAAGGACAATCCATTGCTACGCTTATAAAACAAGCAAGCTGCGCAAGATGAAGTCCCGTGCATTTTGCAAGGACATCAATGATGTAGTTTTGCTCTGTATAAGAGGTTTGCGCGAATTGTTACGGACCCTCGTCCATATTTCGCGAGGCGCGATTCAGCTCTTCGTCCATATCATCGTCCTCGTCTAAGGAGTCATCACCATCCTCTGATAGCGCCTCGTCCTTGCGGCGACGCTGGATTTTTCTGGAGAAAAACAGACCCACTTCAAACAGCAACCATACAGGTAGCGCAAGCATGGTTTGAGAAAAGATGTCCGGGGGAGTTAGCAGCATGCCGATTACGAACGCAACGACAATGATATAAGGACGTTTCTCCGACAAACTCTCCGGTGTGGCCACGCCCATATACACCAGCAACACGGTCGCCACCGGCACTTCGAAGGCTACACCAAACGCGAAGAACAGTTTTAGAACGAAACTCAGATAAGAATTTATATCCGTCATTACCGCAACACCTTCCGGTGCTGTCGAGGTAAAAAACGCGAAAATAATGGGAAAAACAATAAAGTACGCGAAGACGATGCCGAGATAAAACAGGACTGTGCTCGAGACAATCAGCGGCATGGCCAGACGCTTCTCATTGTCATATAGCCCTGGTGCTACAAACGCCCAAAGCTGGTAGAGCAATACCGGAATTGCCAGCCCGACAGAGACAGCAAATGCCAACTTGAAGGGCACGAAAAATGGCCCATGCGGTTCCGTCGAAATCATGGTGTTGCCTTCAGGCAGGGCACTCATCAACGGTTGGGCCAGGTAAATATATAGGGTATTGGCAAATGGCGCGCAGATGAGGAAGAACAACAGTACGGCTGCCACCGATTTCAGCACCCGATCACGCAGTTCGAGCAGATGCGAAATAAACGGTGCCTCCCCTGCGGTACCGGCGGCGGATTTAGTCTTTCTTTTCAGCATCGGCCTTGATGTCGCTGTTTTGATCGCTTGTGGGCGTGGTGGGTTTGGTAATCGATTCCGCGCCCTCCCTGATAGCCGATGATACGTCCAGATCTTCTTTGAGTTTGGCCGGGGCCTCGGATGCCTTGGACATCGCGGAAGAAACTTCCTTACCCGTGTCTGAGATTCCCTTTTTTATTTCTTCGAGTTCTTTAATATCAGCGTTACGAATCTCGCGGTCGATGTCTGCCTTGACATCGGAGATCATGCGCCGCGCGCGTCCAACCCAAAGGCCAACTGTACGCGCAACGCCAGGCAAGCGCTCGGGACCCAATACGACCAGCGCGATCAGGGCAATCACGCTCATCTCCCAAAAACCTATATCGAACACCACACGACTCCGGCTCGCAGCCTATCGGAAAACTTATCGATAAAATCCAGCCGTTTACGCCTGAGTCTTGTCGTGCTTTTCACTGTCGGCCGGCGTCTGCCCGGACAGATCCGAAGCATTTGCATCCGGTTTGGAAGCATCGGCGTCGGTCTCAATTTCAAGGGGACTGTCTGCCGATGCATCCTTGCCCTCTTCATCGCCATCCTTTTTGACACCGTCTTCTTTAACGGCTTTCTTGAAGCTCTTGATCGCTGATCCGAGATCGCCGCCCATGCCGCGCAATTTCTTTGTGCCGAAAATCAGCACAACGATTACCAGAACGATCAACAACTGCCAAATACTGATACCACCGAAACCCATGGATTCACTCCGATATTGAAACTATTTGATTACCGACAATTTTGCCGGCGATGCGGTTGACCAAGCGGTTGTCACTACAGCCATCCGTCAGTCGCGCTATTCTAGTGCGAATAGCCTGCGGGCGCACGATCCATTATGCAGAATTACAAATAAAGTACCCATGCATGACAGAAAATATACGCGTTTGGACGATTTCCTTGTCAATTTGTCACTGATTCAGCTTTTTCGTGTGCGTTTTTCCTCAAGCCCCGACATGCCGAAGCGCCTCTCCAGCTCCCCCATGACTTCTTGTGGGCTAACGCCTGCTTGTGACAAGGCTACCATCACATGAAACCATAAATCGGCTGCTTCATGAACGATGGCATCGCGCTCACCATCGCGTACAGCGAGGGCAAATTCGACACCCTCTTCACCAATTTTTTTGAGCACCCGCGAAACATCACCGTTTAGCAAGGATGCAACGTAGGATTCATCCTGATCTGCGCTTTTGCGCGCTTCGATTACCTCGGCGAGACGTGCGAGGATATCGCTGCTCAAGCGTCCGTCGGGCTGTTCGTGATCAGGCATTGACTTCGATTCCTCGATCAGCCATGAATTCCTTGGCCTGGCCTATCGTGTGTTCACCAAAATGAAAAATACTGGCCGCGAGCACCGCATCGGCTCCGCCGTGAATAATTCCATCGGCAAGATGTTCAAGTCCACCCACACCACCCGAGGCGATAACGGGTATGGACACGGCGTCACTGACATGACGGTTCAGCGCGTTATCGTAACCGTCACGGGTACCATCGCGATCCATACTGGTGAGGAGAATTTCACCCGCCCCGGCATCGGCCATGCGTCGCGCCCATTCAACCACTTCGATACCCGTCGGCTTGCGCCCGCCGTGGGTGAAAATCTCCCATCGTGGTGATGGCTCGACAGCGACCTGCCTGGCATCAATGGCTACCACGATACATTGCGCACCGAAATGCTTACTCGCCTCCTCGACAAAGGCAGGATTCAGCACGGCGGCAGTATTGATGGATATCTTGTCGGCACCGGCTGCCAACATCCGATGGATGTCGTCAAGTTTGCGGATCCCGCCACCCACGGTGAGCGGGATGAACACTTGGCCGGCAACCTCCTCAACCACATGGGCCATGGTGTCGCGCAGGTCGGAGCTGGCGGTTATATCGAGGAAACACAGTTCGTCAGCGCCTTGTTCATCGTAACGGCGAGCGACCTCGACAGGATCGCCAGCGTCACGGATGTCGATAAAATTGACCCCTTTGACGACACGACCATTATCGACGTCCAGACACGGGATGATACGCTTCGCCAGAGCCATTGAATCCTGGCTCAGCGCTCGTCAAACACCGGCGCCGCCGAACGGTCCGCCAGGCTTTGTGCCTCAGCCAGATCAAGGCTGCCTTCATACAGTGCCCGACCGGCAATAACACCATAAATACCGCTATCGGAAACCGCGCATAAACGTCTGATATCATCCATATTGGTCACCCCACCGGAGGCTATTACCGGTATGTTGATGGCTTCCGCCAAGCGGGCAGTGGCTTCGACATTAACTCCCTGCATCATGCCGTCGCGCTCGATATCGGTATATATAATTGCTTCGACGCCGTCATTTTGAAAATGATGCGCCATATCAACCACATCGTGACGCGACATCTTCGACCAGCCTTCCGTTGCCACACGACCATCGCGCGCGTCCAGGCCGACAATGACATGACCTGGAAACTCCGCGCACAAATCGCTGATAAAGTGTGGTTCATTAACCGCTTTTGTGCCGATAACGACATAACGCACGCCGGTTTCGAGATACACCTCAACAGTTTCCTCATCACGAATTCCACCGCCCACCTGTACCGGCAGATCCGGATGCGCCTGCATTATCTGCCTGATACATTCGGCATTTACCGGTTCACCGGCCATGGCGCCATCGAGATCGACTATGTGCAGACGTCGCGCACCCTGGTCCACCCAGCGTGTTGCAATCTCCACCGGATCGTCGGAAAAAACAGTGAAGTCATCCATACGACCCTGTCGCAAACGCACGCACTGGCCGTCTTTGATATCAATTGCCGGTATCAACAACATTTTTGAGATTCCTCAATCGGGATCGTAAGATCCATTCCAGGTGACGAAGTTAGTCAATAACTTCAACCCCTGTGTGTGGCTTTTTTCGGGATGAAACTGTGTTGCAAACATGTTGGCTTGAGCGATCGCGGACGTGAATGGCAAAATGTAATCGGTCGTGCCGACAATATCCACTTTGCGCACTGGATTGGCGTAATAGCTATGGACAAAATAAAATCGGCTGCCGTCTTCGATATCGTTCCAGAGGGGATGACAGCGTGCCTGATGGACCCGATTCCAACCCATATGCGGTATCTTGAACCCTCTCCCGGCATCACCCGCCGGTCGAATAAAGCGGGTAACCGTGCCGTCGATAATACTTAAACCCTCTACACCGCCATCCTCATCACTGTGATCGAGCATGGCCTGCATGCCGAGACAAATGCCGAGGACAGGTACATTGTCAAGTGCGCGGGCTACCGCTTCGCCAAGACCCAGTCGGCTCATTGCAGCAAGCCAGCTACCCATGGCCCCTTGACCAGGTAACACGACACGGTCAGCATTACCAATTGTATCGGCATCACGGCTAACTACAACCGAGGCGTTGTCAGCAACATGTTGTAGCGCTTTGCTGACCGAATGCAGATTACCGGTACCAAAATCGACCACCACGATTTGCTGCATAGGCTACAAACTACCTTTGGTAGAGGGGATACGATCGGCGAAACGTGGATCCTGGCTGACGGCGAAACGTAACGCTCGGCCAAAAGCCTTGAATACCGTCTCGGCAACATGATGCGCATTGACACCCCGAAGGTTATCGATATGCAGCGTGACGCCGGCGTGGTTGCAAAACCCCTGAAAAAACTCCCGCAATAAATCGACATCGAATTGACCGATTCGTGCACGCGGATATTCGACTCCATAGGTCAGCATCGGCCGGCCTGACAAGTCTATGACTACACGGCTCAGGGCTTCGTCCAGCGGCACGTAGGCGTGACCATAGCGATAGATCCCGCGCTTATCGCCGACAGCCTTGGCAAGAGCCTGGCCGAAGGTAATGCCGACGTCTTCAACGGTGTGATGGTCGTCTATCTCAATATCGCCGCTGGCGTCTATTTTCAGATCAAAGCCACCGTGTCGACACACCTGGTCAAGCATGTGCTCAAAGAACGGAACACCAATGTTGAATTCACTTGCGCCGGTGCCATCGAGCACGAGCGTGACGGTAATCCGGGTCTCGGAGGTATTACGCTCCACTGTGGCTTGACGATCTGCCATTGATCAGATTCCTGTTGGGTCTTTATGCGAGGCGGGTGTGACGAAATTTAACCGGGAAATAATGGGCGGGTGATTCTTAATTCAATATGCTACGTAATGCAGAACGAAATACTACCAGAGTCTGGATATTACCGGGTACGCAACTATCGTGGCCAAAACATTATGGATAGTCTCTTCAGATGACTGAACCGATGGAATTAGCGACGTAACTCGGCCGAGCGCGCATGGGCGGTGAGATATTCGGCGCGCGCCAGCACCGACGCTGTTGACGACAGACGGCTGGCACCCTCGCGTGAACACATGACAAGACTCGAGCGTTTTTGGAAGTCGTAAACCCCAAGGGGCGAACTGAAACGCGCTGTGCCGGCGGTGGGCAAGACGTGATTGGGTCCTGCACAGTAATCTCCGAGGGATTCAGCACTGTAATAACCGGCAAAAATCGCTCCGGCATGGCGCACTTTTTCAAGCAGGGGTTCCGGATTGGCAACCTGCAGTTCCAGATGTTCGGGTGCAATTCGATTGGTAATGGCAAGCGCGTCATCCATATCCTGGGCGATGATTGCCGCACCGTGATCGGTCAATGATTTTTCAATGACCTCTCGACGTTCGAGTTCCGGCAACAATCGTGCAACGGCATCCAGTACACGTTGTAACTGACTGCTGTCATCGCAGATGACGATGGATTGGGCCATTTCATCGTGTTCGGCCTGGGCGAACAGATCCATGGCAACCCACTCGGGATCGGCACCAGCGTCACATATCACCACAACCTCGGATGGACCAGCGATCATATCAATTCCGACCTGGCCGAATACCTGGCGCTTGGCTGTTGCCACATAGATATTTCCAGGACCGACTATCTTATCCACCCGCGGCACATGGGTAGTTCCATAGGCCAGCGCAGCGATGGCCTGTGCGCCACCGATAGCAAATACCCGATCAACACCGGCGATAGCAGCGGCAGCCATCACCATGGGATTGCGATAACCTCCAGGTGTCGGCACCACCATCACGATCTCTTCAACACCGGCAACACGCGCCGGAATCGCATTCATCAATACCGAGGACGGATAAGCGGCTTTGCCTCCGGGTACATACACCCCGACTCGTTCCAGTGCGCTAACGACCTGCCCATAGCGGCTACCGGATTCATCCTGATAACTCCACGAGTCTTCCTTTTGGCGCTGGTGAAAGTCGATGATTCTATCGCGAGCGTGTTCCAGTGCAGTGCGTTGCTCAGAGTCAATTATGTCGACACAATGGTTAATCTCATTCCAGGACACTTCAAGGTCGCCGGCATTTACGAGATTGGCATTGTCGAACTTACGGGTATATTCGACCAGCGCTTCATCGCCACGCGCCCTGATGTCATTGATAATCGCAACCACCGATTGTTCGATGTGCTGATATTCATTGACGTCACGGCAAAGCAATTGTGAAAGATGCGTATCGAATTCTTCATCAATGGATGACAGGACACGAACTATCTTGCTTGAGACAGATGAAGGATTTGTCATGACGCAATGGGCGTTGGGCGAAACGAAATGATGCGGATTCAGGCCGCTGCACTGGCGGTACCGACCGCCTCTTTTAAAGATTCGATCAGGGAATTCAACTTGGCGCCACGTGTTTTCATTGATGCCCTGTTAACGACCAGCCGGGATGTGATATCGGCAATCTTTTCGACCTCGACGAGACCGTTTGCGTGCAACGTGCCGCCCGTCGCAACCAGATCGACGATGCGATCGGACAACTTGACCAGCGGCGCAAGTTCCATCGATCCGTAGAGCTTGATGATTTCTGTCTGCACGCCTTTTGCAGCAAAATGTTTGCGGGTAATACGCGGATACTTGGTTGCGATTCTAAGTCGTGACCAGCTCGAAGGATCGTCGCCGGCAGCCAGTTCCGCAGGTTCGGCAACCACCAATCGACACGCAGCAATTTTCAAGTCGAGCAATTCATATAACCCTTCGCCACCATGCTCTAGCAGGAGATCCTTGCCGACCACACCGGCATCCGCAGCACCAAATTGAACATAAGTGGGGACATCAGCAGCACGAATGATGACAAAGCGGATATCGGCACGAGTGGATTCGAGTATCAGCTTACGACTACGCGATGGATCGACTGCGGGCTCTATACCGGCAGCCGCAAACAAAGGCAACGTCTCATCGAGAATACGTCCCTTGGATAATGCGATCGTCAACATACTTTAATACCGGGCCGGCCGCGCGAACGATCAGGCAACAGCCGTACGCGCCTCCATCTGATCACCCGGCACGCGACGAATCTGCGCGCCAATCTGCGCCAGCTTTTCTTCGATGCAATCGTAGCCACGATCAATGTGATAAATCCGATCGATGATGGTTTCATTCCGAGCTACAAGGCCCGCCAGCACCAGACAGGCGGATGCCCTCAGATCAGTTGCCATGACCGGCGCACCAGTCAGGTGATCCACACCCCGAACCACAGCCGTATTGCTCTCCATATCGATGTCTGCACCCATTCGCTGCAGCTCGTGAACATGCATGAAGCGATTTTCAAACACTGTTTCAGTCACCGTACCAACACCTTCGGCAATGCTGTTCATCATAACAAACTGTGCCTGCATATCGGTTGGGAAGGCAGGAAATGGCGCTGTTCGAATATTCACCGCGCGTGGCCGCCGACCTCTCATATCGAGAGAGATAGTGCGACCTTCGATCTTGATGTCGGCGCCGGATTCTGTAAGCTTGTCGAGTACTGACTCCAGTAACGATGAATCGATATCGTGAAGTTTTATCGCACCGCTGGTGACCATTGCTGCAACCAGGTAAGTACCCGCTTCAATACGATCAGGGATGACGTTATGGGCTGCTCCATGCAGCCTGTTAACACCCTGTATGGTGATGAGGTGAGTCCCGGCGCCGTGTATTTTTGCACCCATGGCGTTCAGGCAGGTAGCAAGATCGACCACTTCTGGTTCGCGCGCGGCGTTTTCGATAACTGTTTCGCCGTCAGCCAGCGCTGCTGCCATCATCAGGTTTTCAGTGCCAGTCACCGAGATGGTATCCATAAATATCCGGGCGCCACGAAGACGCTTACAGCGTGCGCGAATATAGCCGGATTCGATCACAACCTCGGCACCCATTGCCTCGAATCCCTTGATGTGCAGATTTACCGGTCGGGAACCTATGGCACAGCCGCCGGGCAATGAAACCTCGGCTTCGCCAAATCGCGCCAGCAACGGCCCAAGGACAAGTATGGACGCACGCATGGTTTTAACCAGATCGTATGGCGCTCTCAGTCGAGTAATATCACCGGCATCTGCGGTGATAGACATTTTCTCGTCAATTTCAAGACGCACACCCAGTTCACCGAGAAGTTCCAGCGTAGTCGTAATGTCGTGCAAGTGCGGGATATTGCGAATGATCAAGGGATCGGCTGTCAACAAGGACGCGATCAATACCGGTAACGCCGCATTTTTGGCGCCGGATATTCGAACATCACCCGCAAGCGGCCGCCCCCCGGTAATTAACAGTTTATCCAATAGGTTATTACTCCAGGTTACTGGACTTTCAGATACCCATAGATCCAGAGACCAGGGTAACTTTGAAAATCATCCGACGAAGGCTAATTCTCGCCGACGATTTTCTTTTGCAATTCGCCGCTTTCGAACATTTCCATGACGATATCGCTGCCACCGATAAATTCGCCGCGAATATAAAGCTGGGGAATCGTCGGCCAGTTGGAATATGTCTTGATACCTTCGCGCACTTCGTCGTTCTGGAGCACGTCAACCGAAGCAAATTTTGCGCCACACTGGTTGAGGATCTGGGTAGTACGGCCTGAAAAGCCACACTGCGGGAAATCAGGTGATCCTTTCATAAACAGAACGATGTCATTTGACGTCACCAGTTCCTTGATTTGTTCCTGAATACTCATCTCGATCATGCCTCGCTCGACTCCGATTCACTCGGGGTCAGTGTTTTCATTGACAGGGCATGTATCTCGGATTTCATTTTGTCCCCAAGCGCCCCATAGACCATCTGGTGGCGTTGGATGCGGCTTTTCCCTTCGAAATCCGGACACACGATAATTGCTTCAAAATGGTGACCATCACCATCGATTTCAACATGACTCGATGACAGATTATCCTCGATCCATGCCTTTATGTTTTGAGGTGTAACCACAAATCCCTCACTTAAGTCAGTCTGGTTGTACAACAAATGCAGCTTTGTTTATCCAAAATTGCGCCGGGTTCAAGAGTTTTCCGTGAGCGCTTGTGCCCTGGCGACCATTATCAGGCACCAGATTTGAACAATTTAATGTACTGCGTTGCGAATGTTAAATTTCAATCGTTAATGATACTCGACTCGACACCCCGGACGGTAGGCCTTGTGGCGTTCCTTCGAGATCAAAACGTTATTGTTGAAGGTTGTGGAGAAGGCTTCGTGTATCAGGCGCATCAGGTGATAGTAAAGAGTTCCGTCAAATCACTGACTGCCAACATGGATGATAGCTGTGATCGCGGATTGTGAAGTTCCACAGAACCCTGCTGACCGCAAAACTGCTTTACCAACCACACCAGAAAGGCTACACCTGCACTATCAACACGCTCCACCGATGTAGCGTCAATTTTATCGACAGTACATTGGCCGAGCTCACGCGCGCTGGCGAGCACGTCGGGAACCGTTGCCTGATCGAGTACACCTGACAGCACCAGAGTGCCATTATCGATTCGCACAGGGGTTGTCATCCGGTCTCGCCTTTAAACGGTTTGGTTGCCGCTTCGACGCTCTTTTGCTTGAGTTCACCTATCAACGCGTCCAGACCACGAGAATCGATTACTCCGCCATATGACTTACGGTAGTTTGTGACCATGCTGATTCCGTCGATATTGACGTCATAGACTTTCCATTCGCCAGCGTCATTCAACAAAAACGAATAGCTGACAGGCACAGAAGAAGCACCGGGTAGAACCACCTCGGTTTCCACCCGTGCCTTGCGTTCGCCTTCTTTCATGCGTAGCGGCTTGACCCGCATTTCTTCCTTGCCGGTATATTCAAACAAAGCCGTAGCATAGGTGCGGATAAGGAGTTTCTGAAAAGCATCGGCGAAGGCCTTGCGCTGTGCTTCACTGGCACCTCGCCAGTGTTTCGCGAGCACCAGGCGAGCGATAACCGGGACGTCGAACTGTGGAACGACCACTTTCTCAACCATGGCATAGAGTTTTTCCGGGTTTTGCTCGAGTTCCGGACGACGTCGTTCGAGCTCGTCGATTAAATCATTTATCGTTGTTTTGACGACCTCATCCGGCATTGTGGTGGAATACGCCGGGGATGTCGCGAACAACATTGCCATCATGCATGCGAGACAGGAAAAGAGAATTTTAGCCATAGCTGTCATTCCTTATTCTGGCTGAAAAAGAATTGGCTGATTAAATGCTCAAGCACAACCGCTGATTGGGTGATATCAATACGACTGCCGTCTTTTAAAAATTCGATATCGCCACCTGGATCGAGCTCAATATACTGGGCACCCAGCAAACCAGAGGTCAGTATCGACGCGCCGCTATCAAGCGGCAGATTATCGTAGGCGGCATCGATTTCCATGGTGACTTCAGCGCGAAACAGTTCCGGGTCCACCACGATACGACTCACCCGCCCGATCTTGACGCCGGCCAGCGTAACCGGTGCTTTGACCGCCAATCCACCGATATTATCGAAACGCGCCGATACGCGATATGTTTCGCCACCCGATAGCGTGCCCATGTTTCCAACACCGAGTGCCAGGTAACCCAAAGCTGCGATGCCGGCGAGAATGAACAGGCCAACGGTAAATTCCAAAACCTTGCTATTCATGTCAAATATCCTTTGTTCTACTAATCTAACCGCCAAACATCAGCGAGGTCAGTACATAATCGAGACCGAGAACCGCCAGCGATCCGGTTACTACGGTAGCGGTTGTCGCGCGAGATATTCCTGCCGCATTGGGGGCAGACGCATATCCCTCGTAAACCGCGATCCAGGTGACACAAACGCCGAACACGACGCTCTTGATGAAACCATTGACGATGTCGTCATAGAAATCCACGCCTTGCTGCATCGACGACCAGAACACCCCGGCATCAACCCCGAGTAATTTCACGCCGATCAGATAGCCGCCATACACGCCCACGACGCTGAACATGGCGGCGAGCAGCGGCATCGAGATCACCCCGGCGATAAAACGAGGCGCGACTACTCTCTGCACGGGATTAACAGCCATCATTTCTAACGCAGCCAGTTGCTCCGTTGCCTTCATCAAACCAATTTCGGCAGTCAGCGCGGAACCCGCTCTGCCTGTAAACAGCAGCGCAGTAAGTACCGGCGCCAATTCACGAGTCAAAAACTTGGCCACCACCAGGCCCAGTGATGTTTCCGCGCCAAAATCCACCAGGGTATTGTAGCCCTGCAGTCCAAGCACCATGCCAACAAAAAGGCCGGCAAGGACAATGATTAGTACGGTCTGAACGCCAACCGAGTAAATCTGCGCCACCAATAAACCCGGACGCCGAAAAACGATCCACGACTGCTCGAGAATACGCACTAAAAAGATGCTGGCCGCGCCGAGTCCGGTTGAGACTCGAATTCCCGCCCGCCCGAGTTGACGAATCGCGTTCAAGAGTGCTTCTCCATAAGGTCATCAGCAAAGGGCGGAGCCGGATAGTGATAGGGCACGGGCCCGTCCGGCAGACCATCCATAAACTGCCTGACATCAGGATTGTCACTCGCTCGCAGCTCCTCAACCGTACCGGATCCGAGCAATGATCCACGACCGAGGATATAGACGTAATCGGCAATACTGCAGCCCTCTTTGACGTCATGGGTGACAACTACCGAAGTCATCTCGAGGGCATCGTTCAATTCACGAATCAGCTTCACAACGACACCCAATGATATCGGGTCAAGGCCAGTAAACGGTTCGTCGTACATGACCAATGCCGGATCAAGAACAATCGCTCGAGCCAGGGCTACACGTCGTGCCATGCCCCCTGAAAGTTCAGCAGGCATCAAATCCGCTGCACCACGAAGACCCACCAATTGCAGCTTCATGAGAACGATGATACGTATCAATTCATCGTTGAGCCTGGTGTGCTCGCGCAGCGGATATGCAATATTTTCGAAAACCGATAGATCGGTAAGCAATGCACTGGATTGAAACAGCATGCCCATCTTTCGACGAATGGCATACAACGAACGACGATGACTGGGTCGAATGGGTTCACCATCGAATGTGATCTCGCCGTGCTGCAGGCGCTGTCGACCACCGATGAGCGACAATAATGTGGATTTGCCGCAGCCGCTCGGCCCCATGATGACTATGACCTTGCCCTTGGGAATTTCTATGCTCAGATCGTCGAACAACGGCGCACGCGAGCCAAAGGCAAAACGGATGTCCTTGAGCTCCAGCAAATTTTGACGTTGAATGGGTTGCATAAACCTGTAACTGAAAATGATAGATATGAAGCGGCCGTTTCAGGATCAACAGCAGGCGGGACTATAACTGATTCAACGGGTGTGATGTACTGCCGAAGATGTCACTTGTTTATTTCATTATTTATTCATCAGTTCAACAAGAATTCGACAGTCAGATGCATTTTGCGGGGCTTTTGCATTATCGTCAAAAAAGATACCAGCCGAGCGATAGCCGTCCTTCCACAGCGCCAGGCTTTCAATTATTGACCGCAGTTGCGGTAACGTAGGCGCACTAATCCGTGTGATGAGATATCGCCCTCCCTCATAGGGCTGCTGCAATGGCTCTAATCGAATCGTTGATGAGATGTCGGGTCGCCAGAGAAGTGTTGCATCGAATTTCTCGGCGAGTTTGAGCACCTCAATCGATGCAGGTTCATCAACCGAACCATTAATGACATCAAGACAAACAGGCCAACGGATAGCCAATTGTTCAAGATTTGCATCCTGCGTCGGCTCGCAGCATGTGGAAATCTCGATTACCAGTGCGGCAATATGAATATCGAGCGACTCAAGTCGTTGCAGCAGTGTTTGATCGCTGTTTGCCGCTTGCCAGGAGATTGTCAGAATGAAATGAAAACCGGTGTCGCTATCATCCGTGATTTCACGACCTTGTGGTGACAACAGAAAGTCGGTTTTATCGAGTGGCAGTAAAACTGAGCGAAACTGGTTACTGTAGTAGAGGAATCGCCATTGTGCGGGCATTTCGGAATTAAAATACGTACTTGCCCACGTTGAACCTTCAAAGTCCACGGTGCCCACGTCAATGAGGTTTTGTGCCATAGGCTGTGATCGAAGAATGTCTGCGTTTCGGTTATGCGATTGATTTATTGACTGAATCATTCAGTATTAGTACACACTGGCGACCCTGAACCAGTACTGAATGCATGAACGGATATCAATAATGGTTGCTAAACATGCTCAACGGGCAGCAGCGGTTGAATTCGCTGCTGCCCGTTGCATTTTCATGCCGCCTGTTGTCGGTCACTCCGAGTCTCAGGATTAATTTAGCAACTTCCATTTCTTGCCAAGATCCGTGAACAATCCGCGCTCGGTCTGAAGCGCGATCCAGGTATTTACGTAGTTAATCCACACCTGATCTGCCTGCGGCATCAGCATGGCAATGGGTGTCGGTGCCTTGGGTGCGGACACCGGAACGATCATCATTTGCGGATATTTCTCTACCAGCTTGTTGGCTTCAACATTGGAGGTGATATGGGCATCGGCACGACCAGCCAGAACTTCCTGAAAATCACGCGCGGGCGCTTCAACAATCTGATGTTTGGCATTGGGGAAAAATTCCTTGACCTGCTTTTCCTGGGTCGTTCCAAGGGTTGCGGCAACCGTCACATCAGCCTTGTTCAGATCATCCCAATCCTTGAAACGGTCAGCGTTCTTAGCAAGGATAAGCGGCACCGTTGCCAATGAAAAATAGCTGACCGAATAACCGGCGGCCTTGGCTCGTGCCGGCGAAACCGACGCCGACCCGGTAATATGATACTTGCCTGAGCTCACACCACTAACCAGTGTTTTCCAATCGGTTGGAACGAACTCCACCTTAACACCGAGGTCCTCGGCCAGGTGGGTCATCACGTCGATGTCGTAGCCAGTGTATGAATTACTGGCCGGGTCGCGCATGGTCATCGGATTCCAGTCACCGGTGGTGCCGACCTTTAAAACGCCGCTACTCAATATGTCCTCAAGGGCCGACTCTGCCTGCGCCTGTATTGGCAGGGTGAGAACCAGTAAGGCAAGGGTCAGGCCGACAATTTTGAATATTTTCATCGAGATTTGCTCCGGTGTGTATTTGCATGGGAATTATTGCCCGTGAATGCATTTATTGCAAAGCGATAAATTTGTTGCATGGAAGTCAACAACATGATTAATTCCAAGAGGTCATCCACACCAGGGTTTCATATTGCCGGACAATACCCAGCCCATTATCAATATTGACAAGGTCTGTAAACGCTTTGGCGATTTTAATGCGCTCAAAGATGTCTCCTTGCGTATCTCTTCAGGTGAACGAATCGTGGTCTGTGGCCCATCCGGCTCTGGCAAATCTACGTTGATCCGCTGTATCAATGGTCTCGAGCGTCACGATTCAGGGAAAATACTGGTTGATGGCATCGCTCTCGATCACAGCGCATCGAGCCTTAGTGCCGTTCGCAGCCGGGTGGGGATGGTGTTCCAGCAGTTTAATTTGTTCCCTCATTTAACCGTGATCGAAAATCTGATGCTCGGACCGCTTAAATCGCGCAAGTTATCGCGTGAGGCAGCCCGGCAGCTCGCCCTTAATTACCTCGAGCGGGTACGTATACCGGAACAGGCGGATAAGTATCCAAGACAGCTTTCCGGCGGACAGCAACAGCGTGTAGCCATTGCCCGGTCGCTGTGTATGGAGCCTGGCATCATGCTGTTCGATGAGCCGACCTCGGCACTTGATCCGGAGATGATCAATGAAGTTCTTGAAGTCATGGCAGAACTGGCTGCCACCGGCATGACCATGATCTGCGTCACCCACGAGATGGGCTTCGCCCGGCGTGTCGCCGATACCATGGTGTTCATGGATCATGGCGAGGTTGTTGAAACTGCGTCGCCGGAACATTTCTTCACGTCGCCGAGTAGTGAACGGTGTCGCGATTTCCTGAATAAAATCCTGCAGCATTAGGCAGAGCATATGAAAGCGTTTTTACTCATTGCTTCGCTATCGCTCGCGCTGTCAGGCTGCTCGGCCAATTGGGGGTGGTATGTGGTCAATCCGGCAACGGATACCGGGTTATCCAACCTGAAGTTCCTGTTTGGCGGTTTGTATTACACGTTGCTGTTATCGGTTACCGCCATCGGCATCTCCGTCACCATCGGTTTGCTGATTGCATTACCGGGTCTGTCACACAATCGCTACTTCAGGGGAATCAACCGGACTTATGTCGAGATCGTACGCGCCGTACCTATCCTGGTGTTGATTTTGTGGGTGTACTACGGGTTGCCGCAAATCGCCAACTTGTCCATCACGGTATTCTGGGCGGGGGTCATCGCTCTCGCCTTGTCTGACAGCGCATTCGAAGCGGAAATTTTTCGCGCCGGAATCCAGTCTATCGACAAAGGCCAGTACGAAGCCGCGCATTCCATATCTCTGAGTTATACGGACATGATGCGCCATGTCATCCTGCCCCAGGCAATCCGCCGGATATTACCCGCGCTTGGCAACCAGCTTGTTTACATGCTGAAAATGTCGTCGCTCGTATCGGTTATCGGCATGCAGGAGCTCACCCGCAGGGCTAACGAGCTGGTGGTCACAGAGTACCGACCTCTTGAGATTTACACGATTCTGGTACTCGAATACCTGGTCGTAATCCTGCTGGTCTCCGCCGGAGTACGCTGGCTGGAGCATCGCATGCAGTCCGATCAACGACAATGAAACAACCCATGGTTTTGTGAAACTCAAGGAGTTCAAAATGAGTGCCTGGATCAAGATGATTTCAGACGAGAACGCCGACCCGGTTCTCGAAAGAGCGCTGGCACTCGCCCGTACTCCTCACGGCACAGTCGACAATGTCATGCGGGTACATTCGTTACGACCCAGCACATTGAATGGTCATGTGACCCTTTACCGTGCCGCGCTGCATGACGACGCCAATACCCTTCCACCCTGGTTACAGGAAACTATCGCTTCTTATGTATCGATGCTGAATAACTGTGACTATTCCCTGGCCAACCATTGGGCCAATGCCCGCCATCTGATGGCAGACGATGCCCGCGCCGACAATATATATACGGCGCTACGTCAACGTCAGCCCGACTTGGCGTTGTCAGGCGCTGAACTTGAACTGATGCGCTACGCCGAAAAGCTGACATTGAATCCCGGTGGCATGGTCCAGGCCGATGCAGTTGCCTTGCGTGAGGCCGGGCTTGATGACGGCGAGATACTCGAGGCCAACCAGATCATCGGATATTTCAACTACGTCAATCGTTGCCTGAACGGTCTGGGCGTAACCACCGATGGTGACGTGGTGGGATACTACTCTTAAACACTGATTTATCGATATCAAAACAGACTTGAATACTGACCCGCACCCAATGAACCATACCTACGCAGACAGGATCGATGCATCCACCATTCCTGTGATTGATATCAGTTCTCTACGTAATGCCACTGATTCAGACACTGTCTCCCGCGCCCTGCACCGCGCAAGCAAAGGACTCGGTTTCATCTACGTGAGCGGCCATGGCATTCCTGATTCAGTAATCCATCGCACACGTCGCGCGGCCTATGATTTTTTTCAAAGCCCTGAAGCATTAAAACAAACTGTCAATCGTACCGACTGGCATCGCGGTTATCTCGGTGCCGGCGGTGCGGTCATGCAAGATGACGCCCTGCCCGACCTGAAAGAAAGTTTCATCTTCGGCTTTGAGGACGAGAAAGGTGAATGCCCCAACGATCATCCGCTGCGCGGACCCAACCGCTGGCCTGATTTCGTGCCCGATCTGCAAACTGCAGCCATGGCGTTTTATTATCATGGACACATCGTGGCGCATCATTTGATGCGCGGCTTTGCCCTGGGCCTTGGACTCAGTGATGATTTTTTCATCGCCGACAGTCATCCGCCTTTGAGTCGCGCATCGCTGGTCTACTATCCACCCCAGGACATGACTTCAGAAGAATCCTGTTTCGGTGTCGGTCCACATACCGACTTCGGCATGCTCACGGTACTGTGTCAGGACAATGTCGGTGGCCTGCAGGTGCAAACCGTGGATGGCCGATGGATTCACGCACCGCCCATCGAGGGTACGCTGGTGGTAAACGTCGGCGACTTGCTGGCACGCTATACCGATGGCGCTTATATCTCGACGCCGCATCGGGTGGTTAATCATTCCGGACGCGAGCGGCTTTCACTGGTACTCGCCTACGACCCCGATGCTGATACCGTCATCGATCCGAGGAGAATTTACGGTGCCGATTACACCACGGCATCTGAACCGATTACCTGCGGCGACTACCTTATATGGCGTTTTGGAAAAGCCTTCGCGTATCGCAATCGAAGTAACCAGATGCACGATCCCAGATGATAGCTGAGACAATTCATACCCCCGCGACTATTGATCGTGCAATCGGCCAGGCACTGCGCGGCTTGCGCGAGGACCGTGGCCTGAACGCCCGCCAGTTGGCTCAAGCCGCAGCCGTGTCGACGGCGATGATCAGTCGTATCGAAAATGGACAGGTGTCACCATCGATCGCCACGCTGAACGCCTTGAGCGTAGCTCTTGAAGTCCCGTTGATCAGTCTGTTTCGCGAAACCGCGACCCACCGTGCCGACTTCACGCATGTCAAACAGGGAGAGGGACTGAAATCAACCCGAATTGCCGATTCACATAGCCACGAGTTTACTCACCTTGCCTATCACAAACGCCGCGAGCTCAAGTTCGATGCACATTCTGTGACCCTTAAACCTCAGGATGCCAAGCCGCCGGTGTATATCGGCCATGGTGTCGTGTTTATCTATGCAATTGAAGGTGAAGCCGAATACCTTTACGGCAAACGGTCCATTCATCTGAGTGCCGGCGACAGCCTGAGTTTCGATGCCGAAGTCGTACATGGTTTCAGCCGGATTCTGACTAATCCGTTTCGCTTTTTAAGCATTCAGGCCGAAGCACAACGATGATTCTTGATGCTGAGCTCAGCGAAGGCGCACGCAATCTCTTAATCAATTGCGCAAATGTCACACGTGACATGCGGATACTTATCGTCTGCGAAGATCCGACACTTGGCTGGTATGATCGAACGGGGCCAGCGGCGGTGGAGATAATCGCCCGGGACCTTGGTCTCGATGTGACCACGATTACCTGCGGACCACCCGGCAATGATCGAGACCCCTCTATCGACGAGGCGATTGCAAAACACGATTGCATCATATTTTTTGCACGCATCGGCGATCAGGATCGGTTTTCCGATCCGCCAGCAGGAACGACCTGGGTCATGAGTTATGCGCGCACCGCCTGGATGTTGGCCAGTGCATATGGCAGGACCGACCACCTTGCCATGGTCGATGTGAAAAATGCTGTCGACAAGGTACTTCAGGACAGCACGACAATCGAGATTTCCTGCCCACTTGGAACGTCTGTTCAAGGTCACCCCAAGCAATCGAGCAAAAACCCGACATCGGCTACAAGGGACACCGGAATCCGACGCTTTCCCCTCGGGGTTCCACAACCGGTCAGTGCAGCAGATTTTTCGGGTGAAGTCATCATCGCACGATATTTGACGCCGACCGGATCAGGCGTCTACGAACCGCCATCGCTGCAACTCGAATCTCAGGTTTGTGCTGTGGTCAATAATGGACACATCATCGAATTTACGGGAGATACCACCGAAGTTAAGCGTGTCGAGGCGCACTACCGATCTGTCGCCAAACTATTTGCAACCGATCCGTGGGTGGTGCACTCCTGGCATGCAGGGATACATCCCGCATGCGCGATCAATGAAGGCGTCGATGACAATCCCGATCGCTGGTCGAACAGCGTATTCACCCATCCACGCTTTCTGCATTTTCACACTTGCGGCGACTATGCCCCGGGGGAAATTTGCTGGATGATCATGGATCCCACAGTAACCGTTGAGGGTCAACCGCTATGGTGTCAGGGGCAGATAAATCTTGATGGATTTGACGCAACCCGCGAAAGCCTTGCGCGTTGGCCCATATTGAAATCACTGATGAAAAATCCATCACCATTCATCGGTCTCTAACTGAAAGGCGATTTATCGCAGACAGCAGTACGTACCGATCAGACTTTATTGAATTACACCCGGGCGGTATCCTTGTGCGCATAAGCGACCGCTCAGGAAACGCCAGATTTTGCCAGCCGCCAACTAACCTTTCATGAAAACACCGCCGATCATTCACCACCGCCAAACGATCGCCTTGAGCCGATTGTTTCGAGTGGATACGGTCGAACTTGAATTCGCCAACGGTGAACGACGCAGCTTTGAACAACTGGTTTCCGAAAACGTCGGCGGAGTCGTGGTCGTGCCGATATCCGGCAACGACTTACTGCTGATAGAGGAATACGCCCTCGGAATCGGCACGTATGAGTTGGGCTTTGTCAAAGGCGCGGTCGATCATGGTGAGAGCCCTGAGACGGCAGCACGACGTGAACTTCAGGAAGAAACCGGTTTTGCGGCGGGTCGTATCGATCTGATGGAAACTGTCACATTGATGCCTGCTTATTCGAACTTCAAGAGCCATATATACCTTGCTCGCGATCTCAGCATCGATCCATTGCCTGGGGACGAACCAGAACCCCTTGAGCAACATTTATGGCCGATCTGTCGGATAAATGAACTGCATCGTCACCCGGCAATATCCGATGCACGAACACGTCTGTGCCTGTATCTTCTCGAGAGTCGGCTGAACGACCTTCACCCAATTTAATACTTCATTAACACTGAATGTGTAACAAGTAAGCCGGGCTGAAATACTCATACCCGACTTTTATAAACACGCTCTAACACTTCGATTAGCATCATCACCATGACACCTGAAACATTGCCAACACTCGATACCCTGCTTGTCGAAACACACCGTATTGCGCGTCTTGCAGGAGATGCCATCATGGATGTCTACAATCGTGCAGCCGATATGGAGGTCAACGCAAAGAGCGACGGTTCGCCATTGACTCTTGCCGATCGTCGCGCACATAACATCATTGTCGATCAACTTCGACAGCTCACTCCCGATATTCCAGTGCTATCGGAAGAATCCTCGAGCGAAGCCTTCGAATCGAGGCGCGAGTGGACCAGCTTCTGGCTGGTGGATCCGCTTGATGGGACCAAGGAATTTATTCGTCGTAATGGTGAGTTCACAGTCAATATCGCGCTCATCAAAGGTTCACGCCCGATACTTGGCGTTGTATACACGCCGGCCGCAGACATCACTCATCTCGCATTTACGGGTGGCGGTGCATTTCGTATCGAAAATGGCATACAACAATCGATTCTTACCCGACCCTTTAATCGTAACGCAGTGTGCATGGTCGCCAGCCGTTCCCATGCCGCTTCAACCGTCGCCAGCTATCGTGAAGCGCTGGAAGCAGAAGTCGAACAGGTCGACAGCATCAGTATGGGTAGCGCATTGAAAATCTGCCTGGTTGCAGAAGGTACGGCGGATATCTACCCACGACTCGGACTGACTTCCGAATGGGATACCGGCGCATCGGACTGCGTTCTCAAGGAAGCTGGCGGAATCATGACCGATATCCACGGTGACGAACTTGTCTACAATAAACCCTCAATTCTGAATCCATGGTTCCTGGCGATCGGCGATCAATCCCATGACTGGCGCCGTTACCTTCCCAAGAACGTCAGTGAGGAATAATTAAAGTCACGATTATATGTAGCCAGAACGCAGTCACATTTCGCTACCTGACTGATCGTTCCGCTATAATCGGCAGGATCAATCCTATTAAAGGCATCGACAGTGGCTGCGGTCCGGTTCAGTAAAATGCATTCCCTTGGTAACGATTTCGTCGTCTTCGATGCCGTTCGCCAGGATATCAACATCACTGCGGATTGCGCTCGTTACATTGCCGATCGACGCCGCGGTGTCGGCTGTGACCAGATACTGCTCGTTGAAAAATTACCCGATGATCCCACTCATACCGAACCCGCTGATTTCCTGTTTCGCATATTCAACGCAGATGGCAGTGAAGCCGACCAGTGCGGCAACGGTGCACGGTGCCTGGCGCGATTTATTCAACGCGAGCAACTCAAAAATAACGACGTCATCCATATACAAACCCGGCAGAGCCGGATGAAGCTCGAGTTACTGGATAATGGCGACGTGCGTGTCGACATGGGTCCGCCAGTATTCGAGCCACAGCTTATTCCATTCACCACTGACAACAATGATTCAACCCATCATCTCGACATCGATGGCCAGATACTTGAAGTCGGCGTGTTATCCATGGGCAACCCCCATGCAGTGACTCTCGTTGAAGATGTTGATCGCTACGATATTGATGGCGTTGGTCAGGCAATAGAGAAACATCCACGTTTTGCCAAACGCACCAATGCCGGATTCATGCAGATTGTTGACCGAACACAAATTCGATTGCGTGTTTTCGAACGTGGTGTTGGTGAAACTCAGGCCTGCGGCAGCGGTGCCTGCGCAGCAGTTGTCAATGGTCGACGACGTGGTCTTCTCGATGAGGACGTCCGGGTATGCCTGCCCGGTGGCGAGGTCCAGGTTAACTGGCATGGCGATGGCTCATCGGTTTTTCTAATGGGTGATGCGATCCATGTTTTTGACGGCAAGATAGGTCTATAAATGAGATACCAAGTGATATGAAAACCGATAATCGCTCCCTTGAAGGCGATGATGATGCTGAGCGCGTCTTTGCCGAGTACCTTCGCGAACATCCGGATTTTTTCCAGCGCCATGCATCCCTGCTGTCGCAACTGATCATTCCGCATCCCTCCAGCGGCCAGGCTGTATCCCTGCTGGAACGTCAGGTCATGGTGCTGCGCGAACAGCAGAGCACTGATCAAAAGCGGCTACGTGAATTAATCAGCAACGCGAGGGAGAACGACCGCCTGAATCGCCGCATGGAAAAACTGGCGCTATACCTCATGGGCATTCACTCGCTTCAGACACTGCTCGATGATCTGCCGCGAGTACTGAGGAGGATATTCGATCTTGAATTTACCTATCTTCGCCGCATCGGCGAGGAGAATCTCAATGACCTGTCAGATGCCGTGACAAGGCATCTGGATGAAGCCGCCTGTCTCTCCGGTTTATCGGATACTGACCGTCAATGGTTGTTCAATGATGACGCCGACGAAGTTAAGTCCAGCGCCCTTATTCCACTGAAGTTTGCAAGAGAGCAAACGCCATTTGCCTGTATTGCCCTCGGCTCCACCGAATCCAGCCGTTATCATCCACGCACCGGCACCTTGTTCCTGGTACAGCTACAACGGCTTATCAGCGCCTCCGCCAGCCAGCTTAATGAATTCGAGGCAAAGTGAGAACGGCGTGAACCTCCGTGACGACACGGAGACCAATGCCGACCTGGTCGCGTTCACAAGATATCTCACATCCGAGCGACGCATGTCGCCAAATACAATAGCCGCCTACCAACGAGACACCAGGTCTCTCAAGCGCTTTATCGACGAGCGTGGGCTCAAGAACTGGATCGGTCTCGATCATCGCACTGCGCGGATGTATCCCGCGCGACTTCATCAAGCCGGTCAATCCGGACGCAGCATCGCACGGGCATTGTCGAGCGCCAGGGCCTTGTATCGATTTCTTATTCGCGAAAAGCGTGCAACCCTCAATCCCTTTGACGGCATTCACGCACCCAAGTCGCCGCGTACCCTGCCGTCAACTTTAAACACCGATGAAGCGAGTGCGCTGGTAGAGATCCCGACTAATTGCGATCTCGATTACCGCGATCGTGCATTGCTGGAACTGATTTACTCATCCGGTTTGCGGGTATCCGAGGCTGCGTCACTGAATGTAGACGACCTGGATCTCAACAACCAGATTCTGACCACAACCGGCAAAGGTAAAAAAACGCGTATCCTGCCGATCGGTCGCCAGGCAATACTCGCCCTGAAAGACTGGCTTGAAATTCGTGCCGGAATTACCCGGGCCGACCAGCCTGCCTTGTTCACAACCCTGCGCGGTCAACGCCTGTCCATTCGCGCCATACAAATGCGTGTGGGTAAACATGCGCAGCTCCAGGGTATCGGTCGGCATGTTCACCCTCACATGTTACGCCACTCGTTTGCCTCTCACCTGCTGGAATCGAGCAGTGATCTTCGCGCTGTGCAGGAGCTCCTGGGCCACGCGGATATATCCACCACCCAGATCTACACCCATCTGGATTTCCAGCACTTGGCTAAAGTCTACGATAGCGCACATCCAAGGGCTCGCAAGAAGAATCGAAAATGAATGCGCCGGCGTCTACTTTCGACAGCCCGCTCAAGCAACTGATCGAAGTCCTGGTTTGCCCGTTATGCCACTCATCGCTGAGCGAAGAACACCAGGCACTACAGTGCAAAGGCTGTTTTAAATACTATCCCATACTCCCCGACATGGTCATGATGGCGCCCGATCAGGCGACATTGATTAACCCCACTGATGTCACTTCCTCCGATGACACAGATGCCCCCACCGGCGAAATATATGACGATACGATAAAGGACCAATCTTTTGAGACGATATCGGATGAACTCGCTGATGCCCAAAGCAATCACCAGATTCGACGCATTCAACACGAACTCCATATCGTTACGCGAATGTTGTCGGAGCTTCCCGCCTCTACCCGGTTGCTTAATCTTGCCTGTCGCGGTGGACGATTCAGTGGGCCGATGCAGTCCGCGACGCGATTATTGATTGAAGCAGATCGTAATCCACAGAAAATTCGTGAAGCGATTGATGGGGCGATGAATCCGCCCAAAGTCGCCGGACTGAACTGCGATGCATTTCAATTGCCATTTGCCGATGACACAATCGAAGGCGTGGTCTGCGCTCGGCTATCACATCATCTGAAGAGTGAATCGGCACGCGAACGGCTGCTTGTTGAGTTATTGAGAGTCTCGTCCGGGTTCGTCGTGTTCTCCTTTAACGATGCCCGTTCCATAAGTTGCCTGTCGCGTCGTCTACGGCGACGCATGGATAACAATGGCGCCATGGATATTAATGACATCCATGCGCTCTGCCGTGTCAGGGGTGCGACCGTACTTGATCTTGAAACCGTCTCGCCATTCGGTTCACGGCATCGTTATGCGTGCATAGTCAAGGAAGACATCATCAGGTCCGTCTGATTTGATTCATCCAATCCATTACGCACAGGTTGTCTAATATTTATCCGATTGCAATTCGCTCTGCCACCGCCTCACCCATCTCGCGAGTATTTGCCTCGCCACCCAAATCGGGTGTGTGCGGACCATTAGCCAGGACATTTTCAATGGCGGACATCACTGCAGCAGCGGCTGACGGCTGACCAAGATGATCAAGCATCATCGCAGCCGACCAGATCTGGCCGATGGGGTTGGCAATTCCTTTGCCATAGATATCCGGCGCGGAGCCATGCACCGGCTCGAACATCGAAGGAAACTCACGCTCGGGATTCAGATTGGCGGACGGTGCAATACCAATAGTACCGGTAGTCGCGGGACCGAGATCGGAGAGAATATCGCCGAACAGGTTGCTTGCAACCACCACATCAAACCACTCGGGATGCTGCACGAAATGCGCGGTCAGTATATCGACATGATATTGATCGGTGCGAACATCCGGAAAGCGTCCGCTGATTTCCTTGAAGCGCTCATCCCAGAACGGCATCGAGTACATGATGCCATTGGATTTTGTTGCCGATGTCACATGCTTCGCCGAACGTGAGCTGGCCAGCTCGAACGCATACGTCAGAACACGGTCGATTCCCTTGCGGGTAAATATATTCTCCTGAACAACCAGTTCCTCGTCGCATCCGGCATACAGCCGTCCACCGATTTCCGAATACTCACCTTCATTGTTTTCACGCACGACGTAGTAGTCGATATCACCCGCTTTTTTATTGGCCAATGGTGAACTGACACCAGGCATCAGGCGTACCGGCCGCAGATTGATGTACTGACGGAACGTGCGACGAATCGGAATCAACAAACCCCATAGAGAAACATGGTCAGGCACGCCCGGAAAACCGACCGCACCTAAAAAGATGGCGTCGTTAGAACGAATACTGTCGAGTCCATCGTCCGGCATCATCTGCCCGGTACGTGAGTACACCTCGCAGCTCCAGTCGAGTTCATCGAAAGCGAACTTGAGATTGAATCGTTCAGCGACGGCTTGTAGTACACGTAGACCTTCCGGCACGACCTCACGACCGATACCGTCTCCGGCAATCACTGCAATTTTGTACTGCTTCATGGTAATTCGACAGACTTATGTGAGTTGAGAATAAATTGATATACACAATAACGTAACATCAACCCCTATCATTAAAACCAGATGCTTTACATAGCTGATCAGGGCTTGATTCGTTGATGTACAGGGAGTTGTTGTTTACGATTTGGCAGCGAGTTTGACTGCCTCAATGATTTCCTGCCTGGCACGCTCGACATCTGCCCAACCGTTCACTTTCACCCACTTGCCCTTTTCCAGATCCTTGTAATGTTCGAAAAAGTGGGCGATCCGGTCGAGTAGTTCACGTGGCAGATCACGATAGTTATTGATGTCACGATAGAGGCTGGTGAGGGAATCCACTGGCACCGCCAGTATTTTTGAATCCTCACCCGACTCATCCTCCATCATTAACACGCCGACCGGCCTGCAACGCACCACCGAACCGGATATGAGCGGCAGCGGACTCACTACCAGAACATCGGCCGGGTCACCGTCACCACATAATGTATGCGGGATATAACCGTAGTTACACGGATAATGCATTGCAGTCGCCATGAAACGATCAACGAACATTGCGCCAGTATCCTTGTCCACTTCGTACTTGACCGGATCGCCGTGTAGCGGGATCTCTATGATCACATTTACATCATCCGGAACGGACTTTCCTGTAGGTACCCTGTCAAGAATCATTAACCTTTAACTCCGTTGCTTTTAAAAACTTTCAATAGCGGGAACATGTAGATGGGAGATATCAACGACAAATACGCCCACATGACGCAAATAGCAGCGGTCCTG
Source organism: marine bacterium B5-7 (assembly GCA_021604525.1). Lineage (GTDB taxonomy): Bacteria > Pseudomonadota > Gammaproteobacteria > Arenicellales > CAJQKF01 > BQJD01. The sequence continues at coordinate 108,502 of BQJD01000008.1, read as the reverse complement.
CTGCAGAAATTTCTGGCCTCCCATCTGAGGCAAGAGCGCAGAAATTGTAGTGCAGGAGACGAAAAACACAAGTCCTCGCAGTCGATAATGTTTATTTATATGGGAAATGAGAGGTTTTGCTATAATCGCGGCGCTTTTCGAGCATCTTGAAAAAATTACACATCATCGGGAGTGACAATGAACCTCGTTAATCTTGTGCCTGTCGTGCTGGGCATAGTCGGCCTGCTTGCGGCATTCGGCCTCTACCGAACCGTTATGCGCTATCCTGGAGGTGAAGGCAAAGTCGCCGACATCGGCCGTCAGATTCACCATGGCGCCATGGTATTCATGAAGCGTGAATACACCTATCTTGCCATTTTTTCCGTGATTGTCGGTCTTTTGATCCTCTTCTCGGACCTCGGCTGGAAAACTGCCCTGGCTTTTGCGGTCGGCGCCATATCTTCCGCTATAGCTGGCTACCTCGGTATGTTCACTGCTACCGAAGCCAACGTCAGAACCACCACCGCGGCACACACCAAAGGCGCTGCCGAAGCGCTGACCGTCGCCTTTTATGGCGGCTCGGTCATGGGATTGTGTGTCGCCGCCATGGGTCTTCTTGGACTTGGCGCGCTGTACCTGGCGTTCGGCGGTAATCCGGAATCGTCCCACGTAATCCATGGATTTGGCATGGGTGCCTCATCCGTTGCGCTGTTTTCCCGTGTCGGCGGTGGTATTTTTACCAAGAGTGCCGACGTCGGCGCCGATCTGGTTGGCAAGATCGAGGCCGGCATTCCTGAGGACGACCCACGTAATCCGGGTGTGATTGCCGATAATGTCGGCGATAACGTCGGCGACGTGGCCGGAATGGGATCCGACATCTTCGAGTCCTATTGCGGCTCGATGATTGCCACGATTGCTATCGCGGCAACTCTGTCGCCCGACATCATTGCCGTTTTAGGCGCCCAGCAGTCGTTGATGTTTCTGCCGCTGGCTTTAGCCAGTGCCGGCATTATCTGCTCGATGCTTGGTATCTGGATTGTCAAAACGAATGCCTCGCGATCACCTGAAGTCGCACTTCGCTTCGGTACGATCGGCGCATCGATCCTGTTTATTGCAGCAGCCTATTTTGTCGTAATGATGGCCGATCTCAACACCAAAATCTGGTTGGCTATTGTGGCGGGTGCGATCGGCGGTATCGTCATTGGCCTCGTTACTGAGTATTACACCGCTGGCGCGCCGGTTGAAAAAATCGCAAAAAGCGGTGAAACAGGACCTGCTACGGTGATGATTTCCGGTCTGGCTTTGGGTATGCAGTCCGTAACGGTCCCCATTTTAATGATTGCCGCCATTATTCTGGTCTCTACCGAACTGGTAGGTTTGTACGGTGTTGGCATTGCCGCGGTCGGCATGCTGGCAACCGTTGGTATCACTATGGCGATCGACGCTTATGGTCCGGTTGCCGATAACGCCGGCGGGATCGCCGAGATGGCGGGACTTGGCGAAGACGTTCGCAAAATCACCGATTCTCTCGACGAACTCGGCAACACCACAGCGGCGATCGGCAAGGGTTTTGCCATCGGCGCGGCTGCATTAGCGGCGCTGGCCATTATCTCGGCATACATTGAGACCGTCGGTCAGCACGTCGACAATTTCAGCTTGCAAATGAATGATCCCAGGGTACTGGTGGGCATGTTCATCGGTGGTATCTTCCCGTTTCTCGTCAGCAGCATCACCATGACCGCAGTAGGCGATGCCGCGTTCGAAATGATTCGCGAGATTCGCCGCCAGTTCAAGGAGATACCTGGCCTTTTGGAGGGGACTGCCGAACCCGATACCGGCCGATGCGTGGATATTGCCACCAAGGCGGCACTTAGACGAATGATTCTGCCGGGTGTACTGGCGGTGGCTGCACCAGTTGTGGTCGGCTTCATTTTAGGTCCGGCGGCTCTCGGCGGTATGCTCGGCGGCGCACTGCTTGGCTGTGTCCTGCTGGCATTGACCATGGCTAATGCCGGCGGTGCCTGGGACAATGCCAAAAAGTTTATCGAACGGGGTAACCTGGGCGGTAAGGGATCCGACGTTCACAAGGCGGCTGTTGTCGGCGATACCGTTGGTGATCCGTTCAAGGATACTTCTGGTCCGTCAATGAATATCCTCATCAACGTGATGGCGATTGTCAGCCTGGTGATCGCACCGCTGCTTGGTTGATTCGATTACCGGCTGCCGCAGGGCTTATTCTGCGGCAGCCGGTTACGGAGTTAATCAACATAAAAAACCGGTCGTTAAGACCGGTTTTTTATGTCTCAAGATCGGAGTTCAACAGAATCGTTCCTGTCAACCACCGTCTGACAGTGGTTGGTTAGTAAGCGCCAGTCATGTCGAATCGGAAGTTGAGCCATATCGCATCAACATCACTTTCATCGACGTCAGTCACCAAATTGTATTCAGCACCGACAGCCATTGTCGGGGTAAAGTACCAATCTGCACCGAATCCGAGCAGCAGGCTGGCTGAATCGTCGGAGGCGGTGGTATTTCCGTTTACCTTGCCATCGAAGTCGGCAAACATCACACCAACCTTGCCGTTCAAAGCAACACTGTCGGTTAAGGCATAACGACCCACGCCCGCTGTATAGAACCCGCTACCTTCGATGGAGGCATTGGCAAATGCTCCCTTACCGTCAAAATCACCGGCGTCGATGTAGCCGCCTTCCACGCCCCACATGGGAGTGAACATATATCCACCGAAAATTCGATAACCGGTAGCACTGTCAAAACCATTGGCGTCGATATCGGTCTGGCCGATACTCGCACCAATATAACCGCCGATACTGTCTTGTGCCTGTGCGCCCGACGCACCTGCCAATACGGCGGCAAGTGCCGCAGCGATAGCTGTTACCCGCTTGTTTCGTTGCATCACGTACCTCGCTCGGATTTAAATTATTTGCCTGTTGCCGATCCGATTATCGACTAACGGGCTCGATTATAGTGCAAGTGTGCGTGTGTAACACCCGTTTAACGAGAAAACCGGGCCCTTTTTCCTCACAGCCGACCCCCCCGGATCAGGACTGGTTTTCTCGGCTATGACTCACGAGATACATATTTCAAAACATCGGATAGTCTCTTATCCAATAAATTTGCGAGAATTTTCAGGAATTCCCGACGCCCCGTCAGATGATACTCGCTACATATCACATCAATACCATGCTGTTGCAATATCGCTCTGACCAGCACTTCATGATTGCCCGACGACCCTGAACGGCTGACTGATGAGAATTTCCTATTGTCGTCGCCAGGCGTTGTCGCCAGCATTCCAGATAAGGCCAGTGCCCGGGTGAACGCCCAAATAGCTTTGAAACTGGTTTCAAAACTCGCTGCTCCGGCTATGTAACGCGCAATCTCATGCAGATCAACCTGATCCGCAACTGAAAACCACGCTTCACCCTTGAGCAATAATTCAACGTGAACCGGTTCTTCATCGGCATACATGCCCGCCAGACGAAGCAAAAAGTCATCACAAAACCGCTTACGCGCACGCCGCACCAGAATGCTTGAATTCACGGACCGCGGATTGACCACCAGCACCGAGCGCATACCGCTGGCGACATGCCGGCGAACCCCGAGCCATAGCGGGATGAATCCGCAGGAGCGCCAGAATTCGAGTACCTCCGCACCCATTCCAAAACTGCTGCCGATCATGTCAATACCGCGCTCACGGGCGGATTCACCAATCTCCTTAAGCAGACGTCGTCCAACCCCCATTCGACGGCAGTCGACATGTACTGCGATTCGAACTATTCGAAGGGCACTTAATTCAGGTGCATTGCGCTCTGTGACCTGAACCGACAGAATTTCCGAAAGCATATGTCCACGGGGCCGGGATTGACCTTGCCAGATCCGCTCGCAGGTCGCGTTATCCAGTCCGCCTTCACGGGCAACGACTGCAGCACCAATCACGACTGTACCGAAACGGACGACTACAATCTCGATATTCGCGCCGTCGAGCATGAGCCTCAGGTCGTTCGGACGGGTTCGATAATGCGACTGAACCAGTAAACCGAAAACCTGGCGTAGCAAGCCCTCATCGACACTAAGCCCAGCGCGATCGATCCAGCTTACGCTCAGGTCATCCGCACGAAAATTCAAAGGCGCGGCAAACTCGGCACACTCAGCATCCAGCAACAGCGCCTTGAAGGTGAAATTCTCCAGTGGATCGTCTTTGGCGTATCGCACCGGGGTACTGAGGGTTACAGCATGACGACCACGGGTGTGACGAGCCAGCAACGAATCGAAGCGAACCGCAAAACCGCGCCCGCTACCCTCATATCCATGTACCGTGCTGGCCATTGCCAACCGGGGATAGTGCCGCATGATGTTATCAAGGACAGACAAGGGCAGCGCAGCGGCTTCATCGATTATGACCAGATCAACGTTTTTCTTATCCCCCGTAGATCGGCCAAGCGTTGCCGGATCCATGTATTCGATAGAAGCATCACCGTACTGAATACCAGCTCCCAGCTCCGCTGTAGTACCAAGTATCGCGCCGGCATGTTCAAACAGAGTACGGACAACGCCAGGCTCAATTGCGGTGACGACAATACGCTTATGGCCCTGCTGAACAAGCTGTGCGGCGGCGTAACCGAGCGCTGCCGACTTGCCGCGACCCCGATCGGCGATCAAGACTGCGGGACGCCGACGTTGACCCATGATTACCTTGAGAACTGCGTCAACCGCTTGCTGTTGATCGCTTGTTAGCGCAAACGGTTCCTCCCCCAGCACGCTGTCGGTAACCCTGACGACATCCCAGTCCGCAGTTTCGGGGTCAACAATGCACACCCTGGGGTCATCAGCAAGTAGCGATGTAAACCGGGTGAGATAATGATTGCCGATGACATATTCCTGCGCTGGAAACACGCTGAAACGTATGCCGTAGGGATCGTTATATTGCGGCCATTCATCGAGGCGAGGACAACAAAGAACGAGCACCCCACCACCTCGAACAGAACCTGCCAGGGCACCAAATATGTCGGCATCGAAACCCGACCACGCATCAATGACGGCAGCGTCGATTTGACGGCCAATCAGACGGGACGGTTTCGGCGACAACAGAGTCGGCCTTTCAAGATCGGCGTCCGACAACCACAATTGTCTGTCAGAACCTGCGCCTGCGGTAACTGTATCGATTATTTGAGCTGCCAGCCGAAGTGCCGCCGCACGCGCACCAGATAATACGATGAATGCGCGATGACGATTCTGACGGCTCGTTGCGAGCAGTGTCAAAATTCTATTGGCGTTAGCATTCATGCGCTTGCATCACTACGGGCAACAACCGGTCGACAATCAGCCGAGCGGCTTGATTGGCACCATTGATGGGCTGTGGAGAATGTCGTTGAAGCGATAAAAGGTGGTCGATTCGCCCTGCCCAGTCACCGCTTGCAAACGTCGAACCATCCAGCACGACGTTTGGCAAGTGCTGTCGCACAAAGTTTGTGATAACAGCCGATTCTGGGAAACCTGGTCGGCTGAAGCAGCCAAATGGCACACCGCATGCATAAGCCTCCGCAACCGTACTGTAACCAGCCTTGCCGATTACCGCATCGAATGAAGCCATCAGGCTCGGATGATCAAATTCAGCGGGTATGCGAGCCACTCGGCAACTTTCGCTACTGGTCTCGCCAGCGAGTAACAGGTGAACCGGGTATATCTGGCGCTGAACCCGATCGATAAAACTGAAGTCGTGAGCTGTTCCACCGAGCGACAACAATACCACCCTGGTCTGTTCATCAAACGCCAGCAGCCGGCGCGTTTCGGCGGATGAGAATTTCGGCATTCGACTGATCGGCAATGTGGTCAAGGCTGTCGGATGCGGCGCGCATACAGGCTCTGCCTGAATACGGAGCGACGCCGTTTCAAACCAGGCCTCCAGAATCTCAGCGTAAACCTCAAGACATGGTTCAGCCAGGTTCCGGTAAATCCAGTCCCAGGTAAAATTTTCAACAAGAATACCGGGAATTCCGACACGCCGTGCGACCGCGAGTCCAATCGGGGCGATGTCACATATGACCCCATGACATCTCCTGGCAGCGACCAGATTGGCTAATTGCTCGACACGCGCATCATCAAATGGCAGCAGCGAATCAAGTGCATGAACCGTTGCGTCGAGGTCGAATTCAAATGCGTTACGCTGCACCAGCCCAACATCCACGCGTTCCGAATGAAAACGAAGATCGGCCCCGGGCAAGTTGAATAATTTACGCGGTGCAGCGGAGAAAATATCGACCTCAAGACTGCCGATCCGGGCCTGGAGGGCGGTGAGAATTGCCGATGTTCGTGTGGCGTGACCAAATCCGTGTTCGGAAATAAAGCACGCCAACCGCAGCGGATTCACACCGGAACCAGCCCCTTACGGGATTCATACTGCCGTAGCCACCAGATAACCGGTAGTGACAGCAACACCATCCAGGCCTTGCCCAGCATTTGTCCTACGATGAACTCGGTACTGCCAAAGGCGAGTTGCAGAAACACGAAACTGTCAATTATCAGACCAACCACGCTACTGGCAACAACCGCCAGCACCAGACGTCGTTTCTGTAACGGCGTATACACTGCAAAGTCAGCAAGCTCGGAAAGAATAAACGCACTCGCCGATGCAATAACCAGTGCCGACGGTGCCAGCAATGCCGATAACACGGTACCAATTGCAATCGCCAGTAATACCCACCAAGGGCCAAGGCGTCGTTGCACCAGATCGCGTAACACCAGTGCGAGACCAATCATCAAAACACCACTCGGCGCCATAATCGAAGGGAAAACGGGGATAAGGCACGGCCCATCAGTAACACAAGTTACACCCACATTCCCCACCATCCAGTTAGCCAGCGGGATACAGGATAAAAACGCCAGGAAGAAAAATATGCCCTGACCGGATCCGGGATTTGATAGCCGAAGAGATGTTAAGTTTTTAGCGCAATACATCGCGAATCCATTCAATTCGAAGGCGGCGAATAATAGCATCCGACCCGGCAACAGCGCGAGACAGTCAATGTGTCCTTCTGACCGCTGCCGGCAGAACCTTAAATACAACGCCTAAATATCTTCAGGCTTGATCCGAAGCGGCCCCTTGACGGATGTCGACAGCGGATATTTATCTGCGTTTCGACGGATTTTACTGAGCGTCTCGGCAGCCAGATCAATATCGAGTTCATCCGCAATCCGGACCAGATAGACCAGGACATCGGCCAGCTCTGCAGCAATCTCCCTGACCGTCGCAGCGTCTGGATTACGGCTAGCCGTCGATTCCATCCACTGGAAATGCTCAACCAGTTCACCTGCCTCGACAATCATCGCCATGGACAGGTTCTTGGGTGATTGGTACTCATCCCAACTGCGGTCATCGACGAACTGACGCGCAGCCTGACGAATCGCCTCAAGCGAGTCCATCGTTGATTTCGAAGTCAACGCACTGTCATCGCCATCATTATGACGACAGCAAACACATTATTTGGATTCTTTCTTATCGGACTTCTTATCCGCTGAAAACATATTGGTACCCTCGAGCATGCGCTTTTGCATATCCGACCAAATCTCCATATTACGAGTCGCCATATCCGAAAGCGCATCCATGGGTGAATGACCCAGCAATTCAGCAAATTTATTCTGGTAGCTGTGTTGCTGGTCGAGAAACATCTCCAGGGTGCGCCCGAGGTAATCTGTGAACATTCCCTGACTCTGGCCACCATAAAAACGGATCATCCGGGTGAGAATCTCTGTGGTGAACAAAGGCTGATCGGCCGCTTCCTGCTCATTGATGATCTGCAGCAGGATCGCCCGTGTAATGTCGTTTCCCGAGTTGGCGTCCTGAACCTCAATATCGATGTCATCCGCTATTAGCGCTCTTAAATCTGCAAGCGTGATGTATTTACTCTGCTCGGTATCGTAAAGACGCCGATTGGGGTATTTCTTGATAACGCGTACTTTTGACAACTGGTAACCCCTGATATGACACGCGGCCAATGATAATCAAGCAGACCTCCCCCGGCAACTTGATAATACATTACCAACTGTAGAACGTATCGCTGTCGCCTTGATATAGCTGATACAATTCGCATGTGAGATCATCCCGATAATATTCGGCTGGCCACCCGCCTTAATCACCTGATTCTTCGCCAATCCCTATCCCCGACCGGTCGAATTTTCTATGTCGGAAAACGATTTCAAGCGCCTGATCGAGACATTCCAGCACACCAGCGAACAGTTCATTGAACTCGTCGAAGCCCTCGCTGAATCGCCTGATATCTCATCGCCCTCTTCATGGGGGCAACCTCTTCGCGAATGGTGGAACTCGGCGCGGCACCAGGCGTCACCTGAGATAACCGGGTTTTACCAAAATCTCGTTGACCACGGATTGGTACTATTTCGCATTGCCGAACAATTAAATGAGACGGCGACCAACCAGGTGACCGATAAACCGGAGCTTGCCGCGCTACTGGAAGAATTTCAGAAATCACTTGCAAACAGCCTGACAAACCAACAAGGCGAGGGGCAAGTAGCTGCCTCCCCGATGAACTTTTTGATCGAAACCTGGCGTAAAACTGCCAATGCCCTGCTCGGTATGTCCGGCAATCTGGCCGAGCCATTAAAGGCGATAGTAGACGCGAGCGACTGGACCGCCCTGGCAGACGCGCTCAGTGGATCGATCGATCCCGGACAAATCGCCGGCGCAAGCCTGTCGAGATCCGATATGACCCAACTGGTCAACGCCGCCAGTCGTTACCAGGAACATTACAATCGCCTGGCACATCTTTCGATTCTGGCTGCGCGCGATGCCATGCTGCATCTGGAATCGGATCTCGGCTCCACAAATCGGGACGAGTCGAGAGGTGTCAGGGAACTGTACGCTTCATGGCTTGCCAATTGCGAGAAGGCATATGATGAGCGAGTCAAACAGGACGAATTTGCACAAGTGTTTGCAGGATTGATAAACAGCGCCGTCGAATTACGGACTATCCGTACCCGACTATCCGCTTATGCAGCGAATGCGCTGGGCTTGCCGACTCGCGATCAGATTCGTGATATCGCCCGAGTGACACAGGCCAATCGACGCATGCTACGCCGCATACAACGGGAGCAGTCGATGATAATACTCACCGCAGATACGAATTCAGCGAATCCAATAACTGCAAATCTCTCCAACCCCGAATCTGTTGATACAAGTGATGGTGATATAAAAGTCACCGGGACGACAACTAAAAAGAAAGCCAGGAAAGTCGCTGGCAAAGCCACAAATAAGATGACAGGAAAACCCACCAGTCGATTGGCTGAAAGTGAACCCACGAAATCTGTCAGGAAGAAATCAGCTAAAAAAATAGCACGAAAGGCCACCCCACAAAAGGCGGTGACAAAGCCTGTCAAAAAGAAAACTGCGTCAGCGATAAGCAAGGGGAGTGCGAAATGACCCGATCCCCGCTTGATCACCAACTCTCTGCAAAACAACTGCTCGAACTCAGCGAGAAGCTCGGCACGGGATTCCGCCACCTGTCTGACGTCGAGACGATCGAGGTCAATCCAACACCACGTGAGGTCATTCGCAAGGACGACAAGACCATCTTGTATCAATACCTCACCGCCAGTGAAAATACTGGCGATGGAGAGGACGACAATACGCGGATCACACCGACAACCCCGCTTTTAATCGTCTATGCATTGGTTAACCGACCCTACATGATGGATCTTGAACCATCACGTAGCATGCTCGCCAACCTGGTCCGCGAAGGTGTGACAACCTATCTGCTCGACTGGGGTTATCCTGACGCATCGGACGAATTTGTCACTCTCGACGACTACCTGTTCGATTATCTCGACAGCGCGGTTGATACAGTAATGAATCGCCACTCGTGTAACAGCGTCAACCTGCTCGGCGTGTGCCAGGGCGGTGTTTTCTCACTGTGCTATACCGCTGCTCGTCCCAAGCGGATCAAGAATCTGATTACCATGGTCACCCCCGTCGATTTTCACACCGATGACAATCTGCTGTCGCAATGGATGCGCACACTTGATGTTGAAGCCATGGTGGACGCCTTGGGCAATGTACCGGGGGAACTGTTGAACTTCACCTTTCTGTCACTGAAGCCATTCGACCTCACAGCGATCAAGTATCTCGACATGATCGATCATGCCGATGATGTTGAGAGACTTGAAATGTTTATGCGAATGGAGAAATGGATCAATGACAGCCCCGACCAGGCAGGCGCGGCATTTGCGGAATTTGTCCGCGCATTCTTTATCAACAATGCCTTCGTCAACGACAACCTCGAGATTGGCGGGCATCGTATTTCGCTGGCAGACATCACCGTGCCGTTACTGAATATCATTGCCTCGCGCGATCATCTCGTTCCGCCATCGTCGTCACGTCCTCTCGAAACTCTGTGCGGTTCCAGTGATTACCATGTGCATGAAGAGGACGCCGGGCATATTGGCCTGTTCGTCGGCTCGTCGAGCTCGAGGCGAGTCGCGCAGACTATTTCAAACTGGCTTGTCGAGCACGAGTAATCTTCATCTGGTCAAGCGCAAAACGGCTTTACCAACCTACCCTCCCGAGACTTTCAGGCGTAGTGACTTGATCCCCATGGACAACAAGGTGGCATCGGCGGTTCGTAGCGACTCGGTACTTGCAAACGGTCCAAGACGCACCCTGAAAAAAGTTCCTCGCCCTTCGATGGTGACCTTCTGGATTCGTGACTCAAGCCCTTTAAGCGCAAGCTTCGCCTTGAGTCTGTCGGCATCTTCCAGGCGCGCATAGGCACCGGCCTGTAGAACATATCCAGACTGAGCAGACGTCGGGCGGGCAGTGGATGCCGATGATGATGTCTTTGGTGGAGTACTCGACACGACGCTGTCGACGCCCGTAGTAGTGGTCGACAATGCTGTCGATGTTGCGGCTGGTTTCGGCGGTGGCGTATCCGCTATTTCCGGCTGCGGCGGGATGATGTGCTCTATCTCCGGAAGCACCATGTAAAAATCATAGTCAGTAGTAATGCTCGACTTCGGCTCGACGGTTGGTTCTGGTGGCGGACCGCTACGGTCCTTCGATTGACTGATCAATTGCGAGATACCACGCCCGATTGAATCAGGATCGTCGCTGCGAAACCCCATGAAAAATGATGCGGCCACCGCCCCGACCACCAGACCGGCAACGAACATGCCGAATCCATGGGAGGACGAACCCTTTGCTGACGATTTTTTCTTGCGTCTGGCTTGAACCATGATTACATGGCATCCGGCGCGCTGACACCCAACAGATCGAGGCCATTTGCAAACACCTGCCTGGCTGCATCGATCAGCACCAGACGTGCATCGCGCATGGCGGGCTCGCTTGCAATAAACGGATGGGCGTTATAGTAGGCGTGAAACGATTGCGCCAGTTCGCGCAGGTAGTACGCTACCTGATGTGGTTCAAAGCTTTTAGCCGCAGATTCCACGACCTCAGGGAAACGCGACAGATCGCGCATCAGATCGAGTTCATTGTGTTCAATCAGCAATGTGATATCCGCGTCCTCCAAATGATAGGGAATGCCTTTCTCCACCATTTGACGAAATACACTTTTTACCCGTGCATGAGCATATTGCACGTAGTACACCGGATTTTCGTTGGTCTTTGATTTCGCCAGGTCCAGATCGAAATCCATGTGCTGATCCGGTTTGCGCAACGCATAGAAAAATCGTGCGGCATCATTACCCACCTCATTCCTGAGTTCCCGCAAGGTAACGAAATCGCCACTGCGAGTAGACATCGATACTTTCTCGCCACCCCTGTAAAGCACTGCGAACTGAACCAGTAATACGGCAAACTCATCAGGATCATTGCCCAGCGCTTCGAAGGCTGCGCGGGTTCGCTTTACATAACCATGATGATCCGCGCCCCAAACGTAAATAAGGGTGTCGAAACCGCGCTCCTTCTTGTTGTGGCAATAGGCAATATCAGAAGCGAAATAGGTATATGCACCATTGGCACGCCGAACCACCCTGTCCTTCTCATCGCCGAAGCGGGTTGATTCAAACCACAGGGCACCTTCACTTTCAAACAGGAGTCCTTTCTCTCGGAGAGTTTGCAAGGCACGATCTATGGCGCCATTCTCAACCAGGCTGCGCTCGGAAAACCAGCAATCGAATTCAACCCGGAATTGGGCGAGGTCGTTACGGATATCATCTACCAGTGTATCGAGGCCTGTGTTGAATACGATACGGTAGTTATCTTCACCCAGAATACTATGCGCACGCGCGATAATCATATCGATTCGTGCTTCAGGATCTTGCGGCAGGTCTTCGAAGACGCGTTCGGCTGCGACACGAAACTGCTCACTGTTTTGTCGATGACAGGTGGCCGCAATATCGAAAATATAGTCGCCCTTGTAAGCATTGTCAGGAAAATCAAATGCCTCGCCACACAGTTCCAGATACCTTAGCCACACGCTGACGGCCAGAATGTTCATCTGCCGACCCGCGTCGTTAAAGTAGTATTCACTGGCTACTGTGTAGCCTGCCTTTCGAAGCACCCGCACCAGCGAATCTCCATAGGCAGCACCGCGTCCATGGCCTACGTGCAGCGGTCCGGTAGGATTGGCAGAGACGAATTCCACCATCACCCTTGGTAAATCGACCGCCTGCGACTCACCATATTTTGCACCTTCGGCTCGAATCGATTTCAGTAATGCGCCGTATGCATCGTGGCGAATAAACAGGTTGATGAACCCGGGACCGGCAATCTCGACCTTCTCAACGAGTTCAGAGGGCGGCAATTGTTCAGCGATCATGGATGCCAGGTCGCGCGGCTTCATCTCCGCTTGCCGGGATAAAGTCAGCGCTACATTGGTCGCGTAATCGCCATGGCTTGGTTGACGTGTGCGTTCGATATGTACGGCGGTGTCGACACCTGCCGGCAAGCGTCCGGATTCAACAAGACTTGATAACGCGGTCGCAACCAGGGACTGTACCTTGGATTTCATGATAAAGAGAATTTACACAATCGGAGTGAAATGACGCGGGCAGCGCGGCATAATGTCGCTCAGGTTCAACAACTTGAGCGCGGCGAATTGTCCGATTTTACCGCGTCTCATACAATTTCAGAAGTTACCGGATAAAATTGTGTCACGTTAAATATGCGCGGTCGATGTGATTCGCACATTTGGCGGATCACCACACCAGAATTAAGCGCATTACTCCATGATCAATCCGCCCGAAAACAGGCATTCGATGTTGTACGTACAGAGCGGCTATGTCCGTCAAAGCTTGCATCGTCGCCGGCAAAGCTATCTCAAGAACTGCCTTGATACTGGCCAGGCACAACTGTTGTTCATTTTCGATCGAAAAGTCGGCGTTGTTCGCAGCGAAAATGGCTTCGATATCGCCTTGTTCGGACCTGACAGGGTACCAAGAGATCGCAGGGAAATGTTACAAGCCGTATTCCTGGGTGAACTTGATGGCACACCGGTATTTTCCATTGCCTGTGAAGAGCATCCACGCAACCTGTTGGGTCTGGGTTGTCAGCCGCCCCTGTTTGTCGAATTGCGACAGGCAACCGGTATGCTGGCGGCCGAGTCGGCGAGTCTGCTTGGCTATGCCCTTGCCATGGATCACTGGCATCGATCACATCGTTTTTGCGGTGCATGCGGCAGTTTGACTGCCTCGGGTGAATCCGGCCACATGCGAATTTGTACCAATCCTGATTGTGAGCGCAAACATTTTCCGCGCACCGATCCGGCAATTATCGTACTGGTTGCCAATAACGACGCCTGTCTCCTCGGACGCAAGCGCGAATGGCCAGACCGACGATACTCGACAATTGCCGGATTTGTGGAACCGGGAGAAACGCCGGAACAGGCGGTACAGCGCGAAGTATTCGAAGAAACCGGCATCCATGTTGCGAATATAAAGTATTTTGCCTCGCAACCCTGGCCATTTCCCGGATCGTTAATGCTCGGCTATCATGCCGGTGCGTTATCAGAAACCATTAAACTTCATGATGACGAATTACAGGATGCACGCTGGTACACTCGAGATGAAATTCTCGATTGGGTACCCAGCGGGCGGTTGCTACTACCGAGCCAGATATCAATCGCTTACAGCCTGCTTGAGGAATGGTTCAATCGCGATGACGTTCCGCCACTTCGCGAGATCGATAAACAAGGGCAACACCGGGCTCCGATTACACAGCTTTGATCAAAAGGGCTAAAAACCCTGTTACCGTTAGGTTTAAGCATGCGAGCCGGCAACGTAGAATGAGTAAAAACCAGGTTCATCCCATGTAACAGGCTATTGTCCCGGATAAAACATGTGGAGACGATCACCTTAAGGAGGCCGATATTATGTCAACCCGAGAAAACGGAATAGTAAAATGGTTTAACAACCGAAAGGGATTTGGATTCATCGAACGTGAAAGCGGTGCCGATGTCTTTGTACACTATCGTGATATCCAGGCCGATGGTTTTCGCGCTCTGGAAGAAGGACAACGAGTCGAATTCACCCTGGAAGATCGTGATCGCGGACCCGCCGCCGCACAAGTCGTCCTCGCTGACTCTATTGCTGAACAAGCCAGTGAACAGACGGACGATCTGGCTGAGGATCAGGACGCCGAGGCGAATACTACCTAGACGACAGATCTGTTATTCATACATCGCCACACATCTGAGCAAATACTTTGCCGGGAGTAATGCGCCCGGTTGCGCCCAGCCTGAATTCTGAATTTATATTTGCCGGATAGTGACTTGAAAAAATACTTCGCCTATGCCTTCATCTTAAGCGGACTGATGATGACGGCCGTCAGTTGCGCACCGCTGGTGCGTGTGACAGTCAACAGTGCCAGTGGCGCGCCATTTCAGACGGAATCCTCGTTTTTGGCGATGGTAAATCTGCTGGCGTTCGCGTCGCTTCTGACCCTCATTGGCGTATTGATGTATTCACGCCACCTGCAAACAACGAGCACAATTGAATCCGGCGGGGTATCCGCCAGCGCGGCAGATCGATCACCTGAAATGTCCCATGGACGTAGTATCGCACTCAATCTGTCGCCACTATTGATATTCATTGGCATGCCCATGGTCCACTTGCTGGTGCCATTATGGGTCTTCAAGGCAACCAGACAACAGAATCCCGTACTGGCTGCGGATGCCAAGCACCTGCTGAATTTTGAAATCACCTGGACCTTGTTTGTAATTGTCGGCTTGCTGTTGTCCGTCGTACTCGTTGGACTGTTAATCTTGACCGCACTATTGATCTTTCATCTCGTAGTCACGCTTCAGGCCGCCTTCAGTATTTCAAAAGGACGCACACCTCGTTTCCCGTTGAGCCTTACCTTCCTGAAATAAAGCTGCTGTGGTTCGTCTTGCCGACCTTGTGTGAACCAGGAAGCACGCGATTGCAGATCATCCGTATCGGTATATCAATCAAGACAGGCAAAAGCCTCTTGGGCAGCATGCAAAGTGTGCTCGAAAGCCTCATCATCGTGCGCGGCAGATACGAATCCGGCCTCGTATGCTGACGGAGCCAGGTAGACGCCACGATCCAGCATTTCATGGAAGAACCGTTTAAAACGCTCACCGTCACAGCGATTAACATCAGCCAGACAGGTAACCTCATCGGCGTCGGTAAAAAACAGCCCGAACATTGCACCCACCTGATTACTGGTAAAGGCGATGCCCGCACTGTTAGCGGCCTGCTTCATGCCATCCAGAAAACTACGGGTACGTGCCTCCAGGCGATTATGCAGGGCCGGGTCTATGGCCCGTGTGATGGTCACGAGACCAGCTGCCATCGCGACCGGATTACCCGATAACGTCCCCGCCTGATATACCGCACCTTGCGGGGCCAGATGCGCCATCACATCGGCGCGGCCACCGAAAGCGCCCACCGGCATACCTCCACCAATAATTTTCCCAAGCGTGGTCAGGTCGGGATTGATTCCGAATCTTCCCTGCGCACCGCTCGGTCCGACGCGAAAGCCGGTCATGACTTCGTCAAAAATAAGTAATGTTCCGTGCCGGTCGCACTGCATCCTCAAGGTCTCAAGAAAGCCGTCCCTTGGCGGGATACAGTTCATATTGCCGGCGACCGGTTCGACGATAACCGCTGCAATAGTGTCACCGATGGAATCGAATAACTCGACCACCGCAGTGGCATTATTGTATTCCAGTGTTAGTGTATGCTCAGCCATGGAAGCTGGCACACCGGGAGAAGTCGGTACACCCAAAGTCAGAGCCCCTGATCCGGCCTTGACCAACAGTCCGTCGGCGTGGCCGTGATAGCAACCTTCAAATTTCAATATCCGGTCGCGACCGGTGAATCCGCGGGCCAGCCGAATAGCACTCATGGTCGCCTCGGTTCCAGAGTTCACCATACGAATCTGTTCGATGGAATCTACCGCTTCGCAAAGGGTCCTGGCCATTTCGGTTTCAACCATTGTTGGCGCCCCGAAACTCAATCCTCGCTCGACCGCTGCATGCACCGCCTTAATTACATCCGGGTGATTGTGACCCAATATCATGGGCCCCCAGGAGCCGACAAAATCAACGTAGGATTTTCCATTAACATCTACCAGCCACGCACCATGGGCGCTTTCAAAAAAAACCGGATCTCCGCCCACAGCTTTGAAGGCACGCACCGGTGAATTGACGCCGCCGGGTATATATTTCCGGGCCTCGTTAAACAATGAGTGAAAATCCTGATTCATAATGTTTCCGATTAAGTATGGTTGGCTTTATGCCATGATTATATTTCAAAGGTTCCGCTGAATGGACCGCGTGAGTTAGAATCGGCGCGCTTTACAATCCTGCTAATATCCACACTAAAGCGGCTTATGGAATATAAAACCTACATGTGCGTAATCTGCGGATACGTATACGATGAGGAACAAGGTGCACCCGAGGACGGGCTTGCGCCGAGGACCCGCTGGGAAGATGTTCCCGCTACCTGGAGATGCCCGGATTGCGAGGCAACCAAGGAAGATTTCGAGCTTATAGAAATCTGACAATCGTCCGCTGATTTAACACGTGGATAGGCGAAACTGGCAGGCCAGACTGTTTTGTCGTGGCATGGCTGCCGTTGACTCAAGCCTTGAAATTCGTTTGGAAGTAGCGCAGCAGGTCGTCACGCGTTATCAGGAAAACAACGTCGTCCTCGCCATCGTCAACTGCCAACCAGGTGAACGGTGCATCAGGGAAATGATCGATAAGCTCCTTACCCGCCGAACCCGCTTCAACGACCAGAACACCCCCGTCATTTAAACGTGCCGCTGATTCTTTCAAGATTCTGACCACGACATCAAGTCCACCGGGGCCCCCTGCAAACGCCATTGATGGCTCGAAATGATATTCGTCCGGCAGATCCTGCATGATCTCGTCCGCCACATACGGTGGATTTGATACGATCAGGTCGAAAGTCTGTGGGTCTGAAGCAGCGAACAGGTCTCCTGTAGCGAGTGACACGCGATCTTCAAAACCTTTGCTTGCAACGTTTTTTGCTGACACCTCAAGTGCAGCCGCTGAAAGATCGCTGGCAACGACCCGGGCAGAGGGAAAGTGCCGGGCGAGCGCTACTGCAATGCAGCCGCTGCCGGTACACAGGTCAAGAATATCGGCCACGGCACTCACATCCACAAAAGGGGCAAACTGCTCGACGATCCACGATCCCAAATGGGATCTCGGAACAATGACACGCTCATCAACAAAGAAGCGCTCACCAGCAAACCAGGCTTCATGCAACAAGTAAGCTAACGGTTTACGAGTAGCGAGGCGCTCAGTCAGTAACCGCTCGGCGGCAGCTAAAGCTGAATCGGATATGGGATCGTCCCAGGGAAGATCGTCATCACTGGCCAGATCGACCCCGGCGGCATGGGCAACCAGCCAGGCCGCTTCGTCAAAGGCGTTATCTGTACCATGACCGAAAAAAAGACTGGAACGCTCGAGCTCCATCGCCATTCGTTCTACCACTGTGAGGAAATTGTCATCCATCAATTAGTACCAGTGGCGATTTCTACACAAGACGAAAAAAGCGACCCTGAGAAGGCCGCCTTATTCGTCTTATCCGCCGTATGCATCGTTAACGGCGTCAAATTGATCTTTAGCGATGGAGTCCTCAGGCGCGGCGCCCGTATTTCTCCTGGAATCGCCCAACACGTCCGGCGGTATCTACCATTTTTTGCTTGCCGGTATAGAAAGGATGGCAGGCTGAGCAGATTTCGACGTGTAGCTCTTTGTTACGAGTCGAGCCGGTGTCGAAGCTGTTACCACAGGCGCAGACGACCTTGATGGTGTGATATTCGGGATGAATGTCAGCTTTCATGAGGAATTACCTTAAGTGTGTCGTCCAATCGGCATTGTCGGAATCGAGGTCGGTCGGAATGGGAATTTATCCGTACCGACAAAAGGGCGACGGATATTAATGAAATATTACCCGTTTAGCAAGCAGCCCGGTGGTGGCAGAAACTGCCATTAAGACTGCCAGATGGCATTTGATAGTGGGGGTTTTCGTTTTCATTTCAAGCGTTTTGGATGTAAGAACCCATAGCGTCCTTCAAATTGCTGTTCCGTAAGTCAAATTAGATGGAAACCGGTCAATGGGAAAGACCGAAAACTCAACTGTTAACGATTCATCGATTTGAAGAATTCAGCGTTGTTCTTGGTGGCACGGAGCTTGTCCAGCAGAAATTCGATTGCATCAGAATCATCCATGGGGTGCAGCAATTTACGCAACAGCCAGATTTTTTGAAGCTCTGCCGGGTCGGTCAGACGTTCCTCTCGGCGAGTTCCTGATCTGCTGATGATAATCGACGGGTAAACACGTTTCTCGGCAATGCGGCGGTCGAGATGAATCTCCATGTTGCCGGTGCCTTTAAATTCTTCGTAGATAACATCGTCCATCTTCGAACCGGTTTCTATCAGGGCGGTGGCAAGAATTGTGAGGCTGCCGCCCTCTTCGATATTTCGCGCGGCACCGAAAAACCGCTTGGGTCGCTGCAATGCGTTGGCATCCACACCACCTGTTAAGACCTTGCCCGATGACGGCGCCACGGTGTTGTAGGCACGTGCCAGTCGGGTAATGGAATCGAGCAGAATAACCACGTCGTTCTTGTGTTCAACGAGGCGCTTGGCTTTCTCGATCACCATCTCGGCAACCTGAACGTGACGGGTCGCCGGCTCATCGAAAGTTGAAGACACCACTTCGCCGCGGACCGAACGTTGCATTTCTGTCACTTCCTCCGGACGCTCATCAATCAGCAGGACAATCAGCATGATGTCGGGATACTGCGCCGTGATGGAGTGGGCAATCTGCTGCAACATCACCGTTTTACCGGTTTTCGGGCTCGATACGATCAACCCACGCTGACCTTTACCGAGCGGTGCGACGATATCGATGACGCGCGATGTAAGGTCTTCAGTGGAGCCGTTCTCACGTTCGAGACGAATACGTTCTTCAGGATGTAACGGTGTCAGGTTCTCGAACAGGATCTTGTCCTTGACCTCGTCCGGGGACTGGAAATTGATGGTTTCGACCTTGAGCAGGGCGAAGTATCGTTCGGAATCCTTGGGGGGACGAATCAAGCCGCTAATGGTATCCCCAGTGCGCAGACCAAAACGTCGAATCTGGCTGGGTGAGACATAGATGTCATCGGGTCCCGCCATGTATGAGCTGGTACTGGAACGCAAAAATCCAAAACCATCCTGGAGAATCTCCATGACGCCTTCACCCATGATCTTTTCGCCCTTGCGAGCTTGCGCTTTCAGGATGGCGAATATCTGATCCTGTTTGCGCATCCTTGAAACACTTTCAAGGTTGAGGCTACGGGCGAACTCGGCCAGTTCGGTTGCAGATTTGGTCTTAAGTTCAGATAAATTAAGAGACATAAGAGTTGGAAGCATCGGTTACCGGAGTCCGGTATTGCCACGGGAGTGGCCCGGAATCACGATGTGCGTTTAGGAAAGAATGGAACGAAGGAAGCGGAGATACTTATTAGGGAGTTATCATAACTGACAACCCCGCAGCCGGCAAGTCGTACCGGCCACGGTGTGTTATACTTTTTACAGGTTTCCGTCAATGAATGCAGTTAACTGGGACTTTGAAACGGCGCCCACCTTGGTGGCTTCGACGTTGCCATCCTTGAACAGCATTAAAGTTGGAATTCCACGGATACCATACTTTGGTGGCGTCTCCGGATTTTCATCGATATTCAACTTGGCGACGGTTACCCGGTCAGCATACTCATCCGCGATCTCTTCGAGTACCGGAGCAATCATCTTGCAGGGACCGCACCATTCGGCCCAGTAATCGATGAGTACGGGTTTATCTGATTTGAGGACTTCCTCTTCAAACGTATCGTCGCTGATGTGCACGATTTTGTCGGACATGAAATTGCTGCCTCCACAGGAAACAATAGAAAATATGGGTGGGGATATTGAATTTGGGTACTGCGCGGATTTCACCCCATTTGCATCCGCATTGCAATCCCCGGTCCCGCACCCACATACACATTTTAAAACAGGTGATGATCATCATCCTGGCGAGAGTCGGTCATTACAACACCATATGAACATTATTGCCGGTAAATAATATTTTGATGAACAATCCCGATTTAAGCGAAAACTCCCACTTAAGCGATATTCGGTTCAACCAACTGAAACTGCATCCCTCCTT
The DNA here is from genome assembly GCA_021604525.1 of marine bacterium B5-7. Lineage (GTDB taxonomy): Bacteria > Pseudomonadota > Gammaproteobacteria > Arenicellales > CAJQKF01 > BQJD01. Next base: position 87,847 of record BQJD01000008.1, on the reverse strand, counting down.
GATCAAGGGACTTGAAGATGCGGGTTTCGCACACTGTACACCGATTCAGGCTGAGGCGTTGCCGGTTGCCCTGCGAGGTGAAGATGTCGCGGGCCAGGCGCAAACCGGCACGGGTAAAACTGCCGCTTTTCTGCTTGCTGCTTTCAATCATTTACTCTCGGAAACATCAAAAGGCGATGTCGACAACCCGGTAGCCGGCCGCTCGCCGAGAACGCTGATTATCGCCCCGACCCGTGAACTGGCGCTACAGATTCACAAAGACGCAATGATGCTCGGCAAGTATACCGATTTGTCCATGGCGCTGGCCTACGGCGGCACCGACTACGAACAACAACGCGACACAATTGCTTCAGGTACAGACATCCTCATCGGTACGCCGGGACGGCTGATTGATTATCTGAAACAAGGCGTGTACTCACTCGATTCAATTGAAGTGGTGATTCTCGATGAGGCGGACCGCATGTTCGACCTTGGATTCATCAAAGATATGCGTTATATCCTGAGGCATATGCCGCCACCGGATATGCGCCTGAACATGCTGTTCTCTGCGACTCTTTCGCATCGGGTGATGGAACTCGCCTATGAGCACATGAACGATCCACGCACCATCCGTATCGAGTCCGATCGTACAGTTGCCGATAATATCCGTGAAGTCGTCTATTACCCGAGCAATGTGGAAAAAATTCGTCTATTGATCGATCTGCTTTCGAAAATGGATGACGGCCGGGTGCTGACATTCACCAATACCCGTCATGCTGCCGACCAGGTCGGCGCCTGGTTGAAGGCTAATGGACACGATGCAGTAGTATTGACGGGTGAAGTACCGCAGAAAAAACGCGAGTCCATGCTGAAGCGCTTTGCCGACGGTCGATGCAATATCATGGTCGCGACCGATGTCGCCGCACGGGGATTGCATATTCCTGCAGTCAGCCATGTGATCAACTTTGACCTGCCCCAGGATCCTGAAGATTATGTTCACCGTATAGGTCGCACTGCGCGTGCCGGCGCAAGCGGTGACGCAGTTTCGTTCGCCTGTGAAGACTATGCCTTCCATCTCCTTGATATCGAGTCCTACATTGGTCATCCGATACAACGTGAGAGTATCAATGTTGAGGAACTCCCCCAACTAACACGGCCAGAACAGCAGGGTAAACGTGATACACGAAGTCAAAAACGGGACAAGAATGCGCCACGACCCCGCACCCCCAAGGAATTGGCGGACATGCCTCTTGAAGACTCAACGTCCGCCCCTCAAACGGCATCCGACGAAATAGTAGCTGAGCAAGCCACGCTGAACGTATCCAATTCAGATGATGATGTGGCGGAAGTCGTCCGGAACGCTGAGGGCTATCAGCCAGATTCTGCTGATGGAATCAACGAGTCAGTAATCGAAGCTGAAAAAACCGCTGACAGTGACAACGACAATCAGCCCAAGGATATTAAACCGCAGGATGAGACGACACCACATCCCTTGTCCAGCAACTCGAAATGGAATGTTCCCGGCATCGAGATACCGGCAATAGGTTAGCCAGAAATTTCACGATTGAAAGCAGCGTTGCATGACTTATCAGTAGTGCCAAAGTATACTCACGCCGCCTCTAAAGGACCGGAGGCACTTTAACATTCGAATTCTCTTATAACCCCTTTACGAGGCAATTGCGGCGATTGGCATTGTCCTCATAAAACGATTCGTGTGATATCGCATGCACAGTGTACGACTCGGTCTGTATTTCATTGCTTTCACGACTTTACTGCTTGAACTCACCCTGATAAGAATTTTCGATCACCTGTGGTTCCCGAATATGGCCTACATGGTGATCACGCTGGCGATGTTCTCAATCGGCGTGTCCGGTGTAATCGTGTCGCTCAAGCCAATCGATCAGCATCGGCGATTCTGGGTGATTATTGCAATCCTCGCCGTGGCTATGGCCATCGCCTGCTATGTCATTCTGCCTGTACTCAATGATTTGCAGTTCAATTACAAGCACATCGGCAAGTACCCTGTAAAGGCACTACAAACCTTCATGCTGATTCTGACAGCAATCGCCACGCCGTTTTTGATAAGTGGACTGATCATCTCGGCGATCTTCTCGCGCTTTGCCGATAAGATCCAATCACTGTATTTCTGGGATTTAATTGGCGCAGCATCCGGTTGCGTCGCCATTTTACTGGCAGTTCAGCAGTACGGGGCACCAGGCCTGCTCATTCTATGTGCGGCTACCGCGCTCATTGCGGCGTCGTTCTTCATTCCCAGCCGCATCCTCTCCCTGATCGTGTTGGCATTGGCAGTTGCAGTCGGGCTCAAGCCCTTGTTGCGTGACAAGCCCTACGATATCGCACCGCATATGAACAAGCGCGGCTTCGCGAACTACTACTATTCAGGCAAAATCGAAACATCTGTCTGGGACCCGGTATCGAGTATCGATATTGTCGATTACCGTGGCGGAATAAAATGGATTGCCTATGATGGCGGTACCCAGACCAGCTATTACTATAAGTTTGACGGCGACTACGATGCGCTTCGAAAAAATATCGAAAAACTCAAGACTATTCAGTTTTGGGGACCCATGGTGCTGGTATCCCATTATCTCAAAGCGAACACCGACTCGGATGTCCTGGTGATCGGCGCGGCCGGCGGGCAGGAGACCAAGGCGGCGTTGTTATATGGTGCAAAACACGTCGATGCAGTCGAGCTGGTGGGCTCGGTAGTAGAACTCGCGAAAACCCGCTATGCCGAATGGACAGGCAATATTTATAACGATCCGCGGGTAAATGCGGTGCGTGGAGAAGGTCGCAGTTTCCTGCGCGGCACCAATCACAAGTACGACATCATTCAGATGATGAGCAACCATACCAGTTCATCTCTGGCAGCCGGCAGTGGCGCCATATCACCCGTCTATCTGCAAACGGTTGAAGCATACAAAGAGTACTTCCAGCATCTGAAGAAAGACGGAATCTTGCACATTAACCACCATTTGTTTCCCCGCATGATGGCCGCTGCATCGCGTGCATGGGAAGAGTTGGGGCTAACGAATTTCCGTGATCACGTACTGGTAGTCGAATCCAGCCAGTCGGCCGATAACCTGCCAACCACGCTGATAAGCATGACGCCATGGACATCAGAGGACCTCGCCCGCGCCGAGTCGTTCCTTAACTATAACAATACCTTTCACACCGTCGTGCATCCAAGTGATCCTGAGAAAAATTATTTGCCCGACGAGTTTTTTACTGGTGAAATTTCCGCAAAGACCATCGAACGCGTGCCCTATCGAATTTCCGCACCGACCGATGACAAACCTTTTTTCAATTTCATTCGGAAATCCCTTGCCATCGAACAAATCGATGATAGCAAGTATGTCAACGCATCCGCTGCATTTCTCCTTAACAAGCGACGTGAAGCAGGCTTCCCACTTGACGTGTTACATTTATTCGTCACCGGCGGCGCCTCGATCCTGTTTGCACTGATTGTCCTTGGCGTGCCGATGTTATTCAGTCGCACCGGCCGGGAGAAGTGGCAGGGCAAGATGACATTTATGGGTTACTTCGCCTGTCTGGGTGCGGGATTCATCATCATCGAACTGGTTTTAATTCAGGTCTTCATGAAGTTGATCGGATTTCCAACCTATACCTATGCAACCGCAGTATTTTCGATGTTACTTGGCGCCGGGCTCGGTAGCGCATTCTCGTCGCGACTGGATTTCAATCGTCTAAGTAGTTTGCGCAAGCCGTTCATGGCGGTCCTGATCACTATCGGTATCTTATTGATCACCAAGGATATGCTGTTTAACTTCGCCCTGACCTGGTCGCTTGGCATTCGCATGCTGATTGCCTCACTGATGCTCGTGCCAGTCGGGTTTTTCCTGGGGATGCCGTTTCCCATCGGTATCTCGCTTGCCCGCTTCAAACCGCAGGGAACGGTTGCATGGTGTTGGGCAATGAATGGTCTTTGCACTATTGTCGGCGGCTTGTTAAGTGTAGTGTTGTCTCTCTATCTTGGATTTACACTCACTATCATTGCTGCCTCCATGCTGTATCTGCTGGCAATGTTACTGCTTGGCCGGATGTTTCATGTCACAGAACCTGTCAATCAGGCTACTTAAAGTTTCCAGAGTTTATTGACCGTGTCAATTGCAAAGGATGCATCCACACGTTTGAAAAGAATTGATCCCGACGTTCTATCGGTCGCATTTCGTGATCCCATGTTGTGCGCCCGCTCCGGCACCTGTGTTGGTGTATGTCCGGAAAACGCACTAAGTCTTGGACCAGATTACTATCCGGTCATTGATGAAGATCGTTGTACCGAGTGCGGGTTGTGCCGAAAGGTCTGTCCCGGCGAAGACGTGTCTTTCCAGCGTCTCAATCAATTATCTTTCGACGACGATAAACTCGACGACGGCTTTGACGGACGAGTCAATGAGGTGCATGTCGGCTATGCGGTCAACGAGTCGATGCGCGCCGGTGGCGCCGGCGGTGGCGTCATCACGGGGTTACTGAACGATCTGTTACGACACGGTGATGTCGATGGATGTATCGTTACCCGAATGCGTGCCGATAAACCGTGGCTCGGTGAATCATTTATCGCCCGCACGGAAGCCGATTTGCTGGCAAGCCAGGGATCGAGGTATACCATCATCCCTTTCAATGCCATCTTGAAAGAGGTGCTGAATTCCGATGAAACCTATGCGGTCGCAGCACTGCCCTGTCATGTCCATGGCCTTCGCTTCGCCTTTGACGCCATACCCGAACTGAAAGAAAAGATACCTTATGTCGTGGGCCTTTTCTGTGGTGGCGCGCTGGAAACCTACGTGGTTCCGGAATTGCTCGAAACCAAAGGCATCAAACCCGAGGAGATCAGCGATTTTCAATTTCGCGGCGGCGATTGGCCTGGCAAAATGCGCGCCATTATGCAAGATGGTGAAATCCGCGACTTGCATTACTCCAACTATAAGGACGGGGCCTATAATTACTTTATCGGTCTGTATATGCCGGATCGATGCCAGACTTGTATCGACGGTTCGGGCCTGTTCTCCGATATCGCAGTTAGCGATGCGTGGACTCGCGATGCTGAGGGCAAATACAAATTTCCCTACCATTCGCGAATACTTGTACGCAATGCCCGTGGCAAGGCACTACTTGAGCGGGCCGTACAACGCGGCACCTTAATTGCCACCAACCTTGGCGATGACAAGTCCTACCTGACGCATCGACAACAGACCAAACGCAAGGGTATGAATGCACCGCTTCGACTCGCACGGCGCGCTCGTGGTGGACGTGCTGTACCGCATTATCACGTAGAGGTGCCCGAATCTACGCTGCATGAACGTCTTACCGAGCGCGGCGTTTCATCGCTACTGGCAATCGGGCGTCATCGCATGCTGCGTTATCCATTGATATTCTTCCTGACCTCGAAGGCAGCAATACCGCTGATCAAATTGCGGCTATGGTTGAAGAAGCGCAAATACCAGAAGCGATCGTGACTGCAAGCAATCCCATAACCCCGACACGTTCAGCGACGAGGAGCCGGCTATGGCGGATGGTTCGAATCGTGGTGACACTGGCACTGATTGGCTTCGTGATTCATAAGGCCGGGTTACTTGATTCACAGGAACGAGGAGAATTTGTCGAGACGATCAAATCAGTTAACCCGTATTATCTGTGTCTGTCATTGCTGGTCAGCGTGATCATGAATTGGGTCAGTTCCTATAAATGGCACATTTTATTGCGATCGAAAAAACTGTCGGTCGGTTTGCCAAGACTGTTCGCACTTTATTACGTCGGCAAATTCTTCAACTTGTTTCTTCCCACCGGCATGGGCGGTGATGTCGCACGTGTATATGAACTTGGCAAGCTGATCAATACCCATTCGCAATCCCTGGCTTCGGTGTTCCTCGAACGATTCACCGGATTAATCACGCTCACCATGGTATCTCTGATCGCAGTATTTATCAGTATGCACCAATACGACATACCCCTCATCACTTCCAGTATGCTGCTTTATGTCATCATTGTCGCAATGATTATCTGGCTCATACTGGATACCAGACCGCTTGGATTGATCAGTCAATTGGCAAGGCGGTATTTTACTTCGCTGTCAGGGATGATCAGCAAAATTGAGCGAATTCACGACGCCATTAATTCTTATAAAAAAGACCCGGCAACACTCTGGTTAGCGTTTGCAATATCGCTGGTATTCTATTTTCTCGCAGTCATTAACGTATGGGTATCTGCGCTGGCATTCTCCAGTAACGTTGAATTCCTGAAAATCCTGGTGGCCGTCCCCGCTATCATGCTGATCATGAATCTACCGGTTTCGATTGGTGGGTTAGGGTTAATGGAAGCCGCCTATACAGTCATCTTTACTGCCTTCGGATACAGCAGCGGGCTGGCATTGTCGACTGCCCTCCTGATTCGGCTTAAAACCATAATCGACGGTATCATTGGCGGATTATTCTATCTTGGCGGGCGCAAATCACGTCGTCCGGACCCTGAACATTCTCCTTAAGGTCTCCTGCATGGACAAGTACGACGCCTATCGGTTCGACACCATCATCGAGGATAAAAAGCGCTCGTTTCTGCGCAAATATCAGGATCTCGTGGTCGGTAACCGGCACCTTGGTTACCTGCTGTACTTCGAGTTTTGCATGTTATTCATCAACCCACTCCAGGGAGCGCTGGGCTTGGCATTACGTAAAATGCTTTTCCCGGGCCTGTTCGCAAAAAGTGGTCGGGGCGTTGTCATTGGTCACCATGTCGGGCTGCGTGCGCCTGGAAATATTGATATTGGCGATAACGTGGTGATCGACGACTTCACAAACCTGTCCTTCCGCGGCACCGAGAATCATCATATTCGTATCGGCAATAACGTACTCATCGGACGTATGTCGATGATCAAGACCCGTGCCGGCAGTATCGACATTCAGGACCATGTCCATATTGGGCCGAACTGTCATCTCGGCACAGCCGAATCGCTGGTAATTGGCGAATACACGTTAATCGGCTTCAACTGTTCGATCGGTGGCTTACTACATGGATCCAAACGAACCGATATACCCATGGTCAAGCAACCGCTTGAAACTCGCGGCGGTGTCAGTATCGGCCGCGATGTCTGGCTGGGTGCCGCGGTTACTGTTATCGATGGTACCAACATTGGTGACGGCGCAATAGTCGGCGCCGGCTCAGTGGTGACGCGTGACATCCCGCCTTATGCCATCGCTGTCGGAATTCCCGCAAGGGTCGTGCGCTATCGCACCAATGGAGGCGATGCGACAAATCTTAATGATACTGACCCTACCTGCGGCGGAATCTGAAAACCGGTAAGACGCGGTTATGCCCAACACGTTGATACACCTTGGTGCCCAGGGACTGTCCGCCAAACTCGTTAAACACGATATTGATATGCGGTTCGTGTTTCTCGCCTGCATCATCCCGGATCTTCCCTGGGTCGTTCAACGATTCGCCCGACAGGTGTTTGGCGATATCGACCGTATGGAATTAATGCTGCGAAGCGGTATTCAGTCTTCGCTGTTTTTCTGTCTTATCTTCTCTGCGGCAATCGCGGCAATCAGTCGAAAATCAATGACCGTATTTATCATTCTTGCCTCGGGCAGCTTGATCCATTTACTGCTTGATGCGACACAGAAAAAATGGGCGAGGGGATCATTTTTACTGGCTCCCTTCGATTGGCACCTGACCGCCTTTGAATGGTTATGGCCAGAGAACACGATCTTTCCGATTCTGACAATACTGTCACTGATTTATATAATGTTGACTTGGCGAAGTATTCGTCACGATGCAGTATTCGCACCACCGAGCATTGTTCGCTACATTACGTTCGCGGTGCTTGCAATTATATATATGGCAGCACCCCGCATGTTCATACCGGCTCTGGTCGAGCAAAACGTCTACTTTTCGAAGACTTTGTCTGACTTTGACGCTCGACCCGGCAAACACACTGTGTTCGATAGAGCGCCAATTATCGATGTTAGCTCGCCAACACCTGTGATCAGAATTTATACAGGTGAGTCCATTCGCCTGGCCAATGTGAAATTAAGCCCAGGTGGCGCGGTTTCGGTAAAAGGCGTTTTTATAGAACCGGATCTTGTTCGCGTCGATTCAATTCACGAACACCCGCCATTTCTTAGAACACTGCCATCGGTTGTCGGTCTTGTTCTGATTGCGCTTTTATGGATTCAAACCTTTTATATCCGAATCCGGGCGACACGGCGCAGATCGTAAAACGTTAGTTCTAAATCTATCCATATAACCTCATTGCCCTTACCGACTATTGGCTATTCACCAAATTAACTATCTACGCTGCGAATAAATACATCTCCCCGTGATGCATTGCCAACCGTCGTCACTCGTTTTACTTCACCACTGACCGCGTGAATCAATATGATATCGCGTTGGTCAGACTCATCTTCACCAACAATCCAGTTCGGGTGATTACTCCAGAAGTGATTATCGTATTTCATCTTACCGGGCGCCTTGAGTATATGATCGGGGGATTTACCGTTGAACGCCAACAGGCTAAGTTGAGTATGGGAATTATCGAGACGACTGACTTGCCGCCCATCAGGCGAAAAGCTCGCCGAACATCCACCTGCCAAACGTCGCTTTTGGCCCGTCTTCAAATCCACCGTAAGGATTGAAAATCCCAGCCGGTGCACTGTACCCACCAAAGCGCGTCCGTCCGGCGCGACATCCAGCTCGAGAAATACGGTTCCACTCACCACCCGCTGTTTTGCCCTGCTCTTGAGATCGACGATCCAGACACTGTCAGCATCGGTGTAGAACAATCTGTTTCCCTGTGGATGCCAGGCTACAGCGCGTGGATTACGGGCGTGGGCAACTACGTGTCTTTGATTGGTACGTCCGTCGAAAACCACAATATCGTTACCTGAAACCATCGCCACGCGCGAACCCTGCGGTGAAAATCGAGGGTAGGAGGCGTTTCTTTCAAGTTGCTCCGGTTCCCCTCCAATCTCCTGTATGTAGACGTCATCCCCACGCTCGTAGGTAACCGTTCCAACAATTCCTGGAGCCGGTTCGTCTACCACCAGCGCCGATTGAGCAGATTCGCCACAAGCAACCAACAGTATCGACAACATCGATATCGTGACATAAGAAATAATCGTCATCGGCTTATCCACTTCTGCGCTCCCAAGTTCTGCAAGTAATAATAATCCAGACTTCAAAGCACAAGATGGGGGAGATTGCACACTTTGACAATCCGTACCATCAGATTGTGAATCGTACGCAATGAGTTTTCGAAAAAAGCCTGTACGATGCTTTCGATAGTCGAAGTTATGGTCAAATACTATAGATACAAACGCAAAAGGCCGGGACCTTAAGTCCCGGCCTTCGCCAAACTATCCGCTATCGATGAGGTTAGCCGTATCGACTAGCCGGATTCGGGATGCATATTTTAGCGCCACCCGTAATCAGTATCGCAGGTGCTGGATAACTCCTTCCTGGAGCCGCAAATCGATAAGTAGCACGATTACCGTTGGTGTGGCCGGAGTAACGTCCGCTAGCAACAATATTACCTGTGGCATCTGCTACAGATGCACCCACGTTCGGGACACCTGGCTGAAGCAGTACAACCAGTTTGCCGTCACCTTCCGATGTCGGCTTCCATACCATGCCGCCACCCGGGAAGTTGCTACAAGCTGCTCGCGGTGCATTTGCGGTTGACGGCGATGAAGTAGGTGATCCTGTCTTCACGGCTGTGGTTGTTGGAGTAGTCGGTGCTGGTTTTGGTGCCGGTGTGGCCGCAGGCTTCGGCGTTGTAGTCGTTTTGGTTGCCGTGGTCGATCCACCACCTGAACTTGAATCATCCATAAAGTCGTCAATGAAACAGCCGGACAATGCTAAGGTAAATGATCCCACCATAGCGACTTTGGCCAGACGATCCCAGCGTTTCTTGGCAGTGTTTGTTTCGAATTTCATAAGGCAACTCTCATGGAAATGGTGGCGATTATCAGATTTCGATTGTGTACAACAATGTCCAGACTGACGAGTAATCAGTGGTATTTCTTTGCTGGATGCTTATTGAACTCTGGACAGTGGAACCGTTGTTTTGCTGGCAACGAACAGCCGACCTTGGGTACACACAATTCAATAGCATCTTCTTTCTCAAAGAAAATCCCTTTGTATTAAAGGATCGTACGTATACAGACGCTATCGTATTGTATCTGCCCAAGTTAATACGTCAACCCCTGAACTTCCGAATGTATCTCATTGAACGAACAAAGATCTTGCTGATAGAAGACCTGCAGACATCCAATTGGAAGATTCTCCCTGTATCAGACAGTTAATCCAGCCACTGGCGCATTCCCACACGAGGAGAATTATTGGATGTTTCACAACATTAATTACTTTTAATTTGCGTGTAATTTGTAGTATTCTTTTCGCCTGTCATGGTCGGTTAGTATGCTGTTTCACAGCACCAGCTGCAAGATTTTGGACTTGACTTGTCATGGCTCAAGGTACGAATTTACGTAAATTGACCGCGATCCATACACGCACTAACCTGACACGCCACGACAGAAGCACTTCTGTGCATGAAGGAGTAGTGAATTAACCTGTGTTATTCGCGCCGTTTTTTGGCACGAACCGTCAGTTTCTGTTTTCCAAGGTGTGACGCACATGAGAAGACCACAACATATTGAGTACGACTCTTCAACAAGAAACGCACTGTACAAAATATTTATAGCCATAACACTTACCATTGCGCTGACAGGATGTGGCGGCGGTGGTGGTTCTTCTTCAAGTGGTGGCGGGACCGCAGTTACTGCAACAAACACCAATGCCATGCCACCAGCGCCTGCCAAACCGGCCGCTGGTGTTGCAGTTGTCGGACCCAATCTCAACGGTAAGTGGTCCGGATACTATAAAAGCATCAATGGCCATCTCGATTATCTGAGTGCGACCATTACCCAAACAGGAAGGCGAGTCACAATTACGACCACCAAGACGGGCCTCGTACACATGTTATCGGGAACGATTGATGGTGCTGGTCATATGTTGATGTATGATGCTTCAGATGGCGAGGACTGGACTACACTCTATGGACCTGCCTCTGTAAATTCCATCAATCTGGCTGATTATGTGATAGTCAAGAACAGTCTTACAGATACAAATATCCTCATCCTCAAACGCACCATGTAAAATCTGGCGCATGTATGGGTCGGCTGCCTTATGAACGAGGTTTTGACGCAAGGAAATTTTGAAGCTGAAATTTCACAGTTGTCAGGGGGCTTGCGGTCTATCCCGGTTATAACATTAAAAGTCTAAAGGCTTGATAGATTGACCAGAACCTGGCTCATAATGGCTGCAACCTCCCAATACGGTGTTAAATGCTCGCTCAAATGCTCATTTACATTTGTGAACTGCGCATTTTCTCACCCATTTGCCTTGTCTTGACGGCCTTCGCTCATTTTGAGATTGGTTCTGATAACAAAACTTCACACGAGCAAATTCACTGTACATCGTGATTCTTACTGAATCCTTGCGGCGATTCTACTCAAGATCGACAACATATATTTCTGCTCACCGATCGATGCTTCTCTGGTTGGTGGTTGCGATAGTTGTCTATGGGATTATTTCCCAGTCGTTAAATTCCGGTTTTGCAGTAGTCGAAATTAAATCGGTTAAAAGCACCGGCATGTCGATTTACTGGGCGGGCAGAAATCAAAACTATAACGAAGGCCGCTCTACTCATATTCGCATTTCCCCGCATCGTACCCGTTATCGAATACAGATAGGAAACCTGAAAGACATAGTCAAGATACGAATCGACCCGGCATCACACATCACCGCGGTTACGATTTCGGAGGTTTCATTTTACCAATTCGGTGTAAAAGACTATCGGCTTCAAACGCCTGATGAACTTGCTCGAATACGTCCGTTTCGAAATATTCGCGAATCTCACCTGGCTCGGGACGGATTGTCGATTGTCAGCGATGGACGCGATCCGCAGATGGAGTTGTTACCTGAGTTCGAAGGCGGTGGTCCAGTGTTCGTATCAAGCTTCTGGCGCACTATCGTTTTTCTCGGCCTGGGAATCATCCTGATCGGCTACTTCAAACGCATATCACCACGCTATGAGTTCGTGCCTTACGCCATGCTGTTTGCCTTCAGCGTAGTTCTTATCATGGCGTCGAACAGCCGGATTAATGCGCATCCAGATGAATACGTTCATCTTCTGGCAGCAAAATACTATACCGACCATAACCTGCCGCCCAAGGTGTGCGATAAAAATACGCTGTCCACCTACAGTCCCTACGGCGTATCACGACTTAATACCGACGAGATCGCCTATATCCTGGCAGGCAAATTTGCAAATACCATCGCCTTCTTACCGATTACTGATGCCTATAAAATCCGGTTTTACAACGTTCTGCTATTCGCAATCCTGCTGATCATGGTATTGCGATACCCGAGCTTCAGGATTGTCTGCATACCACTTCTGATCTCGCCACAAGTTTGGTACATGTTCAGTTATTTCAACTCAGAAGGCACCGCGATCTTTGCCGCGATGCTGGCAGTATTTCAGGTGGTTACACCCGGTAGCATGCTGCGGCGAATAGTCGAAAATGGATCGAGGCAACGCTTCATCAGGCACAGCGCTGTACTCGCTGTGTTGCTCGCCACTTTACTGCTCGTGAAAAAGAATTTTTTCGGTTTTGATTTCTTTATGGGATTCTGGGTGTTGGCGCACCTTGTCATTACAAAGCATCCTCCGCTGATGACACTCGCCAGACGAGTCGCGCCGATTATTCTGATATCCGCCGTTATCGCCGGCGCATGGATTTATCAACATGAAGCAGTGAATGATTTTCAATTGAGTGAAAACATCGCAGCTTGCCGCGAAAAGATGGCTAATCCACACTTTCGTGCCGATGCGTCACTGGAGACAGCCCAGCCGTCGATGTACTGGAAGCAACGGGGATACCCTTTCACACGCATATTTGAGAAAAACTGGGGTAGAAAAGTCATTCAGTCGACATTCGGCGATTTCGGCTACCTCGAAATTCATACCCAGGCAAGATATTATGAACTGGTAACGATTATCCTCATCCTGTTCACTGCCTATCTTTTAATTACCATCTTTCGTCGTGGAACGCTCTCGGAAAAGCTGACCACGTTGGGCGGCATTGCTGTTTTCGCGTTATTGATGGTTGTTACAATGTGGAATGCCTGGAGCAAAGATTTTCAGCCTCAGGGAAGATATTTTTTCCCAATGATACCGATTAGCGGATTCATACTCGCCTGGTGCTCAAAGAGACTGAATCCGCGAGTGGTTAGCGGATTTACATTGACGCTATTTCTATTCGCAGTATTTTTCTTTATTTTTATCGGGCTACTCGATATCAGAAAATTCTGACGGGCTCAAACGTTAATCAAGATACGGCGCAAGCAACTTTGCGCTGCTCTTTGCTTTTTGCTTTTCTCCGGCAACAATTGAATAAAGGTTTTCACTAATCACGTCACGATTCGCCCAGACCTCGTCTACCTGTTGCTTGATGTAGTCCGGATTCAGATTTTCGAAGGAAATGAATCGTTCTTCCTGCCCAATGGTTTTCATAAATCCACGACTCTTCGGATAGGATGAAATATCCACCATCGGTGTCGCCACTGCCGCTGAAAAAATAAGCGTGTGGGTACGAAGACCAACATGCAACTTAACTCGCGCCAGCAAAGCGGCAATATCCTCGTATGTATAGGTTGCATTGGATATCACCTTGATACGTTCTGGATGTCGCGAATAACTTATACAACGATTGGTGTTCTCGATATCCATGATCTGGGTAACAAAGAAGATGATATCGACATCGTAGCCATCAATCACCCGATCGACCGCCTCGGCAATAATTTTGCAGAAATCATCCTGTGTGAATGTCCCGGTCATACTCCAGTTATCGATATACGCATTCACGTTAAAACCGACCGTTCCGGCTTGATTAGTGAACAAACCCTCCTCTTTAATTATCTCATCGAGTCTTGCACCCGATGTCGGGTCAGTATTCAGAGCACAGTCTGCATGCTGAATAACCTCTGGATGACGAAGTTCAAGCCGATCCAGTAATTGGCCTGTTTGTTTATCACGCGTAATAACGAGTTTAGATGCATCCATTACTCTCTGTAATGCCTTCGCACCGTAAGGGTGATCGATGGGACCAATCGAGACGTTATACAGCACTATCGGTATGCCCTTACGTCGACAGAACGGCGCAACGAGAGAAATTGAAGCGAGATTATTGAAGAGCGGGTTATAAAATTTGCGATCGAATAAAATATTGTCACAAATAAGAATAAGGTCGGTATTCAACATTGCCGTGGCCATCGGTATACCAAAGTTTTTAATGGCACCATACCAGGGCAATAACGGCACTGGCTTTACATTGAACTTACCGAAATGCTTGACAATGAAACCGGGGTGGGTCGTTGGCACCTTGAACAATACATCGGGGTATTGCTCGGAGATATCTCGCAGGAGATTACCCAAAATCGCGGCATCACCAGCATTACGTCCGGAGTTATTGCCAAGGACCGTTATTCGTTTCATTTCGTTCTCAATTATCGTTTCTGTATTGCGGGCTATCTGAAAGCAAACCTAGCCAAGCAATCCCTGCTGTTGATACCAATCGGCTGTTTCCCTGATGCCGGACTCATTGTCGTAGGTAAATTCGTAGTCGAGGTATTCGCAAATCTTGCGGTTATCAAACTGGCGATCCTTGGTATAAAAATCGACCCGGCGTCGATAAATCGGCGGTTGTATACCCAGAGGCGTACAAACCACCTTGAAAAAATCGGAGGCCCAATAAAACGGTTGTATCGGTAAACGGATCGTCCTGACGCGCTTCCCAAGACTTGTCGCAATGATCTTCGACATGTCCTCAATGGAAATCGGTTCGTCACCCGCTGATATGAATACCTCACCCCGGGCACGAGAAGTAATACCAGCGAGCATCATCGTATTAGCCAAATCATCAACATGCACCAAATGGTACATACCAAGGCCCTTGCCCAGCATCAACAGGTAACCCTTATTGACCATACGGAAGATCTTGAGCAAACGCATGTCACCCGGTCCAAAAATCGGCGCGGGACGAATGACCACATAAGGCAATCCGTTCTCGTCACCGAATTCCCTGATCCACTGTTCACCCTCCAGTTTGGTGCGTTGATAACCATCACCGGGGGAAAACCGGTAGTTCTCATCGGCACGATCAACTTCGATATGTCCGTGTACACCGACTGTTGACACATGCACGAAACATTCGAACTGATCTTTACCGACAACCTCATTGGCGAGTAGCCGGGTGCTTTCGAGATGGACACGGCGATAACCTTCGTCAGAGGACTTCTCTTCCCTGAAAGCGGCTGCCAGGTGGAAAATTATCTGCACGTCAGCACATGCGTCACGAACGACATTCGCATCGAAAACATCGCCACGATGCCATTCAATATCTGCATTTGCCAGATCACCCGGATCTGACGACTGGCGAGCGATCACTCGAACCTTTGCACCCGCTTCAAGCAGTTTTTTTGTCAGGACACGACCGGTAAAACCGGTTGCTCCGGTCACCAATACCCGCTTCCCCCGATAGGCTGTTAGACGGCCTTCTAATGAATTCATATGTTTCTACAATTAATGCTTTGATTTTGATGACGCATTTGAATGAGCCAACAAGCGTCTCGCCACTGTTATTGGCGACAGCCGTCGACCGTCACTTCGAATCGATGACACCGGAATCGAGAGCAGACGTTTCATGATGTCAACGGGTTCGCAATCGATCTCACCGCTCACTTCGACTCTTGAATACACGCAACCGGCCCGACACTCTTCTCCAGCCACAGGCAATGGGTCAGAGCCGATTAATATCCTGAAGCCGCGTTGACGCGCGGTGCGCATTATAAACGGTGTTAACCAACCGCGTGGCCGTAAACTGGTATCTCCAAGTGCGATCTCTTGCGGGCTGAACTCATCGAGCAGACTTCTGACCAGCGAGCCACGGGATAAAAACCATTTTCCAGGTGCCCAGGCAATAACCGGCAGGCCATCTGATTCAAGAACCGAGGTAACCGTGTTCGCTGCTGACAGACCGTCCGCGACCCGACGCGTCGTGTTAAGGGCAAGAATCTCGATATTCTCAGCAGTAACGATTTGCTGTCCCGCAACGAGATACAAACTGGCGCCACCATCGAATCGCACCAGCTCCAGCATAGTCTCATTCAATCTATTGATTTCAAACGAACGATTGACCGACTCGACTTCACCACTGGCAATGCGGTCAAACAGAAAACAGTCATGACGCTCAGTCAGGCAACCCAACCGGACCGCGTGATCATCGCTGCCTGTCATGTTGTCGATCAGTGATTCAAGTGTGGTTTCCACCCGATAGAAGGGGTAGATATGAACATGGCTGTCAATGTGATAGCGCATTGATACCCCGGTTGTTGCCGACTAGTTGGAGATACACTTCGCCGAGAAGGCGCCGAAATGTTTCAAAATTGAATGTTGTCTGATAACGCCGATACCCTTCGTCAGCCAGTGTCTTTCGAAGCGATGGCGAATCAATCAACTCACCGATGGCATGGGCGAACGCGCTGGGGTTGAACTCGCACAGTAGGGCACATGTTTCATCCACAATAAGCCGGTTGGCTTCGTTGTCAGTGGCAACAATAGCGCCTGCCGCTTTGAAATAATCGAGAATTTTCAGCGGCGTATTGATCCCAGCACGGCGTGGCGCCAACAGGATATCAGAGGCGCTGAGGTATGCGGCCAGGGTATCAGGCGCCACCTCACCGGTAAATCGAACTCGAGCAGCCACATCACCAAGTTGTTGTCGATACTGGACAATCTCCTCGTCAGAACCACCGACAACGACAAATCTGGCTTTGGGATGGTTCGCAATCACCTTGGGAATTGTTTCAAACAGTAAATCAATCCCCTGATAGACGGCAAACGATCCAACATAAGTCACCAACACCTCCTCAGGATCTTCCTGCAACAACTCACGGGCAGAAGAGACGTCATCGACACTCGGCTCAAAGCGAGAAGACGGCACATCGGCAATATGCCAAACAGTTGCATCAGGCGTATATCTCCGCACTTGCTGTACAAGACCTGGACCTGTGCAAATCACACTGTCGACGTGACGTGCGGTGAAGATTTCAGTTGCCTGGTATGCTTTCATCAACAGGTTTCTAAGGCCCTTCTTGCGATATGAAGAGGGATCCGAATGCTTTTCATAAATACTTTTCGCACCACTCAGACGACCAACCAGCCAAGCGATCATACCGCCCTCTTCAGTCGCATGAATCACATCATAGCGATTTCTAAATCCAAGAGAGAATGCCTTGAAAAGAATAAAAATATCAAATATCAGTTTGGGTAAAGATGGGCCAATCGGCACCCCGGATATCCACGGAATTCGCGGCACCCGGTAGATATCTGATTTTATCTCAGGCTCATCGCGGCCAATCGGCAGAGTCAGGAGATCAACCTTGATTCCGAGGGACTCAAGCGCCAACATGTTAAACTTGACGCGTATGGAGCTGCCGCGCCACTCGAAGAATGGCTGTGTACTGATGAAAAGAACGCGAACCGGCTTATCAATCATTTATCTAGCCCGACCGGTCTCGCTCCGATCTGATTTCCTTTGGCCCGCGATGGGTTTTACCCACAAATATCAGGCGAGATGACGATAATGCATGGTGACATTGTCTTCGTTAATCCGGCCGACCAGTACACCTGGACTCACACGCTAGCGGGCAAATTCCAGCTTTTCCAAATTATATCTGCTTGGCAGTAAAGCAAAGTATGGGATTCACCAGCCATTCGCAAACAACAAATGCCAACTTGCCCAGGTCAGAAGTCACCGAATGGTGTCGTTGACTACTAACAAAAAGCTAATTAAACGCCTTGTCGAGTGTGAACATAACCACGCTTTCGCTCTGGGCATCGGCGTCAGACCATGGCTCTGAACGATACATCAGGTGAGTGCCAAGTCGTGATTTGTGACCAAGATCGACGCTGTAATACAACTCATATACATGCTCGGCGCCATCGGGGACGAGACTGTAGCGACCCGAGTTGGAATATATGTTGCCTTCGATATCCCGCGCATATGGAACGGTGGTATCCACTTCCCCACTGGTTACCCGCAAAGGCTGGAAAAATCCAACTCCGAACGCATCGCCTCGCGTAAACAGATTGCGACTGATGAGACCTGCGCCGAAGCTGTCAGTTTCGATTGTCGAAAAATTACTCAGTAGACTGGGTTGTTTATGCTTTACATCTGTGAAACCACGAGTATAACTGCCGATCAAAGATGTTTCGGGAGTCAGGCTGTAGCGCCCGGACAACCCGATTGACAAAGTTTTTGCGGAGTCGACGCTAAAAGCGCCACTGGAGGATCCACCAAACAGGCTACCATCTTCATACAATTCGCCCACCTGAACCGCAAGTCCGTAACGTGGCGTTTCGTAGCTGGTTTCGAAGAATGCGCTGTCGCTTTCTAGACCCCATTGTTGCTGATCGTCATTGGCCGACAAACCGACCTTGACATTAATACGATCTGCTGGCTGGAACTGCATCATGGAACTGATGCCCTGATCGGTGAAGCCCATGAAAGGGACGGTTACCGATTCGGTAGTGAGAAAATCTATCTTCGAGGCTCCCTCGTCGATCAGTGACATGGCGCCGAAAGCACTGCGCTGGGAATCGTTTAGCGCGAAACCGAATTTTCGACCCGAGCTGTACTCACTCTGAAACGAATAGGACACGTCTTCAGTACCCCGGAAGTCGAGATCGTTTACATCATCCAAAGCGCGAAAATTGTCGCGATTTGTGCTCAACACCGCGTAACTCTTTACCTCTTCGTTATCGGTAATTTGCATGACACGGTCTTCGCGTTCCAGATCGGCCATAACAAGATTGAGTGACGGTGTACGGTCACGTTTGGTTGTGGCAACGCTCATATCCATTATAAAACTGCGACCATAATCATCGAGGATAAGGGTTCTTTTGAGTTCCTTGTTGCGTTTGATCAGAGCGTACAATCCACCGCCTATGACCAGCGCACCGGCCACTGCCACACCGGCGGATGAACCACCTCCGCCCCCGCCTCCGCCACCCCCACCGTCAGGCACTACTGGTGTACCAACTGCCTGAAAAGCAGCGTTGGCATCAAGCAGGCCGTAACCGTATACGCTATCGACACCGGGCGCGCCGGCATCACGAGCGGTGCGCTTGATAATCTCGACTATTTGAAACGGAGTCAGGTGCGGATCGAGTGTTTTGAGTCGAACAGCCGTAGCCGCCACTCGTGGCAGCGCGAAAGACGTTCCTTCAACATCGGTTCGCGGGGTATTGTATAAGGCAGTGATTGTATGCTCTGCGAATGCTGGACCGGGGCGGTTACTCTTGCTCCAGATCGTACCATCCTCCGTATGAGCGGCAACAATGAGGCCCTTGCCGCCGAGCTGCGGTATCAAGGTAGCACTACCCTGTGGATTCGGCTGGCCTTGATTGCCGGAGTTAATGAGTACAGTGACATCACGTTTGGCAGCCGTTTGAAGCCGCCCGGCGTCAATCGGCTGAAGCCGATTGATCATGAGTACTTTAACGGCCGGATTAGCCAAGGCGAAATCGACCGCAGCCTGACCGCGAGACAACAACATCTTGCCGCTGTCGCCATTGCCGGTGTAGGTACGAATCGACATGTACCTCGATGTTGGTGCATGATCGTGATAAATAAGCGCCTGGAAAGTTCCGTGGCTGTTGGACGATCGGTCGTTGGTATCGGCGTCATTGTCGACGAAATCGAAACCCGGAACACGAACGTCTGTCATTTGATCATTATCAACGCCCGTATCGAGCGATGCGGTGATCGGTGACTGGGCTAACGAGTATGCCGGGACGGCCAACACTCCAGCAGTAGACAAAATGACGGCGAGCTTTGAAAAAGAACGAGTTACCATACCAATCCCGGTGTCTTATCCAGTTGATGTCTTGAAAATGTACAGCTGACCCGAAAGCCGCCTGCATCGGAAATCGCATTGCACCAAACGCGAAAATCGGCTCATGCGGAAGCAATCCGCACAACACAGCGCCGCAACTTTATACCAGAACGCCAATGCAGTCACGCCCCAGGCAGTATCAATGCCACAAGATCTTGTCAATTAATCGAACTCATGGTGAGGTCTCCCGATTAATCGTCACCGGTGTAGTAAACAAGCAGAAAATCTCCTTTGTCGCTATCAAAGCGCTTGATGGGTTTTTGATGAAGATTTTCATCGATTAATTGCATGAGGCCTTTATCCTTGCGACGGACATTGATGGCCAGATAGTCCTTGAACATCCATTGATCTGATGTGAGAAATTCCAAAAATTCTTTCTTATCCCGAAATGCGACCCATTTCTCCGCATAGCGATTAGCGTAAAACACGAATTTCATGTCATTGGACGCGATTCGAGCGTCCGCGGCGACATGCTTCCTGAACCAGTGACCGGCGTCTTTCAAGTAAGTTTTGTCGGTGTAATTATTCAATCCTTCGACAAGATTGACCCCCATAAAAA
This sequence comes from marine bacterium B5-7, assembly GCA_021604525.1. Lineage (GTDB taxonomy): Bacteria > Pseudomonadota > Gammaproteobacteria > Arenicellales > CAJQKF01 > BQJD01. The sequence continues at coordinate 67,254 of BQJD01000008.1, read as the reverse complement.
ACGCCACCAGAGTAATCTGCAAGCCACGGCGGAGCCCCGATTCCATCTGCCCCCAATGAGTAATGTATCGGTCAAGTGCAAAGGGAACTGCCAACACCAAGGTCATGGCCAGGGCTACAGGATATCGCGGAGCGAGGAACGATTTGGCGAAGGCAAATATCACCAGAATCACTATATGAACAATGATTATCGACACAATCAACCGGCGTACGGGTTCTGTTGAGCCGAAAAATAATCGTCGCCGCCAGGCCTCGAGGCACAAAATCAAGGCGAAGGGGACGGATATCGCTTCGATAGTCGCCTTTAACACGATCCAGAGGGTAATCCCTAACGCGGATAATAATTCACTTGTCGAGATATGTTGGCCGACGGCATCATGGGTAGTGATTTCGGCTCCAAGTTGCTCGAATGCCAGGGTAATAAATTGCCACGGATCGGTAAAAATATCGGTGATAGCGCTAACATCATCGGGCCGATATACCCACCAGCAGTAAAATAATGTCACCAGCGGCAACGCCACAACAAGATAACCAAGAAGCAACAGTGGGTGAGGTGCCCGGGTGCCGACCCCCGAAGCAAGCCAAACCGGAATCAGGCAAAGCAACGCGACAGATTCCACTCGAAACAATGCCGCCATGATGAGCAATAGCGTACCAATGAGTAGCTGCGATAGTGCTGGATGATACGCATAGCGAATGAACGACGAGAGTGCGAACAGATAACAGGCAAGGAAGATCGAATCGCGAATCAGATAAGAGCGGAATTCATTAATCCCGGGATACACAAAAGCAACCGCCAATGCCAGCCACAGCACCCTTTGACGGCCCCCAAGGGCATGGACGACACATACGAACCCAAGCACCGCAAGGGTAAATCCAATCGTAGTGACGATATGGGCTGCATTCTCGAATCCGACCCCGGTAACCATCTGCACCTGGGCAATCAGGAATGAATAAGCTGGCCACTTGAAAGTTTCGAAGGCCTCTTTCCATTCGCCGGCAGCGATATGCTCGGCCGTGAGAATATAATGAACACCATCGTTATTGATGATGCCATCGACATGGATCGCCCACTGCGTCAACAATATACTGATGATAATCCCGACGGCAATTAACCCGGGGTGGTGTCTTGCACAAGCACCCCCGGAAGGCACAATGACCGCCCCATTCGACATCTCGCTCAAATTTGCATTTTCCCTTCAATCCCCGACACTAAACCCCGATAGTCGGCGATAGCTTGCCCAATCACGAAAAACAGGACGCAAAAGGCGTCCTGACAAGAATCTTTTAATCCGCTAGTATAGCCGATTGCTTCGGAACACCCGATAGCAGGCAGGCCCGGAAAAGTTAAATTCCTGTGATGTTAAGCCAGGTTTCCGGTGCAATGTAGGCGCTGTTCAACTCGAACTGGCTGCTTTTGGCGACCACACCAACCGACACATAACGAATCCAATACATGTCATCGCCCGCCGTTTCGGTCGTCATGCCGGCGTATAACCACGAACGTTTTATTGCCGATGCCATTACCAGCGTGCTCGACCAGAGTTTCGGGGATTTCGAACTGGTAATCGTTGATGACGGCTCGACCGATTCAACAGCCGACATCATCCACAGCTTTCGTGACGCCAGGCTCAGCTACCATTACCAGCAAAACCAGGATGCGTACAATGCACTCAATGCTGCCATTGGGCGTTCCAAAGGTCGATACATTGCCATCCTTAATTCCGACGATTTTTACCATGTCGAACGACTTGCCCACCTTGTGGACATCTGTGAAAACGGTGCGCGTTTCGTGTTCACCGATGTCGAACCCATCGACGATGATGGCCATTCGCTGGTGGACACGACCCATCCCTGGAATGACTGGCATCAACGCAATCGTCAATTCTACTTTGAGAAAAATGACTTATATCGTGGTTTCCTGCGTGGCAACTTCATGGTCACTACGTCGAATATATTCATGACGCGCGAACTCGGCCAACTGGTCGGCGGCTTTGCACCGATACGTTACCTGCATGATTACGATTACGTTTTCCGACTTTTGCTGGCTGCCGAAGCACAAACCGTCTATCTTGCTGACGAACAATTGCTACGTTATCGCATTCACCAGGGTAACACGCTATCTGAGGCTGCCATTATCGGCCGCGAACAGGATCGGGATGTGATTCGCCGCTATATGCTGGCGCGACTACCCGAACAGCTTCGAACATACGTTGACACCGGAGCATCGCGCCTCATCGAACTCGAACATGAATTGATCGATGTTAGAAGGCAGCTCAAACCCGCTGTAAACCGCCAACAGCCGGCTGTCGCTTCATCATTTACCCAACGTGCTTTGGGCAGGATCAAGAGGAAATTTGTCAAGTGACTGCGCAGACCTGTTTTGACCTTCAACAACTGATAACAGCCACATCATCTCACCTTGATGAGGTGGACTGCGTCACTCTCGATGTATTCGACACGCTGTTAGTACGCCGCGTTCACGATCCGGATGAGGTCAAACGACCAGTCGCGAAGTTTATTGCCGACATCGCCGCTATGAGTGATATCAAGTGGACTGCCGTACGTGTCTGGGAGACCCGTAACGAAATCGAACAGGCCGAGCGCGACCGCAACGGCAAACGGTTTCCCGATCATGAAGCCTGTTATGACAACTTTATGAGGGAGTTGCTGGAGAAGATTTTCGGCAGTCCGGTTCCAGACGGATTACTCGAAGAAGTCGGCGCTTTCGAAATGCTCATGGAATCATCAATGCTGGTGGTGCGTGAGCCTTTGGCCATCTGGCTGGAAGAGCTTTCCCGACTCAAAAAACGGGTGTTCCTGGTCTCCGACATATATCTGCCTGCTACCTATCTGAAACAACTCATTGCCGACAAAGGCCTGGATGACTATGTAGAGGACGTTATTTCTTCAGCCGACTCATTTCGCGCCAAGGCATCTGGCAGTGCATGGCCGTTGATGGCGGAACGTTTTGGGCTAAATCCTGAACGCTGGCTTCATGTCGGCGACAATCCGATTTCCGACGGTCTGATGCCCGATGAATTTGGCATCAAGGCTTTTGTCATTCGCGACCTTAAGGAAAAGCACCGGCTGGGTGTCGCTCGCGAGATGTATGCCAGGGCACGAAACAGCGCCCTGTTGCGCGGCCGTTACGTGCAGCAACTCATGCTACCGCTTGAAGGAGAAAATCAGGAAGTACCGGATCTGTATCGCGATGGCTACAACTTTCTCGGACCGATACTGAGTTACTTTTGTCTTTCCGTCCTTGAATACTGTCGCACCAACGAGGTGAGGCGATTGTACTTCTGCTCACGTGAGGGCTGGACCCTGATGCGTGTGTTTGAGGAAATGCTTCCCTGCCTTGCACCGGAAGGTGATTTTCCCGAGACAAGCTATCTGTATGTCAGCCGACTGGCACTTGCCAAGGCATCGTGTGCCCGTAGTGGGCTATCCGAGCTCAGTGCCCATGCCGCCCTGCTTCCTGCCAATAGTCGCGACTTCAGCGATGTCTGCCGGGTCTTTTCCCTGGATATCGAGCAGTTACTGCCGTATCTGGAATCGCACGACCTGAGCGTCCACGATCCGATCGGACCGATGACACCAGGTACAACGCCTGCTATTAGACGTAAATTCAAGGATCTGCTGCTTGATGAGTCATTTCAGGATGAGGTTCGTCGTCAGGCACGACCCGCCCAGCTCAGTCTCGAAAGCTATCTGAACCAGGAAGGTTTTTTCGATCAACCCGACGTTGCTCTTGTAGATATCGGCTGGCTCGGCACCATACAACATTTTCTGGTCGACGCAATTTCTCATCGGCTCCACAAACCCCGGATACACGGCCTGTTGCTGGGCGCAACCCGTTTGATGCCCTATCGTGATAATCACGAGTCACGGGTTCGCGGTATCGTATACGACGCCATGCGATTCAGTTTTCCGGAAAGTCTCGTACAAACCGTCAAGGATTTATTCGAGGAAACCTGCCGAGCGCCTCATCCGAGCGTGGTCGGGTATCAGCGTCGCTATGCTTCGGTGGAGCCGGTTTTCAGGGAGACCATTGATGCTTCGGCCATGGCCGAAGAAGAACAAAACGAGTACTACGCATCGTTGAGGCAAGGCGTGTTTGACGCCGCACCGCGCTTTGCCGCTGCCATGGCGGTAACCGGCTATAGCGCTCATCACCTGAAGCCCTGGATCAAGTGGTTACTAACAGCGCGACTGGCATTTCCGTCCACTAACGAAGTTGATCGGATCAGGCATCGTTCTCATCAGGATGATTTTGCCGGCCGACATAAACCCTCACGACGAGTTCGAAAAATCATTCACGCCAATCGAACGCTTTGGGATCTATCACTTAAACGGTTGCGTTTCGATCCCCTGGTGCGTTTATTTTATTATATTCGCCACGCTATCAAGCTACTTGGATCATGACTTCAAAACGCGTAACAACTGACCGCTTCGATGCCTCGGGGACGGGCTGTGTACGGATGTTAAAAATCGTCCTTCTGTGGAAGATGCTGGGCATTAGCGGTGTCGCCAACGGACCGCGGATTGGCGATCTGCTGGCAATCAATTCACGAATATTTTTTGGCCGCCATGCCGCCATTATCAGTGTCAAATATGAACGGCAGTGGCGTAACTGGTTGACACGATACAGACGAACACGCTTGACCCTGCTTCGGCGGGGCGGGTTAATTCGCGACAAACTGATGGGTCGGCTTGATAGCTGATCAGATTACGGATTAAGCGGTCAATCAATCGCAAGATCATAATCTCGATTAAACATCTGTAGATTAAAAAGCCCCACACCTGACGGTGCGGGGCTTTTTTAAAACGTCTGTCTTCCGTTCGGGAAGCGACGTTAGTGGAAGCTCGGCAAGCGGGTATTACATCGCCAACTCGACAATTTCAACGCGCCGATTCAAGGCCCGGCCTTCCGGGTTGTCACTACCATCCGCATTGGCGTTTGGCGCGATTGGCTGGGTTTCACCATAGCTTCGAATCACCAGCTGATTGGCAGGAACACCGGACCGTGTCAGTGCTTCGTAAACCGCAATGGCGCGACGCTGACCCAATTTGTCATTGTATTCGTCGGTACCTTTGGAATCGGTGTGCCCGGCCACCTCAAACTTGCGATTACCCACACTCATAATCCGAGCTGCGACACGATCCACTACTGTCAGCGCCGACGGTGTAAGAGCCGCGGAATCGTACTCGAACTGGGCACTGTCGAGCCGCTCGATTACCTCACACCCTTTATGATCCACTGTGGCGCCTGGACGAGTACCCGGACAAGCATCCTGATCATCCGGCACGCCGTCTCCGTCGGCATCACCGACAAGTACCACCGGAGCCGGGGTGGCCGCAGCGGTTGCAGGTGGTGGCGCCTGCTTGGCGGTTGCCACGCAACCACCGAGGAAAAGAATACCGGCTACTGTAGCCACAGCGGGAAACAGACTGCGAAACGAGGGTGTAATCATCAAGATACCTCGGAAATATTTTAAGTGTGAGTCATGCCGTCAGTACGGCTCGTTCGTGTTTCATTGTAGCGCCGCATCAAGCGCAGTCAAATGAAAATCACCTGTAACACGGCGTTTGCAGGGTAAATATCACACGTTTTTGAGCAATAGAACGGACAATGGAATTTATTACCAATTACCGTCGCCTGGGTTGATCCGGTGAACCCTTACCTGACAATTTTGATTAACTCTCCCGAATGTGGCTCACCGTCAGGAAATCGTCCGTTCAAGAGCCGCAAACGATCGACATCGATATCGTCATGCAGATTTTGCTTGCGCAAGATGGAGGTAAACGTATCGCCACTTTCAGCGCGAACCAGATCGATATGATGAGGTTTGGCAAGCTGGCGTTCGGCATTTGTCAATGATCTCAAAGACCTCACCGTGTCATCGAATGAAGCTACTGTGTTGCCGTCACGACTTGCCGCGGCAAACAGGAATATATCGTCGTCACGAAATACCGCTGCCAGCTGGCTAGGTCGTTTGCCGAATGGTGTGTTGATGGTATCCACTAAAGTAACCGCATCGAAACCATTCACGGTCAAGGCGCGGCGGCTTTCACTTTGTGGAAATTCACGATCTATGTAGGCTCGCGGACTCTCATTGTCCTTTCGTGTATCAAGCAGAATCTGTAACACTGCGCTTTGATCGGGGGCAACGGAAATAAGCCGATCGGGTCGATTCTCACTCTCCCAGCCTGCCGGCAGATCAATGAAAACATTCAGACTCGCATGCAGAAAGTGCCCGTTTCGAATAACCCCCTGATGGGCTGAATCGCCTACTACCATGCCATCGAGACGCTTCAGGAACGCCTCCCGGTCAACCGGACGACGGCCATTCACGGGCTGACCAGCGGCAGCGATCACCTCTTTCAGTCTATCGTCATTCTGCGGGTGGGAGGCAAACACACCGTGATATACGCTGGGTTGTCGACCTGCTTCCCTGGCCTTGGCTGTTTCATAGAGTTCCTGATCCTTGAGAATACCAATTACCTCGATCATTGCACTCGGGTCATAGCCGCTTCTGGCCAGATATTCGGCGCCCAGGCGATCTGCCTCGAGTTCATGACTCCGGCCATAACCGCTGATCAAGGCTGAACCGAGAGCATTCGACAAATCACCCACCGCGGAACTACCGGTCGCTGCCGCAGCAACACCACCAAGGACTCCGATGACCATTCCCTGGCTTTGCTGACGGACTCCATGGCGCGCGGTCACGTGGCCGATCTCATGGCCTAGCACACCAGCGAGTTGTGCCTCGTTTTCCATAAAGGACATAATGCCGCGGGTTATGTAGACATAACCGCCCGGCAACGCAAAGGCATTTACCATGGGCGAATCGAGCAGATAAAAACTGTAGGGAATGTTGCTGCGATGGCTGTTGCGAGCGAGGGTTTCACCTACCCGGGAAACATATTCCTCGAGTTCTTGATCGTCGTACAATCCGTATTGTTTCAAAATCCCTTCGTGTGCCTGTCGACCGAGGGCCAGTTCCTGCTCCTCGGATATCAGCACAAAATTCTGCTTACCGGTCACGGGATTGACCGCGCATCCGGATAGCCCTGCGCCGAGCAGCAGGATTAAAAACAGGATTCGCACAGATCTACTCGGGCAGGAGATGTTCTCCCGCCACCATTTGCTCAATTGTTTCGCGCTCTCGTATGACATAAAAACGATCCTTGTCGACCATGACTTCGGCCGGTTTCGGCCGGGCATTATAATTGGAACTCATGACGTGGCCATAGGCCCCAGCCGAACGTATGGCCAGGAGATCACCGGCACGAACGGCCAATTCGCGCTCCTTGCCGAGAAAGTCCGCAGATTCGCAGACCGGACCGACAATATCGTAGGTGCGCTGTGGCACCGACTTGTCAGCCTTCCTGACCGATACAACTTCCTGCCATGACTGATATAGCGCCGGGCGAATCAGATCGTTCATGGCGCCATCGACAATGGCGAAATTGCGTGCTTGCGTATCCTTCAGGTATTCGATGCGGGTCAGGAACACGCCGGCATTGGCAGCGATTACCCTACCCGGCTCGATGGTGACCGGCAAGCTCACACCGTGCTGCTTCAAGCACGCTACCAGTCGCTCGGTATACTCGGTCGGATGGGGTGGCGTCTCGTCCCGGTATCGAACCCCGAGGCCGCCGCCAAAGTCTATATGATCCAGCGAGATCCCCTCACCTTCAAGACGCCCAACGAATTCAAGCACCCGCGCAAAGGCATCCTCGAATGGTTCCATGCGGGTTAACTGGGAACCGATGTGACAGGCCACGCCGCTGACATTGAGATGCGCGGAAGCGGCCGCACGTCGATATACATCGATGGCATCGTCTGCCGTAAGTCCGAATTTGTTTTCCTTCAATCCGGTGGAAATGTAAGGGTGCGTGCCGGCATCCACATCCGGATTGATTCGCACCGCAATATTGACCACACACGATTTGGCGGCAGCGGTCGATTCAATGCGATCCAGCTCGGCAACCGTTTCAATATTAAAGCACTGGATACCGACATCGACGGCGCGTTCAATTTCATCGAGCCGTTTGCCGACTCCGGAGAAAACTACCTGCTCAGACCGGCCTCCGGCGTGTATAACCCGTTCAAGCTCACCAATCGAAACGATATCGAAGCTGGAACCGAGTCGAGCCAGAACATTGAGTACAGCCAGATTGGAATTGGCTTTTACGGCGTAATAAACGGTATGCGGATAATCGCCGAATGAATCGTTGAAGGCGTGCCAATGACGCTCGAGTGTTGCCCGCGAATAGACATAACAGGGTGTACCGACGGTCGCGGCTATCGTTTCAAGGGAAACGTCCTCTCCATGATAAATACCGTCCCGGTATTCAAAATAATCCACCGCAGATGACTCCTTAACGGGGCCTTAAAAGCGGCCTTGATTAACGTAGGTGGTGAAGCGTCGGTGGGAAACCGTGAAAACGGCAAGCCTCACCCATGTCAGGAAGTTGGCTCAGCGGCCGTATCATCACCACTGTTGTCATCAGGCAAATCGGGCAGGTACAGCGGGCCTTTCTGGCCACAAGCCCCGAGGACAGCCAAAAGCGCGGTTATCACGATGAGTTTCATCCACAGCCTGGTCATTCTTCTGCCCCTACAAGCTTGGTCAAAGATGTCCGGCGCCCATACGCGTCGGTGCCAGGATCTGATTGTAACCTAATCGAATTGCCACGTGCGGACATCATCCGTTTTTAAGACGCAGACGAGCGGATGCAATGGCCTTGCGTACCTGGGCGGGTGCGGTGCCGCCGATATGGTCACGTGCACTAACCGAACCTTCAAGCGTCAGAACCTCAAAAACGTCCTCGTCAATTGCATTGCAGAACACGCGCAATTCTTCAAGCGTGAGTTGATCCAGGCGCAATCCCTTGTCAATGGCAGCAGCTACCACCTTGCCTACGATCTCATGGGCATCGCGAAACGGCATGTTACGACGCACCAGATAGTCGGCAAGATCGGTGGCGGTGGCGAAACCTTCTGACGCCGCCGCAAGCATCCGCGGTCGATTGAATTGTGCGCCGGGAAACATGGCAATGTAGACATCAAGGCAGGCAACCACCGTATCGAGCGTGTCGAACAAGGGTTCCTTATCCTCCTGGTTGTCGCGGTTATACGCCAACGGCTGACCCTTCATGAGGACCAGAAGAGCCATCAAATTACCGATTACACGTGCCGATTTGCCACGTACCAGCTCGGCGGCATCGGGATTTTTTTTCTGCGGCATGATGCTCGAACCGGTACAGAAGGCGTCACCCAGATCCACGAAACCGAATCGCTCGGACGACCACAGCACCAGTTCCTCTGCGATTCTCGACAAATGCACTGCCAGGATTGCGGCAGCGGCATTAAACTCCATCAGAAAATCGCGGTCCGATACGCTATCAAGCGAGTTACCCGACACCGTATCGAAACCCAGTGCTTCGGCGGTCATCTCACGATCTATTGGATAGGATGTGCCAGCCAGCGCAGCCGCACCGAGCGGACAGACATTCAACCTCGTGCGACAATCATTGAAGCGACCAGCATCGCGATCCAGCATTTCAACCCAAGCCATCAGGTGATGACCAAGGGTTACTGGTTGGGCGCTTTGCATATGCGTAAAGCCGGGCATGATTGTGTCGGCCTCTGTTTCGGCACGCTCAACCAACACCGATTGGAGAACGCCAAGTCGAGCCACGATAGCATCTATGGCCTCGCGAACGAACAGGCGTATATCGGTGGCAACCTGATCATTACGGGAGCGGCCTGTATGAAGTTTTTTACCGGCATCGCCGATGAGATCGGTGAGACGCGATTCGATATTCATGTGAACATCTTCAAGCCGCTGACTCCAGTTGAATTCGCCGGCTTCGATTTGTTCCCGGATCGTACCGAGGCCATCGATGATGGCCTCGTACTCATCAGCACTTAAAATCCCCGCAGCGGCAAGCATTTTCGCGTGCGCCCTCGAGCCTTCGATATCGTGCCGGTAAAGACGCCGATCGAAATGCTCGGATGCTGAAAAGTTCTCCATGACACGATCAGTGTCCTGACTGAATCGTCCAGCCCAGGGTTTGCCATCTGCAGGTACTTGGCTCATAAATTATTGTAACTCTACTTACATGGTACTCATGGCTAAACCATTGAATAATTATGTTTTTACAGGACCTCGCCCGAATATTGAAACAACAGGTTTTTCAGGGTATTCAAGTCGGCATGCCGCTTGTCTGCAATTCGTTACCGATAATCGCAAAGCAGTTGCGGGTGTAATTGGGGTACGAGTAGCATCTACTCCAATGGTTTGCGGCAACTCAGATTGCCAACAATCATCCGGCTCGGTTATTCCTTCCTCAAAGCACCCCCACCGAATCCGAGCTGATTAAAACCCCCTCAACATGAGGGGGTTTATTTTGTCTGGGTGTTTAGCTTTCTTAAATACCCTTGAGCAATCTGATTTATTTGTCGACTTGCTCATGAACTAACGAATGTTCGAAAAATTACCCGCGATACTATTAATTAACGGCTGACATATACAGCGCCAGTTCCTTGATCTGTGACAACGACAGCTTGAAGGCGATCGGATTCATGATGTCATGCTTGCGCTGGCCAGATTTGAAAGCTGTAAGCTGAGCCTCAAGATAGGCTGATTGTTGCCCGGAAACGCGCGGGTAAGTCGGTGGGATACCATGTCCACCCGGGCCGTGGCAGGCCATACAGGCAGGAATTGCAAATGGCCGATAACCGCCTCGATAAATTTTTTCACCTTTCCTGGCATCTTCAAGTTGCGATTCATCAAGGCTTCGAACCGGCGGCTTAAGCGACGAAAAGTAGGCGTCGATGTCATTAACGTCTTCATCTGACAGGGCTGACGCCATACCCGTCATAATGGAATTTTCACGTGCACCGCTTTTGTAGGCATTAAGCTGTTTGGCAAGATAACCCGGCACCTGTCCCGCCAGTGAAGGAAATTCAGGATTGTTGCTGGCACCGTTCTGTCCGTGACAGCTTGCACATACCTGAATTTTACCGGCGCCGGCCTCAGCATCACCCTGGGCCATTACACCAGCGGTTGCGAACAGGCTGCCACATAGGCTCATTGCGACGCCAAGGCGAATGAAGTTCATGGGACACTCCTTGAAAAATGATGTAAAAAGCATTCAACGTCAGTGATTGTAATAAAGCGAGCCTTAACAAAGGCCCGCCTGTACAGGGGACATTACCATCGCGCGACGTCGTATAAAAGTTAGCCGCCTTCGTATATCCGATTTCCCGGTAATCGTCAATTCCGAGCATCAAAACACGATGAATGAATCCAGAAAAGTCACTGCGATTGATCTTAACAGCGCCCGCTTCATAATCAGCGCCCATCTGCCATCACAATGGCCCGAGGAGACACTCTCCGAGGTGGCATTCGCGGGGCGATCGAATGTTGGCAAATCCAGCGCCATCAACACCATTGTCCGACGACGCGGGCTCGCAAAAACGAGTAAAACACCAGGGCGAACCAGACAGATCGTATTTTTTGAACTCGATAGCGGACGCCGAATTGTGGACCTGCCGGGATACGGCTATGCCAAGGTACCACTCGAGGTCAGACGCCATTGGGAACAGACGATAACAGATTATCTGACTAACAGAGAGACTTTACGCGCACTGATTTTACCCATGGACGCACGCCGACCATTGACCCCTCTCGATCTGCAGATGCTTGAAATCACTGCCAGAGCCGACCTGCCAGTGCATATTTTACTGACCAAATCCGACAAGTTGAGTCGTAATCGTGCGGCTGCTGCACTGTTGGAAACAAAGAAGTTGCTTAACAATGAACCAGGCGTGAGCGTACAGCTTTTCTCATCAGTTGATCGCACCGGTGTAGACGAGGCCATTGATGCCATCGGTCATTGGCTGGAGCAATAGGCGCTTGCACGGTGAGAATTATCAAGCACACATAAAAAAACCCCGGCACGTATCAGGCAGGACGTATGCCGGGGTTAAATAATAGACTCCGAAGGTTCGGAATCACCCGCTCAGGGAGGAGGAGCGGGACGGATGCAATCCTTGGCTTCCGGTAAGTTATAAGACATTACCTCGATATGGATGTTCCATACATTAATGAGGTGTAACCCGATGTGATCATGGCGCAGTCTGATAATAATATCTTCAGTATTTCAAAGAATTACCGATCATGAACATTTTGATAGATTTGTGCATCGTATCGCTGGGCGTCGGGGTTTCGGTATCCCGCCACGTCGCAGCCTGAATATCAATTCTCCATGCACTGTGGATGACCCGTGGAATGTTGCTGTCAGGGATCAGGTCTCCGTAGCCCGGCGCTTGCCGGGCAGCCAAAACCACAGGTATAGCGCCAGCAGCAACAGTCCGAGCTGCAGCAACAATCCAGGCAGATTGGGATAGATGCCCAACAGTTCAACACGCGGGATGCTGAGCGGGATCACGGGAATATAACCAGCTTCCTGCAGGGCAGCGACACCCTTGCCGGCAAAAATCAGCGCCAATACAAACATCAGAAGACCAGTCACACTGAAGAATTGACGCAACGGCAGACGCGCACTGTAGCGAATCACCAGCAAGGCCAGCACCGCCAGGGCAACGGCGCCAGCTCCGAGTCCTGCCAACGCCATGTATTTGCCCACCTGATCAACCTGTACCCAGAGCGTCTGGTAAAACAGGATGGTTTCAAACACTTCACGGTAAACCGCAATAAATGACAAACCTGCAATACCCCAAATCGTACCGGTACTCAACGCCTGCTTTACGTTGGTTTCGATGAACTGTTTCCACTGTGCGACACTGCTCTTGTTATGCAACCAGAAACCGACATAGAACAGAACTGCTGTTGCCAGTAACGCCGCCAGACCCTCGGTAACTTCCCGGCTCGCACCGCTAATCTCGATAAGCGACATCGAGGCCCACCAAGTGAAAAACCCGGCAACAAGTGCACCGATCCAGCCATAGTGCAGATAACGCAGACTATCCCGGTGTTCGGTTTTGACCAGAAAGGCAGCCAGTGCGACGACTACCAGCAAGGCTTCCAGCCCCTCTCGCAGGAGGATTAGAAATGCTGCGGTAAAAGCAGCTCCACTCGAGAGGCTGCGCTCATCGAGGCGTTCCATTGCCTGATCCAGCTGACGCTTGATCTCGGCTACTTCCGCTTCCAGTTCGAGCAACGGTGCACCCTGGCGTATTAGCGTACGCAGACCGGTCATGGCCTGTTCGATTTTAACGCGCAAATCCGGATCGACGGCATTCAACCCCTGCTCAACCAGTTCAAAGCCTTCCAGATAGGCCTCGACAGCCAGTTGATAGGCCAACTCTTTATCAGCGTCCCGATAGGCGGCCAGTACATCGTCAAGCCGATGCCGTGAAAACATCAGGGGTGATTGCCTGCTGAACAGGTCTTCCGGATGATTACGTAGCCAAGCCATTAACTGACCACCCCCTTCGCCAAAATCATGCACGACCTCGGCTGGCGTGGTAACGGTAAACTTATGCACATCCAGCAACGGCATGAGTGCCGAATCGCCTAACAGCTTTTCGGCATCCGCCGCGCGTACCGTTTGATCAGCAGCGAGTCGGCCTACATGGAAGGCCAGCGCCCAGCGGTCTTTGTCCGACAACTCATGGTAGGACGGCATAGCCGTGTCAGTCACTCCCTGGGTAATGGTGTTGTACAGGCCGTACAGCGTGCGCTGCGAAAAGCGCATGTGATCCTGGAAACTGACCGGAGGTGGATCCATGCCATCCGCCGCTGGCCCCGCTCCGTCACCTGTGACACCATGACAACTGACACACTGCCTGTTATATAACAGGGCGCCACGCGCCAGGTCTGGCGGTTGATCTGGTATCGCTGTCACCTGGTAACCATTGATAACAGCCAACCGCATGCGGGCAGTCAGGACGCTGATCTCTTCCGCCAGCGCCTTACCAGCAATCCGTTTGGACAGCATGCTGGCCTGCTCTCTTAAAAGCACCCGGGTATCATCCTCAGGCAATCCTGCCACTAATTGTTGTATACCGGCGGAAAAATCGAGCATCTCCTGGTATTCATCCTGGTTGATCACCCGGCCATCGGCCACAGCCTCGGAATAGTCGACACCAACGTAGTCGATTAATTGGAGGAGTTGCTGCAAATCCCCGGCACGCGCCAACCCGTTGACAAGCAGCAGAAGTAGTAAGAACAGATAACGGTACATTGGACACCAAATCTACAAGCAATAAGAAAATACTAATGATAATGATTCTTATTCGTTTTGTAAACATGCCGGAGGTGAATCCAAGCGTCTAAGTACCCCATCGAAGTCGGATACAAGGTCGTGAGTAACGCGATCAGGCTTTACTTTAGAAGTGATTCACGAGATGGGAGCGCCACGCATTCACGCCACCATGCCAATGGGAACACGCATTGATCGGGTACAGACCCTCAAGGACAAAATCGAAAGCGTTACCAAAAGGCTCGATGAAAACCGTGTCTGAAACAGGCGCTCAGGCGATTGTAATCTGCTTCGACAGGTAAACGTCCTGAATGGCGTTGAGGAGTTTGATGCCTTCTTCCATGGGTTTCTGGAAGGCCTTGCGTCCAGATATCAAACCCATGCCACCGGCACGCTTGTTAATAACCGCTGTACGCACCGCCTGGGCGATATCGTTCTGACCCGAACCACCACCCGAATTGATTAAACCGGCACGACCCATGTAGCAATTGGCAACCTGATAGCGAACCAGATCAACCGGATGCGAGCTGGTCAATTCGTCATAGACGCGGTCGCTGGTTTTACCGAAGTTTACAGCCGTAAAACCACCATTGTTTTCAGCCTGTTTCTGCTTGACGATATCCGCTTCGATGGTGGCTGCCAGATGATTGGCCTGACCGGTAAGATCGGCCGCTGCGTGATAGTCGACACCACCCTTCTTAAAGTCGGCATTACGTAAATACGCCCACAGAATCGTCACCATGCCAAGGTCGTGAGCGTGTTCGAATGCCTCGCTGATCTCCTGTATCTGTCGACGACATTCAGCAGATCCGTAATAAATGGTCGCGCCAACAGCGACGGCACCGAGATCAAATGCACGCTCCACCGAGGTAAACAATGTTTGATCGTACTGGTTGGGGTAGCTCAGTAATTCGTTATGGTTCAGCTTGACGATGAAAGGGATTTTATGGGCGTAGCGATTTGATACCGAGGCCAGTACACCAACCGTTGAGGCTACAGCGTTGCAGCCTCCCTCCATGGCCAACCTGACAATATTTTCCGGATCGAAATAAGCCGGATTCGGCGCGAATGATGCACCGGCACTGTGCTCAACGCCTTGATCGACCGGCAAAATCGACAAATAACCCATACCCCCGAGCCGACCATGATCAAAAACCTGTTGCAGATTTCGTCGTACGCTGCTTTTAAGCGCCTTAACCGACACTACCCGGTCAATGTAATCGGGTCCGGGCAGATGCAATTGATCTTTTGAAATGGTCGTACAACGATGGTTCAGAAGTCCCTCGGCTTCATCTGCCAGTAGTGCTTCGATATCGATCATGGTGAGTTCCTTATGAAATAAGCGCGCCGCCACATTAGAATATCACGCGACAAAATCGCTTAAGGCATTCGGCTAATGGGCCTCGGCCCAGTTACGTCCGATCCCGGCATCCACCTCAAGCGGCACCTTCAAACTGGCGACCCCGGTCATCAACGGCCCGACCGTTTTAACAATGGCCTCGGCATCGTCTTCAAGCACCTCCAGTACCAATTCATCATGCACCTGCATGATGATTCTTGCACTCGACGAATTCTCCCGTATCCAGCGGTCAACATTGATCATGGCCATCTTGATCAGGTCGGCTGCGGTGCCCTGCATGGGCGCATTGATTGCGGTGCGTTCGGCATACTGACGGCGTTGAAAATTACGCGAGTTGATTTCGGGAAGATTCAGCCGCCGGCCGAACACGGTCTCGACATAGTGTTGCTCACGGGCCAGTTCACGGGTGCGGTCCATGAAATTCTTCACGCCGGGATAACGCTCGAAATAAAGATCGACGTATTCCTGGGCGCTGGTGCGATCGATACCGAGCTGACGACCGAGGCCGAACGCCGACATACCGTATATCAAGCCGAAATTAATCGCCTTGGCGGCACGCCTTTGATCATCGGTCACCGAGTCCAGGGTCGCACCAAATACTTCCGCAGCAGTTGCCCGATGAATGTCGCGGCCTTCGGCAAAGGCTTTCAACAACCCTTCATCTCCAGACAAATGCGCCATGATGCGAAGCTCGATTTGTGAATAATCGATGGATACCAGCAGATGGCCGTCGTCGGCAATAAACGCTTCACGAATCCGTCGACCCTCACGGGTTCGAACCGGTATATTTTGCAGATTGGGATCCGACGAGGACAATCGTCCGGTGGCGGCCACTGCCTGATGATAGGAAGTGTGAATCCGGCCGGTATCGGGATTCACCAGATCCGGCAATTTGTCGGTGTAGGTTGAGCGCAGTTTGGCGAGGCCACGATGTTCGAGGATGAGCGCGGGTAGTTCATAGTCGACTGCCAACTCCTGCAACACACTCTCGGCAGTCGACGGCTGTCCTTTCGGTGTCTTGCTGATCACCGGCAGGCCAAGCTTGTCGAACAACTGATGCTGTATCTGTTTCGGCGAGGCGATGCTGAAAGACTCGCCTGCGACATCATGGGCACGACGCTCAACCTCATCGATACGTTCAGCCAGTTCGGCGCTGTGCTGACGCAACATATCGACATCGACCCGCACGCCGTTACGCTCGACTCGAGATAACACCGGCACCAGCGGCATCTCGATATTGCGATACAGCTCGTTGAGACGTTTTTCGGCCACCAGCCGCGGCATCAGATGCTGATGCAGACGCAAGGTGATATCGGCATCCTCGGCAGCATACCGGGTGGCTTCGTCGATATTGATTTTATCGAAGGTCACCTGGGATTTGCCGCTGCCGGCGACCTCTTCGAACTTGACCGTGTTGTAGCCGAGGTATTTGATCGCCAGGGAATCCATATCGTGGCGCGATCCGGTGCTGTCGAGAACGTAGGATTCAAGCATGGAATCAAATGCGATACCGTCAAGCACTATGCCATGGTTGGCAAGCACGCTTAGATCGTACTTCAGGTTCTGACCAATTTTCTCAATGTCAGGATCCGCAAGCAGGGGGCCAAGTAATTTCTTGACTGTATCGAGGGATAGCTGCGCCGGCGCGTCGTCATAATCATGTGCTACCGGCAAATAGGCGGCATGGCCTGGCGTCGCACTGAACGAGATACCCACCAGTTTCGCCCGCATGGCGTCGATCGACGTGGTCTCGGTGTCTATGGAAAATTCGCCGGCATCGTGCAATGTTTCAATCCATTCCTTAAGGGCGTCCGTGTCAAGAATAGTCTGGTAAATCGCATCGTCCTCGTCCGATTCCTCATCTGGTAAGGCACCACCCAACTGGGTTAACCAGCTTTTAAATTCCAGTCGGGCGAATAAATCGCGCAGTGCATCGTCATCCTGTTCGCCGAGCACCAATGATTCAGGGCTTGCATCGACATCGACGTCACACTTGATGGTGACCAGAGCCCGCGACAGCGCCAACTGTCCGAGATTATCGCGCAGGTTTTCCCCCACCTTGCCCTTAATATCGCCGGCATGCTCAATGATCCCATCAAGCGAGCCGTATTGTTCCAGCCACTTGACGGCTGTTTTCGGCCCGACCTTGGGAATGCCGGGAATGTTGTCCGAGGTGTCGCCCACCAGTGCCAGGAAGTCGATGATCCGTTCCGGCGGAACGCCAAATTTTTTCACAACGCCGGCGTGGTCGTAGCGCACATCGTTCATGGTGTCGACCATGACAATGGAGTCGTCGACAAGCTGGGTAAGATCCTTGTCGCCGCTGACTATGATCACCTTTGCCCCACCGTCGCGGGCGCTGTTCGCCAGGGTACCGATCACATCGTCGGCCTCAACACCGGGTATGCACAGTAGCGGCATGCCCATGGCCTTGACCGAGGCGTGAACATGGTCGATTTGCGAGCGGAGTTCGTCCGGCATTGGCGGGCGGTTGGCCTTGTATTCGGCGTACATCTCGTTACGAAAGGTGCCGCCCTTGGCATCGAATACCACCGCAATATGAGTCGGCGCGTAATCGGCTTCAAGTTTTTTCAGCATGTTGACGACGCCGTATACCGCGCCGGTCGGTTCGCCTTCGGAATTGTTGAGGTAGGGCATGGCGTGAAATGCCCTGAATAGATACGATGAGCCGTCGACGAGAATGAGCTGATCCATGATGCCTTCTTGTAAGTATCGCTATAAACTGATTGTAACCCGAGGACGACGGGAATCCGTCTGACCCGGGCTTGTTCTTCGGTGATAATAACGTCTCACGCTTATGCGTGTGTGCTCCGTGACAACCACCCCATGACAACAGACTTTAAAATGGAATTGCCCCAATGGAACCCACCCGTACTCATAAACCGTTCGAATTTGCCGACCCGTCGTCAATCAACCTGCCCAGGGAATCATGGAAGATTTTTCAGGTCATGGCAGAGTTCGTCGATGGATTTGAAAAGCTGGCGGGAATCCATCCATCCGTCAGCGTGTTCGGCTCGGCACGATTCCGTAGCGGGCATCCCTATTATGAATTGACGGAGGATGTCTGTCGGGCGCTGTCAAAGGCGGGGTTCTCGGTTGTCAGCGGTGGTGGCCCGGGTCTTATGGAAGCCGCCAACAAAGGTGCTGCGGACGGTCCATCGCCCAGCGTCGGACTCAACATCAGTCTGCCGGCAACCGAAAATACCCCGAACGAGTACCAGAACCTGAGCCTCAGTTTCCGTTATTTTTTCGCCCGTAAAGTCATGTTCGTCAAGTATGCCTCGGCATACGTGGTGATGCCGGGAGGTTTCGGCACACTCGACGAAGTGATCGAATGCCTGACGCTGGTGCAGACCGGCAAGGCGCGACCCATCCCGATAATCCTGGTATGCACGTCATTCTGGGAAGGGTTGCTCAACTGGTTCCGCGACACCTTGATCAGCGAGGGTACAATCAGCCAACGCGATCTCGACCTGATTGTGATACGCGACACGCCCGACGAGATTCTCGAGGCGATCTTCGATTTCCACCGCGATAGCGGCTTTCAAACAACCGAAGAAACGACCGCATCCGGATTCGATCTGTAAATTATTCGACCAATATCGATTGGGATCAGCCCGCCAGCAGCCGCACCGGTCGCACCGCCATGAGCGAACGAATCGACCAGTAGCCCGTTGCACCAACCACGACGGCTGCACCTGCAGCGCTTAAAAACAGCCAGCGCCAGGCGGGATCATAGATAAACCCGAAAACCTGATCTGCCAGCATATATCCGCTGAAAAGTGCCAGACCGCCACCCACCAAACCGGCAATTGCGCCGAGCAACGCGAATTCTGCTACAACCGTCCGGCGCACTATTGATCGTGAGGCTCCGAACGTTTTTAACAACGCAATCTCGGCTCGACGTGCCTGACGCTGCCCTTGCAACACGCCGATCAACACTAACAGCGCGGCAGCGAGCGTGAACAGAAATACCACACTGACTGCGGTACTCGCCTGATCAACCAGGTCGCGAAGTCGTTTGATGATCATCTCAAGATCAATCACCGTTACCGCCGGATAATCTTTATTAACCATGCGCGTGAAGCGCCCCGTTTTATCGACGACTCGCGCAGCCGTGATATAGGTTCGTGGTGCATCGGCAAATAAACCATCCGATCCCAACACGAAAAAATTGGGTCGCATGGAATCCCAGCGCACACTACGAATATTTACAACCGGCGCCTCGATACGAATTCCACCGACATCGAAAAATAGTATGCTACCGATGCCAAGGCCCAATGATTCAGCGGTTCCTTCCTCGACCGAAAAGCCTGGTCCCGATACGGCAAACGACTTGCCCTCAATCAACTGATTACCTTCCGGCAGCGAATCACTTTCTGTGAGATTGAATTCATGGCTGGCACGATGACGTGCTGAATCGTTATCGAACGAATCCTCGCTTACGGTTTTCCCATCGATCATTATCAATCGACCACGAAAGATTGCGTAAAAACGTTCCCGCGATTCGGCCTGCGCATCAAGAAATTGTCCAATCGGTTCGACCTCATCCGGCTGGATATTAACGAGGAACAAGTTCGGAGCATCTGCGGGAACACTCTTGCTCCAGGCATCGAACAGGTCGCCTCGCACCACGCCCAGAAGCACCAACGCAAACACCGTTACGCCGAAGGCACTGGCCAGCCAGGCACTGCGTCGCGCATTGCTGGTGAGATTTTTGAGCCCGATATACAGAGCCGATGAATGCGCCGGCACCGCAGCGGCGAGGCCACCAAGCAGCACGCGGATGATGATCCAGAAAAGCACACCGGCCACAGCCAGGGCGAGTAGCACGATACCTGCCAGCTTGATATCACCCGCCAGTACCACACTTAATACGGCAATGAGAATCACCACAGAAAGCACACCAATTGAACCGGCCTGAATTCGATCGCCCTGCCCTGACCGAAGCAATGTCATCACCGGGACGCGACCCTGGGCAAATACCAGTGGCAGCATGATGGCGAGAATTGCCACCACAGACAACGTGATCACTTCAATAACAGGCGAGATGCCTGGAGGCGGCAACGATACACCGCTTGCCGAGTGCACCAGCATGACAGCAAACCACTGCAACAGCGCACCAAATGCGGCACCTGCAAGGCCCACCGGAATTGCCACGCCGAGATACCACAACGCCTGGCTACGCAGCCATTTTTTATGAGAACCGCCAAGACAGCGGAGCAAGGCACCGGCGTGTATCTGGCGGCGCCACAATCCCTGGGCACCGAGCGCCATGGCGACAATGGCGAGAATCACTGAAACCAGGATGGAAAGATTCAGGTAAGACACCACCCGACCCACCGTGGAGCTGACTTCATCGCGGCGCAAATCGGCCACATCCATACGCTCGTAGGGTTGCAGACGTGGTTCGATGGCATCGGCGAATTGGTCGAGTTCGGCTTGCGTACCGCGAACCAGCAAGCGAAAGCTGGCTCGACTGGCCGGCGATATCAATCCAGTGTCATCGAGTTGATCGAGTCGTATGAAAATTCGCGGTGCGATTCTGAATGATCCGAGACTGCCCTGCGGTTCGAGCAGGATCTGCCGGGTTGCCTTGAATGTCGAACGACCCAGGGTCAGGCTGGAATCGGTATTATCGAGTCCCCGCGCAAGCGACGTTGCCACCCACGCATTGCCTGGCTGCAAAATTGCGTCACTGCGACCTTCGATGGGTTCAGCGTTTGATCCTGTCGTTTCCTTCACGTCAGCGATGGCGCGGCTGATGACTGAACCACGCAGTGGGTAGTTGTCGGACACTGCCTTCACGCGGGCCAGCCGCGAGTCATTGTCGATGACCGCCATGCTGAGGAAGCTGACAGTTTGTGCAGTATCGAGACCCATGGCCCTGGCCAGGGTCGTATATTCATCCGCTATCGGCCGGGTCGAAGAAATCAGCGCATCGGCACCGATCAATGCACCGGTTTGAAGCTGCATGGCGCGTTCGACCCGGTCGCCAAACAAGCCAACCGCGGATAGCGCGGTGGCAACAAAAAACAGAGCCATCAGCAACAGCCGGAATTCCGCCAGACGAAACTCACGCCGGAATTGTCCCAACCGGGAGCACCATTGTGCCTTCATATGACGAGACGTCCGTCTTCAAGACGATAATGAACATCGCAACGATCCGCCAGCATGCGGTCGTGGGTAACCAGCACCAGGGTGCTTTCCAGTTCCGTTGTCAGTTCGAATATCAGATCGGCAATCTGGCTACTGGTTCGATGGTCGAGATTGCCGGTCGGTTCATCGGCAAACAGGACTCGCGGACGCACTGACATGGCTCGGGCCAGCGCCACACGCTGCTGTTCCCCGCCGCTGAGCTGTGAAGGAAGATGTTTAAGGCGTTGACCGAGACCCACTCTCTCAAGCGCTTCACTAGCCCGTGTTTCGATGGAATCAGGTTGTCCTGCAACTTCCAGGGCCAACGACACATTCTCTACAGCCGTCAGGTTGGGCAGGAGATGAAATGACTGGAAAACAAAGCCGACCCGACCACGTCTTAATGAGGCTCGTCGATCCTCATCCAATTCGCTTAACGATTCTCCCAGCAGCTTCACCTCACCATGGCTCGGCGTATCGAGACCCGCGAGAAGACCCAGCAACGTTGTCTTGCCAGATCCGGAAGTCCCGGATACTGCCGCCGTGGTATTGTCGGCAATATTCAGGGTAACGTCTTCCAGTATATCGATTGTCTCATTACCAAGATGAACGCTCTTGAAAAGCGCGTGGGAGCTCACCACGGTTGATCTGGTTGTAGAAGGATTCGATTGCATGAAATACCTTAAAACTTTTCTGACCGTGGGATCGGCATGAAATTGTCTTCGTCAATGATGGGGCGTCTTGGTGCCATTTCCAAATTGATTATCGGTTACCTGATGCTGATCGGCTCAACCTGCACGTTTGCTTCAGCAGAACCCGCAGCAAACGGATATACCCTATTGGTTATGGGTGACAGCATTGGTGCCGCGTATGGCGTCGCCACCGACAGGGGCTGGGTAGCGTTACTTCAACGCCGTCTCGAAGGTCGTGGTTTCGAGATCATCAACGCCAGCATCAGCGGGGAAACCACTGCCGGCGGTCTTCGTCGCTTACCCGATCTGCTGGAAAGCAAGCAGCCAGATCTTGTCATTATCGAGCTTGGCGGAAACGATGGTCTGCGTGGTCTGCCGGTGAAACAGATGTATGACAATCTCGCCGGCATGATCAAACAGAGTCTTGATTCAAGGGCCCGGGTATTACTGCTCGGCATGCGGATACCACCCAACTACGGCCCTGCATATAGTGATGCCTTTGCCGGCGTTTACCAACGTCTTGCCAAGGACTTCGATGTATCGCTTGAATCGTTTTTTCTTGAACCGGTCGCACTCGATTTCAATTTGATGCAGAACGACGGCATTCATCCTACCGCCGAGGCCCAGCCGTTATTGCTTGAGCATATCTGGCCGAGCATTCAATTAATGCTACCGGCATCACCTTCATTTGAGCCGGGTTCAAACCAGAAGCCAACAGGCAATAACAGCAGTTAAACGGTTAACTGCTGCTTATATTTAACGCCTGCTTATAGCTGTGTACCGGATTCGTCCTACATACGCTAAGTTCTAGATTCCCATATTGGCAAGGGTCATCATGATGTTGTTAAGCAATGTCGTGGCATCTGGATGACGGGCCTCGATCTGATGAATCGTGTCCTGAATAGTCCCTTTAAGTCCGGTAGGCAACTCGTCAAAATCAGACTGCGTGCCGCTTTCAAGTCGCGCTTCGAGTTCGGTAATAATCGTCTCAAGTCGACTATGGGCATCGGCATCGCCCTCAGGCACGCGTGCGATTTCAACACGCAAACTTTCAATCAGTTGTCGCAGATCCTGCTCACTCATCAACCAGCTCCAGATAGGAATTGTGAACTTTCGGCATTAACTTCGAACTAAATGCCTTAAGGCCGTTGTCTATTACAAAGGCATTCAATTCAAATGACATCGAGTGACTCACATGATGACGTCATTCAAGATCAGGTAAATACCAGCCAAAGGTGCCTCAAGTTTACCATCTACATGCGGCGCAAAACCCGCAATATGGAGAAAACCCATGATGAAGAAAATGGTTGAGCTATCAGCGAATTATCGATTCAAAATCCTGGCAATCTTCACCCTGTTTTTTGTCATTGGCACAGCAAGCGCCGATGAGGGCGGTGATGCTCGCGGAACACCGGCACGGGCAGTTGTTGAGCTTTATACCTCACAGGGCTGTTATTCCTGCCCACCCGCGGACATACTTTTGAAGGAATTGATCGACAATCGAAATGATGTCGTCGCCTTGGAGTTCCATGTGGATTACTGGGACGATCTTGTCTACGGTTCCGCCGGCAGTTGGCGCGATCCATTCTCGAACGCTGACTTCACGCGACGACAACGACAATACAACAGCACGCCTATGGGCGGTCGCACTGGCGTTTACACACCGCAAATGGTGGTCAACGGCCAACATGCCCTGGTCGGCAGCAATCGGGACGCCTTATACATGGGCATCAATAAGCAATCGCGACTTCCTGTAGATGTCCATATCGATAAACGCGACGGGGCCTATATCGTCAGCCTTGATGGCACACCGACTGATTCCGCCGATATTTGGCAAATACGGTTCATTCCAGCGGCAAGCACGCAGGTGGTTCGCGGCGAAAATAACGGCAAAACCATGCACAATCATCATATCGTCACAGAGTTCAAGCATATTGGACGCATGCAGAACGACAAATTGGAAGTTAAAATCGAACCGGATTCATCTAACAGGACAAATTGTGCCGTACTGGTACAAAACAATACGGGCCATATCCTTGGTGCAGCTTATTGCCCGTCGTAAAACTGACTTGCATCAAAGTATGAGAAAATCAGGTGAACGACAGTGTGCACAATCGATTGAACCAACCGGAACGCATAACAGTCAAAGTGGGTAGGCTACCAAAGGAGCCGCAACGATGCTGAGTTACATCTACCGTCTGTGCCGCGACTTCGAGGACAGGATGGGCTATCCAGCCAATGTCCTCCTTATCAATGCCGAACATTTGGACAAGCTGCGCGAAAGCTTCGGTCCGGATCTGGACTTCGCAGATATCCGCAGCCGCCTCGGCCTTGAAATATTGCTACGTGAAGATGCCATCCATCCAAGCGTCAATTGGTTGGTAATTGCCTCTCGACAAGCCGGCTGATTCTATTTGTCAGTACGACTGAGTCCAGGTCATATGTGACCTGACATTAGAGTAAACCTATCTCAAAACAGCGGCTTTGAACCATTCACTTCTACCGCGGGTGGATCGTCCACAAAAACACGAGTCAATCCACCGCCTCCCGTGCGCCACTGGCCACTGAAACTGGCACGTTGATCGATACGATCGAAGACCAGATAACTTTGGCGGCCGTAATGCGCCAGGCGTCGTAGCAAATCGGCCAATCGTTCATCTGCTTGCGCAATAATCCACAGCACAATCGTGTTGTGCCCATTCAGGTTTTTGGCACCAGCCAGGACAACAACAGATTCAGCCGATATCCTGACCGGGGCGCCATCAAGTGCCAGACTTTCATTTACGATACGTTGATCGAAAATCTCCTCCGCCAGAGGATGATTTCTACCCAACAGGATCAATCCGTCAGCACCGGCATCAGACCCGTCTTTGGCAACCGACCATCCATTGCGGCCCGATACCATCGACCTGGCGAGAGGCGCGAATGATTCGTCTGCAGGATCAACAACTACATGGTCAGCGGCGAAAAGTTCACTTATCGTAACCGGTTTCTCGCTGGCATCAAGCATTCTGAAAACATCAAAATCGGGATCCACATCGACTCGCGCGATGGGTGTATCCACAACAAACGTTTCGCTTTGCATGGACGCCTGAAGGGGCATAAAGCGCCAGTGGCTGTTGCCATTGGTATCCATCAGCCGCAACGGTACACGCAGCCGCCAGGGTGGATTTTCTTGCCCAAGGGTGATTTCAAGTGAATTCCCGGCTTCATTCAAAGTCGCCTTTTCAAGTGTTAGCCGGGGGGCACCGCTGCGATACAGCCATTGTCTGAAAAATTCTTCAAGAGAACATTCACACACCGATTCGAAAACATCACGAATATCGTCAAAGCTCGCATACTTAAACAGGTACTGATGGTAAAACTTTTTAAGCGCCTCAAGGAATTTCGCATCACCCAACTGGCCGCGCAACATATGGAACAGATACAGTCCTCTCCCATAGCCGACCGCCTGGGTCGCGCGATCATGGCGAGCAATAAATTCCGATAGCGGAAAGTCACCCTGGCGTTTTGCAAAGTTATCCCAGGATATCAGTGTATCGAGACGATACTGACGTGCGTGGTCGTTCTCTTCACGATCAAGATAATCGCTAAGATAGGTGGTCAGTCCTTCACTCCAGTTCCCGCTCGAGTAATCGACGAATATCCCGTTGCCCCACCAGTTATGCAATAGCTCATGGGGAAACGAAGTGTGAATAATAAACGGCAGGCGAATAACCTCTGAGCCAAGCAAGGTAAAACCCGGCATCCCCCAACCGGTTTGTTGCTGATTCTCAACCAATGTAAAGCTGTGATAGGGGTATTCGCCCAACGCTGCGCTATAACGTTCAAGGCCAACAAGTGCGGCGCTAAGATAGCTGTCCGCTAACCGCGCATCAGCATCACGTAACATGACCCGCGCCCGGTAACCCCTGGCTTCACGATGGTAGTCAACATATGGCCCGGCAATGAGATAGATGCCCTGTTGCGGATCAAACTGCCGATATGTTGCCACGTTGTCATATTGCTGATCGATATTGTCATCGCTGCTGTTACCATCCACCTCACTATCAGAAGCACCTTGACTCAACGTCACCCAGTTAGACGGAACACGAACATCGAGATTGAAACTTAACGGTGTATCTATGCTCGTCGGATACCAGGCTTCCTGTGGCAGCAAAGTGATCCACGGCCAGTCATCTGTCATGAGGTCGTTTCTGTATTCGATCACCAGTTCACGACTGCCAACGGGTAATTGAATGTGGCCATCAGCCATGGGAGTCAGAAGTTGCTGCCCGAGCGATGAGTTTTCTTCGATGAGTTCACGACCATCTACGCTCGCACGAAGGATCTGCATGTCGGGATTCAACATCAGTGCTGGAATGCTGGTCAGCGTATCGTTGTCGAGATGAGCCGTTATATGATCGACAACGATAAGGCCTTTCGATGACGCATCAATAATAACCGTCATGTCATGTTTTATTATCGATACAGCCGAGTGCGCCATAGCGGGTATTATCTGAGACACTAAAATAAATAATGGTATGACCCACCACCGAACGGTCTTGAAATGGATACTGACGTGATTGCTAAACATAACCCCTGGACAATTGTGACGCTTCTGCTGACGGCTATTTTACTCAATGGACCTGCCATCGCGAGCAGCAAACATGATGACAGGAACGATGCAAAGCGCACCGCGGAAGTTAATCGCTTGTTGCCGGACATTATCCCACCCAACATAGTTTATGTCGGCGAAGCCCACAGTGATTGGGGCTACCATCTGAATCAACTGGCCGTTATCAAGGCGCTGGTATCACGTGGCCTCAAGGTTGCAGTGGGTTTTGAGATGATCCAACAGCCTTTTCAGAAGGTTCTGGATGCTTATCGTGAAGACCGGATTGATTTCTCGCAACTGCTTGAGAAAACCGAGTACTTCGACCGATGGAGATACGATCCGAGGTTGTACCAACCTGTTTTCAGCTACGCACGCCAACATGGTCTGCCACTCGTTGCCTTGAATGCCTCCAAAGAGCTAGCTGCACGAGTGAGCGAAGTCGGCATCGATGGGCTCGACGACCATGAACGAAGTGAACTGCCGAAGAAGATAAATCCTCCATCACCTGCTTATCGAGAACTCCTTGAAGCAGTGTTCCGTGAACACGCCGGCAATGATGTATCGGACCTTGAAACATTCATCGATGTGCAGCGAACCTGGGACGAGGTGATGGGCGCGACCGCCTCGGAATTCCTGTCGAGTCATCCGGACCACATCATGGTGGTGCTTGCCGGCATTCAACATGTCGCCGACGGCTTCGGCATACCTTCGCGAGTAAAGTCGGATATGGGCCTTGACGGTGTTATCGTCTTGAGCGAACGCGAACGTTCTGCACACCATGCAGATGTGTTTCTTAATATCGAAGACAGTGAGCTACCATCACCCGGACGCATGGGTGTGTTGATTGATCCTTCCAGCGACGGGGTAATTATTTCAGGTTTCGCAACGAATAGTCCTGCTGAGAAAGCCGGCGCCAGAACCAATGACCGTATCGTGCGTATCAACGAGCGCGAAATCTACAGCTATGCAGATATCAGGCTCGCGTTATGGAACAAGAACCCGGGCGATCCGGTGGTCGTCGACATTGTCCGCGACAACGATAAGACCGATGACGGAGGCGATGTTCGTCAACAACTGTGGTTCGAACTGAACTGAACTGAACCATAGTTGCTAATTATTACTACTTGCGAAATTCGAATTAGAACTCGCCGTACAACTGGATACCAAACAAGTTGACGCTCGAGCTGTAATCCCCTCGCAAGGTATCAGTGAATGCGCCCGGCGCACTCGCAACAAGATTGACGGTGTTGTTGATGTCCGATTTGTCGCCGTTAACCCGTGCATAGGAGAAGTCGAGACGCATGGTTTTGCTGATCTTTGCCGACACGCCGAGTGTAAACCAGTCGCGATCGGAGTCTGGAACACGTGGAGAACGATTGGCAGCGGAAGGCACTGGAGATTCGTCAAAGGCGTATCCTGCGCGTAACATCCAGGTATCGTTTAGCTGGTGATTAACACCTAAACTCCACATGACGACATCTTCCCACTGATAGTCGGAAACCGAATCAGGCAGGCCTGCCGTGCTGATACGAAGTTCCGGAAGCTCACTCCAGCGAGTCCAGCGAAGGCTACCGGACACCTCGGTTTTTCCCCTGAAAACATGAGACAAGGATGCAAACACCGACTCTGGCAAGGTAATTGTCGACTCTGCCGGCAAAGATGCCGGAACTCCTGGAACCCCGGTGAAATGGACCCTGGCCTCTATACGATTCCTGGTGCTTGAACGATAACCCAGTCCCATACGAGTAGACGTTGTGGGCGTGACCATGATGCCGAGATTGAATGCCTCCTCGGTATCATCGCCGGCCAATGTTGCCTTGCCGTCGGGACGACCGGGTCCGGTAAAAACAGATTGACTGATTTTGGCGTCGGCTTTCAGAATACTGACACCTGCGCCGATACTCACATTTTCACTAACCTTGACTGCAACGGCCGGGTTGATGTTGATTGTTTTCAGTTCCGAAAACAATGCGTGATAACGGCCTACCCAGCCATTATCATAGTCTGTCGACAAGCCATACGGCGCCGACACTCCCAGTCCCCATTTGAAGGTATCGCCGCTTGAGGTGTAGTAAAAATTCGGTACTACTGAATCGTCACCGCCGTTGCTGTTTGGACCGGAACTCGGCACGGCCACCCCGGCCAGCCGTTGTGTAGAACCACGATTGTTGAACTTCGCATCGGCAGAAATCAGGGTCGCGCCAAGCTGGAACTGGCGGTTGGGATTTGCCAGCATGCCTGCCGGGTTATAGAACACATTGGACGCATCGTCACGTGCGATACCGGCACCGGCAAATGCCTGACCCATACCGGCAACCGTCTGTTCGCTGATCTGAAATCCGGCCCCACTAACCGGTAGCGCAACCACGCTTGAGGCGGTTGCAATAATCCCTATGAGTCCCACAAATTTTTTATCTTTCATTGCCCGACACCCCCCCTTGGTAATGCATGGAAATACGGTAACGCGCTCAATTGAGGCGTCAATATGAGAGATTACATGACGATTTGGTTAAAGACAAAAGTTGAAAGGAACATCTTCGAATGTTTTCCAGCAGCAAACAAATCATACTCAAAACTTCCTACACCTGGAATCGTCGAATCCGGGCAATATCCATTACCGCGCTTTCACAGATCGCGCAGATCATATATCCCACCGTGCTTCAGTGCCCCGTCGTCAAGAAAAGCGACAAGACGACTGGCAACCCTATCCGCACTTTCAAGTGCGCCCGATTCCTTCAGATTCACAAATTTATCGAGCATTGGAAAGTCCTGCTTATTCATACCGCGAATCTGTGATTGCATGTCGGTATCAATAACTCCCGGCGCTATGGAAACTACAGTGACAGGGTTCACTCGATCACTCTGCTCGATACCCACACAGCGGGTAAAATGATCAAGCCCGGCCTTGGCTGCACAATAGGTACTCCATCCGGCATAAGCTGAATGCGCAGCGCCTGATGAGATATTTATCACCCGGCCAGATAATTTCCGCTTTTCAATTGTCTTGATAAAACCAGAAGTTAACCACATGGGTGTTAGCAAATTTAGTCGAATCGCAGCATCGACCTCACCCGGGTCTGATCGATCTGCCGAGGCAATCGGTGACACCGTGCCTGCATTATTAATGAGAGTCACGTTGCCTGGCTTGCGGTCATCAAGGAAAGAATCGAAGGCTTCGAGCAAGTCGTGAACTTCCGGTGATACGGTCAGGTCGGCTCGATATCGAACAGCCTGTTTAAACTCATCCACGATTTCACCACGCGCAACCAAAAACAAGGCGGCATCATGCAAATCAAACGCTCTGGCCATCGCCAGACCCAGTCCGCGCGATGCGCCGGTTATGAGAAAAACGTCATTTGTATCCGTCACATAATGTCTCCGGTTTGGTGATTTGCTCGTTTCATTCCGGCTGCATTATATCGTGCTGGCAGATACTTCTGACCGACCGCCAACCATAGTCAGCAACAAGGGATCTCGTCATATAGCCCCGCACTACCCGAATTACATTTATCAATACTTCGATAGATACGAGATATCACGGGCGTGACATGCGGGATTCCGGGCATCCTGAAATTAAGGTACTCTAGCCCGCCGACTTACAACCAACACATATTCACACAGGTTTCATGAAATCTTCCGAGCCATCAATTGCTGATTACGTCATCGCGGACGAGCCTTACTATGCCCCCCAGGGTGATGAGATCGACATATTCGAGGCGGCTTACGCCAATCGAATTCCAGTCTTGTTGAAGGGTCCCACCGGCTGCGGCAAAACCCGTTTTATGGAGTACATGGCCTACCGCCTGTCGCGACCGTTGATCACCGTTTCCTGTCACGACGATCTGACAGCATCCGATCTGGTCGGCCGCTATCTCATCATTGGTGGTGAGACCCGCTGGATCGACGGCCCACTGTCGCGCGCCGTTCGCGAAGGCGCAATCTGCTATCTCGACGAAGTTGTCGAAGCGCGCAAGGACACTACCGTGGTGATTCATCCACTGGCAGATGATCGGCGCGTTCTGCCAATTGAAAAAACCGGTGAGCTGTTGCGCGCCGATGAACGATTCTGCCTGGCTATATCCTATAACCCGGGTTATCAAAGTATATTAAAAGACCTCAAACAGAGTACACGCCAGCGCTTCGTCGCTATTGAATTCCGCTATCCTGAAGCATCTCTTGAAATCGATATTGTGATACGTGAGACAGAGCTTGATCAGAAGACTGCTGCACTATTGGTCAAGTATGCCGGCATGACCCGCAACCTCAAGGGCAATGGTCTGGATGAAGGCGCCAGCACCCGTCTGCTGGTACACACCGGCAAGTTGCTATCAAGCGGCATCGAACCACGCAGTGCAATCCGTAGTGCCATCGCCGAAGCACTCACCGATGAACCCGACATGCTTGCGGCGGTCAACGAGCTGGGCGCTGCGCTGTTTTAATAAAGAATCTCGTCCATGCCGCTTTCATCTACGGAGCTTGAAGCACGTCTTGAGGACGTGCTCGATGCCGTTTTATCTTCGCGCCGAACGGTCAGCGATGCCGCACGAGCAATCGCTATACTTGATGACGAGTCCCAGACATTCGCGTTACGTTGGCTCGACTCCATATCGGCCAGCAATACCGAACTCGCATACCAGTACGTAAACAATATCGGTCGCGCACTCGGCGTCATGAGTCGTAAAGACGTCGAGGCCTGGATCGTCGAAGCGCTGGACATCTACGATCAACAAGGCCTCTTCCCGGCGAGCCATGCACTGGGCGAAATTGATTCCTTTGCGGATCGCCGCAGCCATGCAGACAGGGTCGTTGAGCTTGAATCAGTCACGGCGTTTCTTGAAACATTTCTGCGTGGACTATCTGGTCGTAAGCTCACCGTTACGGCAGGTGACACGGCCAGCACCGACAGCGAAACCGTCTTCCTGCCCCGCCGCCTGAACCGGTTGGCAAGTGCATCTGAAAACCGGTTTCTGTACAAGGTGATGGCGACCAATCTGTGGGCCATGAACCGCTTTGGAACATTTCGCCGAAGTGCGCCAAGCGCACCCACGCTGGCGCAACGACTGGCCGAATTCCCCGACAAGGTCGACGCGACAAAACTCTTTTATCTGATTGAAACCGAGCGCCTGAACGCATGTATATCGAGAGAGTTACCAGGGCTTTGGCGAGAGATTGAACGCGACTTCAGCTATACCCGTCGCGGACTCTTCAAGCGCGCCTGCGAAGATCTTGCCCGTATCGACGCCACCGTTGACGATACGCTGTATTGGCTCAAACGCATGCTTGATGAACGCGCTGAGCGACCGCCGGCAGCGCCTTACCAGGGGAGCGCCGATCTCGATACACTGAACGACATCACCGATCAAAGACTCGATACAGAACGTACTGCGCTTGAAGAACTCATTCAGGATCTCATCGACCAAATGAACCGGGACGATGTCGGTGCAAGTGGCGATGACGATGCCGACATCCGTCTCGAACTGGATAACGACGGTACAGTGACCGACTACCAACTAACCGTGGACGGTGAACCGATGCCGATGCCTGCGGCACTCCGCGAACAAATTGACGCCATCCTTCAGGATCTTGAATCGGTACCTGAAGATTGGCTCAACCCGGCTGAAGGGGATGCCGTAGCAGAGGCAGACGGCAACGATCAGACAATCGAAGAACAGCGCGAAGACTCACGCGACCCCATGTTTTTATATGACGAATGGGATTATCAACGCGGCCACTATCGCAAGGACTGGTGTACGTTATACGAACGGCAGGTCAAACCCGGGGATCCTGAATTTTTTAACCAGACGCTGCATCAATATCACGGCCTGACGCTCGAGTTGAGACGTGCTTTCGAAATGTTGAAAGATCAACAACACACTCTGCGCCGTCAGCCCGAAGGCGAAGATATCGACCTCGATGCCGTCATTCAGGCAAGTGCCGATCAACATCTTGGCCGCGAACTGTCTGATCGTCTGTTCCTTAAAACGCATCGCCAGGAACGCGATATAGCGGTGATGTTGATGGTCGACCTGTCCGGCTCCACCAAAGGCTGGATCGTCGACGCAGAGCGCGAAGCGGTCATCCTGCTATGTGAAGCACTTGAAGTACTTGGTGATCGCTATGGGATCTACGGCTTCTCCGGCATGACCCGCAAACGCTGTGAACTGTTCAGGATCAAGACACTCAATGAACCGCTAAACGATAACGTGAAGGCACGGATAGCGGGTATGGAACCGCGCGACTACACCCGCATGGGTGTAACCATCCGCCACCTTACCCACCTGATGGACAGTATCGACGCCCGCACGCGACTGTTGATTACATTATCCGACGGCAAGCCGGACGATTACGACGGTTATCGCGGCGACTATGGAATCGAGGATACCCGCAAGGCATTAATCGAAGCCCGCAACCGCGGTATTCACCCCTTCTGCATCACCATCGACCAAAAAGCTGGCGAATACCTGCCACACATGTATGGCGCGGTGAACTACACAGTCGTTGACGATGTGCGTAAACTGCCCACCGAAGTCTCCAGGGTTTACTACCGCCTGACGCGATAATCCACCCGTCGATTTGGAATACTCGTACTGTTAGCGGCAAGAACCATCCCTTTAGTAATAAACATCAACAAGGATTATCATGCAACAGAATCAAGGTCACACAGGATCGCCAATCATACCGACGCTACGTTATAGAAATGCTGTATCCGCCATCGATTGGTTATGCGATGCGTTTTCATTTAAGAAGCATCTCATTGTGCCTGATAGCAATGGCCAAATCGCACACGCACAGCTGACATATAAAAATGGAATGATCATGGTGGGTTCTGCAAGGGATGATGAATTCGATAAAGTACAGGCGCCATTGGCTGATAGTGATTCATTGGTGAGCCAAAGCCCATACATCATCGTATCTGACGTGGACTTACACTACGCCAAGGCCGTGACAGTCGGTGCCAAAATTGTGATGGTGCCGGAGGATCAAGATTACGGTGGCCGGTTGTATTCGTGCAGGGACCCTGAAGGAAACCTGTGGAACTTCGGCAGTTATGATCCCTGGGAAAACCCATGACCGATCTGAACAAGCAGACCCTATATCTTTGTGCGCTACGACCTGACTATTACCATGACAGCAGTGGATGGCCGATAGCTCACTGACGTACTATATCCGTATAAAAAATCATATCGGAGATATAACATGCTAGTCAGATTCAGTACTTCAGTCTACGCAGACATCACCATGTTTGGCGATGTCGCCAAGCGACTGCTCGACATGATGGGACATGGCGGATCGATCCCCGGTGCCATTCGGGCAACCGATATACCGGAGGCACTTGAGAAACTGGAAACGGAGCTTCACGCTTTGAAGGAACGCGAAGGCGACGATAATAATGCCCCCGATGATGACGATAACCACAAGGTCGGTTTACACCATCGCTCGGTACCGTTGATTAATCTACTGAAAGCAGCACGTGATGCCGATGCGATTGTGATGTGGGAAAAATCGGGTGCTTAAACGAGAAAAAAATTACCAGATCGTCAACGTACTTGTTTGAACGATTAATAAACTGATTGCGAATATCAGTGCCTTCTTGCCTGGCGGTGTTCCACTGTCAATCGCCAGAATACGAGCAATGCACCAATAATCAACACCGCAGACGCAATCAGCGAAGGCAGTGCCAGCGAGCCGGTTCGATCGGCAATTACACCGCCAAATGTTGGCCCAACAACCTGGCCGAGACCGAACGATGCAGTCATTAAAGCCATGGTAAGACGCGGATCGCGACGCGACAGATCACCCGCCGCCATCAGCCCGAGCGCGGTGATGCCGACAATCGTGCCGCCAAGCCCCACCGCAGTAACCAGCAATCCAGTGATCGTTGGTGAGAAGATGCCGATGGCAATTGTCACCGCCTCGACAATAAATGCGACGGCGTAGGCCGCTATCAAACCCATGCGTCGGGCAATAATCGACCAGAACCACACCGACGGCGCAGCCGCCAAGCCGACCACCAACCAGATGATCGGTTCAATTGAACGGACTTCCTCAAGTGAACGTACCATCGACACGACGAATGTGGCGGTAATCACATAGCCAAATCCGAACAACCCGTAAGACACGATCAAAATCCATAACATCGGTGGTGCGCGACCGGTTACCAACCCGGAACCGGACGGTGCCGTGGCATCGGCACGCACCAGATGCGATACAAGCAACAGGGCAATCAGGCTAACGCCACCTGCAACCAGCCACATCTGACGCCAATCTACTCCAAAGGATGCCAGTATGCTGACCAACACGGCCGACAAGACGATGCCGCTGCCGACACCGGCGAAGTGCAACGACGTCAGCCGCGCAAATCCACCCATCGACAATCGCGTAACCACAAGCGCCGAGCAAAAAACCAGTACAAATGCACTGGCGACACCGCCGAAAAAACGTAGCGACATCATCGGCCACATGTCCGACACCAGGCCGGTGGCTGCTGTCGTTAATGCGCTGACGGCAAGCCCCAACAGCATCCACGCGCGGCGTGACCCCGGCAAAAAAGGTGAGGCGGCAAGCAATGCACCAATCATGTAGCCAAGATAATTGGCGGAGGCAATCAGCCCGGCCTCGGACTTGCTGAGACCGAGCCCCGCTTCCATGAACGGCAACAGTGGCGTGTACATGAATCGCCCAATACCCATGGCAATGGCCAATGCCAGCAAACCACCCAGGGCAAGCTGCAGCATCGTCTGCCGGTTTTCAGATTTCATAAATGACATTCATTCAGGCGAGTTCAAATTGTTGGGCAACTTTGTCGATCGGTATTTAACAAGTTCAATGGTTGCCCACACCCTGCAGGGCAGATAACACAAATACGGAAATCCGGTTACTTTATGAGATTGATACCTGAGTTACTGCGGACAATTACATATTAACCCGTAGCAAGAACCGCCACGCCGATAACCATCAATAACGCCCAGCCAAACCGTTGCCGTATTGCCGGTTCGTTCAAAAGAACCGACCCCATCAACACGGATATCAGCACGCTGGATTCTCTCACCGGCGCCACATAGATAACCGGCGTGAATGTCAGCGCATATAAAACCAGGATATAGGCAAGCGGGTTTAAAATGGAAATGAAGATGACTGCTATACGATGTAATCTCCAGTGACTACGAACTTGATGCCATCGTTTAAAACCGATGGGCGCGAGAACGATACTGCGGCCGATACTTGATGAGAAGTCCAGCAGAACGGGTGGAATAAGCACGGCAGATACGGCATAAGCATCCCACACGGTATAGCTACCGATCAGTACACCGGCGCCCAATCCGAATGCCAGCGAAGCGGTTACATGAGACCGTCTTTTTTTAAATCCTCCGGAGAGAAACAGGACACCGACAATAATGGCAACTGCACCAGCCAGCATTTGCAGCGTCATGTCCTCACGCAACATAACAACCGCAAAGAAACCAGATAACAGCGGACCGGTAGCGCGCGCAGTGGGATACACAAGCGACAGGTCGCCCGTTTGATAACCTTTTTGCAGAAGCAGAAAATAGCCGAGATGCAGCATCGTGCTGACGCTCATGATCATCACCTCGCGCAGCCCCAGGCTAAAATCAGAACGCATACCGATAAAGACGGCAACCGGTAGATAGAGAATCATCGCCAGAACCGAAAACAGCCAGATCAGTTCCGGTCCGCCATTTATCTTCTTAACAAGGAAATTCCAGGTGGCGTGACAGCAGGCGGCGGCCAACACCAGGAGCAAACCGAGCAAGGACATGTGCTATACCTCAAAGACGAACATTTATTGAAGACGTGTGTCGCCACACCCTTCTATCCCCCCTGGCTTTTTCGTCTTTAAGGTGTCTGCCGCAATCGGCTCATAACGGCGCTCGGTCCGATCCTGAAATAAACGGATAATTACAGTGGAACCCTAGCCGCACATAGAATGGTTTTGTAAAAGTACCAGAAGCCAAATAATTTTCAAAATCCCCTGGCAAAATCATCGAACGCAGGCTGCTCGATTGAAAACAAACTTTCGATATCAGATACTCATTTCACCCCGGGGTATGGTGTTCCGTCTGCTACGCAGAAATCCCGCCGGCAGCATATAGACCGATAATCCTATCCATATCAGCATGAACATCACCAGGTGATGCCCGGTGAATTCTTCATCGTAGACAAACACGCCAAGCCCGAAACCGATGGCCGGGCAGAAGTAGAACAGATTACCAAGTGTCGCCAGCGGAATGCGGCGAGCGGCGGCGATATACCACACCAGTGGCAAGGCCGTCACGATACCGGCTATACCCAACCACATCTGCTCACTCTGCGTATGGCCGAATGAATCCGATGGTGCCAACCACAGCAGTGCCAAACCTATCGGCAACAGTATTAAAGTTTCCACTAACACACCGTTTAGCGCCTCCACCTGAACTAGCTTGCGCACCGCACCGTAGAGGGTAAAAGCAAGTCCCAATAACAGACCGTACCACGGTATGTATCCGGTCGTTACTGCCATGCAAACAACGCCTGTACCTGCAATAGCTACGGCAAGCCATTGACGTGGCGCGAGCCGTTCGTTAAAGAATAAAACACCGACAATCACACTAAAGACCGGTGTCAGGAAATATCCGAGTGATGATTCGATGATTCGCCCATTTTGAACGCCCCATATATAAAGGCCCCAATTGCATCCCATCAATGCGGTTGAGACCATTAACAACCGCATCACGGACGGGTTTCTGATGATTCTGAAGATCTCGTGCTGCTGGCGAAACGCGAACACGATGATCAGTAGAAATGGCGCACTGTAGAGCAAACGATAGGCGACAAATACGCCAGGATCGATACCGTCTAATTGCTTGAACAGAACCGGGTACACGCCCCAAAGAATATTGGCCGCCCAGGCAAGCATCACACCCTTTCGATATTCACCCATGACCTTCTCCACACAAGACGACGACTTTTTTACGTGCCGAGCAACCACCACATCAGATTCGAGCTACGGGCAGCGCAGTGTGCACCTTGTGGAGCGAGGGAGTGTTTTGAAATTGCGACCAATTTCCAGCAATCGCGACAGCAGTCGCAATCACAACATTGGCGTGTCGATATTTATGAAGTCGTTATTAACGGCTGCCATCTGAAACCGTACGTTACTGTCATAAGCGATGTATTGGCCGAGATATTCATCAGCCGATTTTCCCGCCTCCCCGACGGGTGATCGCCACCACCGACGGACGCGGCGGCATGGCGTTATCAAAATCCGGCCAGCGGGTCGCCGGATCATCAAACGTTGAATCGCGTTCAAAACCGGGATAGTCTTTTGTGCCGTCCGCAGCAACGTGTTGCACCGCCACGAACAGGGTCGTGTCGTCGCTGGAAAAACACGGCCGGCATATTTCTGCACCGACCGGCACCCTGAAGAACATCTTGCCGGTGCCACGACGCTCACCTTCTGTTTCAAGAGCCCAGACACCGTCTGCCGTTGCTGACTTCCGTTTCCAGCCAGAGCCTTGATCAGTGCAGACCCACAACCGACCCTGATGATCGATTCCACAGTCGTCCGGACAAGCAAACCAGCCATTGTCCGTGGTGCGAGAATTCCATACCGCGTGTGTGTCCGGATCGTTTGGATTACCGCACTGCATCAGTACGTTCCACTGACAGGTATCCGCTGCATGATTGGCTTGAGGATACTCGATCTCGATAATCTGCCCCCACAGGTTCGCAGGACGATTGTTCACCGCATCCACCTCATCCACTTTACGCTTGTCATTGTAAGTCAGCATTACATAGACCTTGCCGCTTTGTGCATCACCTTCTACACCTTCAGGTCGATCCAGCGGTGTAGCACCGACGATATCGGCAGCACGTCGTGTCTCGATCATGACATCCGCCTGATTGGTAAATCCATTGCTGTCATCCAGACCGTTTTGACCATGAATCAGCGGCACCCATTCAAGCGTGCCGTCGTCACTGAATCTCGCTACCGATAATATTCCCTCATCAAGCAGTGAATGATTTGCTGCACGATTGTCTTTATCGACTGTCTCGTTCGAAACATAGCGATACAGGTATTCGAAACGCTGGTCATCTCCGGTATATATGACCAGCCGGCCATCACCGTTGACCAGACATGCTGCCCCCTCATGCTCAATCGCCCAAGCGCGCTACGTTTGATGGGTGTCGATTGTGGGTCCATGGGATCGACTTCGACAATCCAGCCGTAACGATTCGGCTCGTTGGGTTCACTGGCAACATTGAAGCGGTCATGAAACATGCCCCAGGCATACCAACCACCCGGCACGCCGTAGCGTTCATGATTCCGACGTTCGCGACCGGTTGCCTCGATATCACCCATGAAGTAACCGTGAAAATTTTCTTCGGACATCTCAAGGGGGATAAATCCGGTGAAATAGTTAACCGGTACATCGTCGACCTCATCAAAGGTCGAAAAGCACTCACGGATGGTCCGTGTCATGAGCCGTCTCCCATGAATTTTGCGATAAGTATTCGTCCTTGATGGCACGTGGCCTGTTCTTTAAGCGAAACAGTGAGCAAAGGACGGAAGACCATGAGTATAAACACCTTCATGACAACCCTATTTCTACCAAAAATTAATCCCTGAAACCTCAAAATCGGTGCGAGGTCAAGGTCTTGCCAATGCCCTGATTCAGTGCAACGCCGGGATTGAAAATATCATTTGCGATCACAAGATATAGGGGTTATTCTAACCAAATAGCCCAGATGTTGTGTTCTTTGCCAGATTCAGCCTGTTTCCGATTTGCTGTTTCAAGAGCGCCATAAAGGGTTGTGAACCCGCCACTATGGGGCGGACTCACAACAAGCAGTAAATCATGGCACAGATCACATCGCAACTGGGTCGGCAGGGGGAAATTGTGAACGGTACGACGCGTCTCATGATCGCGTCAAAATGTCAGTATGAGGTTCCTGTCAGTAGAAATTTCGACTACACATTATGTGTTGCCGGATTGGCTGACGAAACCGAATTTCTGTCAAACCGGATTTGCGGAGTTAACAAATCCTGAGGATGAGTTTAACCAGGCTAAAATACACAACCTGAAGGAAAAACTTAAGACAAAAATCCAGGGAATAAAATTCCGGAAAGAAAACCCTGTAATGAATACTTGGGACAGCCCCGCAGACACAGTCGGGCCAACGAGAAAATTTTGAAATACAGCATCACCACGTTACTGATTCCGAATAGGGAAATTAAACGAACATTGTCGATCAAAGGAGTCGAATAAAGAATGAAATCCGCCAAAGTCAAGGAACTGAAGCCGGCCGCCAGCAAAATCGCCTTTCAACAGGCGTCGCTGGATATTTGGGAGAAAAAATACCGTCTCACATCCAAAAGTGGCGAGGCTATCGACAGCGACATCACGGCCACCTACAGGCGCGTGGCCCGCGCTCTGGCCAATGCTGAACATGACGACGCTACCCGTGAAAAATGGTTTGAAGAGTTTTTCTGGGCACTGGAAAATGGCGCGATTCCCGCAGGACGCATTATTTCCAACGCCGGGGCACTGGAACACAAACCCGCTACCAGCACCATCAATTGCACGGTCTCGGGCACCATTCCCGACTCCATGGACGGTATTTTGAAATCGGTACACGAGGCCGGTTTGACGCTCAAGGCGGGCTGCGGTATTGGCTACGAATTCTCGACCTTAAGGCCCAAGGGTGCTTTTGTCAGCGGCGCCGGTGCTTATACCTCGGGACCGATGTCGTTCATGGATATCTTCGATGCCATGTGCTTCACGGTATCCTCTGCGGGCGGGCGACGCGGCGCACAGATGGGCACATTCGATATAACCCATCCTGATATTCGCGATTTTATCCGCGCCAAGCGCGAGAACGGCCGCTTAAGGCAATTCAACCTGTCATGCCTGATCACCGATGAGTTCATGGATGCAGTCAAAAGCGATGGCGACTGGGAACTGCTGTTCCCGGCAAGTCGACAGGAAATCGACGAGAATCCCGATGCCATCCGCTGGCATGAGTGGCCGACCACCGAAGGCTACACCGCCAATGACGAAGGACTGGTCGCCTGCCGGGTATATTCCACCATCAAGGCGCGCCGCCTGTGGGACTTCATCATGAGTTCCACCTACGATTATGCCGAGCCCGGGTTCATTCTCATCGATCGCATTAACGAGATGAACAACAACTGGTTCTGTGAAACCATACGCGCCACCAACCCCTGTGGCGAGCAGCCATTGCCGCCCTATGGAAGCTGTCTGCTGGGATCAGTCAACCTCACTCGGTTCATCACCGATCCATTCACCGAAAAAGCCGGATTCGATTGGGACCGTTTCCGCCGTGTGGTGGCGATATTCAGCCGCATGCTCGACAACGTCGTGGAAATCAATGGTCTACCCCTCGACGGTCAGGCCAGCGAGATTGCCTACAAGCGTCGTCATGGCATGGGATTTCTGGGGCTTGGCTCGGCGCTGGTGATGTTGCGTATGCGTTATGGCGACGAGGCCAGTCTTGAATTTACCGAACGAGTCGCGAGGGAAATGGCAGAAGTTGGCTGGGAAACGGGTATCGATCTCGCCATGGAAAAAGGCGCGGCGCCGATTATGGACGACCTATTCGAGGTGACCCCTGATATGTTGCGCAAACGTCCGCAACTGGCAGACGACGGCTACGGGATCGGCGACAAGATTCCCGGACGCGTCCTGATGGCGCGCTACAGCAAATACATGCAGCAGTTTCCGAAGGAGTTGACTGACCGCATCGCCGAACACGGGGCACGTTATAGTCACCACACCTCGATTGCGCCTACCGGCACCATCAGTCTGTCGCTGGCCAACAACGCCAGCAACGGCATCGAACCATCCTTTGCCCATCACTACAACCGTAACGTCATTCGTGAAGGCCGCAAAAGCAAGGAAAAAATCGATGTATTCTCCTATGAGCTGCTAGCCTACAGAACGCTGGTGGATGCCGACGCTAATCCGAACCCAGGCATCGGCAATCCTCTTCCCGACTACTTCATAAGTGCCGATGAAGTGACGCCGAAACAACATGTCGATGTTCAGGCAGCAGCGCAGAAGTGGATCGATTCCTCGATTTCCAAGACGGCCAACGTACCATCAGACTATCCGTTCGAGGACTTCAAGGATATCTATCTGTATGCCTATGAAAAAGGTCTGAAAGGCTGCACCACTTTTCGCTTTAATCCGGAGGCGTTTCAAGGCGTGCTGGTCAAGGATTCCGACCTTAAAAACACCACCTATCAATTCACACTGGAAAGCGGTGAGGTGATTGAAGTACCGGGTGATGAGGAAATCGAATATGACGGCGAGATGCATAGCGCTGCGAATCTGTTCGATGCATTGAAAGAAGGCTACTACGGCAAGTTCTAACGCAGACTTGATCTGATTAACCAATCAATTGCCCTTTATTGAATTTAATAGAATCTCCAGAGAACGAACATGAGTATCAAGATATCCGGGAAAATCACCGATTACGCCGTGGTTAAACCGGACGCCATGGCAAACGCAGACAGCGATTCCGTCAATGCGAGCACCATAACTACCACCAGGGCGACAACTGAAAGCAAGCCCGCAGAAACCGAGGTTGCCGCCAATCAGGCAACCATCCCGGGAGACGAGGCAGCAACGCCTAATGTCGTACAAATGCATGAGAAGGTGGAACGACCCGACATGCTGGTGGGCAGCACCTACAAGATCAAGACACCGTTATCGGATCATGCCCTTTACGTGACCATTAACGACATCGTACTTAACCCGCAAACACCATATGAAAAGCGCCGACCATTCGAGATTTTTATCAACTCGAAGAACATGGATCACTTCCAGTGGATTGTTGCCCTGACGCGCATCATCTCGGCAGTATTTCGTAAGGGTGGCGACGTGACATTCCTGGTGGAGGAATTGCGCAGTGTGTTCGACCCGCAGGGCGGCTACTTCAAGCGCGGCGGCCGTTATACGCCGTCGCTGGTTGCCGAGATTGGCGATGCCATTGACGCACACATGCGCATGATCGGCATGATTCGCGACGAGGAGCCGGATGAACATCGCAAGAAACTCATGGACGACAAACGTCGTGAGTTTGAACAGCGAAGTGACCGCATTGCTGCTGATGCTGCGGCGTCCGATGACACGGCCAGCGACCTGAGCTTTCCCGATGGTGCAAGCCTGTGCCGCAAATGCCAGACCAAGGCCGTGGTGATGCTCGATGGCTGTATGACCTGCCTGAATTGCGGCGATTCCAAGTGCGGCTAAGTTCGATACCGTAATTCCGCCGGACGAATCAATTAAAGCGGGTCACGGTCCGAGAATTAAAATTTCGAACCGTGGCCTGCTTTTCTATTGCTGTTAAAGCGTTAAATCCAGCTTACCCTTGCCAGCCGCATTGCTCTTTGGTCCCTGAATTGATTCGCTGTTTGAATCAATTCTACTGGCTTGAATGTGGGCTGGTATCTGATCCGGGTCATTAAGCTCGAGATCGACAACGACAATATCGCCACGGGCGATAAGTCGTGCATTGAGTTCTTCATGGATCACTCGACCATCAGCACTCACCGATTGTGAACGCCAGATCATCTCCCTGCCATTTGCCTTGCGAATTTTCTCGTCAGCATCGGGGCGTCCAAACTTATCGATCAATGCACCTCGAATATCGTCAAGTTCCGCATCGACCACCTGTTTGTAGTTTAATCGGTACAGGGTTGCAACACGTTTATCGGTGAACCATGCATTTATACATTTTAGCTCGGTATCACGATCATCCCCGTCAAGACAACCACTGGAGTCGAAGGTCAGTACACCTGTGCGACGATCATAGGAAGGTTTGGATCCGAATCTTTCATCCATGATTTCACTGACCTCATTAACCGTCATGTCGAGCTTGATTGACACGACGTCGATTTCACGGTCGATATCGTTGGCAATCGGCTGATCCGAGTTCGCTGAAACCGATGTCGTCTCTGCCTTTACCTCCTTCGAGGTAATAGAACGTTTGCTGGTGACTTTAAAGAGATCGGACCCGTCGGCAAAACCCGCAAAGACCGAATCCGGAAGGCCTTTCAAAAAACCAGAAATGTTAATTTGTTCGATCTGAGGGCATTCATATCGAAGCATCGCCTGTGTTGCATCGATCAATGTCTGCATCTGTATAGAATCGGCTTCGAAAATCTCAAAGCCACTTGATTCAATCGTCACCTTGCCTGATTGATCGCAATCAAGCGATTCATCGACGTACACTGTGATATCGTCATTTCTGATCAGCGTTCTATCGGCATTGGCGAATGACGGCAATATCGTTGCAAACAACACCACAATGATGACAGCGTAAATTCTTGCCAGGTTTCTCATCTTCAAACCTCCACCCAGTTGCCATCATTCTGTCTGCAAACCGTGAAGCTATGAGTATCCTTGGCACCGTCTTTCAGCATAACCTCCTGCGTAACCTTCCGACAGGTTGAATCCACCACTTGGTAGCGCTCGCTCGACAGGCCTTTGTCCATCGAGTCACGAACGGCATTACCGACTTGATCAGTATCGTCGGTAAGTTCCATCAGCGGTCCATAGACAAAGCCATCTGCCGTTCCATTATTGGCGATCAACAACCAGTTTGAATCGACCACACGTCCAATGACCGGAACACTTGTACCTTTCTTGAGTGTATGCAGAATCTGATAGTCGGTGTTCGGGCCACCACGAACATTGATATTCACTGTAGGCTCGTAATAACTGTTGGCAAACTCGATCGGCGGCAACTGATCAAGCGATGCCAGTTTGTTACTTGATCGACTCCTGTTTACGTATGGTTCATCCTTGACCATGACCCGGGTGCGAGTACCTGTATCGGGATTACTCCAGGAAGTA
The DNA here is from genome assembly GCA_021604525.1 of marine bacterium B5-7. GTDB lineage: Bacteria > Pseudomonadota > Gammaproteobacteria > Arenicellales > CAJQKF01 > BQJD01. Next base: position 22,318 of record BQJD01000008.1, on the reverse strand, counting down.
GTTTGTCCTGACTGGATAGCGCGTTCTGTAGCACCGGCGATACCTACCCGATCGGCATTGTTCAAACTCTCGCTGAACTTGCCGCCCAGCCAGTAACCGGCCAGGGTACCAACTGCAATAGCCGCGATCTTGCCGCTGCCACCGCCAATCTGGGTACCCAGTAACGCGCCCGCAACAGAGCCAATAGCGCGGGTGACGTTTTCATTGCGCAGTTGCCTGTTCAGTTTTTCCTGCCAACTCTCCTGGGATTGTGCGAATACCGGTGTGGCAATCAGTGATGCAACTATAACTGATACCGTAAAAATCATTCCAATATGTTTGTTCATGATAAACCTCCATGATGTGTATGACTGTTATGACACCTCGCATTACACGCTCGTATATGACCCTGGAATGTGTATCTCAAGACGCGAGGTTTCGTTACATAACCACTTACAGGCACATAGCCTATTGAAGGTCTGCTGTACCGTGAATGAACAATTCATATTAATTTTGATCACTGCTGTGCCGTAGAAGATCAATGGCTTTATTCTTTCACTGAGATAAAACGGGTTGGCAGATCAGGATGTGAAGTTACAACCAATTACCGCTGTGAAACGCATTTCCTCTGGAATTTTCGCGTCATGGGATGTATGGCGTTGGTAACCAGACCGGACCTCCCTGAAATCCTGATAATAATTTTTACAACTCCTTTGTTGGTGCAGTGCCGCACCAGGATAGTGCCTGATAAGTGTTGACGTCTTGACCATGCTTCCCGGGAAACACCAATAAAACAATCGAATTCATATCCCAGTGATATCGGCACGGGTATTGCTTAACGAGTACACAGACAAAGAATCTGTGCCGTTGCAGGCCGTTTGATATGCGCGAAACATAAGTAGCTCGTGTTATCAATTGTCCTCACGTCTCGGTCCCGATTCTTTATCTACCTGGGAACATCATCTGCATTACAGACTGGATAAAGGAGTTCTACTAACGATGAACATGGAAGTCATGCTGTCACGCGCCGGCCGTAACAGACTATTCGGATTGATATTTTGCACCGTCATGTCGCTATCCATCATTATGGCATTTTATGTCTCGGGACAACTGCTCACCGAAGATTACTATGTTGCCAATAAATTGATGAAAGGATTTATTGGCAGTGGCAACATTGATACCAACTCCCGCTTGTGCATGTCTTCTTCGGTTGCCGGTTACAAACGAGCCTTTGGTAGCGATACAGTACCGTGCAGCTATGAAGACCTGGAGGTTGCCGATCTGGCGGTTTTGGTCGGGTCCAACACCGCATGGTGTCATCCCGTCCTTTTCCAGCGCATTCGTGAGGCACGCCGCAGCAACCTGGTATGCGGGTTGTCCTGATAGATCCACGACGCACCGCGACCGCCGACATCGTCGATCTGCATCTGGCACCGCAACCCGGAACCGATCTGGAACTGTTCAACAACTTATTGCGTTACCTGTATATCAACAACCATATTGACCAGGTATACGTGGATACCCATACACTGGGTCTTGAAAATGCAATAAACGCAGCGGGCGACGGCGATCCGGTGACTATCGCCGCCACCCGCTGCGGTATTGCCGCACGGGATATCTCGAAATTCTTCCAGTGGTTCGCCGATAATGTTAATGCAATTATCAACTGCCATCTCCTGACCGGCCGTATCGGCAAAGCCGGCGCCGGCCCGTTTTCTCTGACGGGACAACCCAACGCCATGGGTGGACGTGAAGTCGGCGGACTCGCCAACCAGTTAGCGGCGCAAATGGATTTTTCCAGTGCAAATATTGATCGAGCAAAGCGTTTCTGGAACTCGGAAAATGTTGCCACAGATCCTGGTCTCAAAGCGGTCGACCTTTTCAATGCCATTGAAAATGGGCGAATTCGCGTTGTCTGGATTATGGCCACCAATCCGGTGGTCAGCATGCCAGACGCGGACCGGATCCGGTCAGTGGTCGTTATCGCTACGCCCGTATCGAAGACGGCATCCTGATCTCATGCCTGTTTCTATCCAGCAACGAGGCCCATACCAGTAATGACTGGCTGGCAAGTCTCATGGGGCACAAGTCAATTGATGGCGCGCTACGCCGGGCCATATTGGCCGGGAAACCTCCAGACGGTGTCCAGATTCCTGGAAGGACCGTGTGCGCATGCCATAACGTTGGAGAAAAAACCCTGATAAGCATCATCAATGAGAATCAACTCGATTCAGCCGATGCCGTGGGAGCTGTAACCCGTGCGGGAACCGGCTGCGGATCCTGTATCCCGGAAATTGAATCCATTATTGGGACAGTCAGGAAATCCGGGACCGGTGGAGCCAGGAGCCTGTCCGAATAGAAGATCAGGAATCCTCCACCACTGACATTTCACTCCCGCGACCCATTGGAATCTCGCCTAGTGAGTGAACATCAATTTGATCCAGACAGCCCACATTGAAGCCATACTCTTCGGGATTACTGCGTCGCTGATGGTGGGTATAAATACCGCATCGACTGCAGAACCAATGCTTGGCAACATGTGTATTCCACTGATACAACGTTAAGGCATCACTGCCTTGAATCACCCGTAGTCGATCAAGCGGCACACCGGCCATGATCGCGCCTTTGCGTCGGCATAGGGAACAGTCGCAACGTCTTGGATCTTCAAGTTTATCTGCGACATCGACCTCAAAAATGACACTGCCACAGTGACACGATCCGGTTAGTGTTTTCATTATTTATTTCCTCGTCTGGCAAGCCCAAAAAGCTTGGGCGTTTGAGATGGTGTAAGTTATTTATGTTTAGCCGTGTCATGACCCTGGCTTTATAAAGTAATGCCATGAACGGTGAAGGCTATTCGCTAAACCCATTGTGTAAAGATTGGGATTAACGCAGCCCGATATGCCAAAATCATATCAAACCTGATTACGGAATTTCGTAACCATCACACATTACTGCCAGCGTACGGATAAATCATCATGAACGAAGCTTGCATCATCACCACCGCGATCACCGGATCGCAAACCAGAAAGTCCATGAACCCGGCAGTACCCATTACCCAGGAAGAGCAAATCGAATCGACCTGCGAAGCATATGAGGCTGGTTCCAGTCTCGTGCACCTTCATGTGCGTAACGACGATGAGACTTCGTCATCGGATCCTGAAAAATTTGCCCGTGTGCAGGAAGGAATTCGTCAGCACTGCCCGGATATGATCATCCAGTTTTCAACAGGCGGACGCGGCCGCGATCCTGCCGCGAGGGGCAAACCGCTTTATCTAAAGCCCGATATGGCATCACTTGCTACCGGCTCGGTAAATTTCAAGTCGAGCATTTACGAGAACGAACCGGCACTGATCGATGAGCTTGCATCCCGCATGCTTGAATATCAAATAAAACCGGAAATTGAGGTGTTCGATTTGGCAATGCTGTACAGCGCAGTGGACCTGTTAAAGCACGGTCTTCTCAAGGCACCGTTACACGTCCAGTTTGTCCTCGGTATCCCCAACGCATTACCGGCAAAAAGACATATCCTTGAATTCCTGGTTGGTGAACTTGAAGCATTACTCCCTGATGCAACCTGGGTGGCCGCCGGTGTTGGGCGGCACCAGTTTGATGTTGCCGACTGGTGCGCCGAACTCGGCGGTAATATTCGAGTTGGTCTGGAAGATGGCGTGCGTCTTGATAAAGATAATCTGGCTCAAAGCAACGCCGCAATGGTCAGAAAAGCCGCCGCCCTGCTGCATGCGCGGAACAGACGACCAGCGACACCTCATGAATCTCGAGAAATGTTGGGTCTTGCACAGACAGATTAACAATCACCATTTCATAGTTGTCATACTTCCGGAAATATTGATTTACATGGTACTTCTGTCTGATTCCATACAGCTATTACCGAGCAGAGGTGTCTGTAAAGGCGTCAGCCAGGCGGCCCTCCTGACCCGTCAGACGGTCGATTTCCATGTCAATATGGAATCGACTAGTGGAATTGTCTTACAGGTTGGTGGTAACCTTTCTTAAAAGCTTGGAGAACAAGTCGGTTAATGTGCTGCGTGACTTAGCGCAAGGATCGTACGATCGACTTTATGCGATAGTTTAGAAAAATATCCAGTTCAATCAGGCGACCCGGATGTGGATTCTGTTACAGCTATAGCACAATCGCGTAGCACACCAGATCCGGCAAGCATGCTCTGAATTTTATTGCTAATAAAAGATTGGGAGATACGAGGATGGGATTCGGTAGATTTTTTGTAGAGCTGGTGGCGTCAGTCATCGTGTCGGTAGTTGTTTCACTAACCGTACTGTTCAGCATCTTATATGTATTAAGTCATCCGGAACGATATTCAAAATATATCGACCTTCCGGCTCTGACAATGTTTCAGCCGGCCACATCAACACCGGCGCAAACAGCGGCACCCGCTAACACCGCCACCTCGGCACCTGCAACAAGTGCTGCGTCACAAGCCTCATCAGGGCAGACCACCTCATCTGCAATCGTCGCACCGGCACCCATTGCCACCACGCGCGATTCGATCGTTATCGGTACAGGTGGTGTTACAGGTGTTTACTACCCATCAGGTGGCGCCATCTGCCAGATGGTAAACCGGCTTAAATCCGAGCTGGGTATCAGTTGCGCGCGAGAAAGCACCAAGGGATCGGTATACAACATACGCACCATCCGTTCAGGCGGCCTCGATATTGGCATTGCCCAATCCGACTGGCAGTTTCATGCCTTCCGTGGCACCGATCGTTTCGCCGAAGATGGCCCTTTTACCGATCTTAGAGCTCTGTTTTCACTGCATAGTGAACCGTTCACCGTCGTAGCCCGTGCCGACAAGGGCATTAAAACCTTTGATGACCTGCGCGGCAAACGAGTCAATGTTGGTAGCCCGGGTTCCGGTCAGCGCGCCACCCTGGAAATTCTCATGGGTGAGCTCGGTTGGGATATGAGCGCATTTGCGGAGGCACTTGAAATAGATCCTGCGGAACAATCCAATGCGCTGTGCGCTGACCAGATTGATGCATTCGTATATACAGTGGGTCACCCGTCAAGCGCGATACAAGAGGCAATGTCCACCTGTGATTCCGTACTGGTCGATGTTTCCGGGCCGGCTGTTGAGAATCTGATTCGTACGCGGCCCTACTACGCACCTGCTGTTATTCCAAGCGGCATGTATCGAAATCAGAACACGGATGTACACACATTTGGTGTGAAGGCTACCGTCGTTACTTCAACACGATTAAGCGATGCGACCGCCTACGGTGTAGTACGTGCTGTATTTGACAATATCGGTCGCATGCGTCGAATGCATCCAAGCTTTGCCAACCTTAATGAGCAAAGCATGATATCCGACGGTATCAGCATTCCACTGCATAATGGCGCGATGCGCTACTATCGAGAGAAAGGTCTGCGATAAGTCACCCGCGGGTACGTATCACAACCATGCGCAAGTCCCTTACAGGCTTAATCCTTCTGCTTGTGGCAAGTGGCGTGTTCCTTGAACACGCCGATGCTCAACTTACCTTTGGAGTACCACCACAAAAAAATACGCGCACGGCGTTGATCACCTACTCACCGTTGATCGATTACATCGGACGAGTTATCGGCGAGCCGATAGACATGAAAGTCGCCACCGGCTGGTTCGAATACATGGAAGCGATAAAATCCGGCGCCTACGATTTCGTTATCGCCGAACCCCATATCGTCGGCTGGCTGATCGATAACCTCGATTACGAACCACTGGTCAAGTTTCCATCGTTACTGAAATATGTGGCGGTGGCACCGGCCGACGCCATTGATATAAACCAGCCAGCAGATCTGGTTAAACGTATTGTCTGTTCGAGACCACCGCCTTCTCTCGGCATTCTGCTGTTTTTCGAAACCTATGAAAACCCGCTTCAACAACCGTCTTTGAAAAGTGTGAACGGCGGTGATATCAATGTGCTGTCCGGGCTCTACAGTGGCGATTGCGACGCGGCACTATTATCGTCAACGTTTTATTTCGATGTACTGAATCCTTCACAACGCTCTTTACTTAAACCAGTGATAGAAACCCGCGGCATGGTCAACGAAGCACTGACCGTATCACCGGACGTTTCATTCGACGCCCGCGATATTATCATCAGGGATCTCACCAGTAGTCCGGCGGGCATTGCAGCAACTGAAAAGATTCGCGAGCTTTCCGATCTGCAGGCACGATCGATGGTACGAGCCAACATGCTGGAATATTCCGGACTCGCCGATCTGCTAACCGATCAGTCATTCGGTTGGTAACACCGTATTGGTGGATTGCAGCCATTTGAGACAGGTTCCACTGCACTGATACGGGTCATGAGGCGGCAGAATTAAACGAAGACCCAACTCTTCGCCAAATTACTGATGACATCAGCCGATAAATCATTCATGTACCGTTCAATCTGAGGCGAGTATTTTATTGAGTCAAGCACCATTGCCAAGAAGGTAAAGCGCCATGAAATACCCGCTTGCTCTTACCCTGTTGCTCGGTTCATTACTGCCGACCATGCCAACCGCCGCTGATAGTACCCTCATCATCCTTAATTTCGGTTTTTTCGATGCCGGTATTTATCATCCTGGTTACTATTCAGACGGATCGCTGATCCGCTTCGAACATCGTGCTTACGATCGCTATGGTCACAGGATCTATCGCCCGGTGTATCTGCTACCTTACCGACCCTTGCGGTTGACCCCTCTGCCCCCGGGGTATGTCTATTATCGGCATACGCCATCGCGTCGCTACCTTGAACCGCGCCACTATCCGCGACATTACAATTTGGCCCGCGACAGGTATCGACCACGTTATCCCGCCTACTATCCGATGAAACCGTATCGGCCGAAAGCCCGTATTACCGGCTACAACTACCATCAGGCAACAGGTCGGTATCGACCCAATTCGCTGAACCATAGTGGATACCGACCCAACCGGCTTGGTCAGGGGTATCGCCGTGGTGGACAGATCCGCTAGCTATCAACCGGCTTTAGCAGATGCGCCGCAAACGCGCCTGCACCCGGCGATAGCTGACCACCCTTGCGGGTGATCACGCCGAGTTTTCGGTCGATCCGAAGACCTGTGACTACGATTTCCCGTACATCCACCTGGCCCTTAAGTCCCAACCGACTAACGAACGCCAGATTGCCGGTAGCCACCACCATGCGCAAAATCGCCGCAATGGAACGTAATTCCATCACCACCTGCATCTGAACGCCGGCATCGCGCAGCGCTGAATCGATAAGCTGTCGGATAGCACTACCCGCTTCAAAACCGACGAAACCACGCCCTGACAGCTCTTCCACAGATATCGAACGTTGACGCGTCAGGGGATGTTCTACCGGTGCGACCAGTACGATTCGGTCGGAACGCAGCTCGGCAAGCTCCAGATCCCGGGGATGTACTGGCAGCGTCACCACACCAATCTCGAGAGCTCCATCAACCACATCCCGGGCTACTTCGCGGCTACCAGCCTCTTTAAGTTGGAAGCGTATGCCCGGGTGCGACCTTTGAAACCCGGCGATTGCTTCGGGTAGCAAAAACGACACTGCGGTGGCGCCGCCGCCAATACGAACGGTACCGCCTTCAAGCCCTTGAAGACTGGCGACCTGGCTGCGTAACTGATCGAATCGTGCCACCAGAATTCGACTCTCTGCCACTACCAGCCGCCCTACTTCGGTCAATTCGACGCCTTTACGGCCGCGTACCAGCAGTTGCGCGCCCAAGTACTCCTCAAGCTGGCGAATTCGTCTCGACAACGCCGGCTGGGTGACGTTGATCCGATCCGATGCCGCAGTAAACGCGCCAGCTTCTGCGACGGCGATAAATGAACGCATCAATAAAAGATCCATATATGCAAATTTAACATGGTATCCATGCAAACTATCCATTTTACGTATGCCTACAGGTTTGATAACGTCGCCGTCCACACATTCATGTCGGTCGTCAGGCAGTTGTAGCTGCCGCGATGCACACAACTTATCCCCAAAGATCCATACAGGTGATCCATGCTCGAAACCTACCGTGAACACGCCGCCGAACGTGCCGATCTCGGCATTCCCCCGCTACCCCTCAATGCCGAACAAATGTCAGCACTGGTGGAATTATTAAAGAATCCGCCCGCTGGCGAAGAGGAGTTCCTGGTTGATTTATTGGTTAACCGTGTACCGCCCGGCGTCGACGATGCTGCCTACGTAAAAGCCGGTTTTCTCGCTGCCATTACTCGCGGCGAAACCGAGTCGCCACTGATCACACCGACCCGTGCTGTGGAACTGCTCGGCACCATGCTGGGGGGCTACAACATTGCGCCGTTAATCGAACTGCTGGATCGCGCCGACCTGGCTGAACTGGCCGCCGAACAACTCAAGTACACCTTGCTGATGTTCGATGCGCTCCACGATGTCGCCGACAAAGCCGAGTCCGGTAATGAACACGCCCGCGCGGTCATGCAATCGTGGGCCGATGCAGAATGGTTTGTGCGTAAGCCAAGCGTGCCGGAAGATATCCGCGTACGAGTATTCAAGGTGGTCGGTGAAACCAATACCGACGACCTGTCACCGGCCCAGGACGCCTGGTCCCGTCCGGATATTCCTCTGCATGCCCTGGCGATGCTGAAAAATCCCCGCGAAGGTATCGACAATGCGTTAAAGCAGATCGAAGATCTTAAATCCGAAGGCCTGCCGCTCGCCTACGTCGGTGATGTTGTCGGTACCGGCTCGTCGCGTAAATCGGCGACCAACTCGGTGTTGTGGCACATGGGCAACGACATTCCATTCGTTCCCAACAAGCGTCAGGGCGGCGTCGTGCTGGGCGGCAAAATTGCACCCATATTCTTCAACACGGTGGAAGATTCAGGTGCGCTTCCCATCGAATGCCCGGTTGATGACCTGAACATGGGCGACGTCATAAACATCAGGCCACACGCCGGTATGATCGAGAATGAAGGCGGTGAAGTCATCTGTGAATTCAGTTTAAAAACCGATGTCCTCCTCGACGAAGTCAAGGCAGGCGGACGTATCCCGCTGATCATTGGCCGCACCTTGACCGACAAGGCTCGTGAGTTGCTTGGACTTGAGCCAAGCGATGTATTCAGGCGTCCCAAGGCACCCGCAGACCACAGTGGTGGATTCACCCTGGCTCAGAAGGTTGTCGGCCGGGCCACCGGCCTGCCCAACGGCCAGGGCGTGCTTCCCGGCACCTACTGCGAACCGCGCATGGGCACGGTCGGCAGCCAGGACACCACCGGACCCATGACCCGCGATGAACTGAAAGAACTGGCCTGTCTCGGCTTTTCCGCCGACCTCGTCATGCAATCGTTCTGTCATACCGCCGCCTATCCAAAACCCGTTGATATCGATACCCAGCATTCCCTGCCGGATTTCATCCAGAATCGCGGCGGTGTGTCATTACGTCCCGGTGACGGCATCATTCACAGTTGGCTGAATCGTATGCTGCTGCCCGATCAGGTCGGCACCGGCGGCGACTCCCACACCCGTTTTCCGTTGGGAATCTCGTTTCCGGGAGGATCCGGTATTGTTGCATTTGGCGCGGCGCTAGGTGTCATACCCTTGGATATGCCAGAGTCGGTATTGGTGCGATTTACTGGTGAAAGGCAACCCGGTATCACCCTGCGCGACCTGGTCAACGCGATACCTTACGAGGCGATACGCCGTGGTCTGCTGACCATCGAGAAAAAGGGTAAGAAAAATGTCTATAACGGCCGCATCCTGGAAATTCAGGGGCTGCCGGATCTGACCGTGGAGCAGGCGTTTGAATTATCCGATGCCAGCGCCGAACGTTCCGCAGGTGGTTGCACCATCGATCTTTCCGAAGAATCAGTCGCTGAATATCTACGCTCTAATGTCACCATGCTGCGCTGGATGATTGATAACGGTTACGGCGATGCACGCACGCTGGAACGTCGTGCGCGGGCAATGGAAGAATGGCTCGCCAATCCAGAGCTTTTACGCGCCGATGACGATGCCAGCTACGCTGAAGTTATCGAGATCGATATGACCACGATAACCGAACCGCTGCTCGCCTGCCCCAATGATCCAGATGATGTGAAGCCGCTTTCAGAAGTGGCCGGTACCGGTATCGATGAGGTATTTATCGGTTCATGCATGACCAATATCGGTCACTTCAGAGCAGCCGGTAAATTACTGCAGGCCGCCGGCACCGCCATCCCGACCAGGTTGTGGATTGCACCGCCAACGCGAATGGACGAGCATCAATTGATGGAAGAAGGCTACTACAATATTTATGCCCAGGCGGGCGCGCGTACAGAAATGCCCGGTTGTTCGCTATGCATGGGTAACCAGGCCCGGGTTGCTGCCAACTCGACCGTTGTATCGACCTCAACCCGAAACTTTCCGAATCGTCTTGGCCAGGGGGCCAATGTGTTTCTGGCCTCAGCGGAACTTGCAGCCATTGCCTCACTGATCGGTAAACTGCCTACACCGGCCGAGTACCTCGAATACGCCTCAAAAATCGACACCATGTCACCGGAAATATACCGATATCTTAATTTCGATCAATTACCTGAGTACGTCGAATCGGCGCAACGCGGCAAAACGGTTGCGGTAGATTTCGCCGCCTGATCCGGTACTACGCGGGATTGCAATTTACACGACCGGGAGTCACGTTAATCGAGCTCCCGGTTTATTGCACGGACGATAAATTACGATTGATATTCAGATTAACGTAAAGCCCGACGGCGCAATGTTTACCTCATTGGTATTAGCGTACTCTGTCCAGAGATCGCCGAACGATCTGCCGTTTTGCGGATGGCAGGTTTCGGGAAGGAGATCAGTGAGCGGTTTCAGAACATAGTCATGCTCAAGAATTTCACCACGCGGTATATCAAACCCGTGACCATGCAAGTTGGCATCACCGTATAGCAATATATCGATATCAAGGCTGCGCACCGAAAAGCGTTCGCCAACGCGTGTACGTCCCTCGGCCTTTTCCAGTGCACGAAGTTCAGTATGCAAATCGCTCACTGACAATGTCGTCTCAGTCACGACAACGAGGTTGAAGAAGTCCGGGCCATCGAACCCCACTGAGGCAGATCTATATACCGGAGACACATCGATGTTGCCGAATATCTCGTGCAGGGCATTAATCGCATTTTGCAGATGACGCCTTTTTTCGAGATTACTGCCAATGCCGAGCGCGATGATCACCGGCTTCATTCAAGAACGCCACGCTCGATAATCACGCCCACATCAACGGCCGAACTGACCGCGCCCTTTTTGTTGACCTTGATACGGCACCACGGCACGTTAGCGTTTTGCAATACCAGCTCCGCTATCCTTTCAGCCATGGTCTCGACCAGATTGAACTTGCCCTCCTGTACGAGCGTGGCGACCTGACGCGAGAGATCCTTGTAACTCAACGTGTCATCAATATTATCGGAACCCGCCGCACGTCCTATATCAAATGCCACGTCGATATCGATATATACCTTCTGAGTAATACGGCGTTCCCACTCAAAAACACCGATGACGCAATCGACAGTAAGTCCATGCAAGAATATTTTATCCATGAGTTAAATCTCTCGATCGGTTAATTCATTGTTGTTTCGAGGTGTAAATATTTCCATGGTGCGATGCGTGCCACGCAGTTCATGTTGACCAAGAGACAGATAATTACCAGGACATTCATTGGCAAAGTCTTCGGATAACAACACCGGGTGGCCCAATGTCTTGCTGAGACTTTCAATCCGCGCGGCTTCATTGGCTGCAGCACCGATCACGGTAAACTCAAGACGTGTCTCAGTTCCAATGTTGCCATACGTGACGTCGCCGATGTGCAGACCGATACCAAACCCCATGGGTATATCGTGATCGTTGAGTTCGTTATTAAAATCAATGACACGCTGCGCCGCACCGACCGCAGCATCCAATGCTCGACGACAGGCGTCGCGAGTACCGTCCTCATGCGCTTCTATCGGAAAGATCGCCAGAGCGGCATCGCCTATGAAGCGCAGCACTTCACCACCGTGATCAATAACCGCACCGGCCATGCAGTCAAAGAAACAATTAAGTCGATAAAGGAACATCGAACGCGACATCTTTGCCGCTAATGTGCTTGATCCACGCAGATCACAAAACCAGATAACGGCGTGAATATCTTCACCATCCCCTCGACGAACCAATCCATCGAGCACCTTGCGACCGGTACTATTGCCAAGATAGGTCGACAGCAGCGTCACGGATTTATCGCGCTGCAGAAATACCTCGACCAGCCGGCTGAATAACGGCATGACCTCATTTATCAAACCAAGTTGATCTGTAGTGAACCCCCCCGTTTGATCGGTTGCAAGGGTAACAGCATTGATCTGTCCATCCGTGAAGACGATCGGCATGGCGACATAGTCCGTGCCGCCTTCGGCACGAATATCGGCAAGAATCGGAAAATCATCATCGTCACTGGTCGTATGACCCAGTCGTCGTCGGACTGCGCCCGCACCATCGAAGATAGGCACCAACGGGCTATCCAGATACTGGGACTGTGTCAGAACTTCATACTTGACATATGTCTCGGCAATTTCTGCCGTACCTTTGATCCAGCGATAAGACGTACCGCTAAGCAATGGATGCAATGTTCGGGTAATCAGGGTGAACCGTAACAGCGAGATATCGGCACGCTCGATCTCACCGACCACACGGGTAATCAGGTCAGGTAACGACACGGCCTGCCATGCGTCCTTGACCAGCCAATCAATGAGTGGATTGATAACTGTTGAAGCGTTACCGCGCGCACTATCCAAAGTAGTGGTCGCATCGAGATGCTGCCATTCATCGAGTCGGTCACTAAAGAACGCAATATAGTCCTTGGCGTAGAGAGAACCCGGATAGGGATCCGTATACGACCAAGCCATGTTTTCAATCAGGCCATCGTCCGTGTGCAAATCAAAATACGTGGCGTTGCCACGATATACGCAATGGGATTGTCGCTCGTTAATCAATAGCAGATCCATGCGGACATCATCACGTGGAAAGTACAGCACCGGGTCGAGTCGTCCCTCCTTCAACTTCATTGTGCGCTTGCTATCGACAATGACCTTACCGTTTACAACCCCGCGAACACGACCGGCTACTGGTTCGAAGGTAAGGTATTCCTCGCCACTCGCATTTCGCGTGACCTCCGTATTATGCGGTTGCGCGCTTGCCAGCAGTGTCGATTCAGTTGCCATCTTTCTGTAATTGTTCCATTTATCATTAATTCCGTGCAGCAGGATGATTTGCCAATGGTTTTCCTGGTGTTCAGGACCAGCGATAGTCCTTGAAACGTTCGCGCAGCCTGAGCTTGCTGATCTTGCCTGTTGCGGTATGGGGTATCTCATCAACAAACTCAACCGCATCGGGTATCCACCACTTGGCGACCTTGTCGTGGTAGTGTTCAAGTAGTGCCGTCTTGTCTATTGTCGCACCAGGTTCCGGCACCACCACCAGCAAGGGTCGTTCACCCCACTTCGGATGGCCAATTGAAATCACTGCCGCTTCGGCTACGCCATCAAAACCAACGGCGACGTTTTCAAGATCAATGGAACTGATCCATTCGCCACCGGACTTGATCAAATCCTTGGTCCGATCGGTGATTTGCACGAAACCATAAGAATCGATAGTTGCCACATCGCCGGTTGCAAACCAGCCCGGTTCATCAAAGGCGCTGCTGTGTTCTCCCTTGTAGTAGCTACTACACACCCACGGGCCGCGAACTTTCAATGCGCCAAATTTTTCACCATCCCACGGCAGTTCGTTATTGTTCTCGTCGACAATTTTCATCTCCATACCGAACACGCCGTGACCGGTGCGAGTATCCATTTCGCGCTGGCGCTCTACAGGCCAATCGGTGAATTCAGGGCGCGGTGTATTGAGCACACCGAGTGGCGATGTTTCGGTCATGCCCCAGGCATGCCTCACACGCACTCCATAACCACGAAACGCATCCATCAATGCCGGCGGGCAGGCCGAACCGCCAATGATGGCACGATCCATGGGTTCGAGGTCACCACCGTTATCGCGCAGATACTGCATTAACGCCATCCAGATGGTTGGTACACCGAGCGATACGGTGACGCCTTCTTCATTTATGAGTGAATGCAGCGTCGGACCATCCAGCATTTTCGGCCCCGGCAGTACGAGACGCGCGCCGAACATCGGTGCGGCAAATGGCGAGCCCCAGGCATTGACATGAAACATCGGCACGACCGGCATAATGACATCGCGCATCGACAGGCTGATACAATCCGGCGCACCAAAGGCCATGCTGTGAAGCACGATTCCTCGATTGCTGTATAGAGCACCTTTGGGGTGACCAGTGGTACCCGACGTGTAACATAATCCCGACGCCGTACGTTCGTCGATATCGAGCCAGTCAAAGTCGTCCGCCTCATCGTCAAGCAACTCCTCATAGCACAACACATTCGGCAATGTAGTGGTCGGCATATGCTGCCTGTCGGCAAGGAAGACGATAGCTTCAATGGTGTTGAGTTGCGGCGCGATGGATTCAATCAACCCGGTGAAACATACATCGACGAACAACCAGCGATCTTCAGCATGATTGATTATGTAGACGAGTTGCTCAGTGAACAATCGCGGATTAATGGTGTGACATACCGTGCCGGAACCTGCAGTAGCAAAGTACAACTCGAAGTGGCGGTAGGTATTAAACGCCAAAGTCCCGATCCGATCGCCCGGCTGTGCGCCAAGTCGTGTTAGCGCACCGGCCAGGCGTGCAGTTCGTGCATAGGCATCTGCATAGGTATAACGATGGCGGAAACCTTCAAGGGTTTCCGAGATAATCTCGACTTTGGGGAAATTGCGTTTCGCATGTCTGAGGATATCGATAATCCGCAATGCGCGATCCATGATCAACCCGTGCATGTTCTTCTCCTGATTATCATTTCATGAACCGCGTTGTGACTGGAGCCAATCTCAAAATGAGCGAAGGCCGTCAAGACAAGGCAAATGGGAGAGCAAACGCGCAGTTTACATGGGCAAATGTGCATTTGAGCGAGCATTTAACACTGTATTGTCGGGTTGCAGCCATCTTTGAGATAGGTTCTAACATTTTGCGGCATTATTGTGTCAGCAATAATATACCGTGACTGCTGCGGCAGGCTAACGTTCTCCGCCACACGATGGACGACATGAATGATAATTTCGCCGTTGAGACAGTTGGCATCCCTTGTCTGTTGAAGTTCACGAATGTTGTACCATTTGGCATATTCCGTGATTTAAACCAGCTTTGATAAGTGTACCGACAACATGATCAATATTCTGCTGCCAGTAATAGCCTACCTGTTCGGGTCGATATCGAGCGCCGTCATCGTCTCTCGCCTGATGAGGCTTCCGGACCCGCGCACCAGTGGCTCCAATAATCCTGGCGCAACTAATGTTCTAAGGCTTGGCAGTAAGACCGGCGCGGCGCTGACCCTTGTCGGCGATGTCGCCAAAGGTATCGTGCCGGTACTGATTGCGCGTTATCTGGCAGTTGGCGACTGGACTCTCGCGGCTACCGGCCTGGCGGCATTCCTTGGCCATCTGTATCCAGTGTTTTTCGGCTTCAAGGGCGGCAAAGGCGTGGCAACGGCGCTTGGTGTGTTATTGGCTATCAGTCCACTGGTAACCGCCGGACTGGTACTGATCTGGCTGGCAGTGGCGGCTATTTTTCACTATTCATCGCTGGCTGCCCTGTCTGCTGCCGCCGGTGCGCCGTTGATGATTGCCTGGCTCGATGGACGAATGTCGTTGGTGGTCATGGCCATTGTCATTGCGGTGCTACTGTTCTGGCGTCACCGCAGCAACATCGCGCGGTTAATAAACGCTGAGGAAAGCCGAATCGGTTCGAAATCAAAATAGGCTCACCATATATACATGTTGCGGCAATAATCTGAATCGAGGCTATAGATCAGAGCTGCTACAACATTACAGCCGGCAAATCTTCGAGGGACCAGCGCGCCTTGACCTCGAAACTTGAGTCCTGACTGTGTTGCCCCGCTGCAATCCTCAGATAGCCGGCATAAGCAATCATCGCGCCATTATCGGTACAAAATTCAGGCCTTGGATAAAAAACCGTAAAGCCGTGTTTGGCCACGGCATCGCCAAGCACAGCGCGCAACCGCGTATTGGCGCCGACGCCGCCCGCCACCACCAGTCGGGCGTAACCTGTCTGTTTCAGGGCGCGAGTGGATTTACCCGATAGCGTATCGACAGCAGCCTGTTCAAAAGCACGAGCGATATCACACACCGTTTGCGCGTTAAGCGGGCCATCGGCATCGATGCATTGGTTGACGGTAGTGAGTGTGTGGGTTTTCAGACCGCTGAAACTGAAATCAAGGCCGGGTCGATCCATCATCGGCCGCGGAAAATGAAAGCGCCCCGGATGCCCGCTTGCGGCATGTCGGGCCACTGCCGGCCCACCCGGGTAACCGAGTCCGAGCAACTTCGCGGTCTTGTCGAATGCCTCTCCCACGGCGTCATCGCGGGTTGTACCGAGTATCTGGTAACGACCGGGTCCTTTGACATCAACCAACAGGGTATGACCGCCGGAGACCAGCAAAGCCACAAACGGATAATCAGGCGGCTCTGCTTCCAGCATCGGCGCCAGAAGATGTCCCTCCATATGGTGGATGCCAACGGCGGGGATCTGCCAACCAAGCGCCAAAGAACGACCAACCGACGCACCTACCAGCAACGCACCGGCGAGGCCTGGGCCACGTGTGTAGGCGACTCCATCCGGGGATTGCCCTTCAAGGCCGGCATCGATGAGTACCCGATCTACCAACGGCATCAGTACGCGAATATGGTCACGGGCGGCAAGCTCCGGAACCACACCGCCAAATTCGCTATGGATGGTTTGCGATGCGAGCCGATGCGCCAGCAATCCCCGGTCGCTATCGAAAACCGCAACGCCAGTATCGTCGCAGGATGATTCAAGACCTAATATTTTCATATGTAAGTAATATTCAAGACGATTTCCCGATGTGTCAGATCAATTTTAAGTACCAGACCGGGTTGTACATTTCCCAACCGAGGAATTATACTTCCGCGCCCTTGGAAATTTGGATTATTCAACGTCAGGAGTTGAGCAGCCTATGCCCGCAGTTCGCGTCAAACAGGACGAGCCGTTTGATCTCATCCTTCGCCGCTTCCGCCGTTCGTGCGAGAAAGCCGGTGTTTTCACAGAATCCCGTCGCCGTGAGTCGTATGAAAAGCCGACCTCGGTCAGAAAACGCAAATCTGCCGCGGCTGTAAAGCGCGAGAAAAAACGCGTATCCAGACAAAACGTTCAGCGTAACCGCCTGTACTAGAACGTCTTTACCGCCACCGATCGAATATTTCTGTGGTGTACTGTCTTTGAGCCCCAAGTCCTTCTGGTCATAGTTTCCGATGGAATTAAAATCCCGGATTGCCGACGATATGAAGTCGGCCATGCGTGACAAGGACGCCCCGCGCCTTGAAACCATCCGCATGTTGCGCGCTGCAATCCAGCGTCGCGAAGTCGACGAACGCATCACCCTGAACGATACGGACGTGCTGGCGGTCGTGCAAAAAATGATCAAACAG
Organism: marine bacterium B5-7; assembly: GCA_021604525.1. Lineage (GTDB taxonomy): Bacteria > Pseudomonadota > Gammaproteobacteria > Arenicellales > CAJQKF01 > BQJD01. The sequence continues at coordinate 4,758 of BQJD01000008.1, read as the reverse complement.
GGCCGAGACTCAATTAGTCAGTTCGAATCTGGCGACCGCGTCGACCTGGCCGACAAGGAACGCTTTTCGATCGGAATTCTTGAATCCTACCTTCCCGAACCACTCGACGATGCTGAAGTCGATACACTGATAGACAACGCCATTGCCGCAACCGGTGCCAGCGAGATACGTGACATGGGCAAGGTCATGGCGCAACTGAAGACTGAAATCGACGGTCGCGCCGATATGGGCGCCGTCAGCGCCCGGGTACGCAGTCGCCTCAGCGCTTAAAACCGGTCCTCATCATCCGGGTTGCCCGCGACAACGCAATCGCTACCGCCAAAACCACCTTACAGAAACTAACTCATGACCACATGGCTAAAAGGCCATAGCAACGGATGAGAATTGTCCACCGCCGGTGTATCCTTTGTCCATGAGCGGCAAGATTCCCCAGTATTTCATCGACGATCTGTTAAGTCGTATCGACATCGTCGAGGTCATCGATCAACGCACGCCTCTCAAAAAAGCCGGCAAGGATTACAAGGCCTGTTGCCCGTTCCACGACGAGCGCACCCCCTCGTTTACGGTCAGCCAGGTCAAACAGTTTTATCACTGCTTTGGCTGCGGTGCCGGAGGCAACATCATCAGCTTCCTGATGAACTACGACCACATGGAATTCCCCGAAGCCATCGAGGAACTGGCACGTATCGCCGGCGTCGAGGTTCCCGAGGAAGCGCTGCCTACAGCGACCCGGAATCGCCAACAAACCGATGATCTGCTGCCGATAATCGAACGCGCCAGCCGCTATTTTCAAACACAGCTTCGCCAGCATGCCAACGGTCGTGACGCTATCGACTATCTCAAGAATCGCGGCCTGTCCGGTGAAATCGCCAAACGATTCGAAATCGGCTTTGCCCCCGACATCTGGAGTGGATTGCTCGACACCTTGGGCAACGACCCCGAAACTGGCAGACTGCTCGAAAAAGCCGGCCTTTTAATCCGACGCGATACCGGCGGCTTCTATGACCGGTTTCGCGGTCGCATCATGTTTCCCATCCGTGATCATCGTGGCCGTATAGTGGGCTTTGGTGGCCGTATCATTGCCGACGGTGAACCCAAGTACATGAATTCGCCGGAGACGCCGGTATTTCACAAAGGCTCCGAGTTATACGGCTTGTATGCAGCCCGCGACGCTATCATCGACGCTGATACCAGCATTGTCGTGGAGGGTTACATGGATGTCGTCGCCCTCGCCCAGCATGGCATCGACAATGTCGTAGCGGCTCTCGGCACGGCGACCACCACACGCCATTTGCAACGGCTGTTTCGTGTCGCGAGCCATGTAGTGTTCTGCTTCGACGGCGACCGCGCCGGTCGCGAGGCCGCATTAAAGGCACTTGAGATATGCCTTACCGAAATGCACGGTGGCCGCCAGGTCAGTTTTCTGTTCCTGCCTGAAGGCCTTGATCCGGATGACTTTGTCCGCGCCGAGGGTGCCGACGCCTTTCACCGCGCGGTCACCGAGGCCGAGCCTTTGGACGAATTTTTGTTCTCGCATTTGCGTAACCGCACCGATTTGAAGCGTCGCGATGGACGTGCCCGATTGATTGAACTGGCCCGACCGCTAATCGTGACCATTCCCCCGGGACCCTATAAGGAAATGTTGACCCGCCGGCTCGGTGAGATCAGCGGACTGGATGACGACCACTACCTGGGAAATCTCGTTGGTGGTGCCACACAACAACGTCCGACCCCACGTCCGGCACGACCCGGTACGGCACCGCCAGAATCACCATCGAGTTATGCCCACTTGATCAGCCTGTTATTGCAACATCCACGACTGATTCATCTCATCAACAATCTCGATGATCTTGAAATTCAGACTCAACCGGCGGCGCAGATCCTTGCTTCATTGATTGACCTTTTACGCGAAGATGACCAAAAAACGACAGCCACTCTGGTGGAGCGATTTCGCGACACGCCGCATCACGCAAGGCTTGAAAAACTGGCTTCGTGGAACCATCAAGTTGCTGATGGCCAACTTGAGGAAACCGTTTTGCAAACGGCCAATAGCGTACGCCGCCTGATGGTGGAAAATGCTATCGACCGACTGCTGGAAACGGCTGCGACGGGTTCACTGAATGATGACGAGAAAGCCGAGCTGAATCGCTACATGCGTCTGAAGCACGAACTCCAGCCCGAGGCGGAGATACCACCCGAAACGGCCTGAACTTTTTCCTTTAACCGGCTACTTTTTACTGGATATTCACCAACTTACTGTATAAACTGTTCCGTTGGCATTAATTTCAGTGCACATTTGATTTACGAGGTCTGCATGGATCAAACAGCGCAACAATCCGAACTCAAACGTCTGATTCTCAAGGGCAAAGAGCAAGGATTTCTTACCTACCGCGAGATTAACGATCACCTGCCCGAAGACATGCACGACACGGATCAGATTGAAACCGTTGTCAACATGATCAACGACATGGGCATTGAGGTCTACGATAATCCGCCCGACCCCGACACCCTGATTCTGAAGCACGCCAACCCCGACGACGAAGAAGTGGTCGAGGAAGCCGAGGCCGTGCTCACTACTGCCGTTGAAAGCGAATTTGGCCGCACCACCGACCCGGTGCGCATGTACATGCGTGAGATGGGTACCGTTGACCTGCTCACCCGCGAAGACGAGATCAATCTCGCCAAGCGAATCGAAGACGGCATCAAGCAGAGCGTTGATGCCATCTCCACTTGTCCGATCGTCATCCGCGAACTGGTTCGCCTGATCGACGGGTTCGAAAAAGAGGAAGTTCGCCTTACCGATTTGTTGAGCGGTTTCATCGACCCCAACGCAATCGAGGAAGACATCATTCCGACACCTGCCGTACCTCGGCAGCCGGAACCTGTCGAGAAACCCAAGGCTGTAGAATCGAATGGCGACGCCATCAAGGCGGATGGATCAAAAGACGACGATTCCGCTGACGATACTGACAGCGATGACGATGACGACGATGCAGCCGTTATCGATACCGGACCCGATCCCGAAGAAGCGCGTGAACGATTCGCGCGGATTCGCAAGGCATACGACAGCATGGAACGCTCGCTCGAAAAAAATGGTCCCGGCAAGCCGGCGATGAAAAAGCATCGCAACAAGTTGGCCGGCGAGTTCATGGAATTAAAACTCACCCCCAAAACCATCGACCGTCTCTCCAATACGGTGCGAATCCTGGTGGAAAAAGTCCGCGCCCAGGAAAAGGTTATCGGTGACGTCTGCATTCGTAAAGCCCGCGTCAAACGAAAGATCTTGTTTGCCCACTTTGTCGGCAACGAAGCTGACCCGACCTGGATAGACAAACTCATCAAAACCGGTGAAGGCAATACCGAAGTTATCAAGGAGCGCAAAGACGACCTGATTGCAGTTTGTGAAAAACTGGCCGAAGTCGAGCGCACCAGCGGCCTCAAGATCGAAGAGTTCAAAGAGGTCAATCGCAAGATGTCTATCGGCGAAGCCAAGGCACGCCGAGCCAAAAAGGAAATGGTCGAAGCCAACCTGCGACTGGTTATCTCCATTGCCAAAAAGTACACCAACCGCGGATTGCAATTCCTCGACCTCATTCAGGAAGGCAACATCGGCCTCATGAAAGCAGTCGACAAATTCGAATACCGTCGCGGCTACAAGTTCTCGACCTATGCCACCTGGTGGATTCGACAGGCGATCACCCGGTCTATCGCGGACCAGGCCCGCACCATTCGAATCCCGGTACACATGATTGAGACCATCAACAAATTAAACCGCATCTCCCGGCAGATCATGCAGGAGAAGGGTCGCGAAGCACTGCCCGAAGAACTCGCTGAACGCATGGAAATGCCGGAAAGCAAGATTCGCAAGGTGCTGAAAATCGCCAAGGAACCGATCTCTATGGAGACGCCCATCGGCGATGATGAAGACTCGCATCTCGGCGATTTCATCGAAGACAAGAATGTCGAGGCACCGCTCGAAGCTGCCACCACATCGGGGCTTCGCAATGCCACCCAGGATATTCTCCGCAGCCTGACCACTCGCGAAGCACGGGTGCTGCAAATGCGTTTCGGTATCGACATGAATACCGACCATACCCTTGAGGAAGTCGGCAAGCAGTTCGATGTCACCCGCGAGCGGATTCGGCAAATCGAAGCCAAGGCACTACGCAAGCTACGCCACCCGAGCCGCTCCGATCACCTTCGGAGTTTCCTCGAAAACTAGACACCATCCGTCGAACACGCCCCTGACCTGTTCGACATTTGCAAGGAATGACGCAGCGCCACGGATGGCGCAACATACCGCATGAAGGGCCTGTAGCTCAGTTGGTTAGAGCAGTGGACTCATAATCCATTGGTCGTAGGTTCAAGTCCTACCGGGCCCACCAAATAAATACCTGATTTTATATAACTTACTGGTATTTTTTGTCTGTAGCCAGCCAGACTGACCTTTTGGGTTCACTAATAGTTCACTTTCTGCGGCTTTTGACATCGTCACCGCAATGTAGACTGCCTGAGGTCCAGAAACCATATCACTGAATACGCTCGGGAGCGAAGTCGGGGAAAGGGCTACGTAACCAAGAACCTTCGCTTTTGCAGATCAGATGCCGCACAGGGAGATGAGCGTGGCAAAGTCCTAGGAAATCGCTAATAATCCGGAAAGGTAAACTTCATGAACCTCGCGGAATTCCAGAATATCACCCCCCTTGAGAATATCGCTTCTATTCTTCAGCACGGTATTCTGTCCCATGCTCAGGCTTC
>BQJD01000007.1 GCA_021604525.1 marine bacterium B5-7 | reverse complement strand
CTCAATGTGGAGCAGGTAGGAATCCGTGACGACTTTTTCGAACTTGGTGGTCACTCCTTGTTGGGTGTCGAGATGATCGACCAGGTAGAACGTCTCATAGGTCGGCCTCTACCTGAATTTCAGGAACGATTGTCGACCATTGAGGACACGATGGAAATCATCTTCGGAGATGTCAGCGAAGTATTCGTTGTTCCGGAAAAAGATGGAAATAACTCGATTGACAATGCAGCTCGTGAGGTGCGGTCTGCAATAGCAAGGACGGTATCGGTCAGCCGTGTCCCCAGGATTGGTTCGGGGTCACTCCTGATGGAACTTAATCGCGATGCCACCGATATGCCGCTCTATTGGTGTTTCAATAAGCTGGACATGGAGATGGAACGGCTTGCGCTCGCCATCGGCACCGATAAACGGCTCATTGGCATGTATTCCGGTGGCGGTCTGTTTGATTACACCCGGACACTGGTGAAGGCGACTGCCGAACTGCATGTCAATCAGATAATCGAGACTACCGATGCCGAATGTATTCTGCTGGCCGGGCATTGTCGGGGCGCGGCGGTCGCCCATGACATGGCGATCGAGCTTATGCGGCAGGGAAGAACCGTGCGACTTCTGCTGATGGAGTATTTTGATACCATCCTGTTCGAATACCCTTCCGATTTCACCCTGTTCTACGGTAAAGACAGTTTGCTTGGTGGTTACAAGGCCTTTAATTATGGGAATATCGGCTGGCGTGAACGTTTTGCCAACGCGCCAGAGGTGGTCCTCATCGAAGGCAACCACGGTAGATTTTGGAGCGACCCTTACCTGTACGGATTTGGTCAGGCGGTCCGGGAGTTCATGCAAAAAAACAGTCACGGATTCGAGGTTTGTTGAGTGAGTGCGTGTTTCGATAGATGTGTTCTGTTAATTAGCCAGGTAACCGCAAACCCGACGTCCTGATATCAGTGACGTCATGAATTCAGTATTGTCATCTTTTTCCCATCAGTACCCATGATCAACACGCACGCTTGTACCGACATATATCGATTGATCGAGTCCCGGGCTGGTCTCAATCCTCAGGCCGCCGCTATTGAATCGCCTGGACGTTTCCCACTGACTTATGCCGGCCTTCATCGGCTCGTTAAGCAGATCATGACGATGCTAAGGTCGGCGGAGATTTCACGCACCGACCGTGTTGCCATTTGCCTCCCGAACGGCCCGGAACTGGCCGTCGTATTACTCGGTGTAACTTCCGTTTCCATCAGCGTGCCGCTTAATCCGGATTATCGTGAGTCTGAATACGAGAGATACCTCAGCGAGCTTGGGATAAAGCTTCTGATCGTCGAGGCCAGCCAGAAGACTGCGGCGCGTGCCGCTGCCTTGAAGCTCGGTATTCCTGTCATGGAGTTACCGATCAGCGCTCACCCAGGTGAAGGACGTATCGATAAGCATCGCAGCCGACTATTTTCGAGCGCCCCGGTTCCGGTTCATTCTTACAAGCCGCCGGAAGCCGCTCCATTCGACGAAGACCGTTTCAAGCAACTCATGATATCAATGCCGGAGACGGACGATATCGCAGTCATCTTGCATACCGCGGGAACGACCTCCCGATCAAAGATCGTGCCGCTTACTCATGGCAACATCTTGGCGGCGACTTACAAAATTTGCGACTCCCTTGAGTTGGAACCAATAGACCGATGTCTTGGTATGCTGCCGCAGTTTCATATTGGTGGCCTGGTGGATATGCTGCTTGCTCCACTTGCCAGCGGTGGAAGTACGATCTGTACTGCTGGCTTCGATGCGACACGATTTTTTGCGTACATCCGCGAATACCAGCCTACCTGGTACCAGGCAGTGCCAACGACCCTGTTCGAGCTCCTGAATCATGCACGGGAGAATGGTTATGTGGAAATTAATCCCCCTTTGCGGTTTATTCGCTCGGTATCGTCGCCCCTGCCGCCATCCCTGATGAATGAACTCGAATCCGGTTTGGGTGTGCCGGTAATCGAGATTTATGGAATGACGGAAGCCGCCCCGTTGATAACCAGCAATCCGCTGCCGCCGAATATTCGAAAGCCCGGGTCCGTGGGTGTTCCCTTTGGTCCTGAAGTTAAAATCCTCGATGAAGACAATGGTGGGTTTACCGGTATTAATCAAATTGGTGAAGTGGTTCTTCGGGGACCGAATCTGTTCGCTGGTTATGAAGGCGACGAGGGGGCTAATGCTGAGGCATTTTACGATGGTTGGTTCCGAACCGGGGATTTGGGTTATTTGGACGATGACGGCTATCTCTTTCTCAAGGGGCGGGTGAAGGAAATGATCAATCGCGGCGGGGAGAAAATTTCCCCACACGAGATCGACTCGATTCTTCTGGAGCATCCGGCAGTAGCCCAAGCAGTAACGTTTCCCATCCCCCACCGTACACTCGGCGAAGCGATTGCCGCACTCGTCGTGCTAAACCTCGGTGAGGAAGTGTCCGCGCAATCGCTGACAGCCTATTTACGCGAACGGGTAGCAGAATTCAAAGTCCCGCAACATATCCTGATTGCCGACGAGATGCCCAAGGGTGCCACCGGCAAGGTCAGACGACTTACGCTGGCCGATGAATTAAAGCTGGATTTCTCGGCTGAGTACATCGCGCCTCGAAATGAGGCCGAACGACTGCTGGTGGAAATCTGGGCTGATGTCCTGAACTTGCCGGAGGTTGGCATACGCGACAATTTTTTTGACCTCGGTGGATTTTCTCTCCTCGGGCTCGAGCTCTACGACCGTGTCGAAAAACTGATGGACCATCCTCTGCCTGAGGATGCGCTTATGCAAATATCCACCGTTGAGTCCATGGCGGCAATATTGAATGAGGATTTTACCAATAGGTCATCGGATCACGCAGTGACCACCAGAAATACGCTGCCGGATTACGCGGTACGGGCGATCAAAACTGCTACCGGATCAAGTCGCATACCGGCCAGCACATCGGGCTCAGTATTTCTGGAACTCAACTCAAGCGGGAATAAAGTACCGCTGCTGTGGTGTTTTAATCGGCCTGATCGAGAGATGAAAAGTTTCGCTCGGGAATTGGGTCCGGACCAACCAGTTATCGGTTTCTATTCCGGGGCGGCATTATTTGAGGACAACCGCGAACTTGTCTCGGCAACGGCGAATTTCTACTGTGATCGTATTCTGGAAATGGATGTTGAGGATCCGATTATTCTCGGCGGACACTGCCGCGGAGCCGCGGTCGTGCTCGAAGCTGCTCTTAAATTAAGTGAGAGAGGCAGACCCAATATCGGCCTGTTATTAATGGAATATTTCGACCCGATGTGTTTCGAGTATCCGGGAGAATTTACACTGCTTTACGGTCGTCAAAGTATCGTTCAGGGTTTTAAGCGCTTCAACTATGGTGGAATTGGCTGGAGAGAACGATTCGCGGTAACGCCTGAGGTGGAGTTGATCAATGGTTATCATGGTTCTTTCTGGGCCAAACCATTCGTCGAAGATTTTGCCAAGGCCGTTACCCGTTTTATCAGTCGAACAACAAGTCCATTGGTGTTCAATGAGTCTCGTTGACCTTAACTGTCCACACGGCTAAGCGATTATCTGTTCAAACATGGTGGTCAGTTGTTCCGCGACATCTTCAAAGCCTGAATATCTGAGCGAGTAAGCCGGTACCGACTTCGCCAGGCGGGTGGTTTGATTGAATCCATGTCCATCAAGATTCCTTGCATTAATCAGCATTTCCATCAATCGCATACCACCATCGGCCTGAGACATGGGAGCCAGCTCGAACCCATAATCGGCCTCATAGCGTGGAAAGAGTATCGCGGCTAATCTGGCGTTGCGATTCGCTGGTTCAGGGTTCAGAAGGCTGTGCGGGATCAGTGTGGCAAATCCACCGCGAACGATTTTCTTCTCATGCTTGTCCGGATCAAGAAACGATTGAATCACCGGTAGGCCACGGGTTTTAATGTTTATCGGACGCGTGAATGCTTCAAGCCTGGTCGTGTCTGTCGGTATGAAAACGAGCTCGTCGGTCAGATAGCGGAACCCGTTGCAGGTAAGCCATGAGGTCAGCGTACTTTTTCCCGCACCACTTTTACCAGGGATCAGGATTATCTTGTTATCGTACTCCAGTGCCGCTGCATGGAGCATCAGACCCCCGACGCTGGTATCGGCGACATGGTAAATCGTACTGTCCATCAACCGGCGGGCAACATTGCCCTCTGACTCACCAACGTATAGCGGGTTTTCCTCGTGAAAACAGTGATATGAACCAGATTTTTCACGATATTCAAGGAAGAGTTGCGTCTGGTAGTTCTCACAGAAAGGGCTGAATACCTCACCGAAAAGGAATTCCAGCAGGTTAATACTCTGTGAGCCGGTACCATGAATTCCAACGACACTGCCTCCGAAGCGTATGGTTTTGGCTAACTTGATCATATTTTAATTCTGGGGCGTCCCTTATAAGCGCGTCTTTGTACGATTTTTATCCTGTTGACTCAATAACCAACAGATGGGTAGAGAGAAAATGGTGGTGTATAACACTCCAGAATAACTACAACCTGTATTATCTATGCGCAATAATGGCGGATGGATGGCTTGTTGTGAACCTTATCAGCTGACATTGCGTAAACAGCGAAGAAACGATTTCAGAAACTATCGGAATTACCAGGCCAATTTGAAATTCGCAGACGGTCGCTTTTGCGGAAACAGGCACTGAATTTGTCAGCGATATTCACTGCCAATACATGATTTTATTCTCTTGGCTGACTTCTGGACAATCCCCTATCGTGCCGATAAACTTTGCGCCCCTCACGGAGCGTGGGGGCTGATATGTCACGAAAGTACTCCACTATCATTGCATCTGGTGGCGATGTAACCCATATTTCACTAACATGTCCACCTGGGGAGAAAGTCCATGACATATCCATTAAAAATCCTGGCATTGAGTGCACTATGCCTCACGCTAAGCGCGTGTGATAACAATGACGGAGATGAAGTTACGGAGGTTGAGTCCACAACCGAAGGGCAATCGAATACTCAGCCATCGACTGCTGAAAACACATCAGAAACGCTAACGGAATATAACTTGCAGGTGGTTGAAGCCAGGTGGAAGGAGAAGCGAAAGGAATTAAAATTCAAATTACGCGGTAAACCCAATGATGAGATTGTAGTTACAGGCGTTAGTGGTAATGTCATGCTGGATTCCAGGGGACTGGCGGAATATAAAGAAGGTGATATGGACAAAGCACCTTGCAATATTCGGGTGTACAGTGAAAGCAGCGGTCAAGTGGCCACCGTTGCGGTGAAAGGCACCACTGCGGATTGCATGTAATAAAACCGAATCAGGGTTATAAAATTTTTATCGAATACAACCTTGTTGCGCGTGCAGTGCTCAAGTCATCATTATAAGGCGCTGCCGATTGTCAAATAAACAAAACAGTCGTTCCAACCTGTATCGGGCGAGGAAGCGTCTGCACAGCCAGCTACTTGAAAGCGGCAGTCAAAATACACCACCCGATGTCTGGACCAAGCCGAGAATATCAGGCGGTGGTGAACGCAGTGAACTTGAATATGGTATTTTTTCGGTGACACTGGAATTCGACCAACTGAATCCGGATAAGTCCGGACTACCAACTCATGGCAGGGTCAGGACCAGCCTGACAATCCGACCCGCTCCAACTGCCAATTTGAACGCGGTGTGTCGATTGAATATCGGCGCAATAGTGTTTGAAGACTTTGTTTCAGTTAACGAATCAGACGGTCGAGCAGTAGCAGAGTTCGATGTCGATAGTGCTGTTATTCAGCAAGATACCGATGGGCAATTGAATGTGAAATGGCAATATGGCGAGAAAACAGTCAACGTTCAATCGAAAATTCGTGATTGGTCCACAGGTTCGGTAAAACCTTGATCTGAGCATCTATTTATGGATTGCAGAAACGATTTTATTTATCAATATAATTTAATACACGAGATAATTCGGAGATGAATTCAAGAATACCGCTTCGAGATGACGCCTACCAGGTAAACGAGATGGACGGCGAGCTTCTGCTTTATCACGCAGGTAAAACAGAAACCCTCTATCTGAACGAATCCGCGGCCATGGTGTGGTATCTGTGCGATGGTGAGCGGTCCGAGAAGGATATCGTCGAACTGCTAAGTGAGAGCTACCCTGAGGCCGCCGAATCCATGTCCGATGAAGTTCGGGAGGCAATTGAGGTATTTGTGGAGTTCGGCGGCATCGAGTTCAAGTAAGTAAAGCGACGGAAGAAACATTCCAGCCGATGCCAGACTCAGTATTTCATGAAACCCTTGATCGCTTGAACGGAGTTTTCGATAAGCAGATTTTTTTTGTTTGCGGCGTGATGAAGTCGGGTACAACCTGGCTGGAACGGCTTGTAGACGCTCACCCGGAGGCGATCTGCAAGGGCGAAGCACATTTCGGTGGGCAGGTGGTTCGCCCATTTGTGCAGTGGGTCAAAGATTACAATCTCGAGATTTCCAGAAAGGGTGGGGCCATCGCCCATTTGAAAAAACACGGTGGCACCACTGACGTGTTGGCGTACGATGATCGGGACGTTGCATTTCTTTCTATCGCCACAATTGGCATGATGTTCGGCAAATGGTTGAATGATGATCGGGTGAAATGTATTGGTGACAAGACCCCCGGCAATCTTGATGACATGCCGATGTTGTCTTCTTTGTTTCCTGAGGCGCGATTCATTCATATCATACGCGATGGGCGAGATGTTGCCGTGTCCTTATGGCACTTTAATCTCAAGACGGATATAGGTAAAACCGTTCAAAACTGGGGTACATTCGAGAACTTCGCCAAGGATTTTGCCGGGGGTTGGGCGGACAAGATAGAAGAAGGTCGCAAGCAAGGTCTGCGACTCGGACAGCAACGATACCTTGAGGTCACTTACGAAACGCTACTGGAGCAGCCTGAGACGGAGCTTAAAAATATATTCGAGTTTCTCAGTGTAGACAGTCAAGTGGAGATTGTCCGGCAATGTGTCGATGCTTGTGCTTTCAAGAAACTGTCAGGTGGTCGAGGGCGTGGTGAGGAAGACAGTGAATCGTTCTATCGCAAGGGGATTGCCGGCGATTGGAAAAATCATTTCACACCGCAAATCGCTGCCGATTTCGAGGAAATGTCAAAAGGCCTGCTGGAAAGACTGGGCTATTCAGATTAATGCGGTTGTTAATCGTTTCAGCCATTATCGATTATTCGATCTCAGATGAATGTAAGGTGCCGAGATAAGTAACAGTATTCAGTCGCCCAGCGATTTTTTTGGTGCGTAATAAGGAAACCATTTCTTCTCCGGGCATCTCGTCCCCGCAAGATTAGTCTTGGCCGGCATGAGACAATTGCATTTCTTGCACAGCTTGATAGATGTTAAGTACTCGCATTTCTCGCAAATGGCCATGCGTGAGCGGGCAACGGCGGGCGGTGCAAAAAACTGATTCTTAAGCAGGTCATTAAAGCGCCTCTTTTTACCCTTTGCGGGAGCGTCATTTGCGATTGCGTCAGTCTCTTTCATTGAGTTGCTCGTAGATCTGGTTGTGAATGGGTGAGCAGACACCACACTGATAATCGAGGATCACAGGGTTACTCGTTGTGGGTCCATCTTGTCGTCAACCAGCATCCGTTGTGGCGATGGTCTGTTACTTCTGCCCGAACTCCTGGCCGCCAATGCCAGCAAGCAGGCTTTGTGCAAATCTTCCCGGATAGAATCTGTTGCGCTCATTGGTGAGTCTGGCATCGCGTGTAGAAACTCATCAGCCGTCTGGAATCGGTGTTCCGGCAACCATCGAACCGCCTTTTCGACGATAGGATCGAATTCTGCGAGATCTTTGTTCACATCCGACGGCTTCGGATGAACATTACGAAACAACCGATACACGATATTGGAATTCAGCGTGTTATCCGATATCAGTGTACGAAGCGTCAGCAAGTGAAACAATAACGCGCCCACTGCAAATATATCGGCGCGGCGATCGATAACACGACCCTCGACAATACGCTCCGGCGCTGTCATCGGCGACCACAATGTCGATACTGTGCTGGAGTCGGTCGTGATGATATCTGCCAATCCGATCGAGAACAGCTCGCCATTGTCAGTTACCCACAGACTGTCGGGGCTACCCAGGATGACGAATGACATGCTTTGCTTGTCATCTGTAACAGCTTCGATCTCGTTCATGGCGCGTAATATCGTTGCCACGATCCAGATCTTGGTATTCAACTCGAGATCCGATTTTCCGGATCTTTGCGCAAACAGTATCTCAGCCAGGCTCACTCCGTTTCGATAGGGCCAGTTCAACACGACCTTTCCATCAAGGTCATGTTCCTCGGGCGTGGACATCAGGAATGCATTGCCGAGCCTGCGGAGAATGATCGACTCATTGGTGAGTCGACCATTGGCGTGAGTGATTTCAGCCGATTCATCTGGAACTTTGAGGAAATAAACTGATTTGTTGTCAGGTGTTTGCTTGAATGCAGTGAGGATACGGCATAGATCCTGTTTCGCAACATTGCTCAACAATTGATACTCACCGAGTTGTTCCGATCGGACCTTGTTTGCGCTTGAACTGGTTGCCATTTCTGCTGCTGTCAATGTGGACGATATTCCCGAGGTCAATGGACATCCCGGTGCTGAAGGTGTTGTATCGGGGTCAAAATCACTTAATTTTGCGCTAAAAGCGTTTTGCTTAAGTGCTTGTTAGTAGTCGAATACTACGCGTTTCCCTGGTTTTTGTGCAACGTGGCGATTACATTTTTAGTCTAATTGAATGGAAATTCTTTAAGTCATTGAATATATTATGTTCTCATTGTGGCCTGCATTTCAAATTATTGCTCGTTTACGCCGCATAACGCACCCGATTTCATTAATTTTATGTACCGGACAGTGTATTACATTAGAGTTTATTAATCGGTGTATGTTGTATTTCAGCCAATTCACCACAAAACCTCACTAAAGGGTTGACAAGTTAATGAAAGTTAACTCATTATTCGTCTTGGCTGAACTAAACCTGAATATGGGTGAAAAGCCTCGCGAAAATGTCATCCTGATTAACACCTGTAAAACGGGGAATACTTAAATGAATAAAGATATTGAAACGGGACAAAACGAGACGACAAGCAATCCGTCTCGTCGCAAACTACTTAAAGCACTGACCGCTGGCGGCGCTGTCGCTGCAGTGGCTCCGTCCGAGTGGACCAAACCTGCACTGAAGTCAGTCATGCTTCCGGCTCACGCCCAATCAACCGGCGGTGGCGGTGGTGGCGGTGGTGGCGACGATTGCATAGTGATGAATGGTTGGGCATTCGTGGGTGATCTGCCAGACTACGCACATTCTTTTTCGATGTCTGTTGTTGGCAAACTCGATAATTCCTGTGGACAAGGCATCGGTACAGTAAGAGTTATTAGCAACACCGGTGAGACGATAGTAACCTGTACCAATGTGCGAGCTGGTTCCTCCCCCGGTTTCCTGATTTCATTCTCGTGCTCTGAATCTTTTGCCAATCCAGGCACGGTTCCTGATGAAGGTGAGTTGGTTACATTCATCGCTGAGTTCGATAATGGTTGTTCCTGCACGATTGTCAGAGCGGTTGATTAGTTCGCATCTGAGTTGATAACATTGGACGACCAGCAATAAGAGCGCGGAAATCAAGTAGTATTCCAGCGCCTGCAAGCAATCAGACTTCAGGATTCAAAAAGCCGCCTCAGGGCGGCTTTTTTTTCAACGAGTCTCACCCGACAATTTAAGGTCAGTGACGTTTTCTGTCAGTTTGCTGTTATTGTAGAATGATTGGTCTGCATCATTTCACAGTTCCGGATCTCCTCGTAAAAGTCAGTGCACAATCTCTATAACGCGGCGCTTGAACACTATGACATGCGTCAGCTAGGTCAGTCGGAGGCGCTGCTGCGTCAGGTGCTGGCGGAATCGCCGAATGATTTGCCTTCGGTATCGCTGCTCGGCGTCGTATTACTTCAGTCCAGAGGGCCGACAGAGGAGACCGAGGCAGTGATGCGAAAAGCGGTGGAGCTTTCACCCGATAACACCGGCTTTTTGAACAACTTGGGTTCGCTATATTGGGCACAGAAAAAGTTCACAGATGCACAGAAATGTTTCTTGGCTGTAACCCGCGTCGATTCCGGACATTACGACGCCTGGCACAACCTCGGTAATACGTACGCAGCGCTGGGTCAGATTGAACAGGCTAGAGCCGCTTATGACCGGGCGTTGAAGATAGATGAGAAACGCCCGGAAGCCGCCAACAGCCTGGCACTTTTTCTGCACCGACAAGGAAACACGCAGGATGCAATTGAGGTTCTGCTAAAGTCCATATCGTTATCTCCCGATTATGGTTTTTCCCACGGTAATCTCGGCTTGTTCTATCAAGTGCAAGGCAGACAGGAAGAGGCAATCGGTGCTTACCAACTCGCCATCGAGAAAGATCCACGAAACGCCAATTATCATCTCAACCTGAGTCAGCTTTATTACGACAGGCACGAGTGGGATAAGGCGCTGGCTGCCTGCCGCCGCGCGATTATATTAGATTCAAAATCGGCAGCCGCCTATAACAACCTGGGGTCGGTGTTGCGAGAATTGGGCCAACCGGAACAAGCGTTATCGGCATTCTCGACAGCGCTCCAGCTTGATTCAAAATCCGCGAGTATTTACTTCAATCTCGGTGCGGTAAACCAGAATCTGCAGCAATACACCGATGCCCGGGAAAATTTTGAACAAGCAGTTGTCCTGTCTCCCGATTGGCCTTCCGCTTTGATGAATCTGGCCAGTATGTGCGTCAAGTCAGGGGATTTTGACGATGCGATAAAACACTATAGTCGTGCTATCAAACTTGACAACAACCCTTACCTGGCCTCTGCATTTACTGGTCGCGGTGCAGTCCACACGCGTTTGTCACGATGGCAAGACGCTTTGGCAGATTTCGAGGCAGCAATACGCGAAACGCCGGACCACCCCGACGCACATTTCGCCAATGGTATCCTGAATCTGAAACTTGGCCGCTTCAATGTCGGCTGGCGAGAATACGAATGGCGCTTCGCTGCCAATTCCACCAGCATGAATATCAATGCGAACTGGCATCAGCCCGAATGGGATGGTAGTACTTTTCGCGGCAAAACATTGCTTGTTCATCATGAGCAAGGACTTGGAGACGCCATCCACTTCATTCGCTATCTGCCCGGGATCAAGGAGCTGGGGGGTAAGGTGATTCTGCGCTGCGGCCCGCCTTTGTTCAGACTCTTCGAAAGCGTTGAGGGTATCGATGAACGATTCTCTCGCAAGGAGCGGTCAGAACTTGAACAGGCTACATACGATTTACAGGTTCCGTTGATGTCAGTGCCCCATCTACTTGGAACCCGTTTCGACAGCATTCCCGCAGATGTGCCCTATCTGACGGTGGATGATGAGCTCGTTGCCAGTTGGCGTGAGCGCGCCCAGACGAGCGGATTCAAAGTTGGCCTCGTATGGGAAGGAAATCCGGATCAGGGCGACAACAACAATCGATCGTGCCGCCTGGATGATTTCGCTCCGTTGGCGGACGTAAGCGGTGTAACATTTTACAGCTTGCAAGTCGGGGAAGCCTCTGCGCAGGCAAAATCACCGCCTGCGGGTATGGAGTTCGTTGACTTCACCGACAATTTTACCGACATGGCGGATACGGCTGCATTAATCAAGAATCTTGACCTGGTGATTACCATCGATACGTCGGTGGCTCACCTGGCAGGCGCGCTGGGACACCCCGTTTGGGTGGTTCTGTGGACGAATTGTTGCTGGCGTTATTTGCTCGATCGAAATGACAGCCCCTGGTATCCGACGATGCGTCTGTTCCGTCAGCACGTAACGGGTGACTGGACGCAGCCCATTCAGCAGATCACCGAGGAACTTGCCAGAATCACAGAATATTCTGATCCGGAGCAATTCCGGGAAGAAATGTCACAAGTTCCTCGGCTGAGTCCGGGGAATCCAGATTGAACGATAATCGCACCACATTCACCCGTTTGTATCGCCGGGCATATTCGGAACTTGAACAGGGTAGCAAGGAAGAAGCAAGGCGGATTGCACAGAGTGCTCTCGACCTGCAACCGGACAGTGCGGAAACGCACAATCTTCTGGGCACCATTCATTTAAAGCTTGAAGGCACCGAGGGTAAGGCGGAAAAATACTTTGAACATGCACTCAAATTCGATCCGCTCAACCCGCACGTCTATAACAACCTGGGATATATTGCCTGGCAAAGGGGCGACCTGGATAGAGCCGGCAAACTTTTTACCCGCGCCATTGAGCTCGCTCCGAGAATATCGCGATCTTATTCAAATCTGGCCCGCGTCCTTATCGATCAGAAGAGAATCGAAGCCGCTATTGATGTTTATCGTACCGGACTAGAAAAGAAACCCCGGTCAAAAACAACGCGCCTCAAATTGGCTTCCTTGCTTGAAAGTTCCGGTCTGTATCATGATGCTTTGACACTTTATGATGAAATCATACAGATCAGGCCCGACCACCCGGTCGCCCGCTATAACCGTGCATTGTTGCTGTTGAAGCAGGGACACTACAAGCAGGGATGGAGGGATTTCGAGTGGCGATTCGCCACTGGTCAGATCAAATATCCTGGTGTGATCAGTCAGCAAATACCCGAATGGTCGGAAGAGCCGTTGGCCGGAAAAACCTTGCTCATCAACCAGGAGCAGGGTTTCGGAGATGCCATACAAATGATTCGCTATGTGCCACTACTCGTTAAACGTGGCGCGAAGGTCTTGGTGCGGTGCAGACCGCGGCTGGATACGCTTATCAAGTCCGTTTCAGGAGTCTCTTCGACACAGAATCTTTTCGAGCCTCTCGATCCCACCGCTATGGGCATTGATTATCAAATGCCGATGATGTCGTTACCGAGGCTGTTCGACACCCGGACTGACTCTATTCCGTTGAATGTCCCATATCTTCATGTCGATCCCGTTCGACAGGATTACTGGAAACAGCGGGTCGGAACGGGGACTTTTAACGTGGGTCTGACCTGGTCCGGTAAATCGACACAGGCAAATAATGCACAAAGATCATGTGCGTTGTCCGATTTTGCACCACTGGCATCGATACCCAATGTACGCTTCTTCTGTCTGCAGAAGGCAGATCAACAGGAGCAGGCGAAGATGCCCCCTGCTGGCATGGAGTTCATCGATTTTATGCCAGAGATGGAAGATTTTTCCGAGACTGCGGCACTGATGAAGTGTCTGGATCTGGTGATTACAGTAGACACATCGATCGCACATCTGGCCGGTGCTTTGGGACACCCGGTTTGGACTATCTTATGGGTGCGTCACTGTTGGCGCTACTCGATGGATCGATCCATAAGCCCATGGTATCCCACCATGCGGCTTTTCAGGCAGGAAACGGAAGGCGACTGGAGTCGCGTGATGCAGTCTGTTGTCGTCTCGCTTCGCGAAACTGTCGGTAGCAGTCGCACGCCGGATACGAAAAATAAACTCCCATTAAGGCACAAGTTAAGGATTTCGTAACCTATGACGGATACACAAGTCAACATGCGTCGTCGACGCCAGGCTAATCTCAAATTTCATGAGGAATTCGTGACGGATACCTATCCTCTGGTGCGTGAATTCGGATTTGATTCAATTCCTGCGGAGTCGGAATATTTCGCAGTCATTATCGAACCAAGGCCTCATCCGCATTTTGAATATGTGCTTCGAAACGTGATGCATTTTCTTGGCGACGGCTGGGGTCTTTTTGTTGTCACCAGTAACGCCAACAGGGAAAATATCACCAGCCTTTTACAAGGCTGGAATACGGTATGGGTTGAGTTCCTGAAGCAAGACAACCTGACCCGCGAGGAATTCAGGGCGTTGAGGAAAAGCGTCAGCTATTGGTCCCGATTAAAAGGTAAAACCCTCCTGTGCTTCGAAGTGGATACCCTGTTATGTCACCATGGGGTGCATGAGTTTACCGGGTTCGACTATATCGGCGCTCCCTGGAGTGTGGGCCAGGCTGTGTCGGATGTAGTTCGGGTCGGTAACGGTGGTTTATCACTTCGGGGCCGGCAGGCAATGATCGATATGTGTCAGCGAGGCAAGACACATGTCATTCCATCTGAAGACTCCTTCTTTTCCATACAGCTTCATCTTCACAAGGATGAATATCGCCTGCCATCAGTGGAAACGGCAAAACGTTTCTCCGTTGAAACACTTTATTACCCATCGCCGCTCGGTATTCATAAACCATGGCTTTATCTTACCAGGTCCGAATTGCTGACCATCTACGACACGATTGATTACAAAGCCAGGACAAACTGAATTCTGGATTATTTTCGGTACCTGTTTTAACAGAACTCACTCCAGTGTACGAAGAGCTGCGCATAACACATTTACATGGACCGCTTGAGGTTGAGCTATCGTCCAACGAGGCTGTCGTGTTATGCCTGGTTAAAGACGGTCAGGACTTGATGGAAGACTTCATTACCCACTATCGGAAAATCGGATTTTCTCATTTTGTTTTTCTCGACAACGGCTCCAGCGACGATACGGTAGCGGTTGCACGACAGCATTCCAATGTGACGATTCTGCGTTCACTCGCAGATTTCAAGGAGGAAAAGCTCTCCATGAAGCATGCATTGCTGAGGATGTTTGGTGTGGGTACCTGGACCTTGATCGCCGATATAGACGAGCTTTTTCACTATCCGATGATGGACAGATTCAGCTTTGATCGATTCCTGTGGTATTTAAACAAGCATCGGTTCACAAGTGTTGTCGCGCATTTGCTGGATTTGATGCCACCGACTTCTTTAAAGCAACTGCGAGCCGAACCGATCTCCCGAATAGGCGAAAGTGCGTGGTATTTCAACCATGTGTCAATCGAGAAGTCAGACTATGACATCGCCAGCAACGTGATTGAAAACACCGATATCAAAATGTGGCGCGGCGGAGTTCGAAGCGTCCTGTTTAATCTGAATCGCATCCTTTTAACCAAACATCCATTAAATTTTGGCGATAATCGAATGGCGATCCATAGCAACCATACTATCGGGAATAGAAAGGTAGCGGACATTTCTGGACTGCTTATGCATTATAAATTTGTGGGTGATATTCATGAACGAATTCGGGATGCTGTAAATCACGGAAATTTTTATCGGAATTCCATAGAATATCGACACTATCTTGAGGTAATTGACGGTCCTGATGATACCTGCCTCGTTCTGCCCGATAGCGTGCGTTTTGAAAACCACAGGACGCTGCTTGAACATGAATTATTTGTGATCTCCGACCAATATCTAAGTGAACTGGCGACATGATTCATCTGTCATCTGCCATAAAAAGCATCATCTCAAGTTTCGAGATCGGTTCGAAAACAGGTGAGGTAATGAGTGAGCAGTTTTTTCACATGCCTGTCCTGGACTGTCTTGATTGAGGTTTTTACAGTTGAGTAACAACAATGGAATCCATGAACTCAGGACATGAAGAAAGACCGCAGAAGACACTCCGTTTGAGCGCTGAGGAACTGTCTAAATTCCGTTTGCGCGGCTGCACGGGAGCCTATTCCTTGCTGGATTCTGACGATTGTCTGAAGATCGTTACCGAGTATACGTCTCAAAAGAACGTCTTCATTAAGGTTAAAACATCGAAAGCGGCCAGTGCAGTTAATTCACAAAGAAAATATTGGAAGAAGAGTGCGCACGCCGCTTTGCAAAGGGTGGAACAGGTCGCTCGTCATCCGGTAATCGTTGAGAAGGTAAAAAGTATTCTCGGGGAAGATGTATTGCTGTGGGGCTCTTCCGTTATTGTCAGACGACCCGGGCGTATCCATAAGTGGCATACCGACCGCGAGCACTTCTGGTGGACCGGGGTAACTGTTTTCGTTGGCCTTGTCGGCACGACACCCGAGTCGAGCCTTAAAGTCGTTCCAGGATCGCACCGATATATGCGTTCACCCACAAAAGGAGAAAGAATAGATCAGGACGCAGAGGTGCTGGAACGTGCAAAGCTGTACTCGGTCGATCCGACGGTTGAAACCATTGGCTTGAATGAAGGCGAGTTCTTTATATTCGATGGCCCAATGTGGCACGGCTCAAATAATGTCAGCAACAACACGCGATTCGCATTACTGCTGCAATACACCAGTCCCGATTATGCGATACGAATTCCACTAACCGGTGATGATGAAGGAGCGAGCGGTCAGGAATTGCAGACGCCTGAGAATTTTTCACCGCCCTGTCTATTGGTATCCGGTACTGATTCGTTCAATCAAAATCGATTAATAACCGGTAATCGATGCGACTAAATTGACTGGTCACCAGATGCATAAGACATAATAGTCGTTTGCAAGATCGATCCTGCATTTATTATCAATAAAACATAAAATGATTTCATCGAAGAGCGTCAAGGAACTTTGCACAATATGCATTACAGCCAATCCCGTAGTTGACCATCCGAATATCACTTACATCAAGCAGACAATCGAGAGCCTGGATCATATTCAAGGGATAGAGGGGGCCACGATATTGCTGGCCCATGATGGAAACGAGGGTAACCTGATATCAGATGAGATCTATGCTCAGTACATGGATAATCTCGAAAGATATATAGCCGAGGCGCCGCGAGATTTCAAGATTGTGAGCCTACAGCACAGGGAATATCTTACCGGCAATCTGAAAAATGCAATGCGTTATGTAACAACGCCATTCGTATTCAATATCCAGCACGATACGCCGTTCATCCGAGCTGTAAATGTGTCGACGGTACTCACCGATATGCTCAATCATCCGCAGATGAAACATGTCAGATTCAATCGGCGGCCAAATTTTTTTAAAGGATTTGATAAACGCGGCCCCAACTGTATTTGGGAAGAATTCAGGACGGAAAATAATGCCTATATAAAGACAAACGGTTGGTCGGCAACCAATCATATTGCACGCACTGACTATCTGAATGATCTGTTGAGCACGGTCAACAAGAGATCCCCGGAAAAATTTGTCATGCAAATGGCAGTCAAGCCGCCTCCATGGCGGGAATGGCTGGGAACATTTTTATACGGCGGGTTTGACGAGCCGGCTTATACCACTCATGAAGATGCGCGCCGGCTGGTCGATTTCTGGAGTGTATATTGAGTTGGTTGGATTACATGGATAATTTCGGGGAATTGACTCGCCCGAAGAGCGCTGAAGGACTCATCTCCGGCTTGAAGCATATGAAGGAAGTTGGAGAAGATGCCGGAAGTTTATAGCAGGATTTTCAATCGCAGATTCTCCACGGGATTTACGGAACAATTTGTCGATATCGATGTGCGTCTAACCGGAGAGATCGCACAATTTGACTACAATCCCTTCCTGGACAAGCGGGCTCTTAGCGATTTGGCGACCTATCAGGACGATAAACCGCTTATTCCCGTTCTGGGAATTGCAAAAATTGCCTGGAAGGATGATGACTCGCAGGCAGCATGGCGAGCAACTCATGTCAACGGCAGCGAGCGAAGGAGAAAGCGGTTTAGGGATGTTGAACGTTACGTGGAAAAACTTCGATCAGGTATCCGCCCACCATTCGCCCATGTATATCTTCATCCCTCCGTTACGGGTCTGGATGGATTAATGGTGATAGACGGGTCGCGTCGAATGATATCGTTTCTGATCGCGGGACTTAATGAAATGCCAGTGCTGATCTTCCGCAGGAATTGATATGCCGAACGATGCCACTTTAGACAACTTGGATTCTGGTGGCTGTATTCAGTTGGATTTTCCTGACTGTCAGAATATATAGCTAAAATTTCATCTTCGGATAGAGGTCGACGAGAAGTCGTTCTCGTCGAATAACGTAGTCTCTTAGATTTTCATCGTAAAACGTACGCCAGTCGATGAGAGCGGTGGGAGTAATTCTGGACAAACCGTTTTTTTTGTTTGCCACCTCGGGACTGCGCATATTATTACTCCGGGTTGTCCTGAAATGATCATGGGTGTTTGTGGTTACGGTGTCTAATTTGTCAGGAACCACTCTTGACAAATCCAGGATAAACCGTACTTCATCGGCCGGGTAACCGACTTTAATTAGTGCGTCAAACAAGTCCTGATTAATGGAGTTGGTTTGCAGAATTGTTATCGGCGAAATGCATTCGTTCAATTTATCGACAGTAATGAAATCAAAATCCAGAAGATCAATGAGGCTTTCATGGCGTCCGAATGCCTGTAAAAAACCGAGGGTCTGCCAACCCAGTTTTTTGCCGAGTGGGATTAGATCTTTTGATATATGCCAGTGCTTCTCATTAGCGGTCAGAACATAGTCTGAAAAAGTTACGTTCGGGTATCCAGAGCAGTTTTCTAACCCTGGAAATTGTTCCGGCAAGGCCTGCCAAGTGCCGAATAGAAACTGGGAGACATAGCGCTCAAAAGGATTTCGGAAACTGCCCACAATGGGTAAATGATTAAAGAACTCGGGAATTCTTCGGCGAGAAATATGCTTGACCTGACTTTCGAAACAAAATTTTCCGCCCGTTGAAGGCGCCAGTTGCTCAGCTTCAGATAAACGACCCCGAATGACGTGACCGTCGTACAACCGGGTAATTGCATTCCTTACGAATGTACCAGCAGTCTTAGGCACGTGCACAAAGACAAATTTATCAGTAATAATCATACTGAATATTGTTGTCTGGTGGAATCAAATGACGAATGTGTCATTAACAGTGACAATTTAACTCGTCGG
Source organism: marine bacterium B5-7 (assembly GCA_021604525.1). GTDB lineage: Bacteria > Pseudomonadota > Gammaproteobacteria > Arenicellales > CAJQKF01 > BQJD01. The sequence continues at coordinate 124,997 of BQJD01000007.1, read as the reverse complement.
CTGATGTCATGGTGTATTCGGTTGATCATCGATCTCAACAATATTTGATAGCGCGTGCTTGACGATATATTGTTTCCGGCCATGGAGTCATTATCAGGTACGAGCTAAAAGCGTAATGGTACTATGAAATGTATAATTTGATGATTCGCATCATTTGTTGCCGATCATGTTCCAGGGACAATAAGCAACAACCAGTCCGAGGTTGCAATTCAAGTCGACAGTCGCAGATGTAGAAAGAGAGTCGTGATAAAGAAAATTCCCCGTGCAGAAGATCCGTTATTCGCTGCAGATCGCCTCGACCAACCCCCCTACGAAGGCCCTCGCTACGAGTACTTGATATGCTCAACTCCCAGAACGGGTAGCAATCTGCTTTGCGAACTCCTGCGTGTGAACGGGGCTGGTGTTCCCATGGAATATTTTCACAGAACGATGCATATGCCGCTGCTGTTAAGGCGGTATGGTTTAACTGTACCCGCTCATTCCAACGACACGGTCAACATCGAGAAGTATATTGAAGCGCTTCGAGCTAATCGAACCTCTGTCAATGGGTATTTTGGTATTAAAACGCATTGGGGCCAGTTTAATTGGCTGAATAATCAGTGTGACATTGATAAATTATTCCCCAGAATGAAATATGTCTTTATCTCCCGTGAAGACGAATTGACACAAGCCGTGTCGGCAAGCAAGGCAGCCCAGTCGCGTCAGTGGAACAGCGAACAGAAAAAGAATGGTCTTTTTGAGTACAACGAGGAGCATATCAAGTTTTGTTTGAAGACTATCCGCAAGAGCAACAGAAAATGGAAGCAGGTTTTTGAATCTCGGGATATTCAACCATTCAAGATTACTTTTGAAAACCTAATATCATCAACGGAGTCGGTTTTTCAAGATCTAGTTGAGTTCCTGGATATATCCAACCATGATATTTCTGTTGACCTTAGTCAGCTAACGATCAAAAAACAATCGAATGCGGTCAATCGTGAATGGATCGGTCGCTACAAGAAGCAGTATCTTGAAGAGTCATAAACAAATCCGTTAAACCGATCGAACTCACGTATTTTTCTGGGCGAGCTTTGTACGCGTAATCCGGCGTTTTTGGATATTTGATCCAAACCATATGAATACATAGACAATAGATATTTGTTAAGGCAACCCATGAAGATCACCGATACCGGAAAAGATAAAATTGATGTCAACGGATTTCGGACGATGTCCGAGCAACTGGCAACGCTGTCCGCGATGCAGTTCTTTTTCGTGGTGGGTATGCCCAAAAGCGGTACGACCTGGCTTCAAAACATACTCGACAAACACCGTGAAGTAATTTGTCGAGGTGAAACAAACATCAAAAAACGGTGGCAGTTACCACTTGAGAACTGTGTGGAAACTTACAATAACATGGTTGCCGCAAGCGGGTTTGATAAAGTGTATTTCAACGAGAAGCATCTCGATTACCTGTTTCTGTCAGGCGTGTTGCTGATGATGCAGGAATGGCTTCACAACCGCAGTCAGGATCCGATACGGCTTATAGGTGAAAGAACGCCAAATTTCATGTCTGACCGAATGGACACCTGGAACAAATATTTTCCCGAATGCAAGTTTGTGCATATTATTCGGGATCCCCGTGATGCTGCGGTTTCAGGTTGGCTATTCTGGTCAAGGCGGAAAAAAAAGGTTGCAGCTTCCAGATTCAATAATATTGAAGATTTTTTTCGTTACTACATATCCCAATGGATTCAACAGATCGAAAAAGCACGACAGTTGAGTCTCGAGTTTGAAGGACGTTATATTGAATGCAGGTATGAAGACCTGATTGCAGAACCGAATTCTACATTGACGACCCTGCTGGAATTTCTGGGTGTTGATGCTGATGTCGATATCGTTGAACGGTGCCTTGTCGATGCATCGTTTGAAACAGTCTCGGGAAGAAAGCGGGGTGAAGAGGATTTCACGGGAAACAAGCTTAGAAAAGGAGTGGTCGGCGACTGGGTAAACCATATCGACAGGAATCATGTATCTGAATTATACGATTCGACCTTGGCCAGATTCGGATACTAGTCAGTGAATATGAAGACAGATCTATGTGTGGCCAAAGTTCCGAGGCTACTCAAGGTTTCAATCAATCTGTTCTTCTCGCATGGCCCTGATGCGGTCCTTTCGGGTTTTCCAGAACCTTAAAGCAAGTTTCTCGGAAAAATCCAGCTTGAATGTCGGATACTGATCAGGATACAAATAACGAAAAATAGCTTGATCACAACCGATGTGATTCGGAAACCCCGATATAAAGGATTTCGGATTCTCCTGCCTATACCAACCCGGAATATTTAATGAGTTATTCGTGTCGGATAACTGCATGATCTTTTTATAGTGATTACACAACCATCGGTACTCACGAAGAGTGAGGTCGTTATCGTCGGTAAATTGAATCGCTGCTGCTAGTAATTCCAGCATATAGTCGGTTTTTGCGATATATGTACCGGAATTTGGACACCGGTTTTTGATACCTTCTTGCTGATGTAATCTGTCTGTCTTTATCTCCTGTAAAGGCATGAACGAATACGCCATTCGATTGTTAGCGACAGACATCAATAATTCGCATTTTTGGGAATTCAGCATATCGATCGCCATCTGAGGATCATTACGAATGACTGCATCGCAGCTATCCACATATAAAAGGTATTGGGTGGTAATCCGCCCATCAGCAATGGCATCGTGGAGTAAAGACAACTTAATTGAATTGCGCCACTTATCAGCGTCCAACGGTGCATGAAGTACAACGAAATTTTCAATTCCGGTGTACTTTAAACTCGCCTCCATTAACGATTCCTGATCGTAGTTATGGATAAGAACGATTGTTAAGTCATCGGGACAGACAAGCTTGTTTCTACGCAAACCGCACACCGCCTCAACCGCGATATCAATGGGCAGTAAGGTTAGCTGTCTCAGATGGATGACAACCTGATCCCAGCCGTGACGATCCCGATAGATATCGATCAATGCCCGGATTTTTTCCTGCGTTGCGTTCGAGTCAACAGGTAATATCGGAAGTAACGACTGAATAAAATCAAGCAGCTCCTCGTGGCCTTCAGAGTTGGATGTCCGGGATAGCGCCTGAGCGATCAGACGCACGATGATATCGTGTGAGTGATCGGCAGAATCTTGTTCAAGAAAATTCTGAATATGAGCGACCTTGCCGGTTAACAATTCCTGATTTACAGGTGTGTGAACCGTTGATTCCGATAGCAATATATCGTGTACTAACGTATTAATCAGGGGATTGGGTGAGCCCTTCATATTGCCGGATTATCTGTCATGGTTATTGGGTACTTAAGATAATATGTTCGTATGCCAGTGTTATTCATGAAAGCTATGTTGACTTAGCTATCAAGGAAACTGCAGATTTTTTCGGCGAGAGCGTGCACGTTGGCGTCGGTGAAGAAAAATCCGTGGCGTCCGGGAATCATGGCAACGTCGGGTACTCCCCTGAAACGCTCCCGCCAGCCTATGGAGCCCCAGTTAAACTTCTTGTGCGCTTGCAAGTGACTTTCGCGACCGAACAGTAGCATGAGCTTCCCGGCATAGTCGAACAGACGGGGATCAAAGTGTTCGAGCAAACACAGTTTGTCGACAGGATGCCCCAGATCGACCAGCGTCAATGCGATGCCACAGGCAATGGACGCGCCGCGGCAGTTACCGTCGATGATAATGGGTTGGTCAATATCGAGTTGCAGCAGTTCATCAACATATCTGTCGATAACCCAGCGGGTGTTCGCCTCGGTCTGTGGCTCAAGAATTCTGCCGCCGCTGAACATGCCGTAAATGGGCTGGTCAGATCCAAGTAGCCTGGCCAGTTTCGGCATTTCCCGCCGCGGTGAGTTGAAGCACCAGAACAGTGGTGCCCGGCTGCCGTTGTCATGGAGTTTTAATAAAAGGGATCCGGGCCCGGTGACCGGCAGCGTGCTGCTCGATGCGGCAGCCAGCATGAGGCGGTATTCCTTTGAGTGGCTTAGCCGCTCACTAGCGACATCTGCAGTATCCTCGTCACACTGTTGTTCGATCAATTGCGCCATATTGGCCACAGTAGAGATGGAATGCAGGGCAGTCACCGGCAATTCCTCACCGAGCGCTTCCTCAACCTTGTGGATCAATCGTACACCGAGCAAGGAGTGACCGCCCATGTCGAAAAAATTGTCGTGAACACCGATCCGTTCGACGCCCAGTATGTTTGACCAGATTGTCGACAGCAGTAACTCAGTATCTGTTGTGGGCGCCACGAAGTCATTCGACTTGTTCTCCTGGGTGAAGTCCGGAGTCGGTAGTGCAGCGCGGTCCAGCTTGCCGTTTTCAGTAACTGGCAGGTGGTCGACGTGAACAAACAGATTAGGTGTCCAAGATGCCGGCATTTGTTGTCGGAACCAGTTACCCAGCATTCGCTGTTCAAGCGCTTTCGGGCCGCTATACCAGGCGACCAGTCGTTGATCATGGCTGACTGGTTCGACAACCGCACACGCTGCACCGTCAACCTCAGGGTGCAGAGCCAGACAGGCCTCGATTTCCCCAGGCTCGATTCGTTGTCCTCGAAGCTTGACCTGGCTGTCCACACGGCCGACGTATTCGATGATACCGTCCGGACGATAGCGCACCAGGTCGCCTGTCTTATAGAGCCGCTCTCCCGTGTGGTCTGATACAGTATCCGGCCTGAAGCTTGCGGCCGTCAGTCCGCGACGCTGCCAATAACCATCCGCGAGTCCGATGCCACCGAGCCACAATTCGCCCACGGGCGTCAACTGCATATTGGTGTTCAGAATATACGCCTGGGTGTTATCCACCGGCGTGCCGATAGGCACGCTGCCAGATAACTTGTTCTCAGGTTCAAAGCGCCACGACGTCGCATGAACTGCCGCTTCGGTTGGTCCATACAGATTGTAAAGAGGTACTGAGATAACCTGGTGACACTGTTCGGCCAGTTCTTTGTAGAGGGCTTCCCCAGAGCAAAAAATTGCACGTAAGCTGCGACATCGACGCGACACATTGTTGGCACCGAGAAACTCGCGCAGCATCGAAGGCACGAAGTGTATGACACTGATCTGCTCCTGCTCGATAAGATTCAGCAGATACTCCGGATCGCGATGTCCGTCTGGCCGGGCCATCACTAAAGTAGCGCCATCTGCCAATGGCCAGAACATCTCCCAGATCGATACATCGAAACCGTAGGGCGTTTTCTGTAATACCCGGTCGTGCTTTGTTAAGGGGTGTTGCCGGCTCATCCAGGCAATCTAGTTATTGATCGCCTGATGAGACACCACCACGCCTTTTGGTCTTCCGGTTGATCCTGAGGTATAGATCAGGTACGCCAAATCTCCTGAGTGTATGGAAACATCCAGGCGCTCGCTTGATTCGCTGCTGTACAGATGCACGCTATCCAGGCTCAGACGCAATACATCGGTGTTGACCAGATACTGCCCTTCGGCGAGGATCAGATGAGGTTCGGCATCCTCGATCAATGCTTCCAGCCGCTGCTCCGGATCGTCTGGATCGAGGGGTAGGAATGCGCCGCCTGCCTTCAGTATTCCAAGCAGGGCAATCATCCGCTGCAAAGAACGGTGGGCACAAACGCCGACTAATTTATTACGACCGATACCGTGTAGCTGTAGGGCACGTGCAAGCTGGTTGGCGCGGGCATCAAGTTCGCTGTAGGAGATTTTGTCGTCATCCAGTTTGACGGCGATATTTGTCGGAAGCTGGTCTGCGGCCTGCTCAAAGGCTATATGAAGCGGCATCACCGGATGCGCAACGTCCGTATCGTTCCAGTCGTGCATCACGGTTAGTCGTTCCGCTTCTCTGTAAAGCGGTAAAGCATCGACCGATGTATTCATCGAGTCGTTGTCGGTATCGAGCAGATGTTCAAGCAGAGCCAACAGGTGCGTGCCCATCCAGTGGATTGTCTTTGCCAGAAATACCTCGCTGTTGTACTCGATACTCATTTCCAGTGCTGTGTTGTGGGTCTGGAAATCGAATGTCAGCAGGTATTTCGTTGCCCGAACGGGAAGATCGAGCATCTCTACCTGATAATCCTGACCTCCCAATCGATCCACATCGTCGGGGCCAAACTCTCCTTCGTGCAAGTCGATTAAAACATCGAACCATGGATTTTCATTACCACGTTGACGTCGATACAATTGCCTGATCAACAGGTCATAGGGATAGTCCTGATGTTCAAATGCCTGCCTGTTGGATCCTTGGGTTTTGACAAGCACCTCGGAAAATGGTGCCTTGCCATCAATCGACTGTCGTAACACGACATTGTTGGAGAATAATCCAATCTCCCGTGCGTACTCAGGCGCTCCACGACCTGGACTCATGCTGCCAAGACAGAAATCCCCCTGACCTGAATAGCGGTAAATCAATACGCTCAATACCGCGCTCAGAAAATCGAACGGCGAACAATTCAATTGTTCTGTGTGCTTACATAAATTACGCCACTGTTCACTGCTCAGGGAAAAGCGTTCAACACCTCCAGATTGCCCAAGCGTAGTTGAGGGTTGAAAATCAAATGGCAGTGCGGGCGAATCCGAAACACCCGTCAGATAGTTTTCCCAGAATGCATACTGCGCTGCAAGATGCTCCTCTTCTATTTCGCGCGTCTGCCATGCCACGAAATCACGATACTGAATAGGTGATACATTGATGTTGGCATCCGGTAGCTCGTGGTAGAGCAAAAACAGTGACTCGAGAAAAAATCCAACCGAGAGATTGTCAAAAATCAGGTGATGCCACACAAACAACAACACATATTCGCGATCCGCGACATGCCATGCGTGACATCGGTGTAGTGGTGCCTGACTGATATCGAACTTATTTTTTGCCAGATTTTCTGCCTGCTTCACCGCCACGCCTTTTGAGTCCTTGAGGTGGGTCACATCGTAAATCCCAAATTGAATGTCGACGGCCTCCAATACCGTCTGGCATGCTTCCTCGCCTACCCAGTTAAATCCAGTACGCAGACTCTCATGTCGCGCCGTTAACTGCTCTATAGCCACACGCAGTCGTTTAAGGCTAAATGATCCGGACACGCGCAACAGTCGGTGGATGTTGTATGCCTGACTGTTGTCGTGCAGTTGCGTTGCCGCCAGCATGGACTGCTGGGAATACGACAAAGGATAATTCCCCGATAGGTCGCTCACCGTTCTTGCGGTGGACTTAACGACGGTGATTTTCTGCTCGTTAGTCATGTTTGGAACCTATCTCAAAATCACCTGGGAGTCTGTTTTCGATAAAATAGCGTTCATGTTACGACCCAATGATGAAAGTTGAAATCGAATCCGGCATCACTTTCAAGAAGAGAATATCCCGCCAGGGTGAGTTGGCCGTAAACCGGTCCCGACTCAACAAGTACTGGAAGTGGTTTTGTGGATATTGAATAGCGGTGCACATTGGCATTGCCTTCCGCAATGTTATCCGTGTGGATTCAACTGGTCACTTCAACACTTTGTTTAGTTTATCAGTCGGAAAATTCCCGGGTGAGTTTCGCCGGGGTATAAAGCTTATCCAGTGCCTGGATTAACGCCTCACTGGTCGAGCGATTAGCTTCCGCTCCTGGATGTCTTCCATCTGCTCCACGAGGTAAGGACTCGACATCGATGGAAACCACCTTATCCCGTTCGAGGGTGTCCAAAAGTGCCAGGATGTTGCTTGGCCACTGCCGTTTGGAAAGAGTCGTTTCAAGGCTGTCCTTTTTCAGCGACCATATCAGGTACGGTATTGACTTGGCCTGACAGTAGTATTGCAGCAGGAGCATGTTTTTCAGGTATGCAACAAGCGCAACTTCGCGTGTCTGAAACGAAAGCAAGCCCAGCGCGGCACTGAGAACGACCTTCCATTGCGAATCGGGTAAATCCACGCCTGCCGGTTGACGAAGGGATTCCTCGGGGCTTTTCGGCGCGTACCGTTTCACACCACGCGCGAAATTGAATCCCCTGTTGGCCATGACACTCAGGTCTTCGTTGAAGTATTCAGAGCCATGCATGCCGCTCGGTGAGATGATGATCAGGTCGGGACGAACGCGGTCAGCTTGTGAAATGAGTACTCGACTGATGTAGTCACAGGAGGTGCCGCCCTCCGAGAAGTTGAGCAGGTTCACCTCATCGGCCAACACGCCGACACGCTCTGCATAGCTGAGCTTAAAGTGATGCCACCAGCTATCTTCCTCCGATACACCTGTTGCAAACCCGCTGCTTGCGCCACAAACGAACACCCGATAACGTGCATTCGGATTGTATTTTTCTCCTCGGAACCCGAGGCTGTTGAATCGGTATTGGTTACTTCCGGTTTTATCAGCACCGTAGCACGTGACCATACCGTTAGGCTGGTGTTCCTTGAGTCTCGATCCCGAGTAAGGCAACAGGGCGATCTCGTTTGAATCGGTCACGTCAGTGATACTCGTATAGGTTTATGACTATCGCATTTTCAGATATATATTTGTAGCAGAGCATTGATCTAACCGGTGTCATATCGAATTCGTCCTGTAACGAGTGTGACCACAGAGTTGAGAGCTTGAATTCAGACGCTGGTATGCAACACACCGCAGTTACCGAGCAGACGATCATTGTTGATCATGATCGACGCACTGATGATGTCGCGAACATTTCGTCCGAGGCTAAGTTCGGAATCATTTCGATAACCGGCAATACCGCAGATCATCATGGCTATCATCACGACCTCAAACGCCTTCTCTGAGCAGGTTACTTTAAGATTGTTTATCTTGATGGCGAAATTGATGTCATCGAATACGGCGATATTTTGCTCGCTCAGTTTCTGCTCGTACTCAAGCGCAAGATTGGCGAGACTGCTGCGAATCAGAAAGAGCTCCGAATCCGCCTGTGACAGTCGTTGTACGGAAGGCGGTGTTGTACCCGGTTTTTTGCGAGCATGACCTGTCGCGACGATTCGTGCTTTTTCAAACGCATCATTGGCGATTCCGGCCCACAAGTATCCCCAAAGAATATGGGCGACGGGTGACATGGTCATTTTAGTGATATTCGAAAACGGGACCGGGAAAATCTGTTCGTTTTTACCGGTCCCGTTTAGCGTGTAACCCAAGCTGCACGTTCCGCGCATTCCGAGGGTATCCCAGTCTGACAGACGTTCCAGTACGTAATCTTCCCGATTTAAAATGATTTGCACCTGGTCTCTTTCCTGAGCCTCTGGACCGCGTCGGCAAGTCAGAGCGATGGCATCCGCATCCTCAGCGTAAGAGATGACCGGCGCGAGTTTGGTAATCGAAAATCCTTGATCCTTCGGTTCCAGTGCGCACTTGCTGATGGCGAGATCCCCGCCGGTACCAATTTCGGAATGCCCCGAAGCAAGAAGCCACTGTTTCTGTGACACGTTCTCAAGGTAACCAATCAGGTAATCGGACGACTCGTGATGATGTACGATGCATGCGACCATAATCTGGTGCATGGCAAAAATCATCGCTGTTGAACCGCAATGGTGACCTAACTCGTAACACAATGCGCCCAGTTGAGTAATCGTCATGCCCATTCCGCCCAGGTGCTCGGGGACATATGCTCCCATGAGACCCTCGGCCTTGAGCGCTTCGAAAGCCTCGTACGGAAATCTCGCATCACGATCGACGGACGCGGAATGTTTGCTTACAATTTCCTCACCGATTTCGCGCACGTGGTTAAATCTTTTTTCGAACATCCGACTATTATTGTTCGCGTTAGCTGCCTTGGTTTGATTGTTGTCTATATCGATTCGGGTCATCTTTTGGGTCACGCGATGGAATGGGTTTCTTGAAGAAGTATCTACGACTTTACCGCACTGCCTTTTTCAATACATCTTCGGCTATTCCAGATTTTTCAGCTATCCAGGAAGTTTTTAACGTTTTCAGCGAGTGTCTTGACGTTAACATCGGTGAAGAAGAATCCGTGCCTTCCGGGGATGATGGCGATGTCAGGGACACGTTTGAAAGGTTCACGCCATCCAATGCTGCCCCAGTGGAACTTTTTGTGTTCCTGCAGGTGACTCTCGCGGCCGAACAATAGCAACATCTGGCCGCTATAACCGAACAGACGGGGATCGAAGTGCTCCAGCAGACACAGTTTATGGGCGGGACTTCCGAGGTCCGCCATGGCAAGCGCAATACCGCAGGCCACGGATGCGCCACGACAGTTACCGCCGATGACGAATGGCTGTTCGAGGTCGAGGCGGGTTAATTCGTCGACGTATTTGTCGATGACCCAGCAGGTATTTACCTCGGTTTGAGGTTCAAGGATTCGGCCACCGCTGAACATGCCATAGATCGGTTGGTCGTCGCCGAGGAGGGCGGCCAGTTTGGGCATTTCGCGGCGTGGTGCATTGAAGCACCAGAACAATGGCGGTTTGGAACCGGATTCGTTTAGTTTCAGGAGCAGGGAGCCAGCACCGAGACTGGGCAGTGTGCTGCTTGCGGCAGCGGCCAGCATGAGGCGGTACTCTTGTGAGTTAAATAGCCTGTGGTCGGAACCGTTGGGAGAGTCCGGGGCGGTTTGGGTGTTGATTGATTGCTCAATAGACTGGGCCATGTCGGCCAGGGTGGCGATTTCCTGCAAGGCGCTGACCGGCAATTCGAGATCAAGCGTATCCTCGATCTTATGGATCAGCCGCACGCCGAGCAGTGAGTGCCCGCCGAGGTCGAAGAAGTTGTCATGAAGGCCAATTTTGTCGACGGCGAGTATCTCGGACCATACCTGCGCTAACTGGATTTCAAGTTCCGTGGTTGGTGCCACAAAGTTCTTCGGTTCAGCAGTTTGATCAAAGTTCGGATCCGGGAGGGATTCGCGGTCGAGCTTGCCATTCTCGGTCACTGGCAGGTGGTCGATGTGCACGAACACGTTGGGGATCCAGGCTGGTGGTAGCTGTTGCCGCAGCCAGTTCTTGAGCGTTCGCTGTTCGAGCGTTTCAGAACCGGTGTACCAGGCCACTAAACGCTGATCATGACTGGTCAGCTCAACCACCGCGCAAGCGGCTCCCTGGACTTCAGGATGCTTTGTCAGGCACGCCTCCACCTCGCCAAGTTCGATGCGCTGGCCGCGCAGCTTGATCTGGCTGTCCACCCGGCTAAGGTATTCGATAACCCCATCGGGGCGGTATCGAACCAGATCGCCGGTCTTGTACAGGCGTTCTCCCGGCAGCCCGGAGACCGGATCCGGGCGGAAGGCGGCTGCTGTCAGGCCGCGGCGTTGCCAGTAGCCATCAGCCAGACCAATACCGCCCAGCCATAATTCTCCTACCGCGCCAACCGGCGTAAGCTGCATGTTCTTGTCGAGGATGTAAGCCCGGGTATTATCCAGTGGTTTGCCAATCGGTACAGTGGCTGATGCCGCGTCTTCCGGCTCAAAGCGCCAGGAGGTCGCATGTACCGCCGCTTCGGTTGGGCCGTACAGGTTGTACAACGGCACAGGAATTAATTGATAACACGTCTCGGCGAGTTCGGTGTACAACGCTTCACCTGTGCAGAAGATGGCTCGCAGGCTGCGGCAGCGGGGCGTCACGTTGTACGCGGCCAGAAACTCGCGCAGCATCGACGGTACGAAGTGAATGACGGTAATCTGTTCACGCTCGATGATATTTAACAGGTACTCCGGATCGCGATGCCCGCCGGGCTTGGCCAGTACCAGGCAGGCACCGTCCGCAAGCGGCCAGAACAGTTCCCATATCGAAACGTCGAAACTGTAAGGGGTCTTCTGTAACACCCGATCCCGCGTCGACAGGGGGTGCTCCCGGCTCATCCAGGCTATCTGGTTGTCGATCGCCTGGTGGGAGATCATCACGCCCTTGGGTTTGCCGGTGGAACCGGAGGTGTAGATCAGGTAGGCGAGGTCGGTGGGTTGCACCTCGATATCGGGTCGTTGGGTGGATTCGCCATTGTCCACATGCACATTGTCCAGGCATAGACGCGGTACATCGGTATTCTCAAGAAGTTGCCCCTCGGCAAGAATCAGGTACGGCTCGGCGTCGTCGATCATTCCCTCAAGTCGTTGTTCGGGATCTTCCGGGTCGAGCGGCAGAAATGCACCGCCTGCCTTCAGGATGCCGAGCAAGGCGATCATCCGCTGAACGGAGCGATGTGCGCACACGCCAACCAGCTTGTTGCGATTGATGCCGCGCGCGAGCAATACCCGCGCCAGTTGGTTGGCTCGGGCATCCAGATCGGCATAGGAGATATTGTAGTCGGCCTGCCGAACAGCAATGCTTGTCGGATACCGGTCGGCGGTTTGCTCGAAGCCGGTGTGCAACAACCGTACCGGATGGGAGACTTCAGTGTCGTTCCACTCGCTCAGCACGATACGTCGGTGCGCATCGTCGAATATCGGCAGGGCATCGACGGGTGTGCGGTCGGCGTCAGCGGATGGATCGACCAGGTGTTCGATCAGTGCCAGCAGGTGTGCGCCCATCCAGCGGATCGTCTCGGCAAGGAATACGCCGCTGTTATAAGAAAGTTGCAACTCAAGGGCTGCGTCCTGGACAAAAAAGTCAAAGGACAGCAGGTACTTGGTCGCACGTACAGGCAAATCGAGCGCCTCGACCTTGTAATCCCCACCACCCAGGCGGGCTGCGTCTGATGAGTTGAACTCTCCCTCGTGGAGGTCGATTAGTACCTCGAACCATGGGTTCTCGCCGCCACGCCTGCGTCGGTAGAGTTCTCTGACCAGCATATCGTATGGGTAGTCACGGTGGACGAAGGCGCGGTTGTTGGAATCGCGCACCTGTTCCAGTATCTTCGACATCGGCGTCTTGCCGTCAATCGACTGGCGCAACACCACGTTATTGAAGAATAAACCGATTCCACTCGAAAACTCGGGCGCCACGCGCCCGTTACTCATACTTCCCAGACAAAAATCACCCTGACCCGAGTAGCGGTAAAGCAGTACACCGAGAGCCGCGCTCAGACAGTCGAACATTGAGCAATCTCGATGCTCGGCGTAGGCTTTCAGCAGACACCATGTTTTGCCATCGAGTGTCCACCTCTCCATGTCACCCTGCTGATCAGACATTGACGAGACCGGAAAATCAAACGGCAAAGTCGGTGAGTCCGCACTCCCCGCCAGGTATTTTTGCCAGAAGGCGAACTGTTCCTTCAGTCGCGAGCTCTTGTTCTCCCGTGCCTGCCATGTAACGAACTCATGGTATTGAGGAACTTTGGCATGCTCCAATACATCCGCACCTTCACGGTATGTTTGGAACAACTCATCCAGGAAGAAGCCTGTCGAGTGATTGTCGAAAATAATGTGGTGCCAGACCAGCAGTACCCAGTGCTCGTTCTCCGATATTTTCCATACTCTGCAACGAAACAGTGGCGCTTGATTGACCGCAAACGGTTTCGCTGCTTCATGCTCCGCATCACGACGTGCGATATCGCACGGATCGTCACGACCATTGAGATCATGAACATTAAAATCAGGTGCCGACGAAGATGCAACTATCTGCTGTGCCTCGTTTCCTATCCACCCGAATCCGGTACGAAGGATCTCATGACGCTGAATTAACCGTGCCAGCGTCTCGTTTAATCGTTGTGGATCAAACGTGCCATTTACCTGGAGCAGCCGAACAATGTTATACGCGGGGCTATTGGGGTGAAGCTCCGTTGCCGCCAGCATGGCTTGCTGAGAATACGACAACGCATGGTGTTCTCCTGCCTTGCAAGAGGTGCTGGTATTTTTGGAATCGTGACTTTGTACGGTAGAGATTGTCATCAACTGAATTTAACGTTTATGCGCATGGGGATAGCTGGAAGGTTCGCAAAAGTATATACGACAACGAATGATCGCACTTGTCATGGAAACTTGAAAACTTCCGGTCTTGAAGCGTTATCCACAATTCACATCCAGGGACTTCAGCCAACGGTGACCTGTCCGCAATTCAAATGATTGAGGCTCATCAGTCAACATCACAGGCCGTGTCGTTGATACAAGTGCTGTTATGGCAGATGACAACTGACTTTTTACTAACGATGCACCAAGACAGGAATGAGCCCCTGTACCAAAAGTGAGGTTTCTGGTCTGCGGCCTTCCAAAATGAAGAACATCCGGATCCATATATTTCGCAGGATCACGATTCGCAGAGCCGATTAGCAGCAAAACTGGAGTATCGCGTTTAATCTCTTTCCCCTTGAACTCAAAAGTTGTGGTGGCTCTTCTATTAATGATCTGTGTTGGCGTGTCGAACCTTAACAATTCATCTGCCGCGTTACTGATCAATTCCGGTTCCTTTCGAAGCGCCTCCAGTTTTTCGGGAAATAATAGAAGGTTACGAATGGCGAGCGCGATGGCCGAATCTACATTCACGTTACCGGCCGCCGCAAGGAACATACATGATGCTATTGCCGTGGACACGTCAATTTCTTTATTCTCAATACATAAGCAATTTATTTGCGATATTACGTCGACACTTGAATCTTTTGCCAACGTGTTCTTGCGTCTCGTTTGCAGCAGCTTTTCCATATAGCTACGAAACGCGCCAACATCCGCATTCATCTGACGAAATACTTCGATCGAGGGAATCAGATTAAACATCCGAAAGAAGCTGCGACTCCATATCCTGACCTGTTCTCGATCCGTTTCCGGAATGCCCATGATGTCAGAGATTATGGCGGTTGCGAGTGGCGTCGCGAACTCTCTCAACAGGTCTGCGCGGGGCTTTTCGATAGCCCTTGCAAATAGTTCCGTTGCCCTGGATTGAATGTCAGGAGACAGTGAACGCAAAGACTGTAAGTAGACGCTCGACAAACATTGCTTTAGTGCCGTATGGCCAGGCGGATCCATAAACGCGAGCACCTGCCGGGCAACATCCGCGCATACGTATCGACTTGCCTGGCGCTCGTGCAGACCGCTCACGGGTGATGGACTTACAGAAAAACGTCTGTCCTCAAGCAGGTTGCGTACATCACTATAGCTTGAGGCAATTCCCATACCGTTTCCAGTGAACGAAAACCCGCCAAGGCTTCGAAGACTGTCAAAGTACTGATAGGGATTCTGTATGAATGTTTCATTAAAGGGATCGAATTCCACAATAGAGTTGTCAGTCATACTTGCCTGCCGATCCAGCCATCAAGTTGAACTCACCAGTTAGTTGGGAATGAATATTCTATCAAGATATTCGATATGCTTTGTATGCGAAGCAAATCATGTTTATTAGAGACAATGCCAGATCTGTAGTGCCTCGTTTTATCATCAATGTTCACCAGGAGCTTTTGACCACTAGCAATTTCCTTGCTTGCTCCCAATCAGCAAAATCAACGAGTCGATAGGGTGTGTTATCTGCTTCTACCACGACGTTGATTTCAGGTTTCAGATCATTTACGAAATCGAACCAGGCACCGTACAGACACCAGAAAGGGCGATTCCGATCAATCGTGTTGCCGTATATATTGGCAACTTTCGCGTTCACTTTGTTATATCCGCTCGCAATTTCCCTGCCTATCCAGCGATCGAATAATATGGGTCTTGAGACAAACATTGTATATATGTGAACGGATTCAATCTGATAGAGATATTGCAAGGATTTCCAGTTGTTAAATGCCTCCTTATTGAAATACGGGTAGGCTTCATTCAGGTCGATGGGTCTGCCTGAGAACGCATTCCAGAAGTCGACATGTATAAAAACTTCATCCCTGGATTCAGACAGGTTCATGTAATTGTCTTGCCCCATCGCTCTCATTGCCGGTAACGACTCGTTGACACGCAGGAACTCGCGGTACAGTGGTATGTCCGGTGAACTCGTCAAATACCGAGAGGGATTTTCAGTCAGCGTGCTTTTGCCAGCGCCGGTGGGGGCTGCGAGAATATGAATCTTTCTGAGCATGTCCTGATGAATTCAATAATGTCTTTTGTTCGACGCTGAGGGTTCTTAAAAAAGTAGAAGCCATCGGGATTCGGCGCTTTGCCGAGCGGGAACATCAGGGGGCGTATCCGGATGCTCAAAGGATCCATGCGGGGCGTAGCGCGCTCGCCCATCGGTCGCCGAGTCAAACGTTTTGAACAGTACTATTTCTTCCGTTCTCATTTCAGGGTAGTAGTACCAACGATGATGCGGGTTAAAAGCAATCATGAAAGTACCCTTTTCAGGGATGAGGTCATCCTTTTGAATTGTTCGCGCATCACAGAATGCCAGTGGATGTCTGTGGATCGGCGTTCGAATCGGTTGCCACGTTTGCAGTATGGCGAATCGTCGTCCATCCAGTTCCCCGGCACGCTCCCCCATTACTGCATGTGCATGCTCCGGTCCGTGATCGAAATTGAAGTCGTTATGAGCGAACAATAGCGGACTACGCTTTTCTCCACGTCGAACAATGCTGAGCGCGAGAGCCTCGACAGCCTTCGTTCTCGTCACGATCAGTTGACGAAGTTCCTGTGCGTATCCGGATAGATCAGGGCGCTTGTCATCGGTCTCCCATATATCGGTATTGAGACTGGCAAGTTCAAAACCTGTTCTATCAATATCCTGCTCAGCCAGTTCACAGCGTGCGTCGAAAATAGACATCATCCGGTCTTCGTTCCACACGGTCGGAGTACGCTTGCGGTTTTCCGGCTCGTATACGCCCGGTTGATGACATTGATCTGCACTAACGGAATAGGTGATCGTTGCCTGTATCGCCTTCGGCGACTCCATGTCAGGTGTTGAACTCATAGGTTCCTGTTTGTTGATTGCGCTGGCAAGTGTGTCAAACCTGTATTTGTTGTCTATATCTCAAATGCATTAACACACACGAATTCTGATTTGACTGTGAGACAGGCGATGCCGTCAAACGGCGGTTTGATCTGCATCAGGGTGTGGCAGCCGTTAGCCTCATCGTTAATCGCATGGATTGCATTTGAGTAATCCTCGCACAATGTCACCTCGTTCATCGGATATCGAATGCCGACACCCAGGGCCTTACCGTAGGATTCCTTGCGGGTCCAGCAGGCGAGAAATGCATATTCTTTTAGATGTTCGGGAATCTGTTCGAATGCCCGCTGTTCGGTTTTTGTCATTTTACGTGGTGCGATCAATGCATATCTGACCCCGCGCGGCAACGCTTCAAGGTCGATACCCACCTCGATGTTACGGGAGAAAGCGTAGATCAGACAGCCACCGGAATCCGTGTAGTTAAACTGGATACCGGTGGCTTCCGGAAACTTGAGATAAGGCTTGCCGATGTCGCCGTAGCCAAGACGAATGTCCGTTGCATCAACGCCGGCGTAATGTCCAAGCAAGCGCTTTAAGAGTGCACGGCCAGCGATCCAGCGGCGCCGATGGCGGTCAATTTTAAGACGTGCGGCACGCGCCGTTTCGGCATCGTTCAACAAAGTCTGATCAGTCTCTACTGCACGGTCATCGTCGATATCTCGTGCCACCAATTGCACCTCGCCAGCCACCAGGGGAGGCGCATCATCGAACACACGCCAATCAAGCGGTAGCGTGGCCACGCCGTCGGTTACTGCTGCATCCATCAGCTTTGTCCACCAGGATGGCTCAAGATACAACGACCTTCAGACATTGGTCAGGCGGGTTCATATTGGTCATCGGTGCGTGCGGCCATAATGAAGTCATTGCGATGCAGACCACGTATCTTGTGGCTCCACCAGGTGATTGTCGCTGCACCCCACTCGACGGTGATGGACGGGTGGTGATTCTCTGCTTCGGCGATATCGCCAACCCGATTGGTGAAGGCCAGGGCGTCGGCAAAATTCCTGAAACTGAAGCGGCGTTCCAGTTGCATGACCCCGTCGCGTATTTCTACCGACCAGTTGGGTATCTCCGTGATCAAGGATTCCAGTTCATCGTCGTCGACCTTCGGCGCATCGGCGCGACAGGCTTCACAGCGCTCTTCGCTCAAGTTACTTTGTGATGCTTCGTTCATGGCAACCTCCGGGGTTCATCGGTCTTGATGCTGGCAGCATGCCACTACCCGATCAGTTATTTTGCAAAAGGTTGATCAACGGTGTGGCGGCGACCATTGCAAGAATGGTAATCGCGATGAGGTTAAATAAAAACCCGGCACGCGCCATTTGATTAATAGTGAGCCTGCCAGACCCGAAAACGACGGCATTGGGAGGCGTCGCCGACGGCAGCATGAAGGCGCAGCTTGCGGCCAGCGCAACCGGTACGGCCAGCGATAGCGGATCGTGACCAAGTGCTATTGCCAGCGCCGCGGCAATGGGTACGAAGGCGGCAGTGGTTGCGGTATTGCTCATGACTTCGGTCAAAAACACGATCATCGCAACCGCGATACTCACCACCAGCCAATACGGCCAGGCATCCATGGCCACCAGCGCTGAACCGATATGACCGGCGAGGCCGGTTTCATCGATGGCCCGGGCAAGACTCAGTCCGCCGCCGAACAGCAATAAAACACCCCACGGCACTTGCCGTGCGTCGCTCCAGTTAAGTGCGAATATGCCTCGCTCTGAATCAACCGGCAGTGCGAACAACAACAGGCTAACGCCGATGGCGATACCGGCATCGGACAGTTTCAACCATGGCAGCCAGACTTCGAGCATGCCGCGACCGATCCATAAAACGGCAGCCAGTATGAAGCAGCCAAGCGCCATGCGTTCGCCGCGATCAATCGGGCCGAGCCGCTTAAGGCCTTCGGTGATCAAGCTGGAAGCGCTGTTAAGCGGCTGGTCGGGTAATCGAAACAGACGAGTCAGTACGAACCAGGTGATAAACAACAGGACAATGGACAGCGGCAGGGCAAATTGAATCCAGCTTGCAAAGGTAATAACCATGTCGTGCTCGCGGGCAAGGTAGGCGGCGAGGATGGCGTTGGGCGGCGTGCCAATCAGTGTTGCGATACCACCCAGGCTGCAGGCGTAAGCAATGGAAAGCAGCAATGCACGTTCGAATCGACGTTCGACTTCCACCTCAAGGCCACTTTCCTCAATCAGCGATACCACCGATAACGCAATGGGCAGCATCATGACCGCGGTGGCTGTATTGCTGATCCACATTGACAGGAAGGCGCAAGCCAGCATGAAGCCGCCTACCAGATGACGCAGGCCCGTACCGGTGAGCGACAGCAGTCTCAAGGCAATGCGACGGTGAAGGCCGAATTTCTGTATGGACTGGGCGATCATGAATCCACCGAGAAACAGGAATATCAATGGATCACCATAGGGCGCCGCTGCCTCGGCCGGTGTGGCGACCGACATCAGCGGCAGCGCAACAAGCGGTGCCAGTCCTGTGGCATACACCGGGATCGCCTCGCTGATCCACCAGCACACCATGAGCGCAATACAGCCGAGTACCCGCCAGGCTTCCACAGACCAATCCGCCGGTGGCGACACGATCAGCGACGCCGCAAACAATATCAGGCCAAGAAACAGGCCGATCATACGCGTCGTGTGTGCGGTAGCTGGCAGGTCTCTTGTATCGCGTTGCATAAAGAATCGGGATCGTTAATTGATAGCCGCTTGTTCGCGGTTCCTGATTGCGGTCGAATAACCCCATAAATGCAATGCAGGTCTGTGACAGGAAATGTTCGAGCCGCACAGCATCTTGCCAACAGTTAGCATAGAATTCTGGGGAAATCGAGCCGGCAGATCGATAACGTGGCGCAATAAGCTCAGGTCTTGATCCGGGGCAAATTTCCATACGGTCAAGGACAAGGAGAATCTCAAGTGAAATCCCATACCCGAGTGGTCGTCATCGGTGGCGGCGTGGTTGGCTGCAGCGTGCTTTATCATCTCACCCGACTCGGCTGGAACGATGTCATGCTGATCGAACGTTCGGAGTTGACCTCGGGTTCGACCTGGCATGCCGCCGGCGGGTTTCATACCTTGAATGCAGACACCAACATGGCTGCCTTGCAGGGTTATACGATCCGACTGTATCGTGAACTGGAAGAGGCCACCGGGTTGTCGTGCGGTTTGCACCACGTCGGTGGCTTGACACTGGCGTCGACACCCGAGCGCATGGATTTCCTGATGGCGGAACGCGCCAAGCATCGCTACATGGGGCTTGAGACGGAAATCGTCGGGCCCTCGGAGATCGCCAGGATATCGCCGATCACCAACATCGAAGGCGTTATCGGCGCACTTTACGATCCCCTCGACGGCCACCTCGATCCATCCGGGACTACACAGGCCTATGCTCGCGCTGCCCGTGACAACGGTGCTGAAGTCGTTTTACGAAATCCGGTCATCGAACTAACTGCTGTGGATGATGGCTGGCAGGTGGTAACCGAGCAAGGCACAGTTGTTGCCGAGCACGTGGTTAATGCCGCCGGCTTGTGGGCGCGCGAGGTGGGTGAACTCGTTGGCGTCGATCTGCCGCTGCATCCCATGGAGCATCAATACCTGGTCACGGACGATATCCCCGAGGTTTTCAATCATGGTGGTGAGTTGCCGCATGTCATGGACCCGGAGGGTGAAAGTTATCTGCGCCAGGAAGGCCGCGGTCTGGTCATCGGCTTCTACGAACAACAGTGCGACCCATGGGCGGTGAACGGCACGCCGTCAGACTTCGGTCATGAACTCCTGCCGGATAATCTCGATCGTATCGGCGACGCGCTGCAAACCGCCTTCACGCGTTATCCGGTGCTGGCTCAAGCGGGTATCAAGCAGATCATCAACGGGCCGTTCACATTTGCGCCGGACGGCAATCCGCTGGTGGGTCCGGTGCCGGGCCGACCCGGATACTGGTGCGCCTGCGCGGTGATGGCTGGCTTCAGTCAGGGCGGCGGCGTCGGTCTGACGCTGGCCGAGTGGATGGTCGATGGCGAACCCTCGCGCGATGTCTTTGCCATGGATGTCGCCCGTTTCGGCAATTACCCCACCCGTGCGTGGACCCGCGAGAAGGTTCGCGAAAACTACCGGCGACGCTTTTCCGTGTCCTATCCCAACGAAGAATTGCCGGTGGGTCGTGAACTTAACACCACGCCCGCCTACGGACTATGGAAATCGAAACGCGCGGTATTCGGTTCTGGTTATGGCCTCGAGCACGTCAACTATTTCGCCTTGCCGGGCGATGAACTCAAGGAGACCCCATCGTTCAGACGCTCCAACGCATTTACGGCAACCGGCGAAGAATGCCATGGTGTAAGAACCGCTGTGGGGATCAACGAGATTCATAACTTCGCCAAGTACGAGGTCACCGGCAGCGGCGCAAAGCATTGGTTGGACACCTTGATGGCAGGGCGGGTGCCGTCCATCGGGCGTATGTCGCTGGCGCCGATGTTAAGCCCCAAAGGACGTATCATCGGCGATTTCACCATCGCACGGTTGGCTGATGACAGTTTCCGACTGACCGCCTCCTACAGCGCACAGGCGTATCACATGAGATGGTTCGAATCGCACTTGCCCAACGACGACAGTGTGCGTATCGTAAATCGTTCGCTTGACTGGTTGGGGTTTCAAATCGCCGGACCGAATGCCCGTGAGCTATTGTCGAGAGTAACCGAAACGGATGTCAGTAACGCTGCACTGCCATTCATGGGCATAGCGCGGTTGCCGGTCGGCTTGTGTGATGCCACGGTTCAAAGGGTGACCTATACCGGCGATCTCGGTTATGAGATTTATGTCCCGGCAGCCCAGCAGATCATGTTGTACAACCTGCTTGAAAATACGGGTCAGGATCTTGGTCTGAAACCGTTCGGTATGCGCGCCATGATGAGTTTGAGACTGGAGAAATCATTCGGATCATGGCAACGGGAATTTCGACCGGATTTCACACCGGCTGAAACCTTGCTGGATCGATTTGTCGCCTATGGCAAAGCGGCTAATTTTATTGGCAAGGATGCAGCCATCGAAGCAACGCAGTCACATGAGGCGGAACGGCGTAGTCAGCAGGTGTTTGTGGTGGATGCCGACGATGCCGACGCGGTTGCCGACGAGCCCATATTCCACCGGGGCGAGGTCATCGGCTTCATTACTTCAGGCGGCTACGCACATTATTGTGGCGCCTCGGTGGCCATCGGCATGATCCCTCTCGCACTGGTAGACGAGGGGCTTGAAGTCGAGATCGAGATACTCGGCGAACGCCGCGCGGCGAGGATGATCAGCCAGCCGTTGTTGGACCCGAAGGCGGAGCGCATGCGCAGTTAAAAGCCGGAGGATGACGCTGCGTGGCGTCATCCTCCAATGGGTTACTCCTTGCCGCCGAGCACCACGCCCCAGCCGGCGCGATACAGGGTCGAATCCGAACCACCGCTGCCGACGCCGAAGGTCAGGAAGCTTTTACCCGAAGCGATGCGATGCTTGACCTCCAGGGCGAGTGCATTCTCCCCCTCGAAGTAACCCACACCGACACCGAGGCCGGTTTCACCCGGTAATAACTGCACGTTGCTCGATGCCCCAAGGGCACCGGCCGCGGCAATGCCGCCATAGGCGTTCTTCTGCAAACCACGCACCCGGTCATCCAGTCCGTTCAGGCGCTGTTCGTGTGAGTTCAGAACGTTGTCATGCGTATTCAGACGCTGCTCATTGGTTTGAATACGGGTAAAGTTACTGGCGATATTGCGCGCATTGACCTGGGTTTTGGCATCCACGGCGCCAAGCTGATTCACATTCACCGCATCAGTGCCGTTAACACCCGGCGCGACATTTTCGATGATGCGCTCAGCACCCGGCGCACCGACCGATACAGTATTCGGCCGGCTGGTGACTGAACCCGCACCCAAGGCCACGGAATTGGCATGGGAGGCGACCGCGCCGCTGCCAAGGGCGGTGGAATTGGCGCCGCTACTGGTCGCACCGCTGCCAACGGCGGTTGCGCGTGATCCAGTCGCCGAGGCGCTGTCGCCGACCGCGACGCTGAATGTGCCGGTGGCAGTCGCATAATCACCAAAGGCCGAGCCGCCGTTAGAGGCGGTGGAGAAATTGCCGATAGCCTGTGAACCGGTAGCAGTCGCGCCCATGCCGATGGCAATGGCGCCGTCGGCGGTGGCCGAGGATCCGCTGCCGATGGCAATAGTATTGTCAACCACGCCGCCCGGATCGAGATTTGCGCCGTTACCGATGGCGATATTGCCGTAGCCGGATAACCTGTATCCCGCCTGGAAGCCGGTAGCTATGTTTCGTGAACCCGACAGGTTTTGGCCAGCCAGGCTGCCCGAAACCGTATTGCTGGAACCCGTCAGCCTGAGGCCGGTATTGGTGCCCGAAACCACATTGTCCAAGCCCGACAAATATTGCCCGGCCTTAAAGCCTGTAACGATGTTGGTATCGCCACTCAGGCTGAAGCCGGCGAATGAGCCTGAGGCGACATTTTCATTGCCGGACAGGCGAGTGCCGGCATATGTGCCCGAAGCGATATTGCGGTTACCGGTCAGGCTGAAGCCGGCGTGGTTGCCCGAGGCGATATTGTCATTACCGGACAGGCTTTCGCCGACGAATAAGCCTGCGACGATATTGTAACTGCCGGACAGGCTGTAGCCGGCGCGAGTGCCCGAGGTAATATTGCCATTGCCGGACAGGCTGAAGCCGGCGCGAGTGCCCGAGATGGTATTGTAATTGCCGGTCAGGTTGAGGCCGGCGCTCCTGCCCGAGGCGATATTGTCATGACCGGACAGGCTTTCGCCGGCGCTCCTGCCCGAGGCGATATTGTCATTACCGGTCAGTCTGAGGCCGGTGCTCCTGCCCGAGACAACATTGTAATTGCCGGACAGTCTGAAGCCGGCGCTGCTGCCCGAGGCGATATTGTTAAAGCCAGACAGGCTGTAGCCGGCGAGAAGGCCCGAAACGCTATTGTTATTGCCGGACAGTCTGAAGCCGGCGTATGAGCCCGAGGCGATATTGCTACTGCCGAACAAGCTGAAGCCGGCGTACCTGCCCGAGACAACATTGTCATTGCCGGACAGGCTGAGGCCGGCGTTCCTGCCCGAGGCGATATTGTTATTGCCGGACAGGCGGTTGCCGGCGTACCTGCCCGAGACAACATTGTCATTGCCGGACAGGCTGAAGCCGGCGCGAGTGCCCGAGATGGTATTGTCATTGCCGGACAGGCTGTAGCCGGTACGAATACCCGAAGCGATATTACGGTTACCGGATAGGCTGTAGCCGGCGCGATATCCCGAGACGATATTGTAACTTCCCGACAGACGGGAGCCGGCGTTCCTGCCCGAGACAACATTGTCATTGCCGGACAGGCTGTAGCCGGTACGAATACCCGAGGCGATATTGTAATTACCGGACAGGTTGTAGCCGGTACGATAACCCGAGGCGATATTGTCATTGCCGGACAGGTTGTAGCCGGAGTAATGACCCGAGGCGATATTGTGATTGCCTGTCAGGCTGAAGCCGGCTCGAGTGCCCGAGATGGTATTGTAATTGCCGGACAGGGAAAAACCGGCGCGATTACCCGAGGCGATATTGTCATGACCGGTCAGTCTGAGGCCGGCGCTCCTGCCCGAGACAACATTGTCATTGCCGGACAGGCTGTAGCCGGCGTACTCGCCCGAGGCGATATTGTGATTGCCTGTCAGGCTGAAGCCGGCGTTTTTGCCCACAACCGTATTGAAGTTGCCCGACAGTGACAAGCCGGCATTCTCGCCCAGGAGGGTATTACTGTCGCCAGCCGCAGGCCCCGGACCGGAATTACTGCCGGTGTCGGTGATGACGATATTCACCGACCAGGCGGGCGTAGCGTTGCCGAGGCTCAGGGCGATGGCGCTGGACAGCACCGATACTTTGAACATTGTGTGTTGTGATGACAGCAAGCCGGTTGATGTGGCCGCATGGCGTTTACAAGAGTTCATGTCTGTTTACTCCCCTTTTATGTTATCTGGTAACAAGCTGGAACAGACAGATTCATTGGGTTCTCGTGGACCCCAGTACGCTGTACCCTATCACCTGCTTTCTACACTTCCGTGCAGACGGATCTAATAGTCATTGCTACCTTGGTAACCCGATCTGGTCTGTCGGGTTAAACGGGCAGAATGAAATTGATTCTAACTTTCTTGTAACTATAAACCATACAAATGCTTGTAATTCTAATATATGCCGCTGAACGGCGTTATCAACCTGTTAAAAGGGCGTATCAAGAAACCTGGCAGAGCGGTGTGCGGTGTCAGGACTATCCGCTCAGTTCCGCCGGATAAAAGGTTTGGTAATACCAGTCGTAGTTTTTTGTGAGGTCGTCGCGAATGCGTTGCGGTACTTCGTGCACTGATGGCGAATGAATACTGGTATGGGTCCGGTGGGTGTACTTGAAGCGGTAATGGCTGTCGCTTTCGCCGGGCATGACATGCAGGTTCTGGGGGTTGAAGGCGAAGGTCGGCAAACCCAGCCACTCGGCCACTTCCAGCATGGTATCCACCGGCGCATGCACCAGCTGCTCATATTTCACATACAGGATGTGGCGCTTGAGCACCTCGGGGATCTCGTCCAGGGCGGCCCGCACCAGGGTCAGATGGCGGGCCACCAGTCCGGCATCATTGAAGTAGGCGCAGGCGCGGCCATAGCGGGTAAATCCGGCCACACCGTCTTCCGAGTCCAGCAGTATGGTTTTCTGATGCTGGGCTTCAAGCGATCCATACAACTGGGTCAGTTCCCGTACGCACACCACCATTCGGAAATCGGGATCGATCTGCGCGAGAAGATCAATCAGTCCCAGCCAGGCGCGGTTTTTGTCCACCACCCATTGCTTGTCGCTTTCAGAAAACCAGCCGTTCATGAAGCCACGGTAGCCATGGCCGAGGCGCTGGTAGACGAGATCAAAATCGCCATCGAGCTGCGACAGCAGGAAGCTGTCGTTGGACAATCCGCGGCGCAAATGGTCGATGCTGTGGGCCAGCGGCGACGAATGACCGGGGCTGTAGACATCCGGATGATGGGCAAAGAGCTGGCACAGTAGCGTGCTGCCGGCCCGTGGCAGACCGGTCACATAGATGATGTTCCTGTCGATGACGGGGTTACTCACAGCGGGATTCTCATGTCGATATTCATTGCGCCACTTCAATCCGGATACTGAGGCATCCTGAAGGTAATGGCATCAGCAGCGCCTGCAGGCGTTCCCCCAGAGTCAGACGTGTCACACCGCCGGGCATCTGTCCCTGGTACTCGAAGTTGTTGAATAGGGTTTTGCTGATTTCAAGACAATCACGCGGCCAGGCCCGTATGAGTGTAAATGCCGGCGCGCAGCCGTTATCGACAGGCGCCGCGTCGATTATCGCAATGGCGGTTGGGGATGATTGCGTGGCGATACTCAACACCGCCTGAACCGGCCGGTCATCCGGATGCCCATCGTCAATATTGATGTTGGCCCCGAAAGCGTTGTCACCGATGAGATCGTTACCGAGTTGTTCGAGGACGCCGAGGCAGCGGATAACGCCCTGCTCTTGCGCAGCCTTTGCCAGCGGCTGGGTAAGTGTGGGAGATTCAACCGATTGCGCCGAGGCTTCGGGTTCCGTTACCCCACCCGATTCTTGTGTCCCTACCGGAACCGGTGTCGATTGCGCATAGGCCATGTGGAGCGATGCAAGGAATAGGGCTAAAGTAACAGCGACCGTTTTAATCGAAACCTTTTCAGACACGAGTAATCACCGGCGAAGATTGACAAACAATCGCATCTTAGCAGGCGTACCGATCATCGGTGCAATAAAGGCAATCACCCACTGCTTTATCGACTTCTGAGTCAGTCTCAAAAGTTGACGTGACTCATTGATCTAAAGCTCGACTTGTTCGTACACCGATTCGGACAAACGCGCCAAGGTATCGATATCCTCCGATGCGCTGTCGTTAAAGACCACAGCGCAACTTAGAACGCTATCCACCCAGTAGAATGCATTGAGCCCATTTTTGTGGATAAACAACGTGCTGGTATGTTTCTCGCCGACTGAAGGAACGATATAGACGCTTACCCGAAATCCATTCGGTTTTTCATACATCAACATGGCATGGGGCGTTTGATCGTCACCCGGCAGCAGACGTCCACCCAGTAGTTGGTAATCGAAGGCGGACAGGTCGGGAATTTTTACTGCTGTGTCGAGTCGTTTCGACAGCCATTTACTCAAGTGCTCTTTTCGATCTCCGGTCACTTCAACAGAATGCAATACTTCCGGCGTATACACCGAGTGAGCGGTTAAGGCCTGCTGAACCAGCATGTCTGTTTGCGTGTGGCTTCCATGACCGATGAGTGCCCAGCCAACTAAAATCCCCAGACCTACGAGCAGAAGACTTGCGGCGATTCCCTGCGCTCCGATCCATGAACGACGGCGAGTAATGTGTTTCAGGTGATCCGGCACCGGCTCCGACAAGACGCTGCGGTTATAACCCGCTACCAGATCGTTGATCTCCTTAAGCTTCTCAAACCGGTTTCTGGCGTCATCATCGTCCACCAGCCGTTCCTTTATCTCAAGGTAGATTTGCTCTTCGAGTTCTCCATCGAGAAACAACTGCAGAATGTCGTCACTCAAGTCCTTAAGTCCTGACGAATTCATTTCACCCTCCGAATGTGACTCGTGTCGTTTTCATTCATGTCGGACTTGAGTTCGCGTCGAGCGCGATGCAATCTCGATGTCAGGGTGGAAACACTGATACCGGCAATACTCGCAGCTTCCTTGTAGCTGTATTGCTCTATGCCGACCAGCAGTAACGCCTCGCGATGCTCGGCGCTTAACCGGGTAAGCCCACGATCAAGATCCCGTAATAACAATCCTCTTCGCTCCGACTCGTTGCCACGCGGGTCTGGCAACTCGTCAATGTTGAGAGGTTCCGCAGCAGTCCATTTTTTCGATCTCAGATTATTAACAAACAGATTGTGCATGATGGTCATTAGCCAGGCACGGATGCTGGTTCCCTTCTGCCAGTAGCCGACTTTGGCAAGTGCGCGCTGCAGGGTTGACTGGACCAGATCGTCGCCGTCTTCACGGTTCATGCACAGGGAGTGAGCGTAACGACGCAGTCGCGGTATCTCGTTGATGATCAGTTGTTGCGTTTTTCCTGTCATGGTCATCAGGTTTATGTCGTCAATCACGTCTTGTAATGGGACAGGTCATATTAGATAAACACATGAAAAGGAAAATCCTTTCGGAATATGTTCGATGAGGAGCAATCTACGCGGATTGTAGTCCGCAGGTGGGAGTCTACCGCTTGAGATGACGCGTCAGGCGGACTTCGAAACGGTCCCAGACAAGACGGATTGCCTCGACCATGACCAGGTACATGATCGCCGCCCACAGATAGGTCTGAAAGTCGAAGGTGCGGGAGTAGGCACGGCGGGTTTCACCCATGAGATCGTAGACGGTAATGATGGCGACGATAGCGGAACCCTTGATCATCAAAATGATTTCATTGCCGTAGGGACGCAGTGCGACAATCAATGCCTGGGGCATGATGATCTTTTGGAAGATGCGCCACTTGGTAAGGCCCAGCGCCTGGGCGCCTTCGGTCTGTCCGCGCGGCACGCTTTCGATGGCGCCGCGCAGGATCTCCGCCTGGTAGGCAGCCGTGTTGAGGGTGAAGGCAAACACTGCACAATTCCAGGCTTCGCGGAAAAATCCCCATAGCCCCATTGATTTCAGTTCTTCACTGAACGAGCCGAGCCCGTAATAAACAAGGAATGTCTGAGCCAACAGCGGCGTGCCGCGGAAGAAATATACGTAGGCGTATGCCAGTCCCGATAACAATCGGTTTTTGGACATCCGGCCCATGGCAATCGGCAGTGATAGCAGTGAACCGAAAACCAGGGACGTAACCACAAGGCCTAAGGTCACGACCAGACCGGATATCATTTTGGGGCCGTACTTGGCCACCAGCCCCGGATCCCAGGAGACAAACAGATACCAGATCAGGGATACGCCGAGAAAAATCCAGAAGGCCATCACCAGATGGCCGGCTACGCGTTCGCGATTCCACAGCCGGGCCAGTGCCGCGGGTGGCGGACGATCCTCGATGGACGAGGTGGCGATAAATCCTTTCATCGTTGTTCCACCGTCTTGCCGGTCCAGCGCTCGATCATCGAAAAGGCAACTGACGATAACATCGCCAGGGCGAGATATAAAAGACAGGCAATACCGAAGAACAGGAACGCCTCTTTGGTTACCCGTGCGGCAATGCCGCTCTGACGGATGATATCGGACAGACCGATGACCGATACCAGTGCGGTATCCTTTAAAAGAATCAGCCAAAGATTCGATAGACCCGGCAAGGCGATTCGCACCAGTTGTGGCAATATCACCTTGCGCATGGTCTGGAATTTGGTAAGCCCCACCGCATAGCCGCCCTCATACTGTCCATGGGGAATGGCTCTGAAGGCGGACAGGAAGACTTCGCTGGCGAATGACGAGAACACAACGCCCAGCGCGATCATGCCGGCGACGAAGCTGTTGATCTCAACAGTCGATTCCGGGTTGAACAATCGCACAAACTGTTGCACACCGATCTGTGCGCCGAAATATACCAGGAACAGCGTCAGCAATTCCGGCAGGCCACGAAAAATGGTCGTGTAAATATTGGCGGCAAGCCGCATCGAGGGCTCGCTGGATTGCTTGGCCAGGGCAATGAAGAAACCCAGCGCAAGACCAAGAGGCAACGTTGCCAGCGCCAGGGATACGGTAACGAGCACGCCAGCGGCGATATCGTCGCTCCAGCCCTGGGGACCAAAACTCAGCAGGATCCAGTAGTCATCCATGGGTAGTGAACAACTTGAACGTGCAAATCGAATTTGTATAACCAGCCATGCAATTGGGGCAGGGCGAGGTGCGATCAGGCCGACAAGCCGATGGCGGACTTGAGCCCGCCATCGGTTTTGTTACAGCGTTAATATGACTTAACCGCCGTAGGCGTCGAAGTCAAAGTACTTGTCGTTTATTTCCTTGTATTTACCATTGGCGCGAATGGCGTCGATGGCCGCATTGAACTTTTCGGCAAGCTCGGTTTCGCCCTTGCGAATTGCAATACCGGCACCCAGACCATGAATCTCGGGATCGGGCGTAATCGTGCCGACTATCTTGCAGCAGGCGCCGTCTTCACTATCCAGCCACTCTTTAAGAACAATGATGTCGTCGACCACTGCATCCAGACGGCCGTTGGCAACATCCAGCTTGTATTCGTCGGCGGTCGGATATTGCTTGATTTCACTATCAACATAGGTCGCTTCAGCGTAATTGGAGTGAGTGGTTGAACCCTGCACGCCAATGGTCTTGCCGGCCAGATCGGCTACCGACGAACCTTTGATGTCGGAATCTTTCGGTGCGGCAACCGCAGGCGGGGTGTTGTAGTACTTGTTGGTGAAATCGACTTTTTTCATGCGCTCTTCAGTGATGGACATCGAGGCGATGATGGCGTCGAACTTGCCGGCCTGCAGGGCGGGAATGATGCCGTCCCAATCCTGGGTGACAAATTCGCATTCGGCCTTCATCTCCTCACAAAGGGCGCGGGCGATGTCGACGTCGAAGCCTACCAGCGAGCCGTCGGCTTCGAGATTGTTGAACGGTGGGTAGGCTCCCTCGGTGCCGATCTTCAGTTTCATCATATCGGCGCTGGCAACGCCCACGGGAAGGGCCATGGAAAGGGCCAGCAGTGCTGCTGATGTTCTCATGAACATAACGATGTTTCTCCTCAGTAGTAATAAATTATCCCGTTTCGCCTGATTGGTCGAAGCAGGATTCGATTGGATTCGGTGCGATTAATTCGCCCTTGGATGCAGATAATCCCACTGTTATTAAAGAAAAAGCAACCACGAGCATGTCTGCAATCGGCTATCGGCGGCATTCCGGAACCTTCTGCGGCATTGCATATGCCCATATTGAGATATGTGGATCGCGCCATTGGCAGACGTTAGAGAGGCGGTAAATCGTGTCATTCATGCTTAAGGCTGACTTCAGTACGCATACAGACAATGGCAATTATCAAATCAAGCGACCCAACGCAATGCACACATGTACACATTTAAATTAAAGCAGGGGGATCACGAAACCGGTGAGTTTCGCTTGTCGCACAATCGGCTGATGCGTACATCACGATTGGTTCGACATCAACCCAAGGTGGTCTCCATTATGCCCGGCCTGGTCCAGGATCGTCTGGAAGTCACTCGTTTCATTGAGCACCACTACGCACGGCAATACGGTGCTCGCATGCGTGTGGAATATCCCGATTTGATCAGTGTTCGCAATAAAAGCGGAGATTTGCTCGCTGCGGCCGGATTTCGTTTCGCAGCATCAGGATCACTGTTTCTTGAGCGGTACACCGGACAGCCGATTGATCGGTTACTGAATATGCCGCGTACAGAGATCGTAGAAATTGGCAATCTTGCATCCCTTGGTGGCACATCGGTATTCCTTTTCGCCGCGCTGGCCTCGTACCTCGAGTCCTTGGGTGTGACTCAGGCAGTCATTACCGGCACAAGGACGCTGGAGCATCGCCTGTCCCGACTCGGGCTTGCGCCGCGGCGGCTGTGCCCGGCAAGAATTGAATGCGTGAATGGTGATGACACCGACTGGGGCAGCTATTACACCACCCGTCCTTATCTACTCACTGGCAGTATCGAACTCGCCTGTCGACAACTGCGCGGGCTTTTCGGAGAACATTTTTTCGTGTCCCGACCCAGGCTGTTTCCACGCCTGTACTTCCACAACGGTGTTGCCTGATGGAGGAGTTATTCGAGACGCTTGATCGCCATCGACGAGATCGTGGCGATGCCATTGCCCTGGCGGATGAATCGACACAGATCAGCTATTCGATGTTGCCCGATGCGATCCGTCGGCGACGAGAACAAATTTCCACACGGCAGATTCGTGTACTGGCCATTGACATCGACAATAGCGTCGAGTGGGTTTTATGGGATCTGGCCGCGGCCAGTGCAGGGATAGTTTGCGTGCCCATTGCGCCATTCTTCTCGGCACAGCAACGTGACCATGTCCTCGATGCAGCTGGTGTCGATACGATTGTTACCGCGATCGGACTTGAATCGTACCCAACGAAATCTGCAACGGATCATATCCCGGTCGTCATTCACACAGGCACTGCAAAGATTACCTTCACCTCCGGAACCACCGGAACACCGAAAGGTGTTTGTCTCTCCTTTGCCGGCTTGCAAACCGTTGCCAGGAGTGTTTACGAGGCGCTGCCTGTCGAGCGTTTATCGGTTCACTTTTGTGCGATGCCGCTGGCCATACTGCTTGAAAACGTGGCCGGAGTGTATGCCGCCTTATTTGCCGGTTGTCGTATCGAGCTATGTGCCTGTGCCAGCACCTGGACCGATAGCAAAGTACTGGCAGCAAATCTTGCGAGATGCCGTGCCAACACTGTCATCCTTGTACCGGAACTGTTACGTGGTCTGCTGGCGGTCGTCGGACAATACGGCGAGGCAGGGGCCAGGCCGCTTGCCGATCTTGAGTTCATGGCGGTGGGTGGATCCCATGTGTCTCCGCAGCTTATCAGCGATGCTCGTGTAATGGGTCTGCCGGTATATGAAGGTTACGGTTTATCGGAGTGTGGATCGGTCGTCGCATTGAGTAGACCCGGCCTTGATCGAGCCGGCGCGGTTGGCCGTCTGCTGCCCCATGTCGATGTCAGGATTGAAAACGAAGAGATCGTCATTGGTAATCCGCTCTGTCTCGGCTATCTCGACGACGAACCCATGGGCACGCTCTATACCGGCGATGTTGGCGACATCGACGACGATGGCTTCGTCACGATCAAAGGGCGAAGCCGCAATGTTCTGGTGACATCCTATGGCCGCAATATCTCGCCCGAATGGATTGAAGCCTTGTTGCTGAACGATCCAGTCATTGCCCAGGCACTGGTGTGCGGCGATGGCTGGCCGCTTCCGGGCGCACTGATCGTTGCCGCAGACAATGTTGCCGACGAGTCGATTAATCACATCATTGAATCTGTGAATCAGCAGCTACCGGACACTGCGCGAATTTGCGCGTGGTTACGGGTGCCGCCGTTCACACCACATAACGGTCTTCTAACCGCTACCGGCCGACCACGAAGGGAACCTATTCACCATAAATACCTGCATGCACTGGAGAAGAAAATGAACCAGGTACACGTCAATGACAACAATACCAACACCGCTGACATCAACGCCGGCAAACAGACAAAGCAAGAATTTTTCGAGCGGCTGGTAGCAGCCAGCGAGAAACCCCGGAACCGGTTGTACCAGGTGCCACAACTCATCGATGGCATCAACGGTCGAATATCCCGGCAGACATACATCGCTTATCTCACCGAGGCATATCATCACGTCAGCCATACGGTGCCGTTCCTGATGGCCATGGGCGCAAGGCTACCACGCGACAAGCATTGGCTACAGTCGGCCATTATCGAATACATCAACGAAGAAAAAGGTCACGAGCAATGGATTCTCAATGACATCGAAGCTTGTGGCGGTGACCCTTCAGTAGCGCGTAATTCAATACCAAACCTGGCGACCCAGGTTCTCGTTGCCTATAACCATGATTACATCACGCGCCGAAACCCGGTGGGATTCCTGGGCATGGTCTACATGCTGGAAAGCACATCGACTCAGATGGCGACTCGTGGAGCTTCGTCGATACAAACCACGCTGGATCTTCCCGACAGCGCATTTTCCTACCTCTATTCCCACGGCACTCTGGATGAGCAACACATGAATTTTTATCGCAAACTGGTCAACCAGATAGACGATCCCGACGACCAGCGGGCAATTATCGAAGTCGCCTGCAACACATTCGAGCTGTTTGCAGCGCTGTTGTCATCAATACCTCACCAAAGGTTGGCTGAAGATGCAGCCTGATAACAAGCATATCCTGATAACCGGTGGTGCCGGCGGGATCGGCGTGCCTTTGGTCGCCCGGTTAACCGAAGCAGGCGCAAAGGTCACGGTGGCAAGTCGGCGAGCGAATACACGCACGGCCGGCGAGTCTGTCGAACACGTTGAGTTGGATCTTACGCGACGCGACTCCATACAGGCATTGGCGACACGCTTCGCCGCTAACGTTCCGGATATCCTGATCAACCTGGCCGGCGTGAATGCCTTTGGCCGTTTCGAGGCCATGAGCGATGAAGATCTTGAGGCGATCATCAAGGTCAACCTGCTTGCACCCATGCAACTGACCCGTTCCCTGCTGCCTGCGATGTCAAGACGTGGCAGTGGTCAGATTGTCAATATCGGCTCGGTGCTCGGTGATATCGGCATGGCCCACTTTGTCGCGTACTCGGCCAGTAAAGCAGGGCTGGCCAATTTCAGTGAAGCGCTGCGCCGCGAGGTGGATGAGCAAGGCATAGTGGTGACTCACGTGTCCCCACGAGCGGTTGATACACCCATGAACGGGTCAGAAATCGAGCGCTTCAATATGTTGACCGACGCGACTGTGGACAGTGCCGAACGGGTTGCAGATATCATATTCGAGTCGATCGTCAACGACAGAGCCCACGTCACAATCGGCATTGCCGAACGGTTTTTCGTCAAGGTCAATGCCCTCGTACCCAGGGTGGTTGATCGCTCCTTAAAGGGCAATCTCAAGCACGCCGAAAGCGTTCTTGAAAATGCAATCAACCAGGAAGCTCATCATGTCTAGACGAATTCGCATATTTATCCTTAGCCTCACGATATTGCCGCTCATCTCGTTATCGGCATTTGCCGATGCACTTAACACTGCAATCGACGAAGTACAAACCCGCTGGGCCAATATCACCTATCATGTGATTGGTGATTACAACCGTGACAATGCATACAGTCAGCTCGAGACAGTTCTTGAGAAACTCGCCGCGGAATACCCCGAACGTGCCGAGGTCAAGATATGGGACGGGATCGTACTGTCGACCCACGCGTCAGTTGCCGGCAGTTTCAGTGCGTTGCGTATGGTCAAGGCCGCCCGCGAACAGCTCGAAGAAGCACTCGAGATTGACGATAAGGCGCTTGACGGTTCGGCCTACACATCGCTCGGATCGTTGTATTATCAGGTACCGGGTTGGCCGCTGGCTTTCGGTAGCGACGAGAAGGCCGAGGAAAATCTGATCCATGCACTGACGATTAATCCACGCGGTATCGACCCTAACTATTTCTTCGGTGACTATCTGTTCAGGCAAGGTCGTTTTGAAGAGGCTAAAAAGGCGCTTGAAACTGCCCTTGCCGCGCCTGACCGGCCGGGCCGCGCACTGGCGGATGCCGGCAGACGACAGGAAGTTCGCGCGTTGATGGATAAAATCAACAAGAAGACTGGCAGTTAACTAACCGAGGCTAGTCGCCCCTTCCAAAATGGCTTACATGGATGGCCATTGCAACAAAGCTACCTATAATAAAACATGCGAATCCTGTTGGTAGAAGACGATGAAAACCTCGGTTGGGCAACGGCCGATGGTCTGCGTGAATCATTTGCGGTGGATTGGGTTACCAGCTCGGAGAAGGCGCGGGCGGCACTGGTGGTCGCAGACTATGATTTGCTGGTACTTGATGTGGTGTTGCCTGGTCAATCCGGTGTCAATTTTTTACGCAGCCTGCGACAGGAGAAAAATTCACTGCCGGTTCTCCTGCTGACCGCTCGCGATGCCATCGAGCATCGCGTTGCCGGTTTGAATGCCGGTGCTGACGACTACCTTGTAAAACCCTTCGATCTCGATGAGTTGATTGCACGCTGTAATGCCCTTATACGACGTGCTCATGGTCAGATTGCCAATGTTATAGAGTGGGGAAACCTGCGCTTTGATATCGATTCCCGAAACGTCAGCCGCAACGATCAGGACATTCCCCTGTCGGGGCGCGAACGTGACATACTGCACGTATTGATGTCGCATATTGGACGCGCCGTCAGCAAGTCGTATATCGAGTCACATATCTATGACTGGTCCAGCGAGCTTATCGAGAGTAACACTGTCGAAGTTCATATCTCTGCACTACGCAAGAAGCTCGGCCGCGAACTTATTACCACGCTGCGCGGTGTGGGTTACATGATCCCCAGATGCAGAGAAAATCCTACTCACTCACACGACGTATAGTCGGCCTTGTCAGCATACCGGTAGTCATCTCGGGCCTTGCCATCGGTGCGCTTGCCCTGGGCATTGCCTGGCATGAAATCGAGGAAATTTACGACGCTCAGTTAATCCACGCCTCAAAGGTTCTGCGCCAGCTAACCAGTCACGAACTCACCGAGCGCCGTAATGACGATGTCGACCTGATCCCCGAGATCGGTGACCTTGGCTACAAGTACGAACAGAACATCGCCATTCGTATCTGGCGCAACAACGAACTGATCATTCGATCAAAAAATGCCGTGGAATTCGGCGATCTGCACGTTCCACCGGGTTTGTCGGATCAGACTATTGGTGATGACAAATGGCGATTTTTTGTCTACGTCGATCCGGCTGCGTCGGTAACTGTTGAGACTGCCGAGCGTTATCACATTCGTTACGAAGTGGTCAGCTACCTGCTGCTGGGTTTATTGTTGCCGGCGAGCCTGTTCGTGCCGGTGGTACTAGTCCTCGTCTGGTTCGGTACGCGTCGTGGTCTGGCGCCGCTAAGCGCGTTGTCCCGTGATATCGATCAACGTCACAGTAACGACCTTACCCGCATCGAGCCCGAAAAAACGCCCCGCGAAATCGATGCCCTGGTGACGGCGCTGAATCGTCTGTTTACTCGTTTGAAGGACGCACTCGAACGGGAGCGCGATTTCACTGATAACGCTGCCCACGAACTTCGAACACCGCTGGCGGCAATCAAGACCCAGGCGCAGGCGTTGCGGCCGAGGGTGGCCACAATACCGGGTTGTCAGGAAAGCCTCGCCAACCTGTTGAGATCCACCAATCGGGCGGCGCATCTGGTTGACAAACTGCTGGATTTCTCGCGGCTGCAAAAAACCGAATTAAAGCATCAGCAGGTCGAGTTGCTGGAGTTACTCGAAAACGTCGCCAGCGACTTCGCTGACGAAGCCCACAGTCGCAATCTCACTCTGGGTCTTGATGCCAGCGTGTCACCGGCTGTAGCCGGCGATAGCCACGCACTTGAGATCATGATCCGTAATCTGGTTGAGAACGCTATCAAGTACACTGAATCCGGCGGTGAGGTGGTCATGGCGTTGGACGAGACGGATGCTGGCGCGGTGATCCGTATCAGTGATTCAGGTCCGGGTATTGCCGACGACGAGAAGCAGCGTGTTATGCAACGCTTTTATCGAATCGCCAGTCGCGGTGCGACCGGTAGCGGATTGGGCCTTGCAATCGTTAAATGGATTGTCGAACAACACCACGCCGAATTTACCTTAAGTGATGTCGAGCCTCATGGCTTGTGCTGCACGATTACTTTTCCCAAGGCCGAAGCGGCGTAACCGGACACGCACGTATTATTCACCGCTTCGAAGACGACCGGCCTTATCCAGAACCATGGTTTCCAGTGACGCCCGATAATTGCGTATGCGATCGCGTAGTGCCGCGTCTGATATGCCAAGCATACTGGCCGCCAGCAGGCCGGCATTGGCAGCGTTATCGATTGCCACGGTTGCGACGGGCACGCCACGGGGCATCTGCACGATGGAGAGTAGCGAATCCATGCCATCAAGATCAGTGGCATTGACTGGCACCCCAATGACCGGTAACACGCATAACGAGGCCACCATGCCGGGAAGATGGGCGGCCCCGCCAGCACCGGCAATGATCACCTTGATGCCGCGCGACTCTGCCGATTGGGCAAATTCAAAAAGCCGTTTTGGTGTTCGATGAGCCGATACGATGTCGATCTCATGGGGCACCACGAGTTCGCCGAGAATATCGGCCGCTTTTTGCATGACCGGTAAATCCGAGTCGCTGCCCATGATGATGGAGACGAGTGGTTTGGACATGGTGTATTTAGATACCGGGCCTGATGATAAAAGGCGACGCTATCCGAGCAGCACGTGCCCGTCAATCACCAGATGTAATTTGATTGCGTGTCTGGACAGGATCGCGACCGCGAATCCTGAGTATTTTTTCAAGTTTGCGAGCGGTTTCCATGGCATCTTCAAGTGATTCCCCGAGCACCGTGACATGACCCATTTTGCGGTGTGGCCGACACTCGCGCTTGCCGTATAAATGGATGTGAACGCCAGCCATTTGGCGGGCCTGTTGCTCGCCTTCGAGGATGGGTTCGCCGCTATAGCCGGGCGCGCCATTCAGGTTGATCATCGCCGCTGGATGGTGCTGCCGTGTACAGCCCAAGGCCATGCCGGTTACTGCGCGAACATGTTGCTCAAACTGGGAGGTCTCGCAGGCATCGATGGTGAAGTGACCGCTATTATGGGTACGTGGCGATATCTCATTGACCAGTAATTGTTTATCGGCTGTCAGAAACAGCTCGATCGCAAATATGCCGACATCGTTGAGGGCTTCGATGGTACGCCGGCCAAGATCAAGCGCAGATTCGGCGATCTCAGGTGGAATATCCGCTGGCGCGGTCAGCATCTCAAGCATGTTGGTGGTTTCGCCCAGAGTCATGTCGACCACCGCATAACAACGTATCTCACCATTAATCGAACGTGCGCCAACGACTGCCAGTTCGCGCTCGGCGACGATAAATTCCTCGACCAGACTCGGTTCACTCAGGACATCGGCAAGGTCATCAGGCTTCTTGAGAATTCGTACGCCGCGACCATCGTATCCGCCACGGCGGAGTTTCTGCACGCAGGGCAGACCGAAAAGTGCAATATGTTCACACCGTGAAGCATCCGCCGTTGATGAATCATCTTTATCTGCAACATCCGGCATTGGTTCGAAGCGAGCTGTGGGAAGACCATGGTCACTCAAAAAACGTTTTTGCCAGAGTTTGTCCTGAATCATCTTCAAGGTGTCCGGCCTTGGGCGAATGCAGTGACCTTGAGCCGCAAGCCCGGCCAGGCATTCGGCATCAAGCGCTTCGATCTCGAATGTTGTCACATTCGATTCGCGCACAAGACGTTCCAGTGCCTCTGCGTCGAATAGGCTACCCGGTATGTGACGGGCGCCGAGACGTGCCGCGGGACAATCGGGGTCCGGATCGAGAACGACACATTCAACGCCAAGCTTACGGGCTGCCTGAATCATCATTCGGCCAAGCTGACCGCCGCCGACGATGCCGAGAATGGTCGATTCATCGGCGTTAGTGTCGGTTGATTTTTCTGACAATGACATCGGCGTTAAGGTTGATCAATAGCGATTAGTAGCAACCGGCTTGATCGAATTCCAAACAAGCCGTTCAATAAATATCAGGATGGGGATGATCGATTATATCAGTTCATGGTGGATTGCCAGCAGTCGTGGTTATCGATCAGGCATGTTATCCCATATGGGTATTTGTCAGGATCTGCAGGCGCGCTAGACTTGCATCGATGATATCCACGAACCACAAGTTGCCGGTACTGACATGAGCTCATGTTCCGAGAGCGAACCCTTTGCCCTGCAAGTCATCGACGACAGCATGGAGCCGGAATTTCCCAATGGTTGCGTGATCATCGTCGAACCGGGCGGGGTGATAGACGACGGTTGTTTCGTCGTGGCCTTTCATGCCGATGGCGTTATTTTAAGACGTCTGGTCATGGACGATAGCGGTTGGCGGCTGGTGGCGCTAAAAGAAGGCATCGAGCCAATCGATATTGCCGGACCCGATTCAATTCGTGGGCGGGTGATACAGCGCGCCGCGCGCCGACGCCGAGATCGCAAGCTTTATATCTAGGCCTGTATTAAGGGGCTATATCCCGTGACCCATATCCAGGCGCTTATAACGGTGGCTGCTTTTACCAACCGGATTGTTATTGCCTGTCATTTATGCCGACTTTTGCTCGACATCATTTCGGTAGTATTCTTCAAGGTATCTGACGATATCACGTGATTCGCCCATCCAGTCGGTGGTGTCGTCGTCCAGGTCGCGACGTAATACGGGAACCGTGCCGCGTCCACGAGCGGTGACCAATTGCCGGTACCAGATATCGTTGGCGAACACGTTTCGAAGCTCCACTTCAAGTCCTAACTGCTTGATGGCACGCTTGACGACGAAACACGCACCGCACCAGTCGCGATAGTACAACGACAGCTTCTCACGGGTCTTGATCTCAGGTTCGGATGCCATGACCACGCGCCAACAAGATAAGGTTGATTGAAAAAAGCACGACAATGAACATCACGATTATGAAATATGACCAGGCGAGGTTGATATCGGTAATACCCAAAAAGCCATAGCGAAACGCATTGATCATGTACAGGATCGGATTGCCGAGCGATACGTTTTGCCAAAATTCCGGCAGCAGTTTGACCGAATAGAAAATGCCGCCGAGATAGGTAAGCGGCGTTAGCACAAACGTTGGAATAATCGATACGTCATCGAAACTTCTTGCCAGCATGCCGTTGGTGAAACCGGCCAGCGAGAACAGGATGGAGGTCAGAATAACCACGCTGATCAGCACGACGAAGTTGTGAACTTCAAGCTCCGAGAAAAACAATGAAACCAGGCTAACGACGAATCCGACGCATATCCCGCGGGCAACGCCGCCACTGATATAGCCTGCGAGAATCAACCAGGAAGGCGTGGGTGATACCAGGATTTCTTCGATGGAACGCTGAAACTTGGCGCTATAAAAAGACGACGCCACGTTGGCATAGGAATTGGTGATCACCGCCATGAGAATCAGGC
Organism: marine bacterium B5-7; assembly: GCA_021604525.1. Lineage (GTDB taxonomy): Bacteria > Pseudomonadota > Gammaproteobacteria > Arenicellales > CAJQKF01 > BQJD01. The sequence goes on along the minus strand of BQJD01000007.1, from coordinate 84,482 downwards.
CCGGAACGATGAAATCCATATAATTGAAGCCTTGCATCTCGCCTATGCGCGGGCCGATGAGATTACCGAAAATAACGAAGTACAGTGACGTGGTAATCACCGGTGGCAGTACGGTCTGCTGCCAGATTCGTGCAAAGCGGGTGACTTCCTTGATGACGATAGTCTGGAATGCGATGTATAAATACCTGGCATTCATGCGCGACTTTCCCTGCCATCGCGGACGAGGTCGATAAACAGTTGTTCGAGACGATTGGATTTGTTGCGCATGCTGTTGACCACGATGCCGTGGGTGCCGAGCTCGGTGAATATGCGGGTCAGGTTGTCACCGCGACTGACATCAGCTTCAAGGGTGGTCTCGTCGATTCGTCGCAATCCCTCAATGTCGTTCGGCAGATCGCCGAGCGGCTGGTCGACATCAAGCACGAATGTTTCCCGCTGCAGTTTGCGCAGCAGGCTTTTCATGGTGGTATTTTCAACCAGACTGCCATGATCGATGATGGCGATGTTGCGGCACAGGGATTCAGCTTCTTCAAGATAATGGGTCGTCAGGATAATGGTCGTTCCTTCAGCATTTATCTTTTTCAGGAACTCCCACATGGTATGACGAATCTCGATATCGACACCCGCGGTCGGCTCATCAAGAATTAACAAGCGCGGTTCGTGAATCAATGCACGTGCAATCATCAGGCGACGCTTCATGCCGCCGGACAGCATCCGGTTTTGATCGTTTCGCTTGTCCCATAAGCCGAGCTGGGTGAGATATTTCTCGGCCCGCTTGTGGGCGAGACGACGGTCGATACCATAATAGCCCGCCTGATTGAGTACCACCTGCAGGGGCGTTTCGAAGATGCTGAAATTGAATTCCTGGGGAACGACGCCAATACATGCCTTGGCACTGGAGAAATCGATGTCGATGTCGTGTCCGTAGATGGTCATCCGGCCTCTGGTTTTGTTAACCAGCGAACAGATGATGCCGATGGCGGTGGATTTGCCGGCGCCGTTGGGGCCGAGCAAGGCGAAAAAGTCGCCGTCGCGAACGCTCAGGTCAATACCGCGCAGGGCGATAAAGCCATTGGCGTAGGTTTTGGCAAGGCCTTCGATTTGAAGGGCTAATTGCATAGTGTGGTCTTACATCGCCTGAGAAAAAACAACAAGATGGGGACGCATGGTCAGGCTGTCAATGGCTTGGTTGATGACCCGTTGAAATGTCGGCTCACATTACTACATTTTTTTAACGCATTTCTGGTAGAGGTCTTTCAAGCGACCATTCGGATCGTAGCGGCGTTTCAACGATTGGTATGCCTCGCCATTATAGATATTCCAAAAAGTTGACTCATCATAATAGCAATCCGAGTAGAGTGACTTAACGCCGCCGAGCTTGCGAACGGCGTCCTCGACCAGTCGGTTGAAATGCCCCGGGGGATGTTTATCAGGATTCGGTACCACATCCCAGAAGCCGAAGTTGATATAAATCCCGTCGCCCGTAAGCGGATACAACGGATAATTATGGTCAGCGCTATGGCCGCCGATCGGACACATCCAGACCGGTTGGATGCCGATCTCGCGATCAAGGAACCGGTAAAATTCTGCGGCGTTTTCAATGGGGATGTCGACATCCTGGATCACGCTCTCGGTTTGCCTGCCGAGCAGTCGATTAACGCGGGCAGTCAGGCCGACACGAGTGTTGAAGCGCATGACCTCCTGATAGGTTACTGAATTCAGATAGCGACGTCCGAGTACAAGGCGCATCGGCAGATTCTGCACATGCAGGTTTTTTGAACACCAGAACCAGTCGGTGTCCCAGCGCCACAGGTAATTGCGAATCGTCAGGTAGTCGCGCTGTTTTTCGCGAATCGAACGGAAATACATCTTCAGCCAGGTGTAGTCGCTGACATAGGGCGCCTGATCGACAAATCGACCGCTGGTCAGGTAAAACTCCTTGTCGTTGAAAAGCATGCCGTCGATAAAATCGAAGTTACCCTGGCAGCTTTCACCGACGGCTTTGAAATACTCGTCAATATCGGCAAAGCGCTGATGTTCGAGAACAACATAGGGTTTGACGGAACGGGTTCTGACAGTGAGCTTCAATACATAGCCCAGCGTGCCATAGGAATTGGCAATGCCGAAGAACAAATCGGCGTACTCATTATCGGCGCTGCAGGTCACTACTTCTCCATCGGCCAGCAGCACATCCATCTCGACCACGGATTCATGGGGCAGGCCGTGGCGAAACGACGATGATTCGATCCCGATACCTGATACCGCGCCGCCGATGGTAATCGACTTGAGCTGTGGGACGACAAGCGGCATGCAGTTTTTGGCGAGGCAAGCATCGGCAAGTGATTCATAGGTTGTCATTCCCTCGACCTCGACCAGATCGATCATGTTATCGACGGCAATCACCTCATTCAGGTTCGATACATCCAGCTTGTGCGAGGACGATTGCCGGCGATCCCGAAACAGATTGGAGGTATTTTTCTGGAGACGCACACCATCGCTTAGCTGGCCAAGTTCAGCCACCAGCATGCGTTTTTTTGCGTCATAGGAAGACATATGTAATTAACCTTGAGGTTTCCGCCGTTAGAATAGCGAATTAGAACATATCATTCACGCCGGCAAGCGGACGCCACGGTCGCGAGGTTTGTGACTTAAGGAGACAAATTCTTCATGTATCAGTGGGAGCGGCGATTAAGACTGTATTCGGGCCTCGTTCTGGCGGTTTACGTGATTCTGCACTTCGCCAATCATGCCCTCGGCATCATCAGCTTCGGGGCCATGGAAGCGATGCGCTCGGTGCTGTCGCCGATATACGATAACCCCCTGATGGTCATTCTGCTCCATGGCAGCCTGCTTACGCATTTTTCGCTTGCACTGATGCGGCTGTACCGTCGGCGTACCTTCAAGATGCCGCGCTGGGAATGGCTGCAAATCATTCTCGGCCTGTCGATTGCTCCCCTGATCGTCGCCCATGTAATCGGCACGCGGGTATCAGCGGAGATCGGCGATTTCGATCCCGACTATTACTATCTCGCCTCTCTAATTGCCGCGAAACCCCGGTTGATGGTGCAGATGCCGTTTCTCATGACGATCGTGTGGATATATCTGGCCATGGGGTTGCATTTCTGGCTGCGGATTCAGCGCTGGTATCGGCGCACTTTCCCCCTATGGGTATTTCTTGCCATCGCCTAGCCTCTGCTTGCCGCCAGCGGTATTGTGCGGACGAAACCATGCGTCTCGCCTGCCAGACGCGGCCTGAGGCGGATCTGGCGATTACACCGCTGGTCAGCGTTGGCAAAAATCCCGGTCGGACTCTGTCCCTCGGTGGCGTGCAAGGCAGCGAGCAACAAGTGGTGTGCATGTTTGTTGACATGCGTGACTCGACCCGATTAGGTGAGAGCACCCTGCCGTATGACGTGGTATTTATCCTGAATCAGTTTTTTGTGGAACTATCGGTGGCGCTCGAGGCAACCGAAGGCCATTATGCGCAGTTTGCCGGTGACGGTCTGATGGCGTTGTACGGTGTCGGTCAGGACGACATGGCACAGGCGGCCCGCATGGCGTTGCTGGGAGCGGCCAGTATGTTTGACCGGCTTGATCGCCTGAACGAACGCCTGGAACCTGAGTTCAGTTTAAAAATCCGCATGGGAATCGGTATTCATACCGGCACCACCATCGTCGGCCGCATGGGGCCACCGGGCGCGCCGGTTTTGACCGCCATCGGCGATAACATCAATATTGCCGCGCGGCTCGAAAGCGCCAGCAAGATCGAAGCCTGTGACCTGATCGTATCCAACGAAACCCTGACTGCACTTGCACACGGGAGTCTCGACGGGTTTCAGCTTGATCGGGCATGCATCGAAGTACGTGGTCGCGAAGGCGGCATTGATGTGGCGCGTTTACATGCATCGCAGTTAGCCGAGCTGGCCCAACGACTGCGTTAATTTGATTCGTTGACGACGTAATTCATGTCGCCGTCGGGGTGGCTGTGGCTTACCGCAAAGTATTTGTCCACTGTTGCAAAGACTGATGCCGGGAAGGAAATTGAACTTCAAAGGAATTGCCGAGCCTGCACAGTTATCTAGGGTCAAGATGTGGAAAAAATACAACACTTAGTGATGTCTGTGTCAAATATGCAACTAAATGTTGTATTTCTGCTTGCGCAAGGTGAAAAATATATGCACAATACGCTTGCTTTGTAAAAAAACCTTTTGAACAACAGGCAACGGAGAGACATCTCATGAATAAAAAGCTGATCGCGATTGCAGTCGCCAGCACGTTTGCTACCCCGACTCTGGTTATGGCCGAGGGTGAAGCCAACTGGTACGGACGTATCAATACTGCAGTATCTTTCGTATCCCGTGACGGTGATAACGCTGACTCAGTCGATATCAAGAACATCAGCTCGCGTTTTGGCGTGAAGGGTTCTGAAGATCTGGGTAACGGCCTGAGCGCGGTTTACCGCTATGAATTCGGTGTTGCATCCGACATCGCTGATGTTCAGGACAACAACCGTTTGAGCTATGTCGGTCTGTCCGGCAGTTTCGGCACCGTGACCTTGGGTCGTGTGTGGTCAGCGGCATTTAACAGTGTTGGTACCATCATGGACGTATCGCAGAACGTCGGTGGTGATGCATACAACGGTCTGTACCGTGTATCCAACGCCCTGTCATATGCTGTCAATGCCGGCCCGGTTGCCCTTCAGGCTGACTTGGTGCTCGACGGTGACAACCCGAATTCCGACGGCGTAGACCAGTGGAATATCGGTGGTACTTTCAGCGCCGGCGCTCTGAGTATCGCAGCTACCTATGTCGACACCCAAGGTGACGATGCAATGGTTGCTGATTCTGACTACACCGGTGTGGCTGCTCGCTTCAACCTCGAGAATATGTGGATTGGCGCCGGTTACTCCGATTCCGACGACGGCTCTGCCGACAACGCCACAGGTGTCGCCCTGTTGGCCGGCGGTTCTGCAGGCGATTTCGGATGGTGGGTCAGTCTCGAAAATATTCAGGACGACGATGCTGGTCTTGATGATGACATCATCAACTTCAACGTTAGCCGTTTCCTGAGCAAGACCGCTCGGGTCTACATCGAAGGCGCAATCAACGACGCCAAAGCTGATGACGGCGATGTGACAGAGATTCTCTTGGGCGTTCGTAAAGACTTCTAAGTCTTTTCAAACTCCGGATGATCCCGGAAGAGGCGCTCCCTACAAGGAGCGCCTTTTTTTTGCTTTTTGTGTGCGGCAGTCGGCTGGTTAAGTGGGATTCCAGGGCTTTACTGAACTATTCAAACACAAGGAGGACGACAGGTTTATTTTCACATCGAGTCAGCGCAATGCGCTGACCACTGCGCGATGCATTAGGATAAAGTAACCGGTCTGTTCATTCCGACCGACCATTACCTGACTTTATGCCAGAGCGTTCCGCACTGATTTTTTTGCACATTCCGAAGACGGCGGGTATGACCCTGCGGTCGGTAATCGGTCGTCACTATGCGACTCCGTGTACATTTATTATCGGCAACGACATCAACGCCGATATTGACGCGTTCGCTCATCTCGATAAGAAGCGACGCACGGAAATACAACTCCTGATGGGTCACATGAGCTTCGGGCTGCACGAATATTTCGAAGGCAACGTAAAGTATGTGACGATGCTGCGTGACCCGGTGGAACGGGTGCTGTCTGAATACCGGTTCCTCAAAACCAATATTCGCCATCCGTTTCACTCGACGGTAGCGCCGATGTCATTGCCGCAATATCTTGACTCGGATTTTACAGGCCAGTCCAGCAACGGCCAGACCCGGTTGTTATGCGGTAGTCATGTAGCAGGCAAAGTTGGCATTGCCGGGCGCGAACCACTGGATCAATCGAGTGTTGAACGAGCGCTCGAAAATATCGATAAACATTTTGTCATTGCCGGTATCCAGGAACAATTCGAGGAAAGCCTGCTGTTACTGTCAGGTCGACTCGGCTGGCGAATCTGGCCTTTTTATCTGACGCGCAATATGTCAAACCATAAGTCTGAGGCGAAGGCGATGAGCCAACCTGATGATGCAGTGCGCAGCATGATTGAAGAACGTAATACGCTTGATATCTCGCTCTACCGCTCGGTTGTCGAACGACTTGGTCGGGATATCGCTGCGGCGGAGCCCCATCTGCGGCGCAGCGTAGTCCGGTTCGTGCGTCTTAACGGCATGTATCAACAGCTTGAATCCCGCCGTCTGCAATATCGTCAGCGTATTCGCAATCTCAAAGTCCGAGATTAATCGTCACATATAAATTGCTTCCATCGATCAAGCCGGTGTGGATTGCGCACGTCATGCTGGTGCCGAAATTCATGCTGTCGACCGAAGATCACTCCGCCCGTCGGCTATTCATATTCACTGGTCGAATAGCGCTTTACAGGGATTGTTCAAGCGCCAAGACTTGGTACTAACTGCATCGCAACGGCGCGTCGCGCCAGGGAAATATCATGCTTGCACCGCGACAGGATTATTCGACTACCACCCCACGTATTATTCAAAAGGTCTCGCGGCCTGGTTCATATGACCGTGCGGGCGTATCCGATACCAACTACGATATTGTGTCGAGTAACCGGCTTGGCGTTAGCTACGTCTGTCGGCGTATCCCGCAAAACCAGATAATGTCGCTTTCAACGGACAGATCCGCGATGACATCGGGTGTGTTGTTGCGAGTGCGGGTGACTCATGTGGGTCTCCACAACTATATTGAGCTGTCGGCCGGCACCCGCGCGCGCATAGTACGAGGTGACGAACTCTTTGCAGTACTTGCCCCGGTTGCACCGGGAACCCTGCGTGCATCATCCACGGATGACATGATGCTGCTGGATCCATCCGGTGTGGTAGCGCAAGTCGCCATGCCCGGTTACCTCTATGATCGATCGACCCGCGTTGAATGTATCGGGGTTGCCTGCGATGTCTACGGTATACCCATCAACCTTGCACGTAACGCCATTGCCAGCGTACCGGATCCGTCGTTGTCGACGCCGGTTATCGCAGTCATCGGTGAGCGTCATTTGCCAGGAGAACCCTGTCGATCTGCCGATATCATTCGCGGTCTGGCGCAGTCCGGGTTTAATGTGGCGAGCGCTAACCTTGGTAATGTGCAGGGCTGCTGGAAAACCTTGTTGCTGCGAAACGCCGGCGCATCTCATGTACTCGACCTTGCTGATGTCGGCCACGTCAGCCTTGTCAATAAAAGTCCGGACGAACTTGAGCGAATATTCAACTCATTGGTGGGCTATCTCTCAAATGCCGGGACTGAGGTCATTGTCATCGATATGGAACAGGATGTATTTGCCGAGGAGTCGGTGGCGCTATTGAGTCTGCCAGGCGTTGCCAATCGTATTGGCACGATCGTTCTCGAATCGAAAAGTGCATCATCGTCTCTACTTGAGCGGGATTCGTTACGCGCGCTGGGTTATGACGTCACCATGGTCGACAGTCCCGGCGTGCATCCGCAGTACAATCGGCTGATCTGACCGCTACTTCAACACACGCACCGCGGACTAATGCGTTCGCGCGTTTTCAACCAGTGACCGCAAGCTGTTGTTGTCACTGTCGTATAGAGACTTCCTGGTGGTATCGGTTATCGGGGTGACACGGGTTCTCAATACCTCGCGTTTGACCTGTAACAATGTGGCGGGGTCCATGCTGAATTCACGCAGGCCGAGGCCAAGCAATAATTGCGTATAGCCAGGATCACCGGCCATCTCGCCACACATGGATACCGGGATACCCTGATTTTCACCGGCTTCAATGGTATGTCGAATGAGTCGGAGGACTGCCGGATGCAGTGGGTCATAGAGATAATTGACCTCATCGTCAACACGATCGATAGCCAACGTATATTGGATGAGATCGTTGGTGCCAAGGGAGAGGAAATCGAGTTTTCGGGCGAACAGATCGGCCGCTACCGCTGCCGCCGGGACCTCGATCATGCCGCCTATGGCAATATCCGGGCGAAACTCGACGCATTCCCGCGACAGGGTGTTTTTAACTTCCCGAACCAGCTCCAGAACCTGATCAAGTTCATTCAGGCTGGATAGCATCGGTATCATGATGCGGATATTGCCGTGCACCGAGGCGCGCAAAATGGCACGAAGCTGAGGAATGAACAGCCCCGGATTGGACAGGCACAGGCGAACCGCGCGTAGCCCGAGTGCCGGGTTAACGGTTGAGTAGGCGTCTGAGCGGCCCCCATCGACCTGTTTGTCGGCGCCAAGATCGAGAGTACGTATGGTGACGGATCCGTTGATTCGGACAGCCGCATCGCTATAGGCTGCATACTGTTCCTCTTCGTCAGGCGCCTCGCGATTCATGAACATGAATTCGGTTCGGTAAAGACCGACACCGTCAGCGCCAGCCTTTACCGCCGAGTCGATATCTTCCGGCAATTCGATATTGGCAAGCAGAGCGACCCTGACATTATCCTCGCTGATGGCAGGCACTTCACGCAGCGTCTTCAACCCCGCGTACAGCTTTTCTGCATGTTCGCGACGTTGTCGGTATTGCTGCAAAATCCGCTCGCCGGGAGCGACTACGACCGTACCGGTGCGACCGTCGATGACCAACATATCGTTGTCGCGGATGAGTCGTCCGGCGCCATGTAATCCGACCACCGCGGGTAGTTTCAGGCTGCGTGCCAAAATCGCGGTATGGGAAATCGGGCCGCCGAGATTGGTTATGAACCCGGCCATGTGTTTGTTGCGAAAATGCACGGTGTCCGCCGGTGTGAGATCGTTGACCACGATGATACGATCATCCAGTTCATCCGACAGGGCAAACAACTGGCTGCTGTTGCTTGAAAGTTCGGTTTGTACCCGTTCGACCACTTGCGCGATATCGTTTTTCTTGCTGCGCAAGTAGTCGTCATTGATGGTATCGAAAACCTGCTTCAAGGATTCTTCCTGGCGTCTCAAGGCGACTTCGGCATTGATCAGGTCGCGGCGGATCGTGCCAATGGTCTGATCGATCAACAGCGGATCTTCCAGCATCAGTACATGTGCACCGAGAAAAGCAGATAATTCAGCGGGCGCGTGTTCGGGTAATTCATCACGCATGGACTCAAGTTTGTTGCGAGCCCTTGAAACGGCTTTACGAAAACGGATTACTTCCTGCTCGACCTCGTCTTCGGTGAGGTGTCTGAGATTGATCTCGATCTCATCGCGATCAAGTACCAGGGCGCGGCCGATGGCAACATCACCTATACCGGTGCCGCTTAACAGAAACATTACTCGTCCTCGCCGAAACGATCCGCGAACAGATCGCTGATTGCCTGCGTGGCCTCATCGGCATCGTCGCCTTCGACCCGAAGGTCAACAGTTGTTCCCGCTGCTGCCGCCAGCATCATGAGACCCATGATGCTCTTGGCATTGACACTTTGACCACCGAGCTCAATCCACACTTCGCTGCCAAAAGCCGACGCAGTGTTGACCAGTTTGGCGGCGGCACGCGCGTGCAGGCCCAGTTTGTTAATGACTTCAAGCTGTTTTTCTACGACCATGACAACATTCCCGGAAATGAGTATGAAATATTACAGGTAACGCCGGGGCGTCGTAATCAAGTGTACTACGCTATTGAAAGTTCGCGATGGACCACTTGTACATGAACATCGAGCGTCGCGAAATGCTGGTGCAGACGTTCAACGATATAGACTGACCGATGTCGACCGCCAGTACAACCGATGGCAACGGTGATGTAACTGCGGTTTTCGCGCTCGAAGTCCGGTAGCCAGCGTTGTATGAAATCGCGAATGCAGGTCACCATGTCAGCTACCGCCGGTTGCTGGTCGAGAAATGTCCGTACCGCCGGATCCTGTCCGGTGAGCGGCTTCAGTTCTTCCTGCCAATGGGGATTCGGCAGACAACGCACGTCGAAGACGAAATCCGCGTCGGTGGGTGTGCCGTGCTTGTAGCCGAACGATTCAAACAGCAACACCGGACCGCGAAAACCTTCGATACCGGCGATATCGCGCATCAGTCGGCGCAGTTCGTGGGGCGTAGTCAGTGAGGTATCGATACGCCGCACTGCATTTTCCGCCAATGGCGCAAGCAGGTCGGTCTCCATGCGGATACCGTCGAGCAGTGGGGTATCGCCATCGGTTAACGGATGCTTGCGACGGGTCTCGCTGAATCGTTTGACCAAGGCTTTTTCATCGGCTTCAAGAAAGATGATGCGGTAGTCGATGCCAAGGTTCTGAAGACCTGCAAGGCTCGCTGGCAGCGATGCCAGGAAGTAGCGGTTGCGGGAATCGATACTGATGGCGATCTTGAGTTCAGAAGCAGCGTCCGGGGATTTGATTATGCGTTCGGCAAACTGCGGCAGCAGCACCGCCGGCAAATTATCAATGCAATAATATCCAAGGTCTTCAAGCGCATTGAGGGCGATGGTCTTTCCCGATCCCGAAAGACCGCTGACAATGAGAAGTCCGTGCCGTATGTCGTCGTTGTCGCTCAAGTCGTGTCCTGCTGCGTTGGCAAATTGAACGTGGCAGTGCGTGACATCACCCGCTCTTTGGATGGAGTGCACGCGGCGATTCGACAGTTTACCGCAAGTGTTGTGTCAATCTCAGGAGGGTTTGGCGGGATCGTCGCGAAAATGACCGAGGCGATCGCGAATCTCTATGCGGCGCTGCTGTTTGTCGACAAACGCCTTGACCGGGTCCTTGCCAAACTGGAACTGGATATGGGTGCGAACCGCGGCGTCAATCAAAACCGCGAGGTTGCGTCCCGGCGCCACCTGCAGGGTAATCTCCGGGACACTGATACCCAGTATGGTTCGTTGCCTTATTCGCGGCGTCAATCGGTCGAGATGGGGGTAGGTGCCGGGTGGGTCCGGTTCCAGATTGGTGATCAGGTCGATGGGTTTCGAATCGAGTACTGCGGTGTTGCCGTAGATGTCGGCTATGTCGAGTATCCCCAATCCGCGAACTTCCAGATAACCTCGAATGATTTCCGGACAAAAGCCGGTCAGCTTATAGGGCGAGTAACGGAATACCTTGAGTGCGTCATCAGCGATCAGACGCGATCCGCGATCGATCAGATCCAGTGCAACCTCACTCTTGCCGATGCCACTTGGTCCGCTGATCAGTACGCCGACGTCTCGAATCGACATAAACACGCCGTGCAGGGTGGTCTGTCGTGCCAGCTTGCGTGCGGCGCGATGTTGCAGGCGTTCGAACAGCAGAGAATGCGACAGCGATGAACGATAGATACAAACGGCCGTTTGATTGCCGGTCTCTAGCAGCCATTGCGTCGGCTCGAGGTCGTCACTGACGACTATCATGGCGATGTCACCGGCTTCCATAAGTTGGCGTAGCCGTCGTGCCAGACGATCGTCACTGCTATTAAGCCGGTCATGCCATGCGGGATCGACGATCTGCACAGGACTCGGCTTATCGAGGCTCAGGTAATCGACATAATCGCTGTGAGTTTCTGGTTCCGGCAACGCGGTAATCAGCCGGTTCAGCCCGTTGGCACCGGCATTGAGCACCAGCCCAAGTCGATCAGCCTTGCTGTGAAAAGCGTCGGCAATGCTGATACCGGATGGCCGTGTCTTCATTCGCTTGATAGTGGTGGTTGTTGCAATGGATCAGAACCGTTTATTCAATCGAGTTGATTGATCAGGTCGAAATAATCGTCCTTACTCTGGCACTCCATGATCTTTTTACGCACCTCGGGTTTGCTGAATGCGCCGGCCAGCCTTGCCAGTATCTGCAGGTGGGTCTGGTTGGCATCGGCTGGTACCAGCAGGCCCACCACACAGCGAACCGGCTGATTGTCGATTGAATCGAAATCGAGCGAATGGTTAAGCAGTATGGCACAGATGATTGGTTCTTCAATGCCGTTAATACGGCCATGAGGGATGGCAAATCCTTCACCGATTCCGGTACTGCCGAGCCGTTCACGCTCGTTAAGAATCTGGAACACGGTGTCGCGATCGAGGTCGGGCGAATAGCTGCTTAACAGGTCGGCCACCTCTTCAAGGAGCCGTTTTTTGCTGGACACCTGGACATTGACGGCAACCCGTTCCGGCGCCACGAAGCGTGACAGCAGGCTATCGCCTTCGGGCGCCGATGACTGATTTGCCGTGGTTGGACAATTCATCAGCTATTCTGCTGGTCGCGCGCTATCGGCATGATGATCGCTGACCTTTTCCTTGTGCTTTAGAACCTGGCGGTCGAGCTTTGAGACCATGGCGTCGATAGCGGCATACATATCGTCAGCTTCACCAGCCGCATGAAACTGTACCCCGCGAGCATTGATATTGGCCTCGGCCTTGTGACGGTTCTTTTCGATCTGAAGAACGATATGCGTACTGGTCAAATGGTCGAAGTGATGACTAATCTTGTCGATTTTCTCCTCGATATGCTCGCGAAGCGCGGGGGTCACATCCAGGTGTTGTCCGCTAATGGAAATCTGCATGATCTAACCTCTGATCTTGTTGTCGTGTTTTGTGAGTAGGAGTCCGAATCAATTCAGGACATATGGGGTAAGGTTGTTGAAATTTGTCATCTGAATTCCTTCCTTTGGCTGGAAGAAGGAATACGCATCAGCTCGCGGTATTTGGTGACCGTGCGACGTGCCACATTGATACCCATCGATTTAAAATAATCTGCGATTTTCTGATCACTTATCGGTTTATGGTCCGGTTCATCGTTAATCAGCGAACGAATACGCGCCTGTATGGCGGTGGACGATAACGCATCACCTGATGTGGTGGCGAGCTGGCTTGAAAAAAAGAATTTCAGCTCGTGGGTGCCGCGCGGTGATTGCAGGTACTTATGACTGGTGGCCCTTGAGATGGTCGACTCATGAAGATCCAGCGTCTCGGCGATCTGCTTCAAGGTCAGGGGTTTCATGGCGCGTTCACCGTGTTCAAAAAATCCCGACTGATGACGAACGATATCGGTGGCGACCCGTAAAATGGTGTCGTTACGCTGCTTGAGGCTTTGCAGGAACCATTTCGCTTCCTGGTGGCGCTCACGAAAATACAGGGTGTCCTCGCGATTGCCGTTAGTGGAAAGATAGGTTTTGCAAGACGGGCTGATGGCAAGTTTGCTCTGCGAATCCTGGTTGAGCCGTACCTGCCACACGCCATCTGATTGAAACACCACCACATCCGGCACGACATAGTCGATCGGCTTGAGATCCAGCCGGGTCGCCGGTCGTGGGTCGAGGCAACGGATTATGGCCAGTGCTTCTGAAACTTTCGCCTCGGACAGATTCAGAGCTTTGCCGAGCCCCGCATGATCTCGTTTTGAAAGCAGTTCGAAATGATTCCGCATGATCTCGATAGCCGTGGCGTTGGCATCTGAAGATTCCCTCTCCAGCAACTGGATCAGCAGGCATTCGCGAAGATCACGGGCACCGATGCCGGGCGGATCCATGGACTGGACTATGCCAAGTACCCTTTCGATATCAGCGTCTTCGACATCTATCAGATCGTCAAGCAGCGTGACGACCTCATCGATTTGAATATCCAGATAGCCGTATTCGTTGATGTTTTCAATAAGAATGTGGGCAATCAGTGCGTCGGATTCGGAAATTGGCGAGATTCTGATTTGTTCCCGGAGGTATTCGGCAAGGCTGCGCTGTCCGGTCAGGTTGTCCAGCAACGCGGTGTTGTCATATGCAGTTGCTGTGCGTGTGTCCATGACGCCATGGTGTTCCGGGAGGACTTCAGCGGCCTGGAGGCCAGTCGAGCCAGCGGCAAGGCGGTTATCTGATTCTTCCGAATCGCTGGCACCGGTTTCCTGGTAAAGCGGATCGAATGCGGTGTCGTTGTCATCGGCGGATTTACCGTTGCCTTCTGCGTTAACCGGTGTCGGCGCCTCGATTTCCTCAAGAAAGGGGTTGGATTCGAGTGCATCCCGAATCTCGGCTTCGAGATCGACCGACGACATCTGCAGCAGGGTGATCGCCTGCTTCAGCCGTGGTGTCAGCTTGAGTTTGTGGCCGAGTTTGAGACTTAACGCAGGTTTCATCACTATGCTGGAAATTCTACGCCGAAGGCGCTGTGGCGACAAACAACGTCTCGAATCGTCTCATGGCCTATGCGCCAATCATCTGCCGGATGAAGCTCATCCCGATTACATTCTGAATTGGTGACCGAGATAGGTTGCCCTGACCTCGGGATGTTCGAGGACTTCGCCTGGCGTGCCGGCGGCGAGAACCTTGCCTTCGGCCAGAATATAGGCACGATCACAGATTCCAAGGGTTTCGCGGACATTATGATCGGTTATCAATACGCCAATGCCTTTGTCCTTGAGAAACGAGATGACCTTTTGAATATCACCGACGGAAATCGGGTCAATACCGGCGAAGGGCTCATCGAGCAGTATAAATGAAGGCGCCAGCGCCAAAGCGCGGGCAATCTCAACGCGGCGGCGTTCCCCACCGGAAAGGCTGATGCCCATGGCCTTGCGTTTGTGAGCCAGGCCAAATTCATCGAGCAGCATCTTCACGCGCTTGGCCCTCGATGCATTGGTCAGGTTTGGCAGTGCTTCGAGTACCGCCATAATATTGTCCTCGACGCTGAGTTTGCGGAACACGGAGGGTTCCTGGGGCAGGTAGCCTATACCAAGCCGCGCACGGCGATGCATGGGCAGGTCGCTGATATCTTTCTGGTCGAGAATGATGTGTCCCTTGTCACGCCGGATAAGACCGCAAATCATATAGAAACAGGTGGTCTTACCCGCGCCGTTGGGGCCCAAAAGGCCAACCACTTCGCCGTTTCGTACGGCCACGTTGACGTTTCGAACCACGTGGAGGCCGCGGTACGACTTGCAAAGATCGCGGGTAACGAGTGTAGCCAAGGTGAGATTGCCCTAAATGCTTAATATCGATGGGGCGCCATAATTAACAGGCACGTTAGATGCCGTGGGCCGCAGTGGGTGAGTAACAGCGCGATAAGGCGCTACTCGGCTGGCTTGGGTTTCAGGACGATACGCGGGCGTTTCGGCTCGCCGTCACTGGTTGCTGCCTCATCGGAAGCAGAATTTTCCGTACTCGCGGCGGCGTCTGTTGCTGCACTGGTCGCCGGATCGGGGATTGGAGGTGGCGGGGCGCCCGCCGTGCCTTCCGGAATTTTGGTGGTACGGGTTGGCGTATCGCCGCTTCGAACCTGCATCTTGTCGGTTGCCATGTTATAGACGATGGTCTTGCCTCGGACATTGTCCTGTCCTTGTGTTAATGACGCATTTCGGGTCAAGGTGATTATGTTATTAACCTCGTCCAGATAAATGAATTGGCCCTCGCCAATCACGTCGTATTCCTTGCCGTCGGGTCGTTGTCGGACCACTGCCGGATTACCCACGGCAACCGCGTGATCCAGCTTGCTGTCCTTGAAATAGACTTCGAGCTTGTCGGCTTTCAGGCGGATGGTGCCCTGCACGAACCTGACGTTACCGTAGTAAATGCGGGTGCCGGCGGCAAAATCGATATCCACGGCGTCAGCATCGATTACCGCAGGCTGGCTGGCATCTGATTCGAGCGCGCTGACGGCAAGCGGTACCATGCTGGCAGCGAGTGCAGACACGATCGACAGGATGAGTGATGTTATGTGACGATTCATCATCTGAATTCTAGCAGAAGAATGGTTGTCGACAACGACTCATGAACCGGGCTTTTTACGTAACTTGATACGCATGCGCTCGCTGGTCGTGACGTTGCCGGGCTGGTTGTCAGAGCGGCTTTCAATTGCCTTGACCTTACCGCGCAGCAATACTTCCGTACCATCAGCGGAGATCAAGCCATTGTCGGCATAAATGTGACGTGGACCGGCTTCGTCAGTGTACTGGATGATATGCGGCTGTTCGATGAGCGAGGTATCGTCGACGGGGAAATGGGCCAGGCGAATCGATTCTATGACGTACTGGCGGCCCTCGCTATCAAGTCCGGTGGCGACGAAGTTCTCGATATAGTAGTCAGGGTCATTATTTACCGGAACCTCGGCGGCATTGTCGCCAGGGGTTTGATTCTCGGATTGTTCCAGCCATGCGGTAATTGCGGCAAAGCCGAGAAAGACCGCCAACAGAATCAGTTTTTCGAGGATTCTCACAACACGCCAGCGCGAATCAGGTCGAGGGTATTGAGCGCGCCAGTCACCCTGCCGGTGTCGTCGAGGGCAAATATGCCGTTGATGGAATATATCTGCATCAACTTGATCAACTCCGCCGCGAGCGTGTCCGCGGTGGTGGTCTTGGGATTGGCTGTCATGACCTCGGCGATGCGGCAGTGGTAAATGTCCACATTACTGCCCAGCGCGCGACGCAAGTCGCCGTCGGTGAAAATTCCCGTCAAAGCGCCGTTTGAGTCAATTACTCCGGTCATGCCGAGCCCCTTGCTGCTCATCTCGATCAAGGCGTCTTCAAGTAATGCTTCTTCATTGACCAGGGGGATGCGTTCGCCGGTATGCATAACATCGCCCACATACAGCAGCAGGCGGCGGCCGAGGGTGCCGCCTGGATGGGAGCGGGCGAAATCGTGACGGGTGAAGCCGCGTGCCTTGAGTACCGCCACCACCAGCGCATCGCCCATGGCCAGGGTGGCGGTGGTGCTGGCAGTCGGGGCAAGGTTGTGTGGGCAGGCCTCCTGGGGGACGCCCACGTCAAGACAGACATCGGCGCTGCGTCCCAGGGTGGAGTCGATCCGTCCGGTCATGCCAATCAGGCTCACGCCCATGCGTTTCACCAATGGCAGGATGGTCAGGATTTCGGGTGTCTCACCTGAATTGGAAATGGCAATTACCACATCGTTGGCGGTGATCATGCCGAGGTCGCCGTGACTTGCTTCGCCCGGATGCACAAAAAATGCCGGCGTCCCGGTACTGGCGAGACTGGATGCGATCTTGCCGCCGATATGACCGGATTTGCCCATGCCGACCACCACGACACGCCCGCTGCAATTAAGCAACAGATTGCAGCTTTCATCGAAGGTCGGTCCGATTCGGTCGGCAAGATCGGTGAGGGCGGCGGCCTCAAGCATGAGGACATCGCGGGCGGTGGATTTGAATTCTGAATTGGGCATTGGCGTCAGTGATGTAAGTGCCATGTCGGAATCGACTGCCGTGTCGGACGTGACGCCCGGGCTGGCCGACCAGTATAGCAAACCGGCGGGATTTTTAATAAAGTCCGCGACCTTGATAACGCCCGGGAGGCGATGTTGAATCCAAATCTGGTTGACTGGCAACAGATCGAAACGGTTCTTTTAGACATGGATGGAACCCTGCTGGATCTCGGATTCGACAATTATTTCTGGCGTGAGCATGTACCCGCAGCTTATGCGGCGCTTAATAACATTGATTTCGACAGCGCCTGCGCACTGTTGTTCGCAAGGATGGCCGAATTGCGCGGCACGCTCGACTGGTACTGCGTCGAATTCTGGTCGACAGAGCTCGGTCTTGATATTGTTGCCATGAAAACTGAACTGAAATCCCGTATCCGGGTGCGTCCGGGCGCCAGGGCTTTTCTTGAGGCGGTACGCATCAGTGGTCGACGCCAGGTGCTGGTTACCAACGCTCACCGAAGCACCCTTGAAATCAAGCTGACGACCACGGCCATCGGACATTTCTTCGATAGAACCATCAGCTCCCACGATCTTGGCGCACCCAAGGAAGACGCGATCTTCTGGAAGCACCTGCAAACCGAACTCGATCTTGACCCCGTACGCTGCCTGTTTATTGACGATAGCCCGGCGGTACTTGAAGCCGCGCATCGCTTCGGTATCTCCCAGGTGGTGTCAGTGGAGCGACCTGATTCCAGCCTGCCGGCCTCGCCCCACGGGTTTTTCCCTAATATCGATAACCTTGAAGACATTGCACCACAGCCGATGGTGACAAGATGACGGCTGAGGCCCGCGTTGATCTCAAGTCGTTGTACCTGATAGAGATTAATCAGTTGGGTTACTGCGTGGACGATGCCCAGCTCGACGCCGTCATCCGTTTACAGCGGATACTTGACAATCTCGCCCGGCGTAATGCCAATAAGGGTCTGGCGGGACGCTTCAGGCGCTGGTTGAAAGGTTCCGAGGCGCCGGTTCGTGGCGTCTACTTATGGGGTGGTGTCGGACGTGGCAAAACCTTCTTGATGGACCTGTTCTATCGCTCGATACCCACTGACAAATGCAGGCGGGTTCATTTTCACCGGTTCATGCTGGAGATCCATCGCGAGCTTAACGAGCGTAAGTCACAAAGCAATCCACTTGATGCCATTGCCGCAGATATAGCCGCAGATGCATCGATACTCTGTTTCGACGAGCTGTTTGTGGCGGATATCATGGACGCAATGGTGTTGGCACGGCTGTTCAAGGTGCTGGTCGAGCGTGGCGTGGTGCTGGTATTTACCTCCAATACCCATCCTGCCAATCTCTACCGGGATGGATTGCAGCGCGAACGGTTTTTACCGGCAATCAAACTGATCGAGAGTCACTGCGAGGTGTTCAATCTCGATGGCGGGGTGGATTACCGGCTCAAGACCCTGCAATCTGCGAACGCCTATCTGTGCCCCCATGATGATGTTGCCGAACAAACCCTCAAAGTCTTGTTTTACAAGCTCTGTGGGGATGAACCCGTCGACGACCAGCCGCTTGAATTGAATGGTCGGCAGATACCCGTGCGCATGGCGAGTGAGGGAATCTGCTGGTTCGAGTTCGATGGGTTGTGTGTCGGGCCGCGATCCAAGGCGGATTACACGGAATTATCGCGCTTCTATCACACCCTGCTGGTGTCGGATATTCCGCTGCTCGGCGTTGATGGCGATGATCCGGCACGACGCTTCATCGAGCTGATCGACGAACTGTACGATCGCCGCGTCAACGTGCTGGTATCTGCTGCTACCCGGCCGGAGTTACTGTATCGCGGCAAACGTCTGACCCACGCCTTCGAGCGTACCGCCAGCCGTCTGCGCGAGTTTTCGAGCGATGCCTACATGGCATCGAGTCACCGACCTTGAGTCTTGGCGGATTGCAGCCATTTTGAGACAGGTTCTAGTAAAGATCGATTGGATCGACATCAACCGACCAGCGCACGCTACGCGCACTGCGATGTGCTTCCAATGCGCTGACGAGGTGCGATAAAAAAATTCGGAGCGGTGCACGCCTGGTGGATTGAATCATCAACTGGGCACGTGTCCGACCAGCCCGTCGTTCCATGGGTGCCGGTACCGGATCCATGATGGTAACGGCTGCACGATCCTCGTCGATGTCGATTGTATGACCAATATCTGCAGCCGTTTTCAGGAACTCGACAGCGGCGTTCGCATTGATCGATTCGGCCCGCAACAGGGCCAGATACCCGAATGGCGGCAGCATGGTCTTGCGCCGCAGTTCAAGCTCGGTTTCGGCCAGCGCCGCATAGTCGTGGCGGGTCAACGCACGCATCAATGGATGATCCGCGAACGCGGTCTGGACCAGCACCCGACCCGGGTCCGATGCGCGCCCGGCGCGCCCGGCCACCTGGGTGATTGACTGGAACAGTCGTTCAGCCGCGCGAAAATCGACACTGTACAGCGCCTGGTCGGAATTCAGCACGCCTACCAGGGTAATGCCCGGGAAGTCGTGTCCCTTGGAAAGGATCTGCGTGCCGACGACAATATCCACCTGACGCAAACGTATCTGTTCGAGGTGCGACTCCAGCGCGCCACGGGCTGCACTGCTGTCACGATCAATTCTCAAAACCCGGGCTTCAGGGAACAGCCGCGCTAGCGCGGCCTCGACGCGCTGGGTACCGACACCGGCAAGAAACAGGTCGCTATCTCCGCAGTCGGGACACTTCGTCGGTGCCGGGCAGGTACTGCCGCAATGGTGACAGCGCAGCATGGCATTTTGCTGGTGCAGCGTCAGGAACGCATCACAGCGTGAGCATTTTCCCTGCCAGCCGCAATGCCCACAGATCGTCACCGGGGCAAAGCCGCGCCGGTTGATGAATATCAAGCTCTGCTCACCGCGTTTCAGGCAGCGTTCGATGGCATCGATCAATGGCCGTGTGAGCCCGTCGCTGAGTGGCCACTGGCCGCTATCGATCAGATGCAGTGCCGGCATCAACGCACTGCCGGCACGCTGCGGCAATGCGACGCCGGTGTAACGACCGCGCCGGGCGTTGTAGTAGCTTTCAAGGGATGGTGTTGCTGACCCGAGAACGATAGGAATGTTTTCCATGGACGCACGCTTGATGGCAATGTCGCGGGCGTTATAACGAAAGCCGTCCTGCTGTTTGAAAGACGGGTCGTGCTCCTCGTCGATGACGATAAGACCTGCACGCGGCAGCGCGGCAAATACGGCCGAGCGGGTACCAAGAACGATCGGGCCAAGACCGTTTTTTGCCGCTAGCCAGGCGCGTTGTCGGGCGCCGTCGGCAAGCCCTGAATGGAGTACCGAGACGGGCACGCCAAGACGTTCACGAAAGCGGCTGATCAACTGCGGGGTCAAGGCTATTTCTGGAACCAGTACCAACACCTGGCGTTGATTGGCGATGACGCGTCGTGCGCATTCCAGGTACACCTCGGTTTTACCGCTGCCGGTCACGCCTTCGAGCAGGAAGCATTCGTAGCGACCCTGGTTGGAGATGATCCGTTCGACAGCACTCAATTGGTGCGGGTTGAGCGTCGGGCCGGGTGTGGTTGTGATCGTGTTTGTTGATTCATCAGCAGACAGGCTGCGAATCAGTCCCAGGGATTCAAGCCGCTTGAGTGCGTTGCCGCACTCACCTGCCGTCTGGCGTAATTCGGCGCTGTTAAGACCACCTCCACCAGCCGCTTCAAGTGCATCGACCACGCGATATTGTCGAGCGGCATTGGCGGCAAGATGCGTTCGGATTGCATTGGCAGAATCCGTTAGTACGAAGTTAACCGGATCGACCGGTGCCTCGAGTCGTTTTCGAAGACGTGACGGCAATGCTGCCTGCATCACTTCACCGAGAGGATGCTGGTAATAGTCAGCGGCGAATTCGAGCAGCCGCCGCAAGCCGTCATCAAACAACGGCGTCTCATCGATGATTTCGATAATTGGTTTGAGTGTGCGTGTTGGTGGTGATGGATCGGTGCGATACGACACCACGAAACCGACCCGCGTACTACTGCCGAAAGGAACCAATACGCGAGCGCCTACCGCCGGCACGTTACTGTCATCAAGCGCATAATCGAAGTGGCGCGACAGCGGCGCAGCGACGGCCACACTGATCACGGTTGCGGCGCTCATTGGAACATTCAAGGAGTCTTCAATTCGGTTTTCGTTGGGATTGGTTGGACGTGTTCACGGTCGACTCGAGGCACCGTAGTGTAGCAGGGCGGTGGTACGTTTCGGTGCCTTGAAAGTTACCCACAGAACTTGTGGATAAGTGTGTGCACAAAGCGTCTGCGGGACGCGTTTTTTCAGGTCGGGAATGCCCTGTGTCAAAATCGCCTATTTTTTAGGCAGATTTAGTATGCCTATATATATCAATTGATTGCATCAGTAATTGAATCAGATGAACGAAAGTTTGTGCAAAAATCCAGTAAGTTTATTGGTCGCAGAATAATTGTGCATAAATCGCCGTCGATTGACTCGTCACTCGCTTTCCAGGAGCCTTTGAATGCGACGCTTTTGTTTCAACGAGTTACCGATTACTCCGTAAACGTCACTCAGAATAGTCATGCAAATCAAGTTGACTTCGCCCGGTCCATATTGATGAGCATTTTGATGAGAGTCTCAATGGTCATTCAGACGTTCAAGTTATCCCGGCAGTGATCTCAAGTAGTTACTACGGTAGCGTAATTTTATTAAACCCGGGATCAGTTTCAACAAAGCAGTTTCACCTTACATGCCAATGATTGAACACAGTAATGAACTCATCAATGCAGTCACTGATGCATTGGGTCAAACATTCAATCCGTACCAGGCAATCCGTCCTGGTGGTGGTTCGACAGATGAGACGTACTGCTTACAGGATGCCTCGATGCAGGTGTTCGTAAAACTCGGCGATATTAATTCTCTCGACCGGTTCAACGCTGAAGCCGATGGCCTGGCGGCACTTGGCGAGTGTCTTGAACTGCGGGTTCCAAAGGTCATCACCCAGGGTGTGTTCGATCGGCGAGCAGCGTTAGTGCTTGAGTATATCGCGCTTCGTCCCATCGCTAACGCTGCCGTAAAACTCGGTGAGGGGCTTCCCGCGTTACACGCGATCACCAACGATGCATTTGGCTGGCACCGTGATAATTTTATTGGCGTTACGCCGCAGGTAAATCATCGCGCGACCGATTGGCCGGGATTCTTTGCAACCCGGCGGCTCAAGTATCAGTTCGATCTCGCTGCCGGCAATGGTTTCAGTCGGGAGTTAGCCGATGACGGCGAACGCCTGCTTGCAGAGATGGGTGCATTATTCTCAGGCCATGATGTCAGACCTTCGCTGCTGCATGGCGACTTGTGGACTGGCAATGCTGCTGCAGACGATCACGGCCGAGCGGTGATATATGATCCGGCGGTGTATTACGGTGACCGTGAAGCGGATATCGCCATGAGCGAACTGTTTGGTGGTTTTGGTCGCGACTTTTATGCAGCCTACCAATCGGCATGGCCGCTAGATGATGGCTACCCGGTGCGCAAGCAGTTATACAATCTGTATCATGTGCTCAACCATCTTAACCTGTTCGGTGGCGGCTATCTCGGCGAGGCCAAAGCGTTAATTGCACAATTACTGGCGGTACTCGGCAAGTGATGTTGACGGCAGTACCGCTTTTTTCAAATGGAGATTCGTTTTGATGCGTAACCCAACAACGGGCGTCAAGCGCCTTGTGAATGCAACCGTTAATTCCGCCAATGGAATACGCCGCGCATTTTCAAGTGAACAGGCCGTCCGTCAGGAAATCTACCTGGCAGTTGTCGCCATACCCCTGGCATTTTTTCTGACAGCGGACACCGTGGAGCGTGTCCTGCTGGTCGTCAGCGTGATCCTGGTGCTGCTGGTGGAGTTGTTGAATACAGCAGTTGAATACACAGTAGACCGAATTGGTCCTGAATATCATGAGCTTTCCGGTATCGCCAAGGATATCGGCTCGGCTGCCGTTTTGATCAGCCTGTGCCTTGCGGCATTCGTGTGGATAATGATTATCCTCTTTTAGCAGTGGGTCTTGAGCGGACCGTGTCCGATCAGGCTGGCCGGGCCTTGCGGATAATCTCGCCGAAAGACAGGTATTCGCTGGCGCCCATTCGGCCTACCGGACGAATTTTATCGGCGAGTATCTTGGCGCGGCCCTTGGCATCTTCGCCGACCACGGAATCTTCCACGAAGACTTTTTTCACTTCGCCAAAAACAATACTCTGCGGCGATCCGCCGAGCTGCAGAACCTGGTGGCGGGTGCATGCAAATGCCACCTTGACACGTTTGAGTCGCGGCAGCGGAAAATCGTCAATGGCCGTGGTTTCAAGGCCAACCTCAGCCAGTTCCGAGGCGCCATAGGGCAACGTTGCGGAGGATGCGTTCATATCGTCGAGGGTGTCCTCATCGACGATATGTATCACGAAATCAGGACGCTCTTCGATGTTGATCTTGGTGTCCTTGAACGCACCGTCGGGTTTGCGTCCGATGGATATCATGACGAGGGGCGGATCGCTGCAGACTGCGTTGAAATAGGAAAATGGCGCCAGGTTATAGCTGCCGCCCTCGTTTTCGGATAACACCCAGGCGATCGGTCGGGGTATTACGGTCTGAATCAGGGTGAAATAAACCTGCTGGGGGGTGAGCTTATTGAGATCGATGAGCATGGCGTGTTCTCTATTGAACGATGTGCAAAGGCACCGAAATTATAAAGCACCATGCAATAGTAAGAATCATGTTAACCGGTTAGCCAGGTGTCCCGTGGGTCATTTGTCAGTCCCGCTGCCCACGCGAGGTAATGGTGCCGTGGCTGGCGAATAGGACCAGTGCCAGCCAGATGCAGCCAAATGCCACCAGATCGGACGAATCGAGCGGCTCATGAAAGATGAATGTGCCGATCAGAAACTGGATCGACGGGGTCAGATAAAAGAGTAACCCGACGGTCGCGTAATGCAGTCGTTTGGCGCCAGCGACGAACAGCATCAGCGGGGTGGCGGTCACTACACCGGCACCGGCCAGCAGCAGGGTAGTTGACATTGGCCCGGCAAGGAACGCCGATGCATGGTTGGAGGCGAGCCAGGCCACGTAGCCGATGGCAAGCGGTGAGATGAGCAGAGCTTCAAGGAACAGACCCGTGACCGAGTCCTGAACGGCGTGTTTACGCAGCGCGCCATAAGCTGCAAAACTGATGCCGAGAATCAGGGCCACCCACGGCGCAACACCTTTGGTTACGAATAAATACAGTACGCCGGCTATGGCGATAGCCACGGCGATTTTCTGTATTCGTGCCATGTGTTCACCGAATACCGCGACCCCGATAACGACATTTAAAAGCGGGGTCAGGTAGTAGCCCATGCTGGCTTCGACCACCTTGTCGACGCTGATGGCCCAGATGTAGACGCCCCAGTTTAAGGAGATCAACATCGCACTCAGGGTGAGAACGCCAAGGCGCTTCGGCTGGCGCAATGTGGTAAACAACTCGGTGCCGCGTTGCGAGATAAAGATGACGATGCCGATGAATGGCACCGACCACAGAACGCGATGCGACAGGACCTCGAATGCATTGACATGAACGAGCAGTTTCCAGTAGAGCGGAAACAGGCCCCAGATGATAAAACCACCCAACGCGAGCAGTACGCCAGTGACGGTGGAAGGCATCATGTGCGTGATCCGAATCCGTGTTGTCGCCAGGCTTCAAATACCGCCACCGCCACGGCATTGGACAGGTTCAGGCTACGAGAGCCTGTGACCATCGGGATTGTCACGCGATGGTTGTCGGCCGTGCGCATGCGCACCGTGTCGGGCAATCCACGCGTCTCGGAACCGAATATCAACCAGCTCGTCGATGGATACTCGACTGCATCGTGATGAATCTGGTGATGAGCCGAGAAAGTAAATGCCGATGACCAGTCGCCATCACCAAGACAGTGATCCAGATCGTCGTGAACGCTGACGCCGACACTGTCACGATAATCAAGCCCGGCACGCTTGAGCGAGGCGTCATCCAGGGTAAATCCAAGGGGCCGGATCAGGTGCAGGCTGCAGCCGGTATTGGCACACAAACGCATGATATTGCCGGTATTGGGGGGAATTTCCGGCTGATACAGCACCACGTTAAACATCAAAAGAACATCTCAATGGTAATAATGCGTTGGTGGAAGCTTGGAGTTCGAGAGGTACTAAGGGGCGACCGTATTTGGCACTACAGGTTAGGCGGGCTTTACGACCACCAGAATGACGACGGCAATAAGAATCACAACCGGAAACTCGTTGAACCACCGATAGAACACGTGGCTGCGGGTATTGGCGTCATCCCTGAATACCCGTACCAACCGTCCGCACCAGAGGTGGTAGCCGATCAGCACGACTACCAGCGTAATCTTGACATGCAGCCAGGTGCCGCTAAATCCGTATCCAAGCCACAGCCACAGACCAAGCACTACTGCAACAACGGCGCTTGGCGTGGCTATACCGTTGTACAGTTTGCGCTCCATGATCTTGAATCGCTCGCGACTTGGTTTATCGTCGCTCATTGCGTGATAGACAAACAAGCGTGGCAGGTAAAACAATCCCGCGAACCAGGTCACCACTGAGATGATATGGAACGCTTTTATCCACAGCATGAGAATTGGCCCGGGTTACCGGTGAGTGGATTAGCTATCGCTCGACCCATGTGGCTGGATCACGGGGTTTGGCGTGTGGGCCGATTGCGTGGCAGGGGCTCCGGGAGGCTCTCGCGAGCCTGATGTCGTGCTTGCCGATTCACGCTTTGCAGGGGGCGTGCCATTACTGAAAAATCGGCTGATCTTGATGAACAGTGCGCGAATACCACGCCAGATTTTTGGCAGCAGCCAGATCATCAAGCCAACAATGCCGAGAAGGAGAACGAGAAATAGGATCGGATGATTTAACGCGGTCCACAATCCGCCGACTACGAGGATATCCTCGCCGAAACTGGCGGCCCAGTTGGTAAAGGGTTCGGGTGATGTATTGATAATTACCCGGCTGCCAGCCTTGGTGAGATGAGAACCGGCGCTTAATGCACCGCCTAAAATAAGCCCGGCGAATTCGGCTTCCGGACCGAGCGGACTAATGGCGCCGGCGGCCAGCATAGCGCCAGCCGGTATGCGGATAAAGCTGTGTATTGCGTCCCAGACAGTATCGACTCCTGGAATCTTGTCGGCAAAAAATTCAACGCAGTACATCAGACCCGCGGCACCGATCACCATAGGGTTGGTGAGGATTTCAAGGTCCGGGGGCAAGTCGATTGAACCCGTGGTGCCCATCAAGCCGAGCATTACGACGGCAGCATACAGATTGATACCGCTGGCCCAGGCGACGCCCAGAGATGCGGCAATGATCGATACGGTCTCCATGGTTTCTTAACTGTCTTGAGTCGTGATTGAATGATCTGAGTATGACGCCTGCAAGGTAAACCGACTAGGGCATAAAAAGCAATTGCCCTGCTTGGTTATTTGATGATTATTCGCTTATTGTTAGCATATCTTTCATTCGAAACGGATAAAACGACTTGTGCGCCAGGTAATGAACCGGTTAACCCTTGAGCAAGCCTGCGATGAACTGGCGACGCGTGAAAACCATTTCGCCGATTTGCTTGAGCGCTTCGGCTATCCACCGTTGTGGGCGCGTGCAGGTGGTTTCGCGACAATGGTCATGATTATCCTTGAACAACAGGTCTCGCTCGCGTCGGCACGGGCGGTTTATGATCGTCTCTTGAAACATGCCGGTCGAATATCGGCTGAACGTATTGCCAGGATGACAGCGGCTGAGCTCGCAGCCTGTGGTCTGACAAGACAGAAATCGGCGTACTGCAAGGCGCTTGCCCAACGGGTGGTTACCAAAGAAATCAGTTTTGCCCGAATCGGTCGCAGCGACGAGCCGTCAGCCCGCCAGCAGCTTCTCGACATCAAGGGTGTCGGTGCATGGTCGGCGGATGTATACCTGCTGTTTGCATCGGGTCGAGCCGACATCTGGCCAATTGGTGATGTGGCACTGATTCGATCGGTTTTCGAGGTTTTTAATCTTGATTCCCTGCCGGATGATAGCGAATGCCTTGAACGAGCCGAAAACTGGCGGCCATGGCGATCGGCTGCGGCGCGAATGCTGTGGCACGCCTACCTGTCGCGGCGTGGTCGGCAGCATGTCACCGCCGAATAACGTGTTACCGAAATAATGTGATGAATTTTCCGGTAACAGTTTTTTGTTTGCGTGGCCGAGATTCGCGAATCTTACTTCATGTCGATTTATACCGCGTGGTCTATACCACTCGAATCTCACGCGGATAATCAGTCAGATACTCGAAGCCTTCATCGGTCACCACCACTGAATCACCGATCCTGCCGCCGAGTACGCCATCAACCGAGATGCCGCCATCCACGGCGAAGGTCATGCCGACCTTGAGTTCGGTGGTATCGCCGGCCTTTAACTCCGGTGCTTCAAGATAGGCAAGGCCGATGGCACGACCGGTTCGATAGCCGGTAGCATAACCCCGCTGGGCATAAACGGCGTCGGCGGCGAGAGCGACATCTTCGGCGACGATACCCGGTCGAATCGCGGCGATAGCGGCCTGCTGGGCATCGATGGCGGCCTGTTGGACGCGAGCGGCATCGTCACTGATGTGATCGATGAAGAACATCCGGTCGAATCCCAGTTTGTAGTGTCTGAACTCGGCCATCTGACAAAAGCAGAAATAGACCGGGTCGCCGCTTTCATAGCGTTTGACGCCGGCACGCCGATGCACCATCGAGGTGTCGCGTCCGCTCTGCATGATCTGCAGATTGTGGATCATCGGCGAGACGAAACGATCAACGTTTTCATCGTCCAGGTATTTCGCCGCCGTCCGCGTTCCCTCGTTGATGATGGCCAGTGCCGATTCGTACTCGGCGGCGCCGGCAGCCAGGGATGCTTCGGCCGCACGCATCATCGCCGCGGCAATTGTTCCAGCCTGGCGCATGATCTCTATCTCATGGGATGATTTGATCATGCGAAGTCCACCGATCATTTCGCTGACACTGCCAAGATCGAGATTATTTCCAGTAAAGGCGAAGCCTTCGAGGAAATCACGCACCACAACCGGTATTTGCCTCGCCTCAATTCCAAGGCGGGCACCACCGAGATCGTCCAGAGCCGCACCCAGTACCGTCTGCCATGTATTGTTGCCGGCATCTTCAAATGTGCGGATATCGGCGATGTTGGTCATCTCGCCGACCATCTCGCTTTCGAGGGCCGGTGTGATGATGACCGGATCGTCGTCGGTGTGAATCAGCAGACTGGTCGGTCGTCCGAAATCCATGCCGAGATAACCGGATACACCGGTGAAGTAGACCATGCTGCTTTCATCGGTAATCAGCGCGGCATCGTAGTCATGATCTGACAAAAGCGCTCGCAAGGCTTCGATGCGCTGTTGGCATTCAATATTCATGTCGGAGTAATAGATGAATTGATGTCTTAGTTATTAATCCGCTCAACTTCGACAAAGGTGTCGTTGAAGCAGGCCCCGCCCATGATATCGGCGCGGGCCGATGCGCTAATCAGCGCGTTGACGGTCTGTCCGGTGGCGCTCGTGGCAAGCCAGGTGCCTTTCGGGCTGTAGATCACACCCGGTGCAACCCGGTCACTGATGCGGGCGATGAGTTCGACGCGGCCGAGGTTGTTAAAAACCAGTAGTCGGTCACCGTCATCAATGTTGCGGCTTGCCGCATCTCGGGGGTTAATCTCAAGGATCTCGGCCTGTTGACTGTCGGTATGGCCGCCAAAGGTTGAATTGGTTCGTCTGTTTGATGACGGCGAGATGAGATTCAGCGGTGCGGTGTTTTCAATCGGCGTGAATAGTGGAATGCCGCAGCCGAAACGCTCCTCTAAATCGGCGCTGAAGAGTTCAATTCGCCCTGACGGGGTGGCCGGTGTAACCCGCGTCGCGGGTGCCGGTTCGATACCGTCGCTGCCGGACATCTCGATGGCTCGATCAAGAGGAAGCTGATCGCCGCTGAGGCCATTCAGACGCGGGTCGCCTGCATCAACAGCGGCGCGAATCAGCGCGTTGTCGTCATCGTTAAATGCATCATCATCAAAACCGAAACGTTGTGCCAATTGGCGGAAAATTTCGGTATTGGGCAGTGCCTCGCCAACGGTTGGAATCACCGCATCGGCGCGTTGCAGCCAGGTCTGACCATAGGCGCCATAAACATCTGCAAACTCGAAGTGGCTGGCAGCCGGCAGGATGACGTCGGCATAGTGCATGCTATCGGTCATGGCGATATCGATGCCGACAATAAATATTTCCTCCCGTGACAAGGCCTGACGCATGCGATTCTGATCCGGATGGGTGCAAACCGGATTGTGGTTATAGATGAACACCGCGCGAATCGGTGGGTCCAGGTCATCCTCGAGCAGGTGCTTGGCGCTATCGACGATATTGATTATTCGCGTTGGTTTCTTGCCAAGATCGGAGCGACTCAGGCGGTCATCGTTAAACGGGAAGTTCGCGCTGTGCTTGGCCATGACACCGGCACCTGGTTTATCCAGTGCGCCGCACAGTACCGACAGCGAGATGATGGCGCGCAGGCTCGAACCGCCGTTACGACTGCGCTCCATGCCATTGCCGATAGACAGGGCGATGCTTCGGTTATTTTCGTACAGATCGGCGAGGGCGTTGATCGAGGATCTGTCGACGCCGCAAATACGCGCGGCATCATCAAGACTGTATTGTCGTGCAGCAGCCATGTATGGATCAAAACCGCTGACCTTGTGTTTTATAAAATCATGATCGATGCGCTCGCGCCGTTCCATCTCGGCGGCCAGTGCCATGGCCAGCACTACATCGGTCCCTGGACGAATCTGCACGTGCAGGTCGGCCTGTTCGGCAATGCGAATCCGGCGCGGATCGATGACGGC
This sequence comes from marine bacterium B5-7, assembly GCA_021604525.1. Classification (GTDB taxonomy): domain Bacteria; phylum Pseudomonadota; class Gammaproteobacteria; order Arenicellales; family CAJQKF01; genus BQJD01. Next base: position 54,476 of record BQJD01000007.1, on the reverse strand, counting down.
GACTTTTGCGCCGCGCTTGCGTGCACGTTGCACAACCCGTGCGAAGTGCAGATTGGATACAGTGACATTGTTGCCCCAGATGGCAATCAACTCGGCTTCTTCAGCCTGTTCCGGCGGCATGCCGGGAACGACACCGAAAAGACTGGTATAGGCAGCACCGCGTACCGCACCACAAAGCGGTCCGCGATCCAGCCGGGTGGCACCGAGGCGATTGAAAAAGCGCAGGTCCATCGAACCGTTGGCAAGCTTGCCGTGAGGGCCGGCATAATTGAGTGGCATAACGCTTTGGCCGCCATGACGCGCGACCACATCGCTGACGCGTTCATGGATAATGTCGAGCGCATCGGCAAAGGTGGCCTGTCGATAATTTCCGGTGCCGCGTTCGCCATTGCGAATCAGCACTCGATCGAGCCGTTTGGGTCCGTGGACGAAATCGGGATAATACTTGGCAACTTTTTCGCAAATAACGCCGGCGGTATACGGATTGGCATGTGAGCCGCGAACGCGGGTAATGCGGCCGTCATCAACGGTTACCGAGAGGCTGCACGTATCGGGGCAGTCAAGCGGACAGACGCTCGCCAGGGTTTCGCTCATCGAACTCATCAACTCACCTATATTGGGCTGGATTTAAAGCTTTAAGTGCAGTGTACATCCAGATCGGGTCGAACGTCAGTGTCTGACAGCGCCCCATGATGGTCACCGAAACCCCGATGGTTTAATGTTGAACCCATGTAGCGACGTGCTTTGGCCCTGTTACGCAAGTAACTTGATCCGGCATGTTTAAGGTTTTGCGAATGTCGGTTGGGTGTGCGAACTTTGCGCATCGGCGACTTGTTGAACGACCTGTTCCAGTAAAGTGGATTCAAGAGATTTTGAGGAGTGACACCAATGTCTGATTCGATTGCCACCGGTGACGAAAAAATTTCGATCAATCGCGGCCTCAAGGGCGTGTACTTTGATCGCTCGGCTACCACGTTTATCGACGGCCGCGCCGGAGAGCTACGATATCGCGGTTATTCGATTCATGATCTCGCGGCACAGTCAAACTTTGAGGAAACCGCTTACCTTTTGATCCATGGCGAACTGCCGACCAAAGCGCAACTCAGCGCATTCGACGTCGAGTTGAAGGCCGCCCGCATGCTGCCCGATGCGGTGACTGACATCATTCGCAGTCTCAAGGATGCGCATCCCATGGAAGTACTGCGTACCGCGGTCTCGGCGCTCGGTGCGTTCGACCCTCAGGCAAATGACAATTCCGCCCAGGCGGTTCGTGACAAAGGCGTTCGCCTGACATCCCAGGTACCGCTGATTGTCGCCAGTCATCATCATATCCGAAGCGGACGTGATCCCATCCCGCCAAGCGATAGCTTAAGCCATGCGGCCAACTTTCTTTACATGATCACGGGGCAGGCCCCGGATATCGAGACCGCGCGGTTGATGGACGTGGACATGGTGCTGCATGCCGAACACGGCTCCAACGCATCCTCGTTCACGGCGCGGGTGGTGGCCGGCACTGAGGCCAATCTGCACGCTGCGATCACCGCAGCGATAGCCGCGCTGTCCGGTCCGGCCCATGGCGGTGCCGCCGAGAATGTCATGCGTATGGCGCAGGAAGTCGGCAGCCCGGAAAACGCTGCTGCCTATGTCAAAGCCAAGCGCGGGAATCGCGAACCGGTCATGGGTTTTGGCCATCGCGTATATCGAGCCGAGGACCCACGTGCCCGTCACATGCGCGACGGCGTGGAGAAACTGTCGCGTGCCATGGGTCAGCCTCACTGGTATGAAATTCTGCAAGCCCTGGTGGAGGCAATGAAGCCGTATGCGCGACATGGGGTTAACGTCAATGTCGATTTCTATGCGGGCGTCGTCTACTACCTGCACGGCATCCCTGAAGATCTGTTCGTACCGATCTTCGCCATCGGTCGCGTCCCGGGCTGGACGGTGCAGGTACTTGAGCAGATGCAAAACAATATTCTTATCCGTCCGCTAACACTCTATAACGGACCACAGCGGCGCGACTATGTGCCTATCGGGGAGCGAGGCGAAAATTGATTATCAAGATAACTTGCGTCTGTCGTGTATCTAGTCGGCGCTCGCCAGGGTGATTGCTGCTGCGGCGATGATATCGTCGACACTGGCTCCACGGGACAGATCCGAAACCGGTCGCGAGAACCCCTGCAGGAAGGGGCCGATGGCAATGGCATCGGCCAGGTACTGGGTCAGTTTGTAGGCAATATTGCCGGCATCCAGATCGGGAAATATGAGAACGTTGGCGTGACCGGCGACCGTGCTGTCGGCGCGAACCTTGGCTTTTGCCACGGTCTCGATAAGCGCACTATCAGCCTGTAATTCGCCATCCACCGCCAGCTCTGGTGCACGCCTGCGAATAATATCCAGCGCATCGGTTATCTTGTCGACCCGCACATGGCGCGCACTGCCGCGAGTTGAAAACGACAGCAGCGCGACTTTCGGGGTATCGTTGAGAAGATGTGCTGCACTTGATGCCGAGGCGAGGGCGATATCGGCAAGTTGTTCTGAATCGGGATCGATGTTGACTGCGCAGTCTGCGAATATGAGAGGCGAGTGTGGCGCGCCTCGAAATCCCGGTACCAGCATCAGGAAGTAACTCGATGGCGTATTGATGCCGGGCGCGAGGCCGATGGTCATCAGCCCGGCTTCGATGACCCGCGCAGTCGGGTGACTGACGCCGGCAACAAACGCATCGGCGCCTCCATTTTTGACCAGCATGCCGGCAAAGAACAGGGGCTTGCGCATCAGGCGACGGGCAACGCCGTCACGCGTGCCCGGCCTGCCGGCTACATACGCTTCACTGAAGTTCTCGATCATTTCAGTTGGCGCATCCGCCGGATCGATCAGTTCGATGCCGTCCAGCGCACACGACTCGCGTCTGGCTGCGTTGATTATTTCATCGGTTTTGCCGAGCAGGATCGGTCTGGCAATGGACTCGTCGAGTAGTCGCCGGGCGGCTTTTACAATCCGTGGATCGCTGCCTTCCGGCAGTACTACACGCCGGCCGGTCTTGAGGTTCTTCAGGTAAGGTTTGATGTTGTCCATTGTGTTCGCGCTTTCGGGCGATTATATATTGACACGGTGCCGACGTCGTTGGATTGGTTGCAGTAGTTATGCGCTGCCGATGAATTCACTGCATCGACAATCACACAAATCCTGATTTACTTGATTATGAGTTTATTCATTACACCGTGAGTGCATCTGCCGGCCGGACAAAGGCGATCACAACCGACACTGGTTCAATATGCCTTCGCGGAGTGTCGAAGGCTTATATGGAAGCGGGTGGGTCGCGTTGCGTACTTGAATCAATCGACCTTGATGTCGCCTCGGGAGAATTCGTGGCTATTGAAGGTCCGAGCGGTAGTGGTAAATCAACGTTGCTGAATGTGATAGCGGCCATCGAGCCGGTGGATCGCGGTCAGGTACAGGTAGCCGACGTTGAACTATCATCCATTGGCGAACCCGCCTCGACGCACTTCAGACGTTCTCATATCGGTATCGTATTTCAGTTCTTCAACTTGATTCCCACTTTGACGGTACGCGAAAACCTGCTCTTGCCGCTGCACTTGTTAAAGCAGCGCGATGGCAACAGAGTAGACGAATTACTGTCAAAACTTGAGCTGCCAGATCGAGCCGATAGTTTTCCGGATGTGTTATCGGGCGGTGAACAGCAGCGAGTCGGCGTAGCTCGGGCGATGATTCATCGACCCTCGGTCATTCTTGCCGATGAACCGACCGGTAATCTCGATGAGAAAACCGGCGAAGGCGTCATGGCCCTGATTACCGACGCGGCTCGTGAAGGGACGACGGTGCTGATGGTGACCCACGCCGAAAGTGCGGCGGCGCGTGCCGATCGCCGTCTGCTGCTTCGTGGCGGACGATTGTCCGGCTGAACATGCTGGCATTATTGGCAATCTTGCGGGAATGGCGACGACACCCCTGGCAGATCGGTTTGAACATCGTTGGTATCGCAATCGGCGTTGCCGTGGTCGTCGCTGTCGATCTTGCCAACCATAATGCCGAGCGTGCTTACCTTGAAGCCACATCGGCAATCAACGGCATTGCAACCCATCGAATTTCCAGTGTTGCAGTATCGACCGAGCAGAATAATAACGATTTGCCAGTGCGCGGTATCGACGAATCCCTGTACACGTTGATCAAGGTTGATCTTGGTATTTTCAATGCCGCACCGGTGATTCGCGGACCGGTGATGTCCGCTGACAGGCAACTGACTTTGCTGGGTATCGATCCGCTATCTGATTATCGGCTACGTGGCTTCACGCTGAACAATGACGGTATGGAGACGAAACCTTTTCCGTTGTTCGTGCCTGCATCACTGGCGAAGAGTGAAGACATCGCGGTGGGTGATGTCATCACTTTGGTCAACGGCGCGCACAAACGTTTGTTCACCGTTGCAGGGTTAATTGAAGCCGGCGCCAAAGATGTATTGCCAGGCGATGTGGTGATTACCGATATCGCCGCAGCCCAGGTGTTTTTCGATTTATCGGGTCGATTGAGCTATATCGATCTCAAACTCGATGATGAGACCCGCATCAAAACCTTAAGAGAGACCCTGCCACCCGAGGTGCAACTTATCTCGACCGGGAGTCGCGATCGTGCACGTCTTGAGATGACACGGGCCTTTCGTATCAACTTAAGTGCGCTGGCGTTACTGGCACTGACCATCGGTCTGTTTCTGATCTACAACACCGTTAGCTTCCAGGTGGTTCGTCGTCGCCCCCTATTTGGCTTGATGAGAAGCATTGGGGTTACTCGAGGACAGTTATTTGTTTACCTGTTAGGCGAGGCCGCGGTGCTTGCGGTCATCGGCATTGCTGTCGGCCTGTTACTGGGTATCGCCCTGTCTGATTTCCTTTATGCGATGGTGACCGGCACCATTGATAACCTGTATTTCCATCTCGCTGGTGGTTCGGCCCGGGTCGAACCGTTTACCCTGTTGAAATCGGCTGCACTGGGTTTTGGCGCGACCCTGCTGGCGGCGGCGGTGCCGGGCTTCGAGGCACGCAATACGCCACCGCGAGCGCTCACCGTGCGTTCTTATCAGGAAGTGGCGGCATCCCATTCGAAAATATGGGCAGGCGTTGCCCTTTTGTCCATTTTGATCGCCACGTTATTAATCGTGCTGAGTGATCGCTCGTTGATCACTGCGTTTGTGGCGCTGTTTCTTATCATCATCGGCTCGGCCGCGCTCGCGCCAATTGGTGTTCGTGGCCTGGCCCGGCTACTAACACCACTGGCTGCGGCAACAGGTTCAGTGATTTTATTGATGGCGGTTCGCAATCTCGTCGGACACTTAAGTCGAACCGGTATTGCCACCGCTGCGCTTGCGGTGGCAGTCGCCGCAACCCTGGGCGTCGGCCTGATGATCGACAGCTTCAGGACCAGTGTCGATACCTGGCTTAACAGTTATCTGCGTGCCGACATTTATATCAGTGGCGCCAGAGATTCATCGGCATCACTATCGAAGTCGACGATTGATACTCTAGCTGCGATGGATGGGGTTCTCGCAATGAGCCTTGGGCGACGTTTCGTGCTCGAAGACTCCATACACGGTCCCCTGAACCTGTTTGCCTTGAATACCACGCGCAACGGCTTCGAAGGATTCGTTATCAAGTCGGCACAAGGAAATGACTTATGGCAGCGTTTCTCAAACTCTGGTGAAGTCATGGTCTCGGAAGCATTTGCCAACCGTTTTAATCTGTCACCTGGCGATTCGTTTGCCATCGATAGCCACAATGGGCGCCAGGAATTGACCATCGCTGCAGTGTACTTTGATTATTCAACCGATCGTGGTGTCATGAGCCTGTCACCGGCAACCTTTCAACGATTGTTCAATGCGCCGGTTAATTACTCTGCTGCCGCGCTATACCTCGAAGATGGCGATGCGGCGGTAACAAATACACTTAAAGAAATTGAACAAACCATCAATACTGACGGTGCCTTGTATGTACGTTCCAATCGCACATTGCGTGATACATCCCTTGAGATATTCGATCAGACATTCAAGGTAACCGGAATACTCAGGCTGCTTGCGATCGTCGTGGCGGTGACCGGTATTATCTCCGCGCTGATGGCGTTGATGCTCGAGCGCGCCCGGGAATTCGCTACACTACGCGCCACCGGCTTTACCCGCATGCAGTTATTCGTGCAAATGCTCATGGAAACCGGGCTAACCGGCCTCGCCGCCGGGCTACTCGCAATACCCATGGGGCTCGCCTTGTGCTTGCTATTGATACACGTTATCAACCTGCGTTCCTTTGGCTGGTCGATGCAAACCATCATTGACCCGGCAATGGTCATGGGTTCTGTTTTATTGTCGCTGACAGCCGCACTGGTAGCCGGTCTTTATCCTGCGTTGCGCCTGGCCCGTTCGAGTATTGCCGGTGGCCTGCGCAATGAGTGACCGATCGCGAAGAAGGATATGGGCTTATATAACGATTGCTCTGTCCCTGGTAGCGGTGACGATGTGTTTTTATATCGCCGGTCAGATGAGCCGGTCTGCGAATGTCCCGGGGTCGTCATCATCGCGCGGCCAGAATACCGTGATCGGATTGTTGAGTTCGAAGGCCATGAACACCTTCGCCGACGTGCGTCCCGGTGTGCCATTGGTGTTCCCCGATGATCACGGTGCACACCCTCGGTTTCGGCAGGAATGGTGGTACTTCACCGGCAATCTCAATACGGCCGATGGCAGGCAGTTCGGTGTGCAGTTAACCTTTTTTCGGTTTGCCCACGGTGTCTTCGACGTCTACCGGGATTCCAGTTGGAGCCACCGGCAAAGTTACATGGCGCACTTTGCGATCAGCGATATACAAAATGAACATTTGTTTGCATTCGAAGATTACGCTCGTGGAACCCTGGGGTTGGCAGGTGCGACGCCAAGGCCTTTTGCAGTCTGGGTCAACGGCTGGTCGGCACGCAGCGACAGTACGGATGACGGTCGGTTTGATGTCAGGCTTCATGGCAAGGTGGATAACGTCTCAATTGATATTCGCGCAGTTACTGCCGATGCACCGCTGTTGCAGGGCGATCAAGGTTATAGCGTCAAGAGCAGCGACGGCGAGCTCGCATCCTATTATTACAGCTACCCTGATTTACAGGCGGACGGTGAGATACGCATTGATGATGAGACTTTCGATGTCAGCGGCAAAGTGTGGATGGATCACGAGTGGTCGACTTCGGTTATCGACAAGGAACAAACCGGCTGGGACTGGTTTGCATTGCGACTCGATAACGGCACACGCCTGATGATGTTCCGGGTGCGCGGCGCCGACAACAACAATCACTTCAGCTATGCGTACTACATCGACGCTGACGGCCAATCGCGTCAATTTGAAGGCGATGCCATACAAATCCAGCCGACGCGTCTGTGGACCAGCCGCGATACCCATGCAAGCTATCCACTCGGCTGGCGGATCGGGATCGCCGATGCCAATCTTGAAGTCGAAGTTCAAGCGGCTTACGACAATCAGGAATTGCTTCTCGATTTTCGATATTGGGAGGGGGTTGTTAATGTCGCTGGGCATGTGGACAATGCAGCAGTTCATGGGCAGGGATACATGGAGTTGACCGGCTACTGAGCATGGTTTGTCACCAGCGCCGAGGTCGCGTTTCGGCGATGGCCAAGGGCTTGATTTCATCCTGATCTCGCCCCACTTTTACATTTTAAACCCACATCGGAGATACCAGAAATGGCGCATGAGCTACCCCCACTTCCGTTTGCAAAGAACGCCCTGGAACCAGTGATTTCTGCTGAAACCATCGATTATCACTACGGCAAGCATCACCAGACCTATGTCACCAAGTTGAACGGCGCTATACCTGGCACTGAATTCGAGAATATGGATCTCGAAGACATTGTTCGTAAATCCGATGGCGGGGTGTTCAACAATGCCGCGCAAATCTGGAATCACACATTTTACTGGAACTGCCTGCGCGCACCGGCAGACGACAATGCACCGCAAGGCGCCCTTGCCGATGCAATCAATTCGTCCTTCGGGGACTTCGATCAATTCAAGGAGAAGTTTTCCACCTCGGCGGCAAATAACTTCGGTTCCGGCTGGACCTGGCTGGTTAAAAAGGCAGGCGGCAGTCTCGAGATTGTAAATACATCCAATGCCGCTACGCCGCTCACCAGCGATGACACACCGCTTCTGACCGTGGACGTGTGGGAGCATGCCTACTACATCGACTATCGCAACGCCCGGCCGGACTATCTCGGTGCAATCTGGAAATTGATCAACTGGGACTTCGTCGCCCAAAATCTTGCCGGCTAACCATTTAAGTCAAGTTGGCAGATGACGATCTGTGTTCTGGTCCACCCTGTGTTTAATGCACGAATTCGCAGGGTGGCTACATTGTGATCGGTTCAGAATTTGCGATCAAATGCCCTGTTGTTAACCGGATGATGGACTCAAGTCTTATCCGCTTCATGGCAGGGCATTTTTAATGGCGCTTCTGGAAGGCTTTACTATTCGATCCTATGAATCGGGTGATCGGTCGAGGCTGGTTAGCTTATGGCAAAAGGTCTTTCCTGATGGGCCCATTCATAACAACCCCGATAAGGTAATCGATGCCAAGCTCGCCATGAATGATGATTTGTTGCTGGTATTGACTCGCGGTAAATCAATCATTGGCAGTGTCATGGTGGGTTATGACGGTCATCGTGGCTGGCTTTATGGTGTTGCAGTCGATCCTTCCCTTCAGGGTCGCGGACTCGGTCAGGCGTTGGTTGAGCGGGCAATCGACGATCTACGCCAGTTGGGCTGTCCGAAAGTTAATTTGCAGGTGCGATCGGGCAACGAAACGGTAGTCAATTTTTATCGCAATCTCGGCTTCGAGATCGAGGAGCGACTGAGCCTCGGTCGGCGGATCGATTGATCATGCCATGATTGGCTCAGTGGCCCACAACCGCTAATTCGCCCGGTTATTTTCTACGACTACTTCTTGACCGGCGTGAACAGCACCTGGCGAACCTCGTCGCTTACCTCGCTCGCTACGCCAGCGTAACCTTCGGCAATTTGTCGTGTCCTGGCAACTGCCGGCCGTTGTTCCAGGGTATCGTACCAACGCTTCACATTGGGATAATCTGCAAGATCCTGTTGGTGACGATGATGACGCATCACCCAGCTCCAGCATGCCATGTCAGCAATGGAGTATTCATCGGCCAGGTAGGCGCTTTGTACCAGCCGTTTGTCGATGACGCTGTATAGCCGGGCGCATTCCATGACATAGCGCTGGCTAGCGTACTCGATATTTTCCGGTGCATAGTGAATGAAGTGATGCGCCTGACCCGCCATGGGTCCGAGCCCACTCACCTGCCAGAACAGCCATTGCATGACTTCGATTCGCGCGCGTCGGTCGAGAGGCAGAAACTGCCCATGCTTGTCGGCGAGGTAATAAAGTATCGCGCCGGACTCGAATACGCTCACGGGCGCGTCAATACCATCATTCGGCGCGTGATCTACAAGCGCTGGTATACGGTTGTTGGGCGAGATTACATCGAACGTCTTGCTGAACTGGTCGCCGCGCTGGATATCGATGTAATGAATGTCGTAACCGACCCCGAGTTCTTCGAGTAACAGTACCGGCTTGTGGCCGTTCGGGGTGGGGTTATAGTAAAGCGTCAGGTCGTTCATGAGGAAGATATGTTGTGTTTATGGATGTATTCGGTAGCAGGCGTTCCAGCACATTATTAAGATAACGAAGACCCGATTCAGTGGCGCACAACCGTTCGCTATCATCGCGTAACAGGCCTTCATTAATCAACGGCTTGATTTGCTCTGCCAGCCGGGTGGGGCTTAAGCCGGTACGCATCCCGAACAGGTCCCGGTCGAAACCATCGGTCAGACGCAGGGCATTCAACATGAATTCGAATAACAGATCATCACCCGTTGGCTTCGTAACATGGCATCGGAAGACGGTTTGGGGATCAAGATACGCTTTGGGGTGGCGGGGCTTTGAGTAACGCGTGACGCCATCGGTCGAGGTGACCTTGCCATGGGCGCCGGCGCCTACCCCGAGATAGTCGCCAAACTCCCAGTAGTTGCGATTATGTCGACTCTGTCGTCCTTTAAGCGCGAATGCCGAGACCTCATAACGAGTCAGGCCGGCCTGGTTGATGCGCTCAATAGCGCTTTGATGCATTACCTCGGCGGTATCTTCATCGGGCAATTCAGGCGGGTCGTTATGAAACGCGGTGTTGGGTTCCAGCGTGAGTTGGTAGTAGGACAGATGTTCGGGGGCGAATGTTAGTGCGATATCTACGTCAGCAAGCGCATCTCTTTCGCTTTGTTCAGGCAAGGCAAACATCAAGTCGATATTGATATTCTCGAAGCCGGCTGAGCGAGCCGCACGTATGGCATCACGGCTTTGGTTGCCGTCATGAATACGTCCAATATGTTTTAATGATCGATCATTGAAGCTTTGCACGCCAATTGACAACCGATTGACACCGGCCGCGCGGTAGCCAAGAAAACGCGCACTGTCACTGGCGCCGGGGTTGGCTTCAAGGGTGATTTCGGATTCGGTAGATAAGCGACCCGCCTCCTTGAGATGTGCAAGTAATGCAGCGATCGTCGATGGCGAGATCAGGCTGGGTGTACCACCACCGATAAATACGCTTTGAATTATGCGCCCGGGTGTATCTTCAAGTTCGCTATCAAGGTCACCTAGCAGCTTTTCAAGGTAGGCCAACTCCGGGATATTGTCGCGTACCGCGTGAGAATTGAAATCACAGTAAGGGCACTTCTTCACGCACCACGGAAAGTGTACGTAAAGGGCGAGTGGAACATCCGTGTGGCTATTTGTCACGATGATTTATGTCACTGTATTGATAGGTTGGCCACTGCGCCAGGCAGCGATAATTTCGGTCATCTGGTCGATAAGGGCCTGCCGCGCGCGCCGGCTCGCCCAGGCGTTGTGTGGCGTGATGAGAAGATCGGATCGGGATACCGTTAGTAGTGGGCTGCTGCCGTCAGGTGGCTCTGTCTCCAGAACATCAATACCGGCAGCGCCAATTTCTCCATCTACAAGTGCATCCAGCAAGGCCTTCTCGTCGACGATTCCACCACGTGCGGTATTAATCAGGATGGCATGGGATTTCATCGCGCGTAACTCGGCTGCGCCAATCAGGTGAGTGGTCTCCGGAGTGAGCGGGCAATGCAGGCTGATCACGTCGCTTTGCTGAAGCAACTCTTCAAATGCGACACGACCTTGACGTGGCTGCCGGTCACGATGCTCGCTGATCAAGACATTCATGCAAAAGGCTTTGCCGAGTTCGGCTACTGCGCTACCAAGAACTCCATGACCGATGATTCCCAACGTCTGGTCTGTCAGGTCGGCAATAGGGTGATCGAGAAGACAAAAGAAAGGGCTTTGATTCCAGCGACCGGCTCTTGTCGCATCCACATAAGCCGGCAGGTTTCGCGACAACGATAGTATCAATGCAAACACGTGCTGGGCGAGACTGCTGGTTGCATAGTTACGCGCATTACACACGGTGATCCCTCGTGCAGCGGTGGCTTCGAGATCGATGTTATTGGCGCCGGTGGCGGCGATGACGATCAGTTCGACCTGTGAACAGTGTGCAAGGACGTTGGCGTCGACCCTGACTTTGTTGGTGATAACGATACGCGCGTCGCCGACCCGCTCGATCGTATCTGCGGGTGAAGTGGCGCCGAATGATTCAAGGCCAGGCAGCTCCTCGGCGAACGCCCGGCAGTCGAGGTCGTTGCGATCAACGCTGTCGCGATCGAGAAAAACGGCACGTTCGTCGTAACTCATGGCTTGTATCCTTCGCGCTTGAATTGTTCCAGAACCCGTCGATCGCGTTTACCGGGGCGGCCATCGGCAAAGCGGACAGACTTGCGTTCAGCCGCCATTTCCATGATAAGTTTTTCCCGTCGCTCGCGGCTCATATCCTGTTCACGATACAGCGCTTGCGCAGCCACCGCGCCCAGTCGTTTGTCATTCAGTGCCAGAACGTCGACTTCGAATATGAAACGCTCGCGACGAATTTTCAGCCGATCACCCACCTTCACCAATTTTGATGGCTTGGCCTTGTGAGCGTTGAGTTCGACCTTGCCGGCCTTTATGGCGGTCACCGCCAGTTGTCTCGTTTTAAAAAATCTCGCAGCCCACAACCAGCGGTCAATACGGATCTCGAGAGGCGTTGAATGGTCCGGTTTGTGGTGGAATTTATCGGCCATTTTGTTGTCTTAGCAAGGCAGGTGGTCGTGACATGGGATGTTCGGCTTATGATTTCGCCCTCGTTATTAATATTTGGTCGTTATTTTCGAGTGGCAAGTTAGAAAACACCTGTAGTTTACTGTAAACTGGTGCCCTGTCCGAGACCACAAATCGTGATGAAACCTGCAAAGTTACCAGAGCGATATTCAACCAGGAGGTTCATGGTCCAGCGAAATGAATATCAGTGTGTCCACTAAAATCTCTATTAGCTCATCCGATAGCATGCGCACACGTTATATCCTCGCGGCCGTATTCGGCCTGTCGCTGGCTTCCCTGAATACCCCTGCCTTCGCGCAACTCGGTGCTACTGGCGAGTTACATGTATCCGGCTGGAGCGATCCGATGCTGGACGCGGATTCCGAGGGCGACTCAATCAATGGTGTTGCGGAACTCTGGTGGGATAAAAACTGGGGCATTCGAAGCGCGCGACGCGAATCCACTTTCGATGCGCTTGAGGACGAGTCATCCGAGCACTTGAGCATTGACCTCAAACGACGATTTTTCTCTCCACTGGATCAGGCATATCTTGCTCTCGGCGCAGGTTGGGAATCCATCGATCTGGTGGATGGTGAATCATCATCGGGACTTCGTTTAACCGCCGAGGGACGATTCGGACTCGGCGACGTATTTTATCTGTACGGTCAAACAAGCTGGTTGCCTGAACTCGACGATACCGGAACGCGATCGAATCTCGCCGGACAGGAGTTTGAAGCCGGATTTCGTTACGATCCTGCGCCGTCTATGTCCATACGTCTCGGATTTCGCAGTTTTCGTCTGGATTATGATCAGGCTGGTGAATCAAACTCCACTCAAAGCAACGGAGTCATCCTGGGGGCGGGATTTAACTGGTGAGTGAGCGTCAAATGTCCCATAAGCCGATCTCAGGGCTATTGGGTATTGATACTGACATGCTGCTCGAACGCCTGAACGAATATACCCCAATAGTCCATCCTGTAGACATGCGACGTCATGCGTCGGTGGCACTGATTCTTGAGCCTTCCGCTGCCGGTCATTCGGTGCTTTTTATAGAACGCTCGCACCGTAATAATGATCCGTGGTCGGGTCAGATGGCTTTCCCCGGTGGCCGTCGCGAGCCATTTGATGCGGATGAGCAGGCGGTTGCGGAGCGCGAGACGCTCGAGGAGATCGGTATTGAACTTGGATCTTCATCATTTATCGGCCGTCTTGATGACATGAAGGGCCGTCACGGCGGCACATCCGAGGGCATGGTCATCTCCTGCTTTGTTTATGAATTGCAATCATCGGCACAACCGGTACTAAATCACGAAGTCGCTGCCGTCGCCCGTTTACCTTTGTCCCATCTCGTCGATGAAAACAACCGCGTGGTAGTGAAGTGGCGCGAGGCCACCGAACGTCATTTCCCCGGAATACGATTTTCTGCGGACGATTCGCGAGTCGTCTGGGGCCTCACTTATCGTTTTTTACGAGAATTCCTGCTTCGTCTCGGACACGAATTACCGGCCGGCGGTTAGAACCCTTGCCATAATTTTCGATAACCTGCTCAATCGCTGTTTTTGTGCTCCAGCAAACGCGGCATCAGTTCGATCAGGTTGCATGGCCTGGTGCGATAGTCGAGCTGCTTATCGATCAGGTCATCCCAGGCTGTTTTACAGGCGCCCGATGAGCCGGGCAGAACGAACAGGTAAGTACCGTTGGCGACGCCGGCAAGTGCACGTGATTGAAGCGAAGATGTGCCTATGTCGCCATACGATATGGTCCGGAACATTTCGCCGAATCCATCAATCACTTTATCGAGCAATGGCATGACCGCTTCAGGCGTGCCGTCGCGACCGGTAATACCGGTGCCACCGGTGGTTAGTACCACCTGCACTGCATCGTCGCTGATCCAGCGGGATACAATGGTGCGAATAGCATAGATGTCGTCACGGCACAGCGTCTTTTCGTGAAGCTGGTGGCCGGATGCGGTCAGACGACTTACCAGCAGCGCGCCGGATTTGTCTTCGGCTTCGCTGCGCGAATCAGAAATGGTCAGCACAGCGATGCTGACCGGTATATGTTCTCGTGTCATGGCATTAAAATCTCCCATGGGGTGTGCTTGTAGTAAAGCCGATGAATTATCGAAACGCCCCTCGGTTACGGTGTGTCTGCTGACTCAAGGATAGAAAATCCTGTGCAGGTTTGGGACTTGAAAATTTCCCGGCGAGGGCGCATCGTCAGAGTTTAAATGTTGATTGATGGCCCGATCATACCTGCATAAACGACAGGAACCCACCATGCGCGTAACTGTGCGATTCTTTGCTGCACTTCGTGAAACCATCGGCTCGTCCGAGATGACTTTGGATGTTGGTCCTGATCACGATAAATCAGCCAATGCCCGTTCGATCTGGGAGCAGGCAACCCGCATGCCGCCCGATCCCCATGTCCGGGTAGCAATCAACAAGACTTACGCGGATTTCGATGCGCCGGTTGTCGATGGTGACGAAGTGGCGTTTTTCCCTCCCGTAACAGGTGGCTGACACGCCATGATTATTGACATCCGTGAACAGGCATTCGATCCCCTTAACGAGATACGACAGGTCGTCGCCACACAACCGTCGTTACGAGGAAAGTACGGTGCCAATGCCATATTTATCGGTACCATGCGTGATTTCAACGAGGGCGATCATGTTGAGTCGATGGTGCTTGAACACTACCCCGGCATGACCGAGATGGAGCTTGGGCGAATCGTCGATGAATGCGTTGCCCCAACACCGGTGCTCGAGGTGTTGGTAATCCATCGCGTTGGGCAAATACTGCCCGGAGACGATATCGTTCTGGTGTCGGTGTGGAGCGCCCACCGGGCTGCCGCGTTCAGTGCCTGTCGGAATATCATGGAAGCATTGAAAACCCACGCGCCATTCTGGAAAAAGGAGCGATTGAGTCATGGCGAACGTTGGGTATCCGGTAATACGCCAGGCGATGATTGCACGCCTGAATAGAAATCAGAACCAGCGGGTCTCGGCTGTAGTTACTGGAAAGGCGAAACCTATTGCCTCGAAATCAATGTTGGTCGTTTGCAAGACAGCGCCGCTTGCGGCATTATTTTTCAAGTACACAATTGACCTCGGGTACGAGGAGGCAGGTAAGCAATGGCCGATTCAATGAATGACATCATGCATCCCGGCAGCGTTCATGATGAACAATTTCCGAATGCTCCACAGAACTGGGTACGCGCCGATGCAGAGCGTATTGCGAGTCGTGAAGGTATCGAGTTGACAGACGATCATCTCGAGGTCATCCGGGCGTTACAGAAACTCATGGTTAATAACCAGGATCCGGCGATCAGGCAGATCCATGATGCTCTGGAAGAGCATTTTCATTCAAAGGGTGGGGTGCGTTATTTGTATAAACTGTTGCCTGAAGGACCGGTTGCTCAAGGCTGTCGACTCGCCGGCCTAAAGGCGCCGCCGGGGAGTACCAGTGCATCCTTCGGCAGCGTACAATAGTTAACTCATCGGTTCTTCAAGACGATGGTAAGCGTACCGGTTGCGGACATGGCTTGTTGATGCACTGACGACGATTCTTTGCTTGCACGACAGGCGTAACTCAACTTCAAGGATTTTTATGTTCGGACCAATCACTATTCCCTTCGGCTGTGTGATGATGTTTAACGTTGTCAAATTGAAAGAGGGTATCGGTATCGAAGATGTCGAATTGGCGCTTGGTGACATGTGCAATGTTGTCAAGAACACTTATGGCGACGATGAAGGCGGCTTCGTTGGTGGGCAGGTATTCAAGTTCAGTGGATTCGTATCCAGTGAAGGTTCGTTCGATTCCCATGTCACCACCGATGAACACATTGCCATCGTGACCTATTGGAAGTCGTTTGAGCAGCATGAAAAATCCCATGCCGATTCAACCTTTAACGAAAAATTCAATCAGCTTCTGGAACACTGTGTAGAGGCCTACGAGGTTGGTTATGAAATGCTCTGGCAGGGTGTTCCTGAGTGAGATTTGATTCACGTGGATGCTGATTAATCAAGGGGAGGTAAAAAACAACAATGAGGTGGAAAGGAGGCAGGCGTAGCAGTCATGTTGAAGATCGCCGCGGCACGAGTAATGGTGGCTTCGGCTTTCCCACTGGTCGCGGTCGGCGAGTTCGAGTCGGTCGCAAGTCGGCCGGCGGCGGCATCGGTTTTGTTGTGTTGGTGGTTGCGGCACTATATTTCGGCATCGACCCAAGCATTCTTCTTCAGGGTGGGCCGTCAGTGTCCGTTGATAGCGGACCCGCGCGACAGCCGACCGAACAGGAGAATCAGTTAGCCGATTTTGTATCGGTTGTGCTGGCCGACACCGAAGATAGCTGGAATGAGATATTTGCGCAGCAGGGCAAGGATTACATTGAGCCCTCACTGGTATTGTTTTCGGGTGCGGTGCGTTCAGCCTGTGGTCTGGCGCAGTCCGCCATGGGGCCGTTTTATTGTCCAGGCGATAACAAGGTCTATATCGATTTATCGTTCTACGACGATATGCGCCGCAAATTCGGCGCGCCCGGCGACTTTGCCCAGGCATATGTCATTGCACATGAGGTTGGTCATCATGTGCAGAATCTGCTCGGTATCTCAGATGAAGTGCACAACGCCCAGCAGCGTGTGTCAAAGGTTGAAGGCAATGAGTTATCGGTTCGCCTTGAGTTGCAGGCGGATTGCCTGGCCGGTCTGTGGGCAGTTCACGCCGATCGAGCCCGAGATATCATAGAACAGGGTGACGTTGACGAGGCCCTGAACGCCGCCGCTGCCATTGGTGACGATCGCCTGCAAAAACAAACTACGGGCAGGGTCTCACCGGACAGCTTCACCCACGGTACCTCCGAGCAGCGCGCCCGCTGGTTTAAGACCGGTATGCAGGGTAAGAGCATCAATGACTGCAATACCTTCAGTGTGTCTCGATTGTAAATTCGCAGCTACTTGCTGCTGAAGGCTGTCGCACTTCGGTTTTACACTGGCGACAGGACACGTTCCATCAGGACGACGTCGATCCAGCGGTCGAACTTAAAACCCACCTCGGTTAGAACGCCGGCATGGGTGAAATCCAGTTTTTCATGCAGGCGGATTGAAGCGGTATTGGCAACATCGCCGATTACAGCGATCATGCGGTGAACCTGACGCTGGCGACACTGGTTGATAAGCGATTCCAGTAACCTGACGGCAACGCCTTGTCTGCGCATATCGTTGTGTACATAGACAGAACACTCGACCGTATGTCGATAACCAGGTCGCGACTTGAAGGCGCTGGCATAACAATAGCCCAGCACATTGTCGTTTTGACACGCCACCAGATGCGGGTGACCATGTGCGACGACATCCTGAAAACGATGAAGCATCTCTTCGGTATCCGGTGGGATCAGCTCGAATGATGCCGTTGTGTGTAGCACGGCATCAGCATAAATCTGTTGAATCTGCTCGATATCATCATTGCGAGTCGATCTGATATCGATAGTGGGTTCGGTATTCGTCGGGTAATCAGCCATACGCAGACATGAAATGGTTCAACGTCCTTAAGATTCGTTAACGGATTTTGGTGCAGGTGCGTGCTGTTTGCCGAACTCGATCATCCGATGTATCGATTTTTCTGCGCGTCGTCGAATTTCTTCGTCAATTATGATCTCATCGTTGCCGTTTTTAAGTACCTCGATCAGTCGATCAAGGTCGTTCATCTTCATCCATGGGCAGTGGGCACAGCTAACGCAGGTTGCTCCCTCACCAGCGGTCGGGGCGGCGATAAATTTCTTGCCAGGGGCTGCCTGGGCCATCTTGTGAAATATGCCGTCTTCGGTGGCGACGATATAGGTGTCGGCGTTGCCGGTACGCGCCGCATTGATAATTTGACTGGTAGATCCAACGACGTCAGCCAACTCGATCACCTCCGGGGGTGATTCGGGATGTACCAGCACCATGGCGTCCGGATGCTGACGCATGACCGTCTTCAGTGTCTCCGCCTTGAATTCTTCGTGGACGATACACGAGCCATTCCACAGAATCATGTCAGCGCCGGATTGTTTTTGGACATAGGAGCCGAGGAATCGGTCGGGTGCCCAGAGTATTTTCTCGCCACGTTCATGAAGATGGTTGATCAGCTTCAAGGCAATGCTGGATGTAACCACCCAGTCTGCCCGGGCTTTAACCGCCGCGCTGGTGTTTGCGTAAACCACAACAGTACGATCCGGATGCTGATCGCAAAATGCGGTAAATTCATCCGCCGGGCAACCCAGGTCAAGAGAGCAATTTGCCTCGTTGTCGAGCATCAAAACGCGCTTTTCCGGACTCAGGATCTTGGCAGTTTCGCCCATGAATCGTACGCCCGCGACAACAATGGTGGAGGCGGAATGTTCATAGCCAAAACGCGCCATTTCCAGGGAGTCGGCAACACAGCCACCGGTCTCGTCGGCAATGTCCTGAAGTGTTTCATCAACATAGTAATGTGCTACCAGAACAGCGTTTTGTTCGATCAGCAACGCTTTTATACGGTCTTTTAACTTCGCGTTTTCATCGCCCGGATGAGGCGTATGATTGATTCCACGGGCAATTGCTGCCACTGCCAATATGGCGTCCTCGCGATTTCGGGGATTATGATTTTCAATCGTCATGTCGTTACGTTCCGTTTGATGCGCATTACAATATCTTTGAAAAATGGTGTCTGTGTCGTCCAGTCTCAAGATGTCGTTAATTTGCCAGTTTTATACTGCCTGGTCCTGTACAGCCACCAGCTCTTGCACACATGGCGGATATTTATGGTCTATCAGAAGGTCAAGAACGATCAGGGACATTTTAAACACCCATGACCATAAGATGCTTAATTGATCAGGAGCAGGACACAATCTTACATCCATCCGATACGATCCGCAGGTTTCAGATAGAATCGGGTGTTGTTTACTACGGATAGTTATAGGAATTTTATCGACTATGTACTGGGCACTACTCGCTGTATTGGCAATATTGCTGATCGTCTCGGCATCGCGTTTCCCCAAGCTATCGTTTTCGTTGCTGGCGGTTCTCGTGGCGGTTGCTGCAGGGCTTTATTACGTTACTGACCCCCCTGGCGAAGGTCTGCCCGAAAAACTCGATGCAGCCAGTGTCGAGGTTAGCAATGTCACCATGACCCCGTATTATGCGGGAGGATTCAGGGCTGTCGGTAATATCACCAATCATTCCGGTCACGATGATTTGACCGACCTTGTAATCAGATTCAGTGTTGAAGACTGTATCGATTCAAGCGACCCGGATGCGGGCGAGACATGCCGACTGTTGTCCGAGGTCGATGAGCGAGTGCGATTGCATGTGTCGCCTGGTGACACGCAACCGTTCGAGACCACGGTTGCACCCCGCCATACGGATACCGAGGGAAGACGGCGATGGAAGTTCAAGGTGGTGGATGTGAAGGGGAGAAAACCGCTGAGAAGAATGGATGAATGAGCACCCGTCATTATTCAGGCAGTTGAAGCAGATCTATCGACGCCGCCGACTCACGCGAGCCGGTGTTGTTGAAAGTTTAAACTGTTCAATGCAGGCCGTCGGCGAGGGAAGCGGTGCCTGGATGACACGGGTCGATGTGCTCGATAACACGAGTGTGGTGTACTCGTTTGGAGCGGGTACCGATATCAGTTTCGATCTTGAACTGCATCATCTGACCGGAGCCGAAGTTCATATTTTCGATCCGACACCACGATCCGTTGAATGGATGCGTCAGCAGCATCTGCCTGACGGGGTAAAGTTTCATGAAATCGGTATAGCAGATCATGATGGCACAATCAGTTTTCATGCGCCCAAACGAAGTTCATCGTCACATTTCTCGCCTGTTGTGCGTTATCGGGATCAGCAGCAGGCAGAAACCGTCGAGGCGCCTGTAGCCAGGCTTTCAACGCTTGCTGATGAACTCAAACATGAGCATGTTGATCTTATCAAGCTCGATATTGAAGGCGGCGAGTATGATGTAATTGCCGACCTTGTAAATAATGATTACGACATAGGTCAGATTCTGATCGAATTTCATCACGCCTATGCAACCATACCACTTGCCCGAACCGCTGAAGCAGTGAGCACACTTCGTACGGCGGGTTATGAATGTTTTCACATTAGTCCAAGAACCTACGAGCTTTCATTTACTCGCGCCGATCATTCGTATTAGCAGGTTTATGGTGTTTATCAAACACCGGCTGAACGACACGTGTCGACTGCTGTCATAAGTGTAGTGACAGGTCTGCCTGAAATGATCGGTTTAATCCATTTGAATATTGAAAATCGCATGATCAAACATTTTGTTCTAGTAGTCGCGTGTACCCTGTCACTATTGTCTGGTGTGGCCCAATCAGCATCGCTTTCGGTCGTTGTACCTGAGATGCCAATACCGCAAACCACACTTTTGGATCTCGACGGTAAAACGCGATCTGTCGATGAGTTCGTTGGCAAGGTGATAGTTGTAAACTTCTGGGCAACCTGGTGTCCTCCTTGTCTTAAGGAATTACCTTCGATGCAGGCCCTGTGGGAAAAGCATCGGGAATCAAAATTCGTATTGCTTGCTATTAATATCGGTGAGGACGCTGAAACCGTACGTTCGTTTTTAGCGTCGTTCAAGGCACCTATCGACTTTCCGGTATTCCTCGATGAGGATCTTACCGTGGTCAAGAACTGGCCGGTCTTTGGTTTACCGACAACATTTATTGTTGATCCAAATGGAACGATTCGCTATAAGGCACTTGGCGAACGTGATTGGGAGGATAGCGAGATCGAGCAGATCCTGCTCGATCTGATGGATACGGCTGACATCTAGTAAAATGCTTTAACAGCTTATTCTCGCGCCACATCAAAGATGTTTCACTGTCAGTAGGCAAACAATTGCAACTTACTTTGTAAGCGGTATCCCGTTATTGAGGTGTTGGCAGCACGGGCTTCGGCGAAAAAAGCATAAAACAGATCAACCCATTCAGTTAATGGGTTCCGGGTCTTATTGCCATGGCCAATAAGACCGGTTTTCCATACAACAAAGAAGGGCAGCATATAGCTGCCCTTCTTTGTCAGGTTACCGGTAATTTACCGCCGCGCAGTAGTTTTGCGCGTGACCTTTTTCTTTGCTGCTTTCTTTTTAGCAGCTTTTTTCTTGGTCGCCTTTTTCTTTGCTACCTTTTTCTTGGCAGCTTTTTTCTTGGTCGCTTTCTTTTTAGCGGCTTTTTTCTTTGTTGCTTTCTTCTTGGCGGCCTTTTTCTTGGTCGCCTTTTTCTTAGTCGCTTTCTTTTTAGCGGCTTTTTTCTTTGTTGCTTTCTTCTTGGCTACTTTTCGAGCTGTCTTCTTAGCTGCCTTCTTTTTGGTTGCTTTCTTTTTGGTTGCCTTCTTGGCAACTTTCTTTTTAGAGACTTTCTTGCGAGTCGCTTTCTTGGTTACTTTTTTGGCCGTCTTTTTCTTTGCCGCCATGTTGCTCCTCCAGTTAAGAGTGCTGTAGAGATGAAACCGTTCCTGTTGCCTTATGCGTCTTCAACATTTACTGATAACGTCGAAGACAACTTAAGAACCCACTTGACATATCCTGCCATTGTCATGTGCGAACTATATATGCACAAGTATAAATGTCAAGTCTCAATGTTGTTGTTACTTGTCAAAACAGTATAACGATTGCAGTCAATTCCAAACCGATAATCAAATCCAGACAACATTCAAGACTAAATCGTATCATGCGTTGCAGTGGCTTTTGATCGTTTGGCAGGTTGTAGTGTAGTTGCACGGCTGCAACTTTCAAGACGGATTATCGATATAACATAAGTTCAAAAAACTCAGTGTTTTATACGCTCAACTATCGATTCGCAAATTATTTTGTGATGATGATTCAGTGTTTTCTACAGCTTGAACAATCAATCGTGCAAGGCGTGTACAGGTTAGTGTTGGTGTCGCGGTTTATCCGGTTGATACAGTAATGGTTATGGCTGATTTTTTCATTATTCAGCAATTGTTTTTATCAACTGGAAATTAGCGTTTTTTGATCTTCAGATCAGCAATAAATCGATCGAGGATTTCCAGTGTGTATTTCAAGGCGCCCTGGTTACCTTCTATCAACGCAATGCCGCGTTGCCCAAATGAAAACCTGTAATTCGCATCCTCGATCAGTTTGGCAATAATATCTTCGAGCTCTTGATCGTTATGCACCTGAATACCGGCCTTTTGTTCCAGCGCCATACGGCTTATTTCGAGGAAATTATGCATATACGGACCGAAAACCACCGGCTTTCCCAAGGCGCATGCTTCGAGAATGTTGTGGCCACCAATATCGACCATACTGCCACCAACGAATGCGATGTCCGAGGCGGCAAAGAATGTCGGCAATTCGCCCATGGTATCGCCAAGAAATACTTCCACGGAGCTATCAAGTGGCCCGCTGTGTGCGCTGCGACGAACCGTATTCAAGCGATACTTTTGCAACACCCTGTAAACGGATTCGAATCGTTCGGGATGTCGTGGAACAATCACCAGTAGAAGTGATGGATATCGAGCCTGTAGTGATTGAAATGTATTCACAACTATTTCTTCTTCGCGCTCGTGAGTGCTCCCGGCTACCCACACTGTTCGCTCAGTACCCCACTCGCGACGTACAACCTGAGCGATCTCCTTGAGACTCGCCGGCAGGTTGATCTCAAATTTGATACTGCCGGTAACCGAAATATTGTGGTCACTTCCAAGCAGCTGACTGACACGTTGCCGATCGGCTTTCGTTTGTACTGCGAACCATTTTATCTTGCGAAATATGGATCGGGTAAATGGCAGCAGGTGAGCGTACTTGCGATAGGAGCGTTGCGACATTCTAAGATTTGCGACGATCAGCGGGATACCCCGTTTGTCACAATGGGTGATGAAATTCGGCCACAGTTCGGTTTCCATCATAATGGCGATAGCGGGCTTGCAGTGATCAAGGAATGATCGCACTGCAAATGGATAGTCGTAGGGCAGGTACAGGTGATCGACACGATTACCCATGGTTAACCGGGCCTGGTCGGCACCGGTCGGGGTCATGGTTGTCAGTAAAATGCGTTTGGCAGGATAGTGTCGAGTGAGTGCGCGTGTAAGCGGTCCTGCAGCGTTTACCTCGCCTACAGATACGGCATGTATCCAGATATCGTAGGGGGTGTCGTTGCGACTCGGGAAGCGTCCGAAGCGCTCGCCGATACGGCTCAGATAGGAGTGATTTCTGAATCCGCGATAGGTCAGCCGAATCAGTACGACCGGAAGCAACAGGTAAATGATGATGTTATACAGGTAACGCAAGTGCGTCGGTCTCCGCTTTAGTGCTCGCTCACGCACCGGTGAGCCGGTATGGGTCAGTTGGTGCTGTCGTCAAGCCAGTCGCGTGGCGGCAGAAATTTATCGTAAAGCACGGCTTCCTCACTTCCGGGCTCCGGCTGCCAGTTATAGCGCCAGGTAACCAAGGGCGGCAGTGACATCAATATGGATTCAGTACGACCGCCGGACTGCAGGCCAAATAGTGTGCCACGATCGTATACCAGATTGAATTCCACATAACGACCGCGACGATATAGCTGAAATTCACGATGACGACTGGTAAAAGAAGTATTTTTACGGCGCTCGACGATTGGTATATAGGCATCGGTATACGCGTTACCCACTGAGGACACGAACTCGAAACACTGTGCAAAATCTGCATCGTTCAGGTCGTCGAAAAAGAGTCCGCCGACGCCGCGCGCTTCACCCCGGTGGCGAAGATAAAAGTATTCATCACACCATTTTTTATATTGATCGTAGCGATTCTGATCGAGTACGTTACAGGCGTCCCGGGCAATCCTGTGCCAGTGTCGGACGTCCTCCTCGAAGGCATAGTACGGGGTTAAGTCAAACCCACCGCCGAACCACCATACGGGGTTACTGGAACCCGGGTCGGCGATGAAATAACGCACATTCATATGCGATGTCGGCACAAACGGGTTGTGAGGGTGGACAACCAGCGATACGCCGATGGCTTCAAACGATTTGCCGGCGAGCTGTGGTCGATTGGCGCTGGCGGATTGTGGCAGCGTTTCGCCATGAACGTGGGAAAAGTTCACCCCTGCCTGCTCGAAAACGTAACCATTGGTCATTACACGGGTACGACCTTCGCCACCGGTGTGTTCAATATGATCTTCATGAAAGGATTGTCCGCCGTCGACAGCGGCTAGAGTGGTACAGATCGCGTCCTGCAAGGACCGCATGTAAGCCAGTACCGTCTTTGAATTCGGCTTCTCAATTAAGGACATGATGGATCCCGGCTATTATCGATTGATGTAGATTGCCAGCGTAGCACCTCACCCGTGCGGGTATCGCGGATCTCGGTCGGTTGTTTTAACGGGCCCGGAAATCCGTTCACCAGCATATCGATATGTCGACCGAAATATCGCGTGACTTGCGCCCGGCTGGTGGCTGGCGGTCGGCCATGGGGATTGGCGCTGGTGGATACAATGGCGCCTTTGAACGCGCGACATAGACGCACGATCTCCGGTTTGGCGCTGATGCGCACGGCAATGGTGCTGTGTGCGCCGGTAATCCATGACGGCGCGCGGTGCGAGGCCGGTAGCACCCAGGTGAATGGGCCTGGCCAGCTACGTAGTGGTTGTTTGAGCAATCCGGCATTATCCGGGTGAAGCCAGGGTCGGAGCTGGCTAAATGACATTGCCACCAGGATGAGTCCCTGATTCACCGAGCGATGTTTTAACTTGAGTATGCGTAATACCGCGCGGCGGTTGAGTGGATCGCAACCCAGACCGAAGCAGCCTTCCGCCGGGTAGGCGATCACACCGCCCGTTTTCATGATATGTGCTGCTTCGCGTATTCCAGACATCTTCCAGGCTGTCATCTTCAGGTGGCGTCGGAATCGGTATCAGGTTCTCTTGTGATAGCGCGATGACCTATATCGCGACGATAGTAGGCATTATCGAAATAAATTGACTCACAAGCCGTATAAGCGCGTTTGTGAGCTTCTGACACCGTATCACCGAGTGCGGTCACACATAACACTCGGCCGCCGCAGGTAACGACCTGTTGGTGGTCGAGACAGGTGCCGGCATGGAATACGTGTGTGGTGACGTCGTTGACGTGATCAAGCCCGCTGATGGGGTCACCACTGCGATAGTCGAACGGATAGCCGCCGGCCGCCATTACCACGCCTAATGCGGCCCGTGGATCCCAATCAGCTCGCACATCCTTAAGCGTGCCGTCAAGCGCTGCTTCGCATAGCTCAAGCAGATCCGACTCAAGACGCATCAGGATAGGCTGGGTCTCGGGATCGCCAAAGCGACAATTGAATTCGAGGACTTTGGGAATGTTGTCCTCGCTAATCATGACCCCGGCGTAGAGAAAACCACGATAGTCTATGCCGTCTTCCTGAAGGCCTTTGACTGTCGGCAGGATCACCTCGCGCATGATTGTTCGATGCATGTCGGCATCCACGACCGGTGCCGGCGAGTAGGCGCCCATACCTCCCGTGTTGGGGCCGAGATCACCTTCATCGCGAGCCTTGTGATCCTGTGATGAAGCCATGGGTAGTGCACTGTCGCCACCGACGATACAGATAAAGCTTGCTTCCTCACCACGCAGAAATTCTTCAATGACCACACGATGGCCGGCTTCGCCGAACGTATTGCCGGTCAACATATCGTTTATGGCCTGCTCGGCTTCAGTGACCGTGGCTGCGAGGATAACGCCCTTGCCGGCAGCAAGGCCGTCTGCCTTAACGACAATGGGTGCACCGCGATGGCGAACATACTCGATTGCCTGGGTGGCATCGGTGAAGCTTGCGTACTCGGCGGTTGGAATTTTGTGGCGCTTGAGAAACTGTTTGGTAAATTCCTTCGAACCCTCAAGCTGCGCACCTTGTCGGTCCGGCCCGAAACATCGTAGTCCGGCCTCGCGAAAGTGATCGACGATACCGGCCACCAATGGTGCTTCCGGGCCAATGATGGTTATATCAACCTGTTCCCGCAGGGCGAAATCCCTGAGGCCATCGAAATCCATTGCCTCGATCGATACGTTGGTTACGCCTGCTTCGCCAGCGGTACCGGCATTACCAGGGGCAACGAAAACGGTACTTGCGCGCGGCGATGAGGCCAGTTTCCAGGCGAGGGCGTGTTCCCGTCCGCCACCGCCCACCACGAGAATCTTCAAGGTTTGACTCCTTGGATATATCGTTTGATTGACTGCAAGCTGTTTAACAAGGGGGTTAAGTTATTCACGGGTTTGTTAATGACGAAAGTGACGCATGCCGGTGAATACCATGGCAATGCCGTGTTCATCGGCCGCTGCAATGATGTCGTCATCGCGTATAGATCCTCCCGGTTGTATAACGGCGCGAATACCTGCCTTGGCGGCGGCGTCAATGCCATCACGAAACGGAAAGAATGCATCGGATGCCATGACCGATCCTGGAACCTGAAGTCCTTCATCGGCGGCCTTGATACCCGCTATGCGGGCTGAGTACACCCGGCTCATCTGACCGGCACCGATGCCGATGGTACGTTGATCGCGTACATAGATGATGGCATTGGACTTGACGAACCTGACGACCTTCCAGGCAAACAACAGGTCGTCTATTTGCGAATCATCGGGTTCGACACGAGTGACTACTTTCAAGTCGTCACGCTTAACTGATGCGGTATCCATGGTTTGCATCAGCAGTCCGCCACTGACGCGCTTGAGATTGGGGTAGCCTTCTTCATACAACGGACCGCTGCCGCCTTCGAGAACGCGAATATTGCTTTTTTCTGCAAGCACCTTGCGTGCATCCTGATGTACCGATGGGGCGATTATTACTTCGACAAACTGTCTGTCGACAATGGCCCGCGCGGTTGCGCCGTCAAGGGTTCGGTTGAAGGCGATAATCCCGCCGAATGCTGAAGTTGGATCGGTTGCATAGGCACCTTCATAGGCATCGATTATCGTCTCGGCCGTGGCAACGCCACAGGGGTTGGCATGCTTGACGATGACGCATGTCGGTGAATCGAAACTAGTGACGCATTCAAGGGCAGCGTCTGTGTCGGCGACGTTGTTATAGGACATCTCCTTGCCCTGTAGCTGAACGCTGGCGGCAAGACTGCCGGATTCAATGTAATTGTCTCGATAAAATGCGGCATCCTGGTGCGGGTTTTCCCCATAGCGCATGACTGACAAGCGCCGGAACTGCATGTTGAGCACATCAGGAAAGGTTTGTGGGCGATCACTCTCATCAAGACTGCTCAGATAATTGGAGATGGCGCCGTCGTAACTGGCAGTATGGGCGAATACCTTGAAGGCAAGCGTGCGCCGGGTTGTGGCGCTGACTCCGCCGTTTGCAACGATCTCCTCGATCACACGGCCGTAGTCATGAGGATCGCAGACCACCGTTACCGCCGCGTGATTCTTGGCTGCGGAGCGCAACATGGCCGGTCCGCCGATATCGATATTCTCTATGGCGTCTGCAAACGTTGCGTTTTCGTTTTGCACGGTTGCTTCAAATGGGTAGAGATTGACTACCAACAGATCGATTGGCGGGATATCGCACTCGGTCATGATCTTGTCATCGGTGCCGCGGCGACCAAGCAGCCCGCCGTGAATTTTCGGATGCAGCGTTTTGACGCGGCCGTCCATCATCTCTGCAAAACCGGTGTAATCGGATACCTCGACAACAGTCACACTGTTTTCGTGCAACAGCTTTGCCGTGCCGCCCGTGGAGAGAATTTCAACGCCGTATGCAGATAACGCCCTGGCAAGTTCGAGGATGCCGGACTTGTCAGACACGCTAATCAGTGCACGGGCAATCTTTTGCTGATCATGGCTCATGGATTGAATACTTAATAGTGAAAAATTGAAAACAGGTGACGCTAATCGCTTTTGTGCGGTAGCGTTACTCCAGACCGTGGCGGTCGAGCTTCTTGCGCAGGGTATTGCGATTGATGCCGAGGTAACGTGCCGCACGTGACTGGTTACCGCCGGCATAATCCATAATGGCCTTTAACAGGGGACGTTCAACCTCGCACAACACC
Source organism: marine bacterium B5-7 (assembly GCA_021604525.1). Lineage (GTDB taxonomy): Bacteria > Pseudomonadota > Gammaproteobacteria > Arenicellales > CAJQKF01 > BQJD01. Next base: position 26,173 of record BQJD01000007.1, on the reverse strand, counting down.
AGGTCGTAAACGCCGCTTGGTGCTTCGCCCTGAAGTTGTTCGAAGTAATGTTTTAATGCGTACTCGACGCATTTGCAAAGTGGTGCGGGTGTTGGTTCGCTCATGCGACTTTCGGTAACTGGATGCGGCTTTCAAAAAACCGTTGCAAGAGTTCAAGCTGCCGTTGGGCGCAAGGCGCCTTCAGGATCGCGCGGCGTTCATCGGCTTCTGGAGAGAAACATTCGATTTGCCAGGAAATATGCTTGCGCGCCATGCGTACCCCAAGGTCTCCATAGAAGGCGTGCAGATCGGCGACTAGTGCGAGAAGAATATCACGTTTCTCATTATCTGACGGTTCGGCACGATCGCTGCCCTGGCTAAGAAATGAAGCAACGTCGCCGGGCAGCCAGGGATGGGACTGCGCACCGCGTCCAATCATCACGGCATCGGCGCCGGTATCGCGGAGTACGGTCCTGGCACGTCTTGCATCGACAATATCGCCGTTGGCGATTAGCGGGATCTGCACCGCATCACGCAGACGTTTCAATGACTCGAATTCCGCTTCGCCCTTGTAGAAATCGTTGCGTGTACGGCCGTGTAATGTGATGCAGGCAATACCCGCTGATTCAGCAATCCGGCCCACCTCGACACAGTTGCGTGAATCACGGTCCCAACCGGTGCGCATCTTGAGGGTGACCGGTACGTCGACCGCCTCGATCACCGCCTCGATGATGGCGCTCACCTGTTTAACGTTGCGCAACAGTGATGAACCGGCAAGGGTGTTACATACTTTCTTCGCTGGGCATCCCATGTTGATATCGATCAGGTCAGCGCCATGATCGACGTTATAACGCGCCGCATCTGCCATCTGCGATGGATTGGCGCCGGCAATCTGCACGTGAATCGGGCCGCTGTCGCCACGATGATCCATACGGTCACGGGCTTTGCGGGATTGACGCACACCCGGCTGACTGCCGATCATCTCGGTGAGCGCGTGGGGCGCGCCGAGGCGTTTGCACAGCTTTCTGAATGGCGTGTCGGTTATTCCGCACATCGGCGCCAGGAACACCGGTGCACTGAATTCAAATTCTCCAATCTTCATGACATCAACCCGCGCCTGTGACCACAATGGTCTCGAAGCCCACAGCATTTTCGTTCGGATGGGCGAGATCAAGTGTGGCTATGGCAAGGATTTGTGGATCAAGTAATGCCGTGGCGGCTTCACCATCAAGATAATCGGTTGGCAGGTAGGTCCGCCTGCCAACGATACGACCATCCTTGTCAGTAAGGGTGAGCTGCAAGGGTGGATAAGGTTGGGCGAAGTCGGCACGATTGATCAGGTTGACCTTTATTCTCACAGCGCCGGGTACTTCAGGATTCAGGTCGACCCGTGTCTGAGCGATATCGATTGACGCCGGGTCGGTGCGGACAGGTGCCTGGCATCCGGCGAATTCGCAAAACAGGCTGATGTAAGGTCGCGTGGCAGGAATCGAGTAGAGCGGGTCGATCAGAATGAATCGCACCTGCATAACCATCAGTACCAACATCAATAAAGCGCCGCTGGCCCATAGGAGTTGTGTGCCACGATTATCGTTATCAGGAATCGCTACCCAGTGAACGTTGGGATCGACTCTTGGCGTGATCTCGTATTCGTTGCTTTCAAGGTTGGGTTTATTGTTGTGAGCATTTGCCGGATGAGGCTTCACGGGCGCCTTTAACTGGATGGTGGAGCGACGTTTGCGCCCCGATCGATCATCACGGCGTGGTTGGTTGCGAGATTCATTTCGCGGTGGTCGCCGAGATAGCAGGCCATCATCTGCACTGACCGACAGCTCGCCGGGCGGGGCGGAGCCAAGGCGCGGCTCGATGCGCTTCATATGCGCGCCGTGGGTATTTGACACACCTGCATTGGACGTATCGTGATCATGGCGTAAATGGTTATCTACCACATCGTTTCGTTCGACTCGCAGAGGTGCATCGTCATCGAAATCGTTGTTGATGTCCTCATCAAGGTGCAGCGTGCGGCGTATCTCTTCGTCACTGATGGTATCGTCGTCGCTATCGCCGATATCGCTTATATCGTCGTCCCTGTCATCGCCAGGATCATCATCGAATGATTCTCTGGCGTTATCGGTACCATGGCGGATATCCGTACCACCCGGTTCATCATCACTCGTATCTTCATCCAGGGATGACGCGGTTATCGAGTCTTCAACATGGTCGGTAAATCGTGTTGTATCGCTGAAGTCGCGATCATCGTCCTGTGATGGCTCGGATTCACCTACGTCAGTTTCGACCAGATTCCAGGTTGCATTGAAGACGTTTTCACAATCGCCGCAGCGGACCAGTCCTGCCTTCACCGAGAGAATTTCCTCGGTCACTCTGAAAACTGTGCTGCACTTGGGGCACTGGGTATGCATGGCTTTAATGGGGTTCAAAGGGTTGACTGGCCAGCAGCAGCCATTCATCCTGGCGAATGGTTGAAAATTTGAACGACGGGAATGCCTGAATCACCGCATCCCGCTGTTTTGCGAGTATACCCGACAACAGTAATATTGCGCCTGGTGAACATGGATTTTCAATTACCCTGGCGAGTTCAATCAAGGTTACGGCAAGAATATTGGCGATAACAACATCCGCCTTTATGGCTGAACCGATTTCGTCGGCGGTGATTATTTCGAGACGATCGAGCACGCCGTTGGCCAGGGCGTTTTCACGCGTTGCATCAATTGCGCGTGTGTCGATGTCTGTAGCGATGGCGTGATCCGCGCCGAGCTTCAGCGAGGCGATGGCAAGGATGCCGGAACCGCAGCCGAAGTCGAGCACCGTCGATCCATTAAGGGGTAGATCAGCGAGATGGCGCAGACACAGCGCGGTGGTAGCGTGGCTTCCTGTGCCGAAGGCAAGCCCGGGGTCGAGAACGATGTTAACGGCATCGGTTCGCGGCGGCGTACACCAGCTCGGGCAAATCCATAGATCAGGGGTTATCTCGATCGGCTTAAAATTCTTTAAAAAAGCTCGCTCCCAGTCACAATCATCGACCAGATCGATGGAGATGTCTTCGGGGTTAATCTTAAAAGTCGCCTGTAGCGCATCGATGGCCGGTTGCAGGGCCGTATCGGCCTCGAACAACGCCATAAGCCGTGTCACCGACCAGAGCTCCAGACGTGGATCGGCGACATCGAAGCGGTCGTCACCGTCTTCGGCAACCGCACTGACGGACAGCGCCCCGAATGCTTCGAGCAGCTCGATAGCTGCGTTAGCACATTCTCCAGGCAAGCGGATACCGAGTTGTTGCCAGGTCACGCTATTCAACACATAAACCGACTTGTCTAATCAACTGGCTAGCAGTTTTTCAAGATAATGGATGCTTACGCCGCCCTGTCGAAATGCGCCGTCCGATATCAATCGCTGGTGCAATGGGATGTTGGTTTTTATACCCTCGACGATCATTTCCTGCAGGGCCCCGTACATGCGCCCTAACGCCTCATCACGAGTAGCGCCGGATGAGATTACCTTGGCGATCATCGAATCGTAATACGGTGGCACCACGTAATTACTGTAGACATGCGAATCGACGCGAATGCCTGGCCCGCCCGGCTGGTGATATTGGCTGATGCGCCCGGGGCTCGGCATGAAGGTTTCAGCATCCTCGGCGTTGATACGGCACTCGATCGCATGACCTTTCATCACGATATCGTCCTGGGAAAATTCAAGCTCCATGCCGGCGGCGATCTTGATTTGTGTTTTCAAAATATCGATGCCGGTGACTTCTTCGGTAACCGGGTGTTCGACCTGCACGCGGGTATTCATTTCGATGAAATAGAACTCGCCGTTTTCATAGAGGAATTCAAACGTGCCGGCACCACGATAGCCAATCAAACAGCAGGCCTCGACGCAACGCATACCGATTCGCTGTCGTTGCTCTTCGCTGATGCCGGGTGCGGGTGCCTCTTCGATAACTTTCTGATGACGACGCTGCAGCGAGCAGTCGCGGTCGCCAAGATGAACTGCATTACCGTGGGTATCGGCGAGTACCTGGATTTCCACGTGACGTGGTGTTTCCAGGAATTTCTCCATGTAGACGACATCGTTGTTAAAGGCAGCGCGTGCTTCGCTGCGGGTTAACCGAACCGCGTTAATCAACGCCGCTTCAGTGTGCACCACGCGCATACCCTTGCCGCCACCACCGCCGGTGGCCTTGACGATAACCGGATAACCGATACCGGCCGCGATTCTGATGACTTCATCGCTGTCATCGGGTAACGGTCCATCAGATCCAGGCACGCAGGGCACGCCGGCCTGTTTCATGGATTTGATTGCGGAGATCTTGTCACCCATCAAACGGATGGTTTCCGCCGTTGGGCCAACGAAGACAAAACCGCTTTGTTCAACGCGTTCGGCGAAATCGGCATTCTCGGAGAGGAATCCGTAACCGGGGTGGATGGCGCCGGCATCGGTGACCTCGGCGGCGGCAATCACAGCCGGCACGTTGAGGTAGCTTTCAGAGGCCGCAGGCGGGCCGATACAGACCGATTCGTCAGCCAGCCGTACATACTTGGCGTCACGGTCTGCGGTGGAATGCAGTGCTACTGTCTTGATGCCGAGCTCGCGACAGGCGCGCAGGATTCTGAGCGCGATCTCGCCGCGATTGGCGATCATCAGCTTATCGAACATGATGTTTGTTTCCTAGCCGATGATGAAAAGTGTCTCGCCGTACTCCACCGGGTCGCCGGTGTTCTTGAGGATTCGCTTGATTACGCCGGAGGTGTCGGCTTCGATCTGGTTAAATATTTTCATGGCCTCGATAATGCACAGGGTCTCACCTTCTTCAACCGCCGAGCCGACACTCACAAAGGGCGGCGTATCCGGGCTTGACGAGGTATAGAACGTACCGACCATCGGCGATGTCACCTTGTGTCCCGGCGACTCTTCGACGGTCGGGGTTGCAGCGGCTTGTGGCGGCGGTGCATCGGTGACTGGCGGCGCATGATGCATCATGGGTGCTGCCATTGATACTTGGGTGCTGGCACGGCTCAGTCGAATGGACTCCTCGCCTTCGGAGATTTCTATCTCCGAGAGTTGGGATTCTTCGAGCAGTTCAATCAATTTTTTTACTTTTCGGATATCCATAATTAGCCAGATGTGGTGTCGAGTCGATGGATCGCCGCGTCAAGCGCAAGGATGTAACCATGCGCGCCGAGGCCGGAAATGACCCCTGCTGCGATGTCGGAAAAATATGAGTGCGTGCGAAACGGTTCCCTGGCGTAAATATTCGACAGATGAACCTCAATAAACGGAATGTCAACCGCTGCCAGGGCATCGCGTAGCGCCACGCTGGTATGGGTGTAGGCCGCCGGATTTATGATGATGAAACGGACCGATTCGACGCTGGCCTGGTGCACCAGTTCCACCAGTTCGCTTTCACTGTTGGACTGCCTGGCGGCCAACGAGTAGCCCTTTTCCCGGGCACGGGACTCAAGAGCGGTGTTGATCGAATCGAGGCTGGCGCTACCGTAGTGCTGGGGTTCGCGGTTGCCGAGCAGGTTCAGGTTGGGTCCGTTTAAAATGAGCAGATCGGTCATAAGGCGAAGTATTCGGGGCAATCACGGGATTATCGGTTTTTTGACCGTTCATGTCTAATTATCGACCGTTATACACGATTTCGCCGAACTTTGGGGCTGTTTGCGAGAATTGCGTGGAATCAGGGGTTTGCTGCGTCAACCATTTCAACGATCTTGCTTGCCGATACCTGGCCTAACTTGCGGGCCACCAGTTGTCCATCTCGATCAAAGGCGATCGTAAAGGGCAGGGCACCGTTGTTGCCGTAGAGTGCCATCAATTCCATGCCTTCGGACTCGCCGACCAGTGTCGGGTAATTGAAACCGAATTCATCAATGAAGCTCGCCACCGGCTCTGCACGATCAACGGCAAAACCCAGAATTTGTATTCGATTGGCAAACTCCTGCTGGGCATCGATAAGATCCGGTATTTCCTCGCGGCAGGGGGTGCACCAGGTCGCCCAAAAATTCACAATCAGCGGCTGACCGCGCCATTCGTCAAGGTTTCTGTCCATACCCTGGCTGTCACGCGCCGCAAAAGACACCAGAGTGTCGGATTGTTCTTTAGCCAGATTACCAGATTCAGTTTGTTGGCGATGCTCTGCAAACCAGTAACCGGCCACCAGCGCGGCGATGCCGAACACCAGGAACAGGGTAATCTGGGAAGTCCGTGTCGTTGCCATTAGGTGATCCCGCTGTTACAGCTTGCGCAAAATGTCGATGAATGTGTCCTTGTCGCGGTAGCCGTACAGGCGCAGGTCGCGTACTTCATTGCCGTCCTTGAAAAACAGGATGGCTGGCGGACCATACACGCCATAGCGTTGCTTGATCGCCTTGCCGCCGGGATCGTTCGGGTCGGTGACGTCAACCTGCACCAGATGAAAGGATTGGTCGAACAGATTTTTTACTTGCGGATCGACAAATGTCGTCTTCTCCATGCGAATGCAATCGGTGCACCAATCGGCGTAGAAATCGAGCATCACATGTCGACCCTCGGCACGCGCCGCAGCAAACTCCGCGTCCAGTTCCGCAGGTGAGCCAACCCTGGCAAACAGTTCTTCATGGATGGGTTGTTCGGATGACGAAGTTTGCGCCAGGTTGAAAACTCCTGCCGGCAGCGGATGCATGATATCGCGACCGCCAATCAATCCGCCGATCAGTCCCACAACGCCCCACACCAGCAATATGATGCCGAGCCCCTTTTGCAGATATCTCAAGCCTCCGGAGTCTTGTGGAATCGACTGGGTTGCGCCGAGATAGACAGCCACGACTATCATCAGCGCAGACCACAGCAACAAGACCGGCACCTCGGGAATGGCTCCCAGCAGATAAATGGCAACCGCCAGTAGCATGACTCCGAATACGTAGTTCACGCGTTCCATCCAGGCGCCTGCACGGGGTAGCAGGAAACCGGCCCCGAAGCCGATAGCAACCAGAAACACACCCATGCCGAAAGACATGGCTGACATCATCAGGGCCCCCAGTAGGGGATCGCCCTGGGTGATGGCAATGGCGAGTAACGAGATAAGGAGTGGCGAGACGCAGGCGCCGACGATCAGCGCCGACATCAGTCCGAGAACGAATACCATGCCGGCGGTGCCACCGGATAATCCCGCGCTTTTTTGTGACAACCGGCTTTGGATGAATGATGGCATCTGAATCTTGAACAGGCCGAACATCGACAGCGATAACACCACGAAAACAAGGGCAAGTGCGCCGATCGCCCAGATATTCTGGAAATAGGCCTGTAACTGATCGCCGGTCGCACCGGCCACCCAACCAATGGCGGCATAGGTGACCGTGGTGCCGAGTACGTAGATGAATGCCAGCAGGCCGCCGCGCAAATGCGTGACCGAGGCGCCCTGACCGACGATAATGCTCGACAGGATGGGAATCATCGGCAACACGCATGGCGTGAAGGTCAACAGCAGACCCACGCCAAAGGCAGCGACCAGATAGCCGATGAGGCTTTTCGTGGATGCCCTGCCTGCCGCATCGTTCGAGCCGGTTGCAGGTGCTGACCCAGACTGTTTCGCTTGCACGGCCGTTTCGCCGGATGCAGGCTCCGCTGCTTCAGCGGCGGCAACCAGGACGGGCAGGTCGATATTGAATTCTCGAGTCACCGGTGGGTAGCAGATGCCTTTATCAGCACACCCCTGGTACCCGGCAGTCAGGCTGATGGTGGTTGCCTGCGGACTGCTTCGCAGCAACGGTACGGTCGCATCGAAATCGTTATGATAAACCGACATCAGGCCAAAGAATTCGTCGTTCTTCTGTTCGCCGGGTGGTAGGGAAATCTGGCCTGTTTGGGCGTCACCCGCGTTAACCTTGAATGTGATTTTGTCCCGATACAGGTAGTAGCCGTCGGCGACCTTGAATTGCGCTGCGAGAGTGCGTCCGTCAAGTGCCGATAGGTCCAGTTTGAATGCCTCGTCAACCGGCAGGAATTCATCTTCGGTGTCAAGATTGCCGAGCAGATTGCGAAGTTGAGTAACACTGTCGTCACTGCCGGCCGCATTCCCGCTTAAACCCTCAAGAGCCGGATTTACAGGTGTAGCCACGGGGGAAGATAACGGTGTTGATGAAGTGAGTCCGGGTAACACGGCGTTCACATCGGTCGAGGTGGCCGACGCAGCATTGGCTGCTGGCAACGTCAGTACAATATTCTTGATCAGCGGTGGATAGCAGACTCCGACCGGTTCGTTACATCCCTGGCCTTCGAGTGTTAACGATACGTTCGATGTATTGGCATCGAGAGCCAGTTCAAAGCGTGCCTGATGAACATAAACCTCGACATCGCCAAAGAATTCGTCACTTTTGATTTTGCCCTTTGGATAGGTGACATCCGTGATCATGCCGCCGTTGGTCGCCTTGAAATGGAATTTGTCGCGATACATGTAGTAACCGTCGGCAATATCCCAGGTTGCCGTTACATGATTGGCGGAATTTGCCTGTACCGATAATGCGAATGCCTTGTCCGGCTCGAGGAGCTCCTCGTCCTGGGCAGTGGCAATGCTTGTAAACATCACCAAAAGTACCCAGATTAGGCACTTGGATAATTCTCTGGAAAACGCTGCCATTTGCTGTCTCATTCGTTTGTTCGTATGTCTGTCGACGGGACCTGGTTCTGTCACGGTTCAAGCGGGACAGACATACCGGACCAGGCCAGGTTCGCGAGGTGCATGATAGTGCCAGATTATAGTGGGCAATATAAGCGCTCCATAATATTTGAATCACAATTTGATCTGTCGATAACCATTATTTAATACAAGCCATGTTTCCGTTTCGATTCCTTTTATTGCTATTCGTTCTCGTGCCGTTTGTTGAAATCTACCTGTTGATAGAAATCGGTTCGCAAATTGGCGCAGCCTGGACGATATTTTTTGTTGTGCTAACTGCTGTTATCGGCGCCTGGCTGGTGCGTATGCAGGGCATGGCCGCACTCACCCGCGTGCAGATCAGCATTGATCACGGACAGTTACCCGCCAGGGAGCTTATTGAGGGACTATTCTTGTTGATTGCCGGTGCGCTCTTGCTAACACCAGGCTTTTTCACCGATTTTACGGGCTTTGCCTTGCTGGTGCCGCCATTGCGCAGCACCCTTGCCGATTACCTGCTCAAGGCGGGTGTTATCAGGGCGGCTGGAAATCCCAAGGGCACACCCGACGGTGGCAGGGGACGTCCGGGTGGCAACACGCTTGAGGGTGAGTTTCGCCGGGTCGACAAGTAGGACTTGTCTCAAAATGGCTGCAACTCACCAATACAGTGTTACATATTTGCTCAAGCAAACTGCGTTTTTTCTCCTGTTTGCCTTGTCCTGGCGGTCTTCGTTCGCTTTGAAACAGGTTCCAGTTATTTCTGGTCATTGAATCAATTCTCTTTCAATTTGAGGCTTCAGGGTCTTGACTTTGAATTTGTCGTCCCTATCATTAGCACTCGTTCGAGGCGAGTGCTAACAATTAGTACTCCTCGCAAAACCAAGTAATGTAAACCTTTGAATTTATAGGAGAGAACGAATGAAGATTCGTCCACTTCACGACCGCGTCGTGGTTCGTCGGCTCGAAGATGAGCGCAAGTCACCGGGTGGCATCGTCATTCCTGATAGTGCTGCTGAGAAACCCATGCAAGGCGAAATCCTTGCTGCCGGTAATGGCAAGTTGACCGATAACGGCGAGCTTCGCCCTCTTGACGTCAAGGTTGGCGACAAGGTGCTGTTCGGCAAGTACTCAGGAACTGAGGTCAAGGTTGATGGCGAAGAACTGCTCATGATGCGCGAAGACGACATCATGGGTGTTATCGAAGGCTAAGGCCGACCGATCATCATCACCAAGTCCATTTAAAGACTGAATATCAAAGCATTGTTGAGGTAAAACAAACATGTCTGCAAAAGAAGTCAAATTCGGCGAAGCGGCACGCGCTGCCAAGCTGCGTGGCGTCAATATCCTGGCCGACGCTGTCAAGGTCACCCTGGGTCCCAAGGGCCGTAATGTGATTCTGGACAAGTCTTTCGGTGCTCCCACAGTCACCAAGGACGGCGTTTCCGTCGCCAAGGAAATCGAACTGAAAGACAAGTTCGAGAACATGGGTGCCCAGATGGTCAAGGAAGTCGCTTCCAAGACCTCCGACGTTGCCGGCGACGGCACCACCACAGCCACCGTGCTGGCCCAGTCCATGGTCCGCGAAGGCCTGAAAGCCGTTGCCGCGGGCATGAACCCGATGGATCTCAAGCGTGGTATTGACAAGGCGGTTCTTGCCGCTGTCGAGAGCCTGCGTGAATTGTCCCGGCCGTGTACCGACCACAAGGAAATTGCCCAGGTCGGCACCGTGTCGGCCAATTCCGACGAGTCGGTCGGTAATATCATTGCCGAGGCAATGGAGAAAGTCGGTAAAGAAGGCGTTATCACTGTTGAAGAAGGCCAGGGCCTGGATAACGAGCTGGATGTCGTTGAAGGCATGCAGTTTGATCGTGGTTACCTGTCTCCGTATTTCGTGAACCAGCAGGAAACCATGACTGCGGAGCTCGAAAATCCTTATATCCTCATTCACGACAAGAAGATCTCCAACATTCGTGATTTGTTGCCGGTTCTTGAAGCGGTTGCCAAGTCCAGTCGTCCGTTGCTGGTCATTGCCGAAGATGTCGATGGTGAAGCACTTGCCACCTTGGTGGTCAATACGATTCGCGGCATCGTCAAGGTATGCGCAGTCAAGGCCCCAGGCTTCGGCGATCGTCGCAAAGCCATGCTCCAGGATGTCGCCATCCTCACCGGTGGTCAGGTAATCTCCGAAGAAGTCGGCATGAGCCTTGAAGGCGCAACGCTTGACGACCTCGGTAGCGCCAAGAAAATTCAGATCAGCAAGGAAAATACCACCATCATTGATGGTGCAGGCAGCAAGGAAGAGATCGAAGCCCGTGTTGGCCAGGTCCGTGCACAGATCGAGGAAGCGACCTCCGATTACGACAAGGAGAAGATGCAAGAACGTGTTGCCAAGCTTGCCGGCGGCGTTGCCGTTATCAAGGTGGGTGCAGCGACCGAGATCGAGATGAAGGAGAAGAAGGCTCGCGTTGAAGACGCCCTGCACGCTACCCGTGCAGCAGTCGAGGAAGGCGTTGTACCTGGCGGTGGTGCCGCACTGGTGCGTGCCATCGACGCCCTGCTGGAAGTCAAAGGTGCCAACCACGAGCAGGATCTGGGTGTCGGCATTGTGCGCCGTGCCCTGGAAGAGCCGTTACGCCAGATCGTCGCCAATGCAGGTGACGACTCCTCGGTGGTGCTCAACCAGGTACGCAACAACAAGGGTAACTATGGTTACAACGCTGCCACTGGTGAGTACGGCGACATGATCGAGATGGGTATTCTCGATCCGACCAAGGTGACTCGTACCGCACTCCAGAACGCCGCGTCTATAGCCAGTCTGATGATCACCACAGAGGCCATGGTTGCCGAGATTCCGGAAGACAAGTCTTCCGCACCGGCAATGCCTGATATGGGTGGCATGGGTGGCATGGGCGGCATGATGTAATCACCGCCTCGCCGATTCCTCCTGGAGGGATCATGCGATAAAGATCAAGCCCCGTCTTTGAAAGAAGGCGGGGCTTTTTCTTATGGTGCGCTCGGCAGGACGCAGTCACTTGGAGGTGGAAAGCCTCTATCAGCCCGACAGGGGGGAATGATTAGCCGCACGGCAAAGGTGTCATTACGAGGTGGAATTTAAAAGAAGCCGCAGGCAAAGCGTTGGTCTGACGAACAGGTATCGCATGGTAGGCTGCCCGCTATCGCCAATATTATCGAACAGTCTGTTGGATGAACGTGCGTGGATCTCGGACACCAACAGACGCGGTCCGTGGTGGAATGCCGGTGCTTCACACATGAATCAGGGCTTCCCCAAAACTCTCTTTGATCGTAAGCGGCCAAGTGTCGCTGCTTGATCTGTTTCATCATTTCAGATTTGCCTCATGAACCGCCGTGGTAGGGATTCGTATGCCCGGTGGTGTGGGGTGACGGCGGATGTGACTCCGGCTCCTACCCGATGCGCATGGTTTTTCGGGGCCAAAGTGCCAGGACCAGACCGGTAAAAATCAAGCCGCCGCCGAGCATTTGCAAACCATTGAAGGTCTCACCCAAAATCATGGCCGATAGACTGATCCCGAATACAGGTACCAGGAGAAAAAACGGTGCGACCGTGGCGGCGGAGTAAGTCGTTAGAAGTCGGCCCCAAATTGTAAATACAACAACTGTTGCCAGTATGGCGGAGTAGGCGAGGGCACCGATAGTGGGCCAGCCTACGGTCGCCATGAGAGACCATGGTGATCCATTGCCTTCAATAAAAGCAGACAGAATCAAAAGAGGTATTGGGACTACCATGCTCATCCACACGGCAACGCCCAGCATGTTGACTCCTTTGAGTGATTTCAGAATATTATTACCCGCAGCTCCACAAATCGCCGCGATCAGAACAAGTAGCAAACCGCTCATTGCCCCTGCCTGAGAACGGTTGATGACCAGGCATGCAAGGCCTGCGAATGCGAACATCAAAGCGACGAACTGACGAGGTGCGAGACGCTCCGAGAAAACGATCATCGCAATGATGATGGTGAAAAATGCCTGGGTGTGAACCAGCAACGATGCAAGGCCTGCAGAGATACCCCTGGTCATGGAAACGAACATGAATCCATACTGTCCTGCGCCGAGAAATAAACCGATTGCTATCAGTTTGATCCAGGACACCGATGGTCGCGGAACGATAACAATGAATGCCGCTGCGACCAGAAATCTCAGGAATGCAAAGAATATGGGTGGAGTGGTTTCAAGGGCGATTGCGGAAATGGGAAATGTCGCTCCCCAGATTAGTGCGGCAGTCAAAGCCCAAAAAACATCACCTGGTTTCATGGCGGGGCAGGAAATATTTTCCGCTTATAGATCCCGTATCTGAAAATCGGTGGAATCAATTTCAATCATTGTCGATGGATTCAGCATGATCCAGTTTTCGGCATCCCCATCAAGCGGCTCGGATGCCAGGGATATTCCGCCATTATCGAGACATTTCGAGCGATACAAGGTGGGGCTGAATTGATCAGATGCATATCGAACTCCAAATAACTTATTGCCGTTTGAAAAAACAAAAGTGAGCCGCAATGGAGAAGAAATGGATCTTTCTGAACGTTTTGACTCGAGGACATCGATAACACGGCGACATGCTGATATCGGGCATTGCTCCAGGCCTTCGTGAATCAACATGAGGAACAGGATCTCGGAATCAGTAGTACCCCGCCGCGCAAGATAAAGATCATCAGGCAGAAGACTTTCCATTTCCCTTTGCATGAGAGGGAATCCACCTATCTGGCCATTGTGTGCGAAGCTCCACTTGCCTAACGTGAAAGGATGGCAATTAACCCTCATGGTTTCACCGATAGTGGAAGCGCGAACATGTGCAATAAACAGGTGTGATTGCATCATCCGGCACAGGTTCTTGAGATTCTCATCGGACCAGGCAGGCAAAATCTCCCGATAAAGACCCGGTTCATTTAACTGTCCATACCACGCAATACCGAACCCGTCGCCGTTTAGATTCACTTTCGATTCCACCGCATCACGGCTTTGTGAAAGCAATGAATGTTTGGGTCCGGTAATGATGTTCTGAAGTGGAATGGTTGGACCGATATACGTGGCAATACGGCACATATTTAAGTCTATCTCCGGGTACTCGCTGATGAAATTATTAATTGGATGTTAGCGTACGGAGTGTACGCCACTCGGTGGGAATGTAGCGTGCCTGAGCGCAGTTTGATTCACCGATTTAGATGATACTTTATTGGTAGTTCGCTGGTTATGGGCATGTTCCTGGCAGTGATTGGCTTTAACGATTAATGCTCAACAGGACCAGGTCAGATCTTAGTGTCCGGTTTTTGAAAGGGGCCAATCATGACCTTCATCAGTTGCGTCCCGTGCCCAGCGATAAAACGCGTCGTAAAGCAACAAGCCAGCGTCCAACTGTTCCAGATCATCCCTGTACATACGGGACAGGCCAAGTGATGCCGCCAATAGTCCTGCAGACTGTGGCGCCAGCGCTAGTTGATCAGTATCCGCGCCCCTGACTATGGTTGCAAGTTGCAGTAACGGTTCGGTATTCAGTTCAAACTCTTCTATCATGATATCGAACGTACACCGAGTGCCTCGATGACTCCAGAACACATCTTCTATATCAAACGGCGTCGCCTCATATAATTCCGCGATATCCATAATGGAGTTTGGTGTGACGAAAAGGAATTCGGCATTGGGGTCAATAAAGCGTCGAATGAGCCATGGACAAGCGATGCGATCAATTTTGGGGCGATGCCGGGTAACCCAGACAGAATGATTTTTGTTCTGAGTCGTCGGGATTTTCACATAGGGTACAAGAGGATGTCTGGCATCGCTCCAGGCGACGTGTCCGCCAACCAGATATTCAGCTTTAATCCCGTGGTTGTGCAGCACGGCACAAGCGCCCTGACTGATCTTCTTGCCTTCATTGCAGTAAACAACCGCGCGCGATGCGCGTAGCTGTGTCGCCAGTGAATCCAGGTTCTCGAATGAATGCCGACGGGCTGATGGAATCACTTTTGGATTGAGATCAAAATCCTTATCGACTCGCAGATCGATAATCACAGGAGAGTCGTGAGTTCCGATCAGGCGTGAAAGCTGGGAGACAGTAATTTCATTGAGCGATGGCACTATGCACATCCTCTTTTCACTGAATTAAATTCATAAACGTACAACCCGATCTGGCGACTCAAAGCGTAAAGATACATGAAGAAAATCTTTTCGATATTAATTTGATTTTGATGTTAATTTTCTATATCGGTTGAGTCATAGCCCATCGCACGCCACGATACGATACCACCTTCAAGGGTGCGAGCATCATATCCCTTCTCGCGTAACTCCAAGGCAACATCCTGGCTCACCCAGAACCCATACATGCAGTAAACAACAATGGGTTTGTCTTTAGGGAGTTCATCTGACCAACTGGATACATGATGCGAATCACGCCAGGGTGTTTGCATGATTCGCGTGCGATAGCGTTGACGATCATCCACATGACGCACGTCGAGAATAACAGTGCTGCCCTCACCTTCATCGACCATCTTCTTAAGATCGCCGACTGATATGGATTTCGGCGGAAAATTCTCTCTGTCATCGTCTGCAATCAAAGTCATTAGTCGATCAAAACGTTTTGCCACTCGACCCCAATGGATAGCCTGCACGAATGCCGAGATGTAAGCGTCGATATCAGAGCCAAAGTCACTTTGATAGGCATGTGCATACATGTCCAGAGCCAGAATCGATGATGCATCCAAGAGGAGTGACTGCTGATTATTGACCATTACGTTTATCATGCGATTATCGTACTTCGACCAGACCAACAGCACCCATCCCGATCCACCAGTCATTGTGCCGGCTAATGCCTTGAACTCCATTTGCCATTGATCAAGTGACCCAAATGAAGCTGTTATCGCGTGTGCGAAATTACAATCTGCGTTCAGTTCTCTACCTTCTTCACTTTCGTCACCAAGGCATTCAAAATAGATCTCGTGCAAGATCACATCATTCAATGCAGTCAGTTCAGCCTGCTTGATACTCTGGATATCAGGGTCTGAATTCTCGATCCAGTCCCGTGTGGCAATGCGTTCTTCAATCTCGTTTAGTCGGCATACTCCGCCCCCATAAAAAGTCTCGAAATGTGTCTCTATCATCTCCGCTGACATTGTCTTGACCTTATGGGCCTTGAATGGAATTGGCTTTACTATACGCATACCGGGCGTGAAATTATTAGTGTGTTTATTGCCACTCATGATGCATGCTCCATGCCGGGTTTGCTGAATAGTGTATCGCTCAAGCAAGGTTGAGAGCGGATGGTCAATGTCGTGTCATGGAACGCAGCAATTGAGCACGATGAGTCAATTACAGGATTAGGGATATTCAGGCCATCGATGCAGGAATCGACAGAATCAGATGAATCTGGATTGCAGTTCGAGCATAAAGGCAGGGCGATAAATATATTTACTGGCGACGGCATAATGCGCATCCTCCCTGGATTGATCAGGTTTCATTGGATGCGAATCTTCGGCTGGCGCCTCACGGGGTGCTCGCAACCCCATGGGCATGATTATGAAGCTGTAAAAAGTGTCAGTCAATGATCGTTCTGAAAATGCAGTTTCATCGTCAAAGTGCTGTATGACAAAGCGAAATCATGAATCATATATGTTTGCGTGACCCTGTATGATTCATGTATCCATTTGCCATGCTCTACATCCGGCAGCCATTAAGTAACGGCTGAGAATCATCTATTATCCAAGGTAATCAAACTTATGCGTGCATCCGTTGTTATCTCTGCCATCGTTGCGGTACTCGTAGGATTTGGCGGATCGCTGGCCGTGATCCTGTCGGCAGCCCAGGCTGTTGGTGCGAGTCCGGATCAAACATCGTCCTGGGTTACCGCGTTGTGTCTTTCGATGATGGCAACGACTGCCTACCTGAGCATTCATCACCGATTGCCTATCATCACGGCATGGTCAACGCCTGGCGCCGCACTGATTGCCGCATCATCCGGTGTTTCAATCGAGGCTGCCGTCGGCGCGTTTATTCTGGCAGCGGTTTTGATCCTCATTACCGCACTGTTTCGACCGGTGAGCGTATTGATCGAACGAATTCCTACGCCGATAGCCTCGGCGATGCTCGCCGGCGTGTTGTTCAGCTTCGTCGTAGCGATATTTAATCACCTTCCGGGTGCCCCTGCCCTGGTGCTACCGTTGATTATCACCTTCGTCATATTGCGACAGTACTCGCCCGCATGGGCGGTTCTGATCGTGTTGTTACTGGGTGTGGCACTCGTTTATGTATTGGGAATGACAGTGCCCATTGTGGAGCTGCGCATGTCCGAAATAGTGTGGGTATCCCCAGGCTTTGATACGGCAACATTAATTGGCCTCGGCGTGCCGCTTTACCTGGTCACCATGGCCTCGCAGAATCTGCCCGGTTTTGCTGTGTTGAAAGCTGCCGGATACCCGGTCCCGTCACGTTCCATTCTGGCCGTGACCGGTTTGTCTTCGCTGATGACAGCAGGCATGGGCGCGCACACATCCAACCTCGCCGCAATCACCGCCTCAATCTGTACCGGTCCCGATGCGCATCCGGACAAGAATAAACGTTGGTTGTGTGGGCCCGTCTATGCAGCAGGATATGGCTTCCTGGCAATATTTGGTGCCTCGTTCGTGACGTTGTTTTACAGCTTCCCGCAAGCCTTGATCGCCACCATCGCCGGGATCGCACTTGCCGGTCCTCTGGTTGGTGCGTTGGGCGCTAGCCTTGCAGAGGAACAACAGCGCTTTGCTGCGGTGACGACCTTCGTGGTAACGGCATCGGGTTTTAGTATATTGGGCGTTGGCTCTGCTTTCTGGGGTCTTGTTGCAGGCTTGATTATCACGGGATTGGACCAGTGCGCCCGACGCATTCACATCCGCCGCGGTTCATGATCCCTTGTTGTATATGTTGACAGGACACGGAGTATTCGCTATACATCTGCATATGCAACTTCGCAACACCAACAATCTTCCGCTTGTCACACTCGCCGGCGCACTGCCGGCGCTTCTGCTGCTGCGCCGCTTGGCGCACTAATACCCCCCTACAATTTATTTTCGTCCGGTTATCGTTGCTTACGCAGCGCGGCAACCTACGACGTGCCTCTATGTGATCCGTCACGTTTCAATATGAATTGAACAACGACGCGTATGAATCGTTAGTGAGATAAGTCATCATGTTAATCAATCCCAGTAGCAAGTATCGTGCATTCAAGCCGGTAGCTATCGAAGGCCGTACCTGGCCTGATCAAATCATTCAAACTGCGCCCGTGTGGTGTAGCTCGGATCTGCGTGACGGTAACCAGGCACTGATCGAACCCATGAACGTCGAACGAAAACGGCGCATGTTCGATCTGCTGATTGATCTCGGATTCAAGGAGATCGAGGTGGCATTCCCGGCAGCTTCGCAAACCGATTTTGATTTCGTGCGCTATCTGATCGAGGCCGATCGCATACCGGAAGATGTCACTATCCAGGTGTTGACCCAGGCTCGCGAGGATTTGATCAAGCGAAGCTTTGAATCATTGGCAGGCGCAAAAAACGCTATCATGCATTTTTATACAGCGACCTCGCCGGTATTTCGCGATGTGGTCTTCAACAAAAGCCGCGCTGAGATGGTTGATCTCGCCTGCGAGTCTGCCACACTCATCAAGGAACTGGCGGGGCAATATTCGGATACCGACTGGCGCTTCGAATTTTCCCCGGAAACGTTTAGCGGCACAGAGCTCGAGTTTGCCGTGGAGATCTGCAATGCAGTCACTAAGGTGTGGCAACCGACCCCGGAGCGCAAGACGATTATCAATCTTCCTGCTACCGTTGAAATGTCCACGCCTAATATCTATGCCGATCAGATCGAATGGATGCATCGCAATTTGCAGTGTCGTGATGCTATCGTATTGTCGGTACATCCGCATAACGATCGCGGTGCCGGTGTCGCCGCCGCAGAGCTGGCGCAGATGGCCGGTGCCGAGCGTGTCGAAGGTTGCTTGTTCGGCAATGGTGAACGAACTGGCAATGTCGATCTGGCAACACTTGCATTGAATCTTTACACCCAGGGAATCGACCCGGGTCTGGACTTTTCCGATATTGATCGGGTGCGCCGAGATGTGGAGCATTGCAATCAACTGCCCGTGCACCCTCGTCATCCCTATGTGGGTGATCTGGTACACACAGCATTTTCCGGTTCTCATCAGGATGCCATCAAGAAAGGATTTGCCGCGCGTGTCGACAATACCCCGTGGGATCTCCCCTATCTACCCATTGATCCTGCCGATCTCGGACGCAGTTATGAAGAGGTTATCCGGGTCAACAGCCAGTCGGGCAAGGGCGGTATCAGTTTCCTTCTCGAGCGTGAGTATGGTTTGAGTTTGCCACGGCGCCTGCAGATCGAATTCTCTCGCGTGGTGCAGCAACATACAGACAGTCACGGTCTAGAAATGACGGGCAAGGAGTTGTTCAAGGTGTTCGCCAGCGAGTATCTTGATACAGGCAAACCGATACAGCTTTTACATCATCACATCGATGGGGACAGTCATCGCGCCGAAGCGGTACGTCTGTCGGTGGACATGCTCGTCGACGGTCAACCCGTAACCCGCCGTGGTGAAGGCGCGGGTCCGGTCAAGGCGTTTGTCGACGCACTTGATCTTCCCTTGACGCTGCTTGACTATCACGAGCACGCCATAGGCGCTGGTGCGGACGCCACTGCCGCTGCGTATGTTGAATTACGTGTCACCGATGACGAACCTGTGTATGGCGTGGGCATGGATGACAACATTGTTACCGCCTCGCTGAAGGCCATTGTCAGTGCGTTGAATCGCGCCGATGGTGTGGTGTTTGAAGACCGGTCGGTGAGGCAGTCAGCCTGATAGAAAGTTCTGCATTGCGATAGTCATAAATAAATACATTTTATCGCAATGCAGGACGATGGCCGGCTACAGGAAAGGGCGATATGGCAGTCCATGACAACAGTGCCTGAGATAATGATTGTTTTCTCGTACACTAACGCCACTGACAATCGCCGTTGATCCGTTGTGTGGAATTTTTGCATTTGAGTGGCGAATGACGTCAGACCGTTAATTATTGGTGTCAATCAAGGGAGTAACATATGCGATCAGAGGAAGGCTACTTCGCCCCATGGGAACGGGCGTATTTGCGAATGCGAACGCCTTTCGAGGAGTTTCTTCACCAGGAAACCACCACCGGTATTCTGCTTATCTCCTGCGCCATAATCGCGCTGCTGATCGCTAACAGTGGTTTTGTTGAAGCTTACACGCATATCCTTCATACACCGATTGCCCTGTCCATCGGTTCGCTGCAGGTTGAGCACAGCGTTCATCACTGGATCAATGATGGTCTGATGACGATCTTCTTTTTTGTCGTCGGGCTTGAGATCAAGCGGGAGATGCTCACCGGCGAATTGTCATCCTTGCGTAACGCCATGCTGCCCGTCATCGCTGCTATCGGCGGTATGGTTGTGCCGGCATTAATTTACCTGGCATTGGTCGGTGACGGTCCGGCGCGGGATGGCTGGGGCATACCGATGGCGACCGACATCGCCTTCGCGGTGGGTGTGGCGGCTTTGCTTGGCAAGCGAGTGCCGAAAAGCCTCCTGATGTTCCTGGTTGCCCTGGCCATTGTCGATGATCTGGGCGCGGTCACGGTCATTGCGGTTTTTTATACCACCGACATTTCATTCGGTTATCTGGGCGTAGCCGGCATATTCGTGTTTCTGATGGTGATGCTTAATATGGCGGGAATTCGCAGACCCTTGCCGTACTTTATTCTCACCGTGTGCCTGTGGGCTGCGATGCAGGGATCGGGAGTTCATGCAACCGTCGCGGGGGTTATCGCTGCCTGGACCATCCCTGCCTATACACGCTATCGACCGTCGCAACTTGGTCAGGCGCTACGTTTTCAACTGGATCGATTCGAATCATTTAACGACGATAGCAAGCACTTGATCGACAACCCGAAGCAGAGTGCCGAAGCCTGGCATCTTCACCACACGATGTTGTTGGGGGTATCGCCATTGCAGCGTCTTGAAACCATGTTGCATGTGCCTTCGACTTATATCGTCATACCCCTGTTTGCACTGGCTAACTCGGCCATCGCACTTGATCTCGCCTCTATCGAAAACGCCAAGGCCGACCCTGCGGTTATCGGCATCGTTGCCGGACTTGTGGTTGGCAAGGTCATCGGCGTGGTGATACCGGTGGTCATTGCCTGGAAGCTGGGACTTGGTTCACTTGGCACCGGGGTCACCATGCGCCACCTGATTGGCGCCGGGTTACTTGCCGGCATCGGTTTCACCATGTCAATATTCGTGACCGAACTCGCCTTTGTCGGTCAACCAGGAATGATCGCCAATGCGAAGATGGGTATCCTGTTTGCTTCACTGGTGGCAGGTGTGGCAGGTTATTCATGGTTACGTTTCGTTGCCCCGTCAGCGCGTACACAGTAAGGAATGGTGTATGTCAGTTGATACATTGATTGAACTTGCAAATGGCGATACACCCGTTCCGGGGGAGGGCGAATCGATACGAATCGAGGCTGGACCGTTACGTCTTCGTGAGTTCCGAATCGCCGATACAAAGGCATTGTTCGACATACGGAATCATCACTCGGTTCGCAGTGGTATGCGTGATGCAAGCGAAATTACAATGGATGCTCATCAACGGTATGTCGAGGAGGTCATTCTCAAGTCACGTGACCAGTGGTTATTTATCGTATCGAATGATGGTGTTGATGTGGGCATTGCCCTGCTCAGGGATATCGTCGCCAATACTGCGGAGATCGGTATCATGGTCATCGATCCCCCACATCATCGCCGCGAGGCCTACTTTGCCTCGCAGATGATTTGTCGTTTCGCGTTTGACAAGCTAGGACTTGAGCGTCTGATCAGCAAGGTTCCCCAGGGCAATGATTCTGCTCTTGCCTACAACTTGAAGTCGGGCTTCGTAATCGAGCGACCAGCCGACGATACTTATCATTATCTCCTGCTCGAAGTCGGCCGTTACTATGCGCATCCCACCCACCGCCGATTCCACCAGCGCTGGCCTGTGCGTATTGGTCGCGCCCGTTGATATCATGGTTCAGACCAGACGGGTGGTCGTCAGAATTTCCCCCTGCTGCTTGGCTGGCGGATCAATGCCGTGGTAATCTGGCCTTCCCTTAAACAACTTAAAGGAGGTGATCCATATGTCTAGTATTTTGGGTCTGATGAATTCTGCGCTGCTCAGCGGTGTTGCAAGCTAACTCCTTCAGTTCACTGCTGAACACATACGGCTGAATTCATCGGCCGGAATACGGGGTCGCCTTCGGGCGGCCCTTTTTTCGTAGCGCGCCCGACATGAGCTTTCCGGTAATGACTCGACAATCCCTGTTATCAGATTGACGATAGAAGAATGACAGGATGGTAAACCGGTTGGAGTTGCGACGAATAAACCTATAAACGGACAGGGAGAATCAAGGTAGTGCGCCGACAAAATCAAAGCATCACAAATCGTCATATCATAAGACTGATTACAGCGATTGCTTTAGTCTTCGCCATGCAAGCGCAGACTGACGACTCGTTTTATGCCGGCAAGGTGGTCACCATTATTGTCGGTTCAACTGCGGGTGGTGGTCTGGATGCTTATGCACGGGTCATTGCACGACACATCGGTCGCCACATTCCCGGTACGCCTGAAGTTCGTGTGCAAAACATGCCTGGCGCCGGGACTTTAGTTGCCGCCCACTATTTCTTTTACAAGGTACCCGCGGATGGCTTGACGATTGGTTCATGGAGTGGTTTTTACACAATAAAATGGCGTGTCGAGGATAAGCCGGACGGGATCAAGCCTGCAAAATTCGGCTGGATCGGTGCGCCGGTGTCGCCGAATACGGTGTGCGCGCTGATGGCGCGTACCGGCATCGATTCAATCGACGCATGGCGTGCATCGTCACGGCCCTTGAAATTCGGTTCATCCAGTCGAACCAACATGACACATATCCTCATGCGGTTCATGGGCAATGCGACTTCGCTGC
The DNA here is from genome assembly GCA_021604525.1 of marine bacterium B5-7. Lineage (GTDB taxonomy): Bacteria > Pseudomonadota > Gammaproteobacteria > Arenicellales > CAJQKF01 > BQJD01. Next base: position 3,496 of record BQJD01000007.1, on the reverse strand, counting down.
CAATACAACTTATTACCGGCTATAAAGGCACCAGCAACATTCGTCTCGCGTTGCAGACAGGGGAGATTGACGGCGCGTGTTTTTCCTGGCCGTCAATGCGTTCCACGGCACGTGCGATGCTTGATGCCGAGGGCGATGATAAACTCATCCCGTTGATCCGGGTCGGTGATCCCGGAGACCCCGAGGTTGCCGATCTTGTCGAGGTACACGACTTGATCGACGACCCAAGCGACATCGCAACGCTGGATTCCATGTCAGCCGGCTTCGAGCTTCATCGGTCCTATACAACACCTCCGGGCACCCCGAAAGACCGTCTCGAAATTCTCCGCCGGGCCTTCGACGCGACCATGAGCGATGAGGCTTTTCTCGCCGATATCGAACGTGCCGGATTAGTTGTCAATCCCATCAGGGGTCATCGCCTTGAAGAGTATGTGAATTTGATTGTGAGTATGCCGGCGGCACAGCTTGAAGCTCTACGTCCGTTAGTCGACCCTTAACATTATTGTGACAACAATCGGCGCTCTCATTGATGGCCTTGCGGCGATTCTGCCGCTGACGCCCGCAGGCAGCATTGCGTTTTTATTCCTTTTTGCCGGTGTTTTACTCGGATTCCTCGTCGGCATCCTTCCGGGAATCAGTTCAGCGGGTACCATCGCACTCTTGATCCCGTTCACCTATTCCATGGAACCGACAGCGACATTCGCCTTCCTGCTGGGTCTTGGCTCGGTCACCGCCACAACCGGTGATGTGACTTCGGTGCTGGTGGGAATCCCGGGTGAAGGAACCGCAGCGGCAACTGTAATCGATGGCCATGCCATGACTCGCCGAGGTCAGGCCGGCAGGGCACTGGGCGCGGCGCTTGGCAGTTCCGTGGTCGGTGCGTTGATTGGTGCGCTGGGGCTGGCGCTGGCCATACCGGTCGTGCGTCCATTACTGTTATCAGTTGGTTCTCCCGAGTTATTCATGCTCACCTTACTCGCCATTACCTCGGTGTCAGCGGTGAGTGGTCGCAACCGATTGGCCGGCCTTGCCATGGCCTGTTTTGGCTTTTGGCTGTCCATGATCGGCTTCGATCCAGTGTCGGGTGTACCGAGATTTACATTCGATATGATTTTAGGTTCAGCGTCGTTATTTTTATGGGATGGTCTGTCCCTGGTCGCGGTTTCATTGGGTCTTTTTGCGATACCGGAAATCGTCGTGTTGTTTTCCAGGAACGAAGTTCGAGATCGATCGACGGTCACGCGCATGACCAATATCCTGGTCGGTTTTTCAGATGTTGTAAAACATCGCTGGCTGGTTCTTCGCTGTAGTTTAATTGGCGCATACATCGGGTTATTGCCGGGAGTGGGTGGTGGCACCGCCCAATGGGTAGCCTATGCGCATGCCAAAAAAGGAGTTCATGGTGGTGATGAATCAGATGAGGGTTCACTTGAGAGCGACGATGATCAGGTGAAAGGCGTGCTGGGTCCGGGTGCAGCCAATAACAGCAAGGAGGGTGGTTCATTGGTGCCGACGCTTGCCTTCGGCATCCCCGGCAGCGTGTCCACGGCGATTCTGTTATCCGCATTCGTCCTGCACGGGGTCGTGCCGGGACCGGCGATGCTGGATCCTGAACGTGATCTTGGCCTTACGTTCTCAATGCTATGGACTATCGTCATCGCTAATTTGCTGGCCGTCGCTTTATGCCTTGTTGTGATTCGTCAGCTGATCTTCATAACCCTGTTGCGTGGCACGGTGCTGGCGCCGTTTTTGCTGCTATTCGTGTTTGTGGGCAGCTTCGCGGTCAGCAACGGAATAGGTAATGTGATCGTGACCGCCATTTTCGGCGCGCTTGGTTGTTTAATGATTCGCAATCACTGGCCACGACCGCCGTTATTACTTGGGCTGGTGTTAGGTTCGATTACTGAAAACAGCCTGTCGTTATCCATACAGGCACACGGCGCATATTGGTGGATGCGACCCGGTGTCCTGTTGATCGCCATTGTCCCTGTTATGGTTATATGGCGACCCGCAAAAATATTCCTGACCGCGTACACACGACGTTCCAATATCTTGACCACAAAGGATGCGGCCACAAGCTCTCCGTTGTCAGACAGGAGCGCAACGGTGCCCGCCAGAGCAAGCGCGGCAATGTTGGTTATTGTGTTCCTGGCGTTACTGACAGTTACCGGAATCAGACTGCTCTCGGGTACGACAGGCGGAAATGTTTTTCCATTTCTGGCAACACTTGCCGGAACCGGGTTTGCACTGGGCGCAGCTATATTGTTATTCAAAGGGCGGAGTCCTGCGAACATCATGCAACATCAGAAGGCCGGGGACGAAACCGTATCGGACAAGACACCGAGCTCTGTACCATCTGCCGGGTCTGCGTTATTTGTCTTGCTGTTCGCCACGCTGCTTATGGTGATCATTGAGACAGCCGGATTTGCCCTGGGTGCATTCGTCGTACTACTCGGCAGTCTCGTTATGGGCGCACGAGTGCGTATTCACACTGCTGTTGTCATGGCACTGACCGGCAGTGCCGCCATGGTCATTATTTTTCAACTCCTGCTGGCACTTCCCTTGCCGAATGGTCTGGTAGATATCTTTTGAAGTGTTATTTCCAGCCAGACACTTTGATCGCTGTCGTCGACGGGTTAGCATAACGACGCTGCGAGGTCGTGCCCAAGGCTGACCCCGGGTAATGTCTTAGTCCATAGTAGCCACCAGTAGAAAATCATGTCCAACGTTGTTGTTATCGATCATCCGCTCGTCCAGCACAAGCTAACACTCATGCGTCGTCGGGATACGCCGACATCACGCTTCAGGCAGCTACTGCGTGAGATCTCGCTGTTGCTGGCCTACGAAGTAACCCGCGATCTGCCCGTTCGCATGACGCCGATATCGACACCACTCGAAGACATGGAGTCGCCGGTTCTGGAGGGCAAGAAACTGGTGCTTATCTCGATACTGCGTGCCGGCAACGGCCTGCTTGAAGGTATTCTGGATCTGGTGCCATCGGCAAGGGTCGGTCATGTCGGCCTGTACCGGGATCCGGAAACAATGGAAGCCATTGAATATTACTTCAAGGTGCCGGAAGATTTATCCAGCCGTCAGGTGATCGTGGTGGATCCGATGCTGGCAACCGCCAACTCGGCAATCGCTGCAGTGCAGCGCATCAAGGCGGCCGGCGCGGTTAATCTCAAGTTTGTCTGTTTACTGGCAGCGCCTGAAGGAATTGCGGCATTTACCAAGGCACATCCCGATGTGCTGGTATATACCGCCGCGGTGGATCGTTGTCTCAACGAACATAGTTATATTCTGCCGGGACTTGGCGATGCCGGCGATCGCATCTACGGTACCACTTGATGAACAAGATGGCGGCCTGCGGGTTTACTCCGCCAATTCCGTACTCGACAAACCACGCGTTCATTCGATTTAAAACTGTTCATCCGATATAAGAAACCATTTATCGGGTTGATTCCTAAATGGTGGAATAATCGGTCCGCCTGGTTAA